>CANGNS010000005.1 GCA_947455465.1 Comamonadaceae bacterium | reverse complement strand
GCCTACTACCAACGCAGCGCCGATGACCTGCTGCGCGACTTTGACTCCCACAGCCACACCGTGGACGTGGCGCCACGCGCACCCCTACGCTGCAAAGACCCGGACGACCAGCGCTTTATCGACCTGGCGCTGGTGCACCAAGCGGGCTTGCTGAGCAAAGACCATGCGGTTTTGTGTATGGCCAAGCGGATGCGGGCGCTGGGGGTGCCTTACGTGGGCGCGACTTTCTTCGATGCATCGGCAAGCACGCAATGGCTTGGTCGCCCGCCTCCATAAGCGCTCAGGCTACGCTATTCTCACTACGCAGGGCGAGGGCGAGCCGATCTAAGTTCTGCTCGTTGGCCGGACCGACCACGGCGCTGACCGCCCGCGCGGTGTCTGCATCGTCGAAGGCCTGATCCCAGGTCAGGTGGGTGCCGCCGCCCACCGCGTGAAGGCCCACAGTGAGCGTGAAGAAAGGCTGGCAGTCATGCCGGATGACGATGCGACAGGCCGGCTCCAGCGCTGCGAAGAAGCTCGTGTTTTCATAGCGCTTGCCGTCGGGCCCGTGCATGGTGAACAGCCATCTGCCGTTGACGTTGAAATCAAAGGTGTGAAAGGTATTGGTAAATCCCTCGGGCCCCCACCACGCGGCCAGCACCGGCCCGCAAGCGAAGGCGGCATAAACCGCCTCGGGGGAAAAGGGGAACGTTCTTGCGGTGCTTAGAATTTTGTTGTCTTGCATAACTTGGGCTACGAGTAAATATGGTTGAATATACTTTCCATTAAAACTATTGTTAACGAGATTGCAAGCACTTGTTTTGAACTGAAGAAGTTTAATTTTCATGTCAAACCCATTTTTACCCATTCAAACCACCATGCCGACTTCATCCCTCTATGTCAATTTGCCCATCACTGATCTGGCCAAGTCAACTGCTTTTTTCACGGCATTAGGCTTTAGCTTCAACCCAAAATTTACGAGCGAGCAGGCAAGCTGCTTAGTCATCAATGAGCACATCAACGTGATGCTGCTCATACGCCCATTTTTTGCAGGCTTCACGCCCAAGCCGGTGACGGACGCCCATGAAAGTACGCCTGCCTTTATGTCGCTGAGCGTCGCCAGTCGCGCCGAAGTCGATGCCCTGATGGAAAAGGCTTTGGCTGCTGGCGCGGTAGAGCACAGCCCCGCCAAAGACCACGGATTTATGGTCCAACGCGGTTTTTTTGATTTGGATGGACATGCATGGGAAATTTTTTACCTTAACGAGGCGGAGTTTCCCCAGCAATAAAGCCCTTATTGACGCAGCCTTCTCAGCGCTGAATTGCGTCTTGAAGTTCAATAACAAAGGAGGAAGACTATGACAACGAGTATGTGGTTAATTGGCGTGTTGTGCATTGCGCTTGCGGGTACTGGGCTTTGGCTGATGCGTTTGCCCGCTGGCTACCGGGTGGAGCGCGTGCAGCGATTTGCACGCACCGCTGATTTCATGCAGGCCTATTTGCTGGACTACGCGCGTTGGCAAGACTGGAGCCCGTGGCTCTTGCATGATCCGCAGACCGAGCTGCATTTTTTCGGGCAAGCGGGGCAGGTCGGGTCTGGCTACGGTTGGCAAAGTCAAAGCATAGGCCAAGGCGCGATTAGCACCGATGCCATAAAGCCCGGCCAAAGTACTGCGCTGACTTTGAAATTTATTAAGCCTTTCAAATCGCAGGCCCAGGTTTTTTTTGAATTTCACGAAGTAGCCAATGACCCCACGGCGTGCGAATTGCGCTGGGTCATGGATGCCAAGGTGCCGCTACCCATGCGCCCTTTTTTGCCCATGTTCGAACACATGATAGGCATGGACTTTGACCTGGGCCTGGCCCGTATGGTGGGTGCACTCGATAGCAGCGCCCCCCACCCACGCATCAGCTTTTTGGGCGTTTGCACACGACCCGCGCAATCGGTCATCACACGCAACTTCAGCGGCCCCATGGCAGGCTTGCCTGGATTTTTTGCCAAAGCGTTTCCCGAGCTTGCTGTTCAGGCCGGGGACGCTGCTACCAGCGAGCCAGCGGGTATCTACCATCAGATCACCATCAAAGACGGTAGCACCCGATGCGATGCTGCTTTGCCCGTAACCGACGCCTACCCTGGCACCGATATCCAAAGCATGGGTGGAGGCAAGTTTTATCACGTGCGCTTGCAAGGCGATTACCGCTTCTTAGGGCCGGCATGGAACGCCGCCATGGGCCACGCCCGCATGCAAAAGCACAAACTACACAAACGCAGGCCACCCTTGGAGGTTTATATCAAGCGCTCTGATACGGTGAGCAACAGCAATGATTTAGTCACCGATTTGCTTGTACCGATTCGTTGATCCGGTACGTCAACATCTTCCACACGCCTTCAGGCGTTTCGTTTGCGGCAAGTATGCGAACCCCGGAGGGCGTTTAAAAATTTTCCATACGGTATATCCGTTCATAGCGATTGGAACGGCCATCGGGCAAGGACTCATATATCACAGCACATCCTCGGGCACAAGCGAGTAAACAAAAGCGTCGTGTGGCGCGCCTTGGAAATAGAGCCTGTTCCTCGCTTCGCACTCCAGCGTGGCGCCGAGCGCCATAGCGACGCGCTGACTCGCGATGTTGTGCGTTAAGACTACGATCTCAAGTCGAGTGAGTTCCAACTGATTGAACCCAATCAGCGCCGCTTGATGGGCGGCAAAACGGGCGACGCCGTGGCCCTTGTAACGCGAGCTTACCCAGTACCCGATGCTTCCGATTCGGAAGGCTCGACTGATTTCGTGAATGCCTGTTCCACCAATCACCGCACCCGTTGAGGCATCGAATATGCCTAGCGGGTACTCGGTGTTGCTTGCCCAGAGGTCGATGCATTTCTTTATCCAATTTTCCGCATCTGAAAACGCGTAGTTCGCAGAGCACCATGGCATCCAGTAAGCGAGTTCATCGATTGACTCGCGAACAGCTGCGTAGAAAGACTCTGCATCTGAAGGCTCGAATTTGCGAACAACGTATTTGGGTGCTTCTGACATGCTACTGACTCCGTTGTTAATGCCCAACGTAGAGAGGCATCGGTACACAGACTGCGCCGCGAAACGGCGACCTTCTAACCCACATGCAAACTGTTTTATTGTGCACTCATAAGCGGATATGAAAGCAAGGTTACTTATCGGGTCCGAGCATCACTGCAACACGCATGCATTGCAAGTCACCCCCAACGCTCAGCGCTTCTGCCCCAAGCAATAAGCCACCACAGCATTCGCATGCCCATGCCCCATGCCATGCTCAGCCTTGAGCCAATTCACAATTTCCATGTGCTTGGCGCCGCTGCGGGACTCCACCAGCGTAAACCAGTGGGCCATGGGCTGGCCGTATTTCTTTTCGATGGAGGGGAAGTAAGAGGAAGGCCCTTGGACCTTGGGTACGTTTGCCATGGTACGTCTCAGCCGGGAATGTTCGGCTCCACCAGGTTGGCCAGTTGGGCCAGCGATTCTTGCCAGCCCAGGTAGCACATTTCTAGCGGGATGGCCTCGGGGATGCCGCTTTGGGTGATGCTGATTTCGGTGCCGCAAATGACGGCTTGCAGCGTCACCCTTACTTCCAAGGTGCCGGGTAAATTCGGGTCTTCAAAGCGGTCGGTGTAGCGCAGGCGCTCGCCGGGCACCAGTTCCAGGTATTCGCCGCCAAAAGAATCCGCGCCGCCGGTGCTGAAGTTGTGAAAGGACATGCGAAAGCTGCCGCCCACGCGTGCGTCCATGTGGTGCACGGTGCAGCTAAAGCCATAGGGCGGTATCCATTTAGCCATGGCCGAGGGCTCGATAAAGGCGCGGTAGACCTTGTCGGGTGCCGCGCGCAGGACGCGGTGTAGGTGGACGCTGCGGTCGGCCATGGTGTGCTCCGGGTTTAAAACGGGATGTCGTCGTCCATGTCGTCAAAGCCGCTGGCCGGGCGCTGCGGTGGGGCGGTGCGGGCCGGAGGCGCTGCGGGTGCGCGGGCAGCGGGCGGGGCGCGGCGCTGGCCGCCATCGTCGCCCTCCGAGGGGCCGCCCATGCCTTCACGGCCGCCCAAAAGCTGCAGTTCGGTGGCAACGATGTCGACGGTGTTTTTCTCGACGCCGGCCTGGTCGGTGTATTTGCCGTACTTCAGGCGGCCTTCAATATAGGCGGGGCGGCCTTTTTTGAGGTATTCGCCCGCGATTTCGGCCAGGCGGTCGTAAAAGGTGACGCGGTGCCACTGGGTGTCCTCGATGGATTCGCCGGTGTTTTTGTCTTTGCGGCGGCTGCTGGTGGCGATGCTGACATTGGCCACGGCCTGGCCCGAGGGCAGGTAGCGGATTTCGGGGTCGCGGCCGCAGTTGCCGACCAGAATGACTTTATTGACGGATGCCATGGTTTTCTCCAAGTTTGTGGCCGCATTATCCAGCCTTTGGGCGGCGCGGCGGGCAAGGCCGGCGCCTTACGCCGCTTGGCGATAATGTGCGGTTTGCTCCGATCTGCACGCTTTGAACACTCCACACACTCCTTTTGACCTGTCTACCGAGCTGGGCGAGGGCTCTGGCGCCTATTTGGGCAGCCGGCTGCGCCAGCCCAGCATCAGCATCCGCGGGGCGCGCACGCACAACCTGAAAAATATCGACCTCGATATTCCGCGCAACCAGTTGGTGGTCATTACCGGGCTGAGCGGCTCGGGCAAATCGAGCCTGGCGTTTGACACCCTGTACGCCGAGGGCCAGCGCCGCTATGTGGAAAGCCTGTCGACCTATGCGCGCCAGTTTTTGCAGCTTATGGACAAGCCCGATGTGGACATGATCGAGGGCCTGTCGCCGGCCATCTCCATCGAACAAAAAGCCACCAGCCACAACCCGCGCTCCACCGTGGGCACGGTGACAGAAATCCACGACTACCTGCGCCTTTTGTTCGCCCGCGCCGGCACGCCGCACTGCCCGGACCACGGCCTGGCGCTGCAGGCGCAAACCGTCAGCCAAATGGTAGACGCCGTGCTGGCCCTGCCCCTGGACACCCGGCTGATGGTGCTCGCCCCGGTGGCGCGCGAGAAAAAAGGCGAGTTTTTGGATGTTTTTGCGCAAATGCAGGCCCAGGGCTATGTGCGTTTTCGCATCAACGGCACGATTTACGAAGCCCACGAGCTGCCCGCGCTCAAGAAAACCGAAAAGCACGACATCGACGTGGTGGTGGACCGCCTCAAAGTGCGCCCCGAGCTGCAGCAGCGCCTGGCCGAAAGCTTTGAGGCCGCGCTGCGCCTGGCCGCAGGGCGGGCGATTGCACTGGAAATGGACGCGCCGGGCACCGAGCACCGCTTTAACGCCAAGTTCGCCTGCCCGCAATGCCAGTACAGCATCAGCGAGCTGGAGCCCCGGCTGTTCTCCTTTAACTCGCCGGTGGGCGCCTGCAGCGCCTGTGACGGCCTGGGCCACCAGGATATTTTTGATGTGGCGCGCGTGGTGGCTTTCCCCTCGCTAAGTCTGGCCAGCGGCGCCATCAAGGGCTGGGACCGGCGCAATGGCTACTATTTTTCGATGCTCGAGAGCCTGGCCAAGCACTACAAGTTTGATGTGGACGCGCCCTTCGAGTCCCTGCCCGAGGCGGTGCAGCAGGCGGTGCTGTACGGATCGGGCAGCGAGGACATCAAGTTCAGCTACATCGTCGAGTCGGGCAACTCGCAGGGGCGCAAGGTCAGCAAAAAGCATCCTTTCGAGGGCATCATCCCCAACTTGCAGCGGCGCTACCACGAGACCGAGTCCAGCCTGGTGCGTGAAGATCTGTCGCGCATGCGCAGCAGCCAGTCCTGCCCCGAATGCCAAGGTACCCGCTTGCGCACCGAAGCGCGCCATGTGCGTATCGGCCAGGGCGAGCAATCGCGCGCGATTTACGAGATCAGCGGCAGCACTTTGCGCGAGGCGCAAGACTATTTCCAAAGCCTGCGCTTGGCGGGTGCCAAGGGCGAAATTGCCGCCAAAGTGGTGCGCGAAATCGGGCTGCGCCTGCAGTTTTTGAACGACGTGGGCCTGAGCTACCTCAGCCTGTCGCGCAGCGCCGAGACGCTCAGCGGCGGCGAGTCACAGCGCATTCGCCTGGCCAGCCAGATCGGCTCGGGCCTGACAGGCGTGATGTATGTGCTGGACGAACCGAGCATCGGCCTGCACCAGCGCGACAACGACCGGCTGATCGGCACCTTGCAGCATTTACGCGATATCGGCAACAGCGTGCTGGTGGTCGAGCACGACGAGGACATGATGCGCGCAGCCGACCATGTGATTGACATGGGCCCGGGCGCCGGCGTCCACGGCGGGCGGGTCATCGCCCAGGGCACGTTTGACCAGGTGCGCGACAACCCCGCATCGCTGACCGGGCGCTACCTGGCCCGCACCCTGCAAATTGCGGTGCCCACGCAGCGCCGCGCCTGGCTGCCCAGCGTGGAGAAAGCCGCCTACCAGGCCAAAAACCCCGGCCGCTACGCACCCAGCCCGGCAGCGCAGCGGCGCGCCGAGCGCGAGGCCCACCACCGCCAAACCCAAGGCCAGTGGCAAGCGCTGCGCGTGGTGGGCGCGCGCGGCAACAACCTCAAAAACGTCAGCGTCGACTTCCCCGTGGGCCTGCTCACCTGCGTGACCGGTGTGTCCGGCTCGGGCAAGTCCACGCTGGTCAATGACACGCTGTACGCGGCGGCGGCGCGCACCATCCACCGCGCCCACGAAGAGCCGGCGCCGCACGAGGCCATCGAAGGCATTGAATACTTTGACAAAGTCATCAATGTGGACCAGTCGCCCATCGGGCGCACGCCGCGCAGCAACCCGGCCACCTACACCGGCTTGTTCACCCCGATCCGCGAGCTGATGGCCGAAGTGCCCGCCGCCCGCGAGCGCGGCTACGGCGCCGGGCGCTTTAGTTTTAACGTGCCAGCGGGCAGCGGCGGCGGGCGCTGCGAGGCCTGCCAGGGCGACGGCATGGTCAAGGTGGAGATGCACTTTTTGCCCGACGTGTATGTGCCCTGCGACGTGTGCGCCGGCCAGCGCTACAACCGCGAGACGCTCGAGGTGCTCTACAAAGGCAAAAACGTGGCCCAGATTTTGGAGCTAACGGTGGAGGCGGCACTGGAGTTTTTCCAGGCTGTGCCCACGCTGGCGCGCAAGCTGCAAACCCTGATGGACGTGGGCCTGAGCTACATCCGCCTGGGCCAGTCGGCCACCACGCTCTCGGGTGGCGAGGCCCAGCGCGTCAAGCTGGCGCTCGAACTCTCCAAGCGCGACACCGGGCGCACGCTCTACATCCTGGACGAGCCCACCACCGGGCTGCACTTTGCCGACATTGCGCTCTTGCTCAAGGTGCTGCACCAGCTGCGCGACGCGGGCAACACCATTGTGGTGATCGAGCACAACCTGGACGTCATCAAAACCGCCGACTGGCTGATCGACATGGGCCCCGAGGGCGGCTCAGGCGGCGGCACCGTGGTCGGCACCGGCACGCCCGAAGACCTGGCGGCCAACCCGGACAGCTTTACCGGCCACTATTTACAAAGGCTGCTGCCCCCCTAAAGCGCCTTTGCGGATTTAACAAATTAACCATTTATTGCGATTTAAAATATACTATTCCGATTTTTAATGGTTTAAGAATTCGAGGATAGGAATGAAGAAAACCGCTTTTTCTGTGCTGGCTTGGCTGGCTGTGTTGGTCATACAAAGCAGTGCCTGGGCTTTACCGCCGGCCACCGGCAAAGTCATTTTGACGCTCCAAGGCAAAATCGGCGACACCAACGCGCCCCAGGCGGCGCAGTTCGACCTGGCCATGATCGAAAAGCTCCCGCAGCAGACTTTTCGCACCCTCACGCCCTGGGACAAGCAGCCCATTGAATTTACCGGACCCTTGCTGCGCGACCTGATTGCGGCGGCCAAAGGCTCTGGCACGACCCTCAAAGCGGCGGCCCTGAACGATTACCAAACCGCCATCCCCATGGACGACGCGCTCAAGTTTGACGTGATCGTGGCCCACAAAATGAATGGACAAGCCATCCCCGTCAAGACCAAGGGGCCGCTGTTTATCGTGTACCCCTTTGACAGCAAGCCCGAGCTACGCGCCCTGACCTATTACGAGCGCTCGGCCTGGCAGCTCAAGTCGCTCACGCTGGAGTAAGCCTTGCGGGCTGATGCGCCCCAAAGCCGGCGCTATTTGCTCGGCCTGAGCGCGGTCACTTTGACCATGGCCGCGGTGCTGATCGCATCGCTGTTGTTTGACTTTGCCCAGCGCCGCGCCATCGAGCAGAACCTGGCGCGCAACTACGACTCGGTCACCGCCTTGGTGTTTCAGATGGAGCGCGAGTTTTTGCGCTTTCGCAGCAGTTTGGAGGCCGGCGTAGAGCACAGCGATCCGCCAAGCCTGCAAGAGCTGTCGCTGCGCTACGACATTTTGCTCAGCCGCATGCAGTTGGTGCGTGCCAGCCCGTCGGTGTCGGTGCTGGAGAGTCGCCCGGAGTACCAGCAAGTCTTGCCCCGCCTGGAGGCACTGCTGGCGCCGGCCGAGGCGTATTGGTCAGGCAACACCCCCCAAACGGTGCAGATGCGCGAGCTCTTATTGGCGCTGGAGGCCCTGGGCCCGTCGGTGCAGTCCCTGAGCTTGGCGGCCAATTCGCGCGTGACGCGCCTTTTGGAAGAACAAACCCAGACCATGCTGCACCAAAACACGCTGGTCGTCACCTTGACCAGCGCCATGCTCGTGCTGATGCTGGTCTCGGCCGCAGCGCTGATACGACGCCACTACGACCAGCAGCGCGAGAACGCCCAATTGAAAGCTTTGTCCGACAGCTTGTGGGAAAAAAGCATGCAAGCGCAAGCCTCTAACGACGCCAAAAGCGAGTTTTTGGCCCACATGAGCCATGAAATTCGCACGCCGATGAACGGCATCATTGGCTTTACCGATGTGGTGTTGGACACGCCTCTGGAGGCATCCCAGCGCGCCCACCTAGAAAAGGTCAAACGCTCGGCCCAATCGCTGATGGTCATCATCAATGAAATTTTGGATTTCTCCAAAGTGGAGGCCGGCCACATCGCGCTCGAGAGCCTGCCCTTGCACTGGGAGGCCTGGGCCGAGGAGGTATTGCATACCAGCGCCTTTGAAGCGCGCAGAAAAGGCCTGGTGTTTTCGACCCATTTTGCGCCAGACCTGCCCACCGACGCCCTGGGCGATCCGGGCCGGCTCGGCCAGGTGCTGAGCAATTTGTGCAATAACGCGGTCAAGTTCACGGCCCAAGGCACGGTGACAGTGCTCACCGAATTATTGGCCGCAGACGCCCAGGGCTACCACCTGCAATTTACGGTGCATGACACCGGCCTGGGCATTGCGCCCGAAAAGCAAGCCGATATTTTTAACGCCTTTTCGCAGGCGGACAGCTCCACCACGCGCCAGTTTGGCGGCACCGGGCTGGGGCTGGCTATTTGCACCCGCTTGGTCGAGCGCATGGGCGGGCGGCTGTGGGTCCAAAGCACTCCGGGCCAGGGCAGCCGTTTTATGTTTACCGTGCGCCTGGCGCGCGGCCAAGCGGTGCAGGCGCGCCAGGCGGACGAAACACCCCAGCCGCCCTGCCCGCCCGCACAGGCGCCAATGCCAGGCGATGCGCAGCGCCCGATGGCGATTTTGCTGGTCGAGGACAACCCGATCAACCAGTTGCTGGCCCAAACCGTCGTCAAAAACATGGGCCACAGCATCACCACGGCCCACAGCGGCGAGGAGGCGATCGCGTTGTTTGCCAACCAAACCTGGGATGCGGTGCTGATGGATATCCAAATGCCCGGCATGAGTGGCCTGCAGGCAACCGCGCAGCTGCGCGCGCAAGAAAAGCCCGGCGAGCACACGCCCATCATTGCCACCACCGCGGGTGCTATGCAAGCGGACCGCGCCGCGTGTCTGGCCGCCGGCATGGACGATTACCTCTCCAAGCCTTACACCCCCAAAGCGCTGCGCGACCTGTTGGCACGCCTGCACCCAGCGCCAGCGGCCAGCAGCGCAGAAAGCGAAGTGGCCGGGTCTTAAGTGCCAGCGGCCAACACGTCCATGGCCAGGCACAAATCGGCCCAGGCCTTGGCTTTGTCAGCGGGGTTGCGCACCAGGGCCTGGGGCGCGTACGTCACCACCACCGGAACGCCTTGGTAGCGGTACACCGTGCCGCGCTGGCGCCCCAGCGGCAAGGTGGCAGCCTCGGGGCTCTCGGCGAGCAAGACCTGGTTGGCAAAACGGCCCATGGCCACAATGACCTGCGGGCGCACCAGCGCGATTTCGCGCTGCAAATAGGCACTGCATTGGGCCAGCTCGGCCGCCTGCGGCACGCGACCTGCGGGTACGCGGCATTTGCTGACCTTGGTGACATAGGCCGCGTCCATGCCTTGAGGCAGTGCGCCGCCCGTGCGCACGGCGCCCACGGCTTTGAGCATATTGTCCAAAAGCGTGCCGTTGTCGCCGACAAAGGCCTGGCCTGCGCTGTCTTCCTGGTCGTCGGGTGGATCGCCCACCACCATCCAGCGCGCCTGGCTGGCCCGCGCGGCGTCCAAGGTGCTGTGGGTGCGGCCCGCACACAGACCGCAGGCCTGGCATTGGGCGGCCGTTTGGGCCAGGGCCGCCCAATCCATATTTTGCAAAGCTTGCAGGCCGGCCGCTGGCGCCAACACCGGTGCCAACACCGGTGCTGTAGGGGGTGGCGCAGGCACCGGACGCTGGGCCGGTAGACGCACCGGGTCTGTGGCAGCGGTGTCGCCTGCGCCCTGGGGCGCCAGCGCAAAGGCCGCGCCGGGCAACCAGACGCGCACACCCATCTCCAAAAGCATGGCGCGCTGGCGGTCGTCAAGGTGCAATGTCATGGCCCGATTATCCAAGGCTGCGCCGCATGACCAGCGCGTCCTCGCGCTGGCCCCGTCCGGCGGCGTAATAGGCTTTGCGTTGGCCGACGACTTCAAAGCCCTCGCTGCGGTACAGCGCAATCGCCCGGGCATTGCCCACGCGCACCTCCAGCCACAGGGTTTGCGCCTGCCAGCTGCCCGCCCACAGGGCAAAAGCCTGCATCATCAGGCGCGCCCAGCCTTGGCGCTGAAAGTGTGGGTCGACCGTGATGTTGAGCAAATGCGCCTCTTGCACGCCTTGCATGCCCACGTAGTAACCCACGATCGTGTTGCCCCCCATGAGCACCTGCGCGTGGTAGCCGCTGTGCAGCACATCGGCAAAGTTGGCCCGCGACCAGGGATGGGCATAGGCGCGCTGCTCCACATCCATCACATTGGCTAACAAAGGCAGGCTCAGCGGCACAAAAGCGGCCTGCGGCGCCCCGGGCGTCACGCCTTTAGGCATGGCTGCTGGGGGCGGCGGCGTCCCGCGCCTTGCTGGCTTTTTCCAGGGCGCGCTCTTCGGTGGTCTTGGCCACTTTGTCGCGCACGTACAAAGGCAGGGCCTCATCGGGCGCTACGGCCGCGCCCTGGGCTAACAGGAAGGGGGCCAGCGCAAGCATGGCCTGCGCCTCGGGCCAGGCCTCCAACAGCGGTGTACCCGCAGGTGGCGCCAGGCGTGGCCCGTAGGCCTGCGCCACATTACCGGCCCAGGCATGCCATGTGGGGATGGGCAGCTCGGGCGCCAGCGGCTGCGCGGCCCAGGCGGCCACCTGCTCGGGCGCCAGCAGGCAGGGCGGGTGCACGCACCACAGGCGCTCGCCTTGCCACAGGTAACTGGCGGCATACACCTCGTCCATGCGGGCATCGAGCAAGGCGGTGACACGCAGGCAGTGCGCAGCCGGTGCGTGGGCACTGCGCGCCGCTTGGGCCACCGCCAGCAAGGACGGTACAGGCAGCACCGGCACATCCGCACCCAGGGCCAGCCCCTGGGCCACCGCACAGGCGGTGCGCAAGCCGGTAAACGAGCCGGGCCCGCTGCCAAAGCAAATCGCGTCCAGTTCTTGCAAACGCAGACCGGCTTGGTCCAGCAATTCGCGCACCGTGGCGATCAGGCTGGCCGAGGCCGCCGCGCCGCCGGCGCTGGCGCGCTGCCAGCGCTGCTCTGGCATGGGGCCGGCCACCGCGACCGTCATGTGGTCGGTGCTGGTGTCAAAAGCTAAAAAGTGCATTGCCGAAAAACCTTAGGGCCGCGCCGCCGCTTTGCGCACACCAAACACAATGCCGCAGGTGACCAGCGCCAGGCCCGCCAGCACGTTCCAGGGCAAGGGCTCGCCCAGCACCAGGGCTGCACCCAGCGCGGACAGGCCAGGCACGACGGCGGTCATCATGGTCGAGCGCACCGGCCCGTAGTATTGGATCATTTTGGTAAAGCCAATGCCCGAGACCACGACCGAGCCCACGCCCTGAAAAGCCATCTGAAACAGCACTTCGCGCCAAGGCGCTGCAAATACATGCCCCGGCCAGGCACCCAAGAGGCAGGCCAGCGTATAGGCCGGCACGTAGAGCACAAAAGCGCACACCGTCACGGCAATCGTGGCGCGCACCGCGTCCAGGCGGTAGTGGCGCACCAGTACGCTGTACATCGACCAGGCCATGGCAGCAGAAATAAACAGCACATCGCCGCGCCAGACGCCGCTGCCATCAAAAGCATGGAGCAAACTGGCCCCGCCGACCAGACCGTCGCCGCAGACAATCAGCAAAAGGCCTAGCGCACGGCCCCAGCCGATGGGCTCGCCCAAGAGCAAAAAGGCCAACAACGTGGTCCACAAAGGCAGGCTGCCGGGCAAGAGCACCGAAGCATGGGCGGCGGGCGCAAACACAAAGCCGCTGTAGGCCAAGGTGGCGTAGAGCAGGCCGCCGCTGACCCCCACGCGCCAGGTGATGGACCAGGGCAGGGGCGAAAACCCCCACAAGGAATCTGCCGGCACGGCGGCTTGGCCTTGCGCTTCATGCTGCGCAGCGCGCCGGGCCTGGCGCGCCAACCACCAGCCCCAGGGAATCAACACCAGGCCGGCGCCCCACAAGCGGGCGTACACAATGTCCAAGGGGAGCAGCGTGCCGCCGCGCGCCGGATCGGCCGTCGCGCGGGCAATCACGATAAACGAGGTCCAAATGGCCACCGTGATGAGGGCCGCCACACGGCCCTGGGCGGCCGGAGAAAGGCCAAAAAAGCGCGTAGGAGAAAGAGAAAGGGCCATCGCGCTGATTATCGGCGCAGGCGGACACAAAGGGATTTCCCCTAGCGGGCGGTTACAGCGGGTGGCTTACCATGGGGTGTTCCTGATAAATCAGGGTCAATAATTTCAATTTTGTTAAATTTTTTATCAAAATTGATCAAGAATTTATTACACGTCGTACAGGAGTAGCTCAGCATGAAATTTGTTAAACACCTTGCGTTGGCGTCAATGACGGCTGCGCTGCTGGTCGCCTGTGGCGGTGGCGGCAATGGCGACCAGTCCAACCGCGTCAGTTATTCGGCCATGGTGACCTTTGGCGACAGTCTGAGCGACCCTGGCGCTTACAAAGTCGGCCAGATTGCACAGGTCGGCGGTCTGTTTACCGTGAACCTGATTGGCGGCGCCATCGGCAGTGATCCGACGCCCAGTTATGTATGGCCGCAATTGGTGGCAGCCTCTATCCTGGGGACACCCTCGTGCGCAGCGCGTGTGGGCTATGGCACGGTGCCGGTTATCGTCCCCGGATGCACCAACTACGCCCAAGGCGGCTCCCGCGTGACCGACCCCAACGGCACCGGCCACGCTGGCGGAGCGTTGACCGAATCGGTTGCAGCGCAGATTCAAAACTTCCTGGCTTTGCCAGCCAATGGCGGCGCCTTCAAAGGCACCGAGTTGGTAACGGTAATGGCCGGCGCCAACGACATGTTTGCGCAGTCCGACATCCTGACGGCAGCGGCTACCAAAGTGGGCAGTGACGCGGGCAACACGGCGTTTATCACCTCCATCATCACCCAATTGGTCACCGCCGCACCGGCGGCCAACCGCGCGGGTGCACAAGCGACTATCGGCGTCGCCGCGATGGGCGCGGCCCAGGCGCCCAATGCCACGCCCACGACCATCATCGTCGCGGCCATCACCGCCGCTGCCACGGATGCTGCCATCAACGGCTACAACAACGCTGCCGCCACAGTGGCCAATGCCGCCAACCTGGGCACCACGGCGCAAACCGCTGCGACGGCGCAGGGCAATGCGGCAGCGGCCACCTATGTGGGCACGACCGGCATCGGCATTGCCACTGCCGGCATGTCGACCGCCGCCAAAGAGATGGCTGACAACGTGAAGCTCATGCTGAGCAAAGGGGCCAAGAAAGTCGTGGTGCTCAACATTCCCGACGCCAGCCAAACGCCTTATGGCGTGAGCAGCGGCCAGGCGCCCTTGGTGCTGGCGATGACACAGGCCTTTAACGCCCGCCTCAAGGCCGAGCTGACCGGCGTGGCCGGTGTGTTGCTGCTCGACGCCTTTGCCGAAAACCAAAAGCAATTTGCCAACCCGGCGCAGTTTGGCCTGACCAACGTCAAAGACCCTGTCTGCAAAGCCGGCCCGACGAACACCACGGGCACCTCGCTGCTGTGCAATCCAAGCAATGTGATCGCAGGCGATACCTCGCGCTATATGTTTGCCGACGGCGTGCACCCCACGCCGTATGCGCACAAGTTGCTGGCCCAATTCGTCACCAAAGAACTGGTCTTGGCCGGTTGGCTCTAATCAGCGCATACGCACGGAGTAAAAGACATGAAACATTCCCTGAAATTCTTCGCCGCCACCGCCATCGCCTTGGCAGCCCCTTTGGCGCTGGCGCAATCGGCGGGTACCTGGCTGGCGCGCGTGGGTGCGACCACCATCACGCCCAGTGTCACCAGCGGTGACATGACGGCGCCCAGCTTTGCCGGCACCAAATCGGATGTGGGCGCAGCCAGCCAGGTCAGCGGCGGCGTGACCTACTTCTACACCGACAATGTGTCGGTCGACCTGCCCTTGGCCCTGCCGTTTAAGCACAAGCTGTACGGCGCAGGAGCTCTGGCCGCAGCCGGGCAAATCGGCGAGGTGCAGTCCCTGCCGATGACGGTGTTTTTGCAATACCGCTTCATGGACGCCAACAGCCAGTTCCGGCCCTATGTGGGCTTGGGCGCCACCTATGCCTACTTCAGCAACGCAGTGGGCAGCGGCGCCTTGACGGCCATGACCAACCCGGGCGGCCCGGCCACCACGCTCAAGGTGGACTCCAAGTTTGCGATGACGCCCCAAATCGGCGCCACCTTTGCCTTGGATGACAAGACTTTTGTGGACGTGTTCTACAGCAAGACCATGCTCAGCACGCGCAACAGCTTCTCTACCGGGCAGACGCTGGACGTCACGCTGGACCCCAGCTCCTTTGGCATCACGGTGGGCACGCGCTTTTAAGCGCTGCCCCTGGCGCTAGGCGAGCAATGCCACATTGCCGCCTGCCGCCGCCGTGTTGATGCTCAGGCTGCGCTCGGCGCAAAAACGCGGCAGGTAATGCGGGCCACCGGCTTTGGGGCCGGTGCCGCTCAGCCCTTCGCCGCCAAAGGCCTGCACCCCCACCACCGCGCCAATCATGTTGCGGTTTACGTACACATTGCCCACCTGCGCCGCCGCTGCGATCGCCAAGGCGCGGCTGTCGATGCGGGTTTGCACGCCCAGCGTCAGTCCGTAGCCCAGCGCATGGATGTGCGCCACCAGGGCCAGCGGGTCGCCTTGCCAGCGCAGCACCTGCAGCACGGGGCCAAAGATTTCGGTATCCGCGTGCGCCACCTCGCCTATCTCGAAAGCATGGGGGGCCATGTACAAACCCTCGGCGGCCAGCGCCTGCTGCACTGCGGGGCCAAACAAACACCGGTGCTGCGCACCCAAGCGCGCGATATGCGCGCGCAAACGCCTGGCAGCGGCCTGGTCGATCACCGGGCCGACATCCGTCGCCCAATCGGCCGGGTCGCCCACCTGCAACTCGGCCGCCGCGCCTTGGAGCATCTCCAGCACCGTATCGGCGATATCGTTGTGCACGCACAGCAGGCGCAGCGCCGAGCAGCGTTGACCAGCCGAGCGAAAGGCGCTGCTTAGCACCGCATCGACCACCTGCTCGGGCAAGGCGCTGGAGTCCACCACCATGGCGTTGATGCCGCCTGTCTCGGCGATCAGGGGCACGATGGGCCCGTCTTGGGCCGCCAAAGCGCGCTGTATCGATTTGGCCACCGCCGTCGAGCCGGTAAACACCACGCCCGCTACGCCAGGCAAGCCCACCAGCGCGGCGCCCAAGGCAGCGCCCGGACCGTGCAGCAACTGCAAAGCCTGCGCAGGCACGCCGGCCGCATGCAGCATGCGCACGGCGTGCGCGGCAATCACCGGCGTCTGTTCGGCCGCCTTGGCCAGCACGGTGTTGCCGGTGGCCAGCGCCGCGGCCACTTGGCCGACAAAAATGGCCAAGGGGAAATTCCAGGGGCTGATGCACACCCACACGCCGCGCCCGCACAGCTGCAAGGTATTGGTCTCGCCAGTGAGACCGCCGCCGGCACCGGGCATGGCCATAGGCTGCATGATGCGCTCGGCCTGCAGCGCGTAATAGCGCAAAAAGTCCACCGCCTCGCGCACTTCGGCCTGCGCGTCGGCCCAGGTTTTATGCGCCTCGCGCACCAGCACGGCACACAAAGCTGGGCTTTGGGCCTGCATGTGGTCGGCGGCGCGCTGCAAAGCGGCACTGCGCTCTTGCACAGGCACGCGGCTCCAGTGCACAAACGCCTGCTGCGCCTGCGCCATGGCAGCGGGCAGCGCTGCAAGCGGGGTTGGCAGCGGCGCCGATAAGGCCTGCCGCGCGGCCAAGGCCTGTACATACGGCGCGCGCATAGGTGCCTGGCTGAAGTCTTCGCCCCGGCTGTTGGCCCGCCCGGCGGCCGGTCCGAGCAGCGCTGGCGGCAGTGGCAAAGCACTGTCGGGCGCCAGGCGCAGCGGCGACATCAATAAGTCGTCCAGGCTGTGCTGCGGGTCGGCCAGTTGGTGCACAAACGAGGAATTGGCGCCGTTTTCCAGCAAACGACGCACCAGATAAGCCAGCAAATCTTTGTGCGCGCCCACCGGGGCGTAAACGCGGCAGGCCAGCAAGGGGTTTTTGAGCACCTGGGCGTACACCCCCTCGCCCATGCCGTGCAGGCGTTGCAATTCAAATGCGCCGCCATGGCGCGCCGCCATCTGCACGATGGCGGCGATAGTGGCCGCGTTGTGGGTGGCAAATTGTGGGTACACCACCTCGGGCGCCTGCAGCAGGGCCGCGGCGCAGGCCAGATAGAAAATATCGGTGTGGTGCTTGTGCGTAAACACCGGGTAGTGGTCCAGCCCCAGCTCCTGGGCGCGCTTGATCTCGGCGTCCCAGTAAGCGCCTTTGACCAGGCGGCACATCAGGCCCACACCGTGGTGGCGCGCCCGGGCGATCACATGCTCCACACAGGCCAGCGCGCGGCTTTGGTAGGCCTGCACCGCCAGCCCCAGGCCGCGCCACTGCGGGCAGTGCGTCGCCACGCGCGCCATCAGCGCCTCCAGCACCGCCAGCTGCAATTCCAGGCGGTCCACCTCTTCGGCGTCGATGGTCAGGTTGATGTCCGCCCGGGCCGCCTGCTCGCACAGCGCCCACACGCGGGGCAGCAACTCGTGCATGACGCGCTTGCGCTGGGCCTCCTCATAGCGCGGGTGCAAAGCGCTGAGTTTGATGCTGATGCCGTCATTGCCCTGCGGGCCACGACCGGCCTTGGCGGCGCCCGCCAGCGCGGCGATGGCTTGGGTGTAGCTCTCCAAATAGCGCAGCGCATCGGCTTGGGTGCGGGCGCCTTCGCCCAGCATGTCATAGGAAAAGCGCAAACCGGCCTGCTGCGCACGGGCGTCTTGCGCATGGTCCATGGCCTGGCCTATGGTTTGGCCGAGCACAAACTGGCGGCCCAAGAGTTGCACCGCCCGCAGGGCTGCGGACACCACCGTGCGCGCACCCAGGCGGCCCATCAGCCCGGCGCCAGCTGCGGGCTGCTCGGCGTTGGGCAAGAAATGCTTGGACAGGGCGATCGCCGCACGGGCCAAACGGGCCAGCACCTGGTCACCGGCCTGGTCAAAGTCGGCACGCCCGAGTTGGTCGGCGGTCAGGGCGATGGCGGTGTCCCTATCCGGCACGCGCAGCAAGGCCTCGGCCAGGCGCATCAGGGCCAAGCCTTCGGCGCTGGAGATCGGGTACTCGCGCAGCAAACTCTCCATGGCCCACAGTGGCGCGGGCTGGGCGCGCACGGCCTGTACCCAGGGTGCGGCGACCTGGGCGGCGGCGGCCCAGTCCAGCTGGCCTTGCAGGCGCTGCAAACGCTGGGCAATCACCTGCGCTTCTGCTTGGTAGGGGGATGGCAAAACCTGGTCTGGGTGCATAGCGGGAACTCCTAGGGTCAATCGCCACCAAATTGGCGTAAAACGCTATATTCCTGCAATGTTAGGTAAATATTTATCCAAATAAATAACTTTTCTTAGCGAATAATTCACCCATGACCGAATCAGACACCAGCTTAGACCGTACCGATCTGAAAATTTTGCGTTGCCTGCAAGAGGATGGTCGCATCTCCAATCTCAAGCTGGCCGAAACCGTGGCGCTCTCGCCCACGGCGGTGCTGGCGCGGGTGCAGCGCCTGAGCAAAGCGGGCTTTATCCGGGGCTACCAGGCGCTGCTGGACCCGGCGCGCCTGGGCGCAGGGCTCATGGTGTTTGTCGAAGTCTTGCTCGACCGCACCACACCCCATGTGTTTGACGCTTTCAAGGCGGCGGTGCAAGTGCGCCCCGAGATCATGGAATGCCATATGGTGGCCGGCGGCTTTGACTACCTGCTCAAAACCCGCATGGCCGATATGGCGGCCTACCGCGACTTTGCCGGCACCGTGCTGTGGCAGTTGCCCGGCGTGCGTGAGACGCGCACCTACGCCGTCATGGAAGAAGTCAAGAACACCACGCAGTTAGCGCTCAAGGGCTAAGCGGCGCGCGCGCCCCAAAGATTGCCGAGCCCACGCGCACCAAGGTGCTGCCTGCCTGGATGGCAGGCTCTAAATCCCCGCTCATGCCCATGGACAAGGTATCTAGGTCCAGGCCCGTGCTGCGCAAATGCGCGAACAGCGCTTGGGCACGGCGGTGCACGGCCAGCGCGGCCTCCTCGCTTTCGGCCGGCTCCGGAATGGTCATGATGCCGCGCAAGCGCAAGCCGGGCAAAGCGGCAAGCGCCTGCGCCAATGCCAGCGCCTCCTGGGGCGGCACACCCGATTTGCTCGGGCCGCCGTCAATATTGATCTGGATGCACACCTGCAAGAGACCGCGCGCGAGCGGACGCTGGGCGCTCAGACGCTCGGCGATCTTGAGCCGGTCCACCGACTGCACCCAATCGAAATGTTCGGCCACCAGCCGGGTTTTATTGCTTTGCACCGGGCCGATGCAATGCCACTGCAGCGGCAAATCGGCCAGCGCCTGGATTTTTTCCACCGCCTCCTGGATGTAGTTCTCGCCAAACGCCAGCTGCCCGGCGGCATAGGCCTGGGCCACGGCCTCGGGCCCGAAGGTCTTGGAGACGGCGAGCAAACCGACCTGCGCGGGGTCGCGTCCGCAAGCGCTGCAACTGGCGGCGATGCGGCGACGGACACTTTCCAAATTGTTTTTGATTTCCACTATGGTTATCTATAATGTTTTTTATATTATTTATATTTAATTATTTGCAAACGACTGCAAATTGAACAAATCAGGGACTTCAGCGCATGGAAATCAGCCAATTACTGGCCTTTAGCGTCAAAAGCAAGGCCTCGGACCTGCATCTGTCTGCGGGATTGCCGCCGATGTTAAGGGTTCACGGCGAGGTGCGCCGCCTGAACCTGCCGGTGGTCGAGCACAAAGAGGTGCTCAGCATGGTCTACGACATCATGAGCGACGCCCAGCGCCAGCAATTCGAGGAAAAGCTGGAGGCCGACTTTGCCTTCGAGATCGAGGGCGTATCGCGTTTTCGGATCAACGCCTTTAACCAATTGCGCGGCGCAGGCGCCGTCTTTCGGACCATTCCCAGCAAAATTTTGACGCTTGAGCAACTCAATGCGCCGGCCATTTTTGGCGATTTGGCCATGAAACCGCGCGGCCTGGTGCTGGTCACCGGCCCCACCGGCTCGGGCAAGTCGACCACGCTGGCGGCCATGGTGAACCACCTCAACGAGAACGAGCACGGCCATGTGCTGACCATCGAAGACCCGATCGAGTTCGTGCACCAGCCCAAGAAATGCCTGATCAACCAGCGCGAAGTGGGCCGCCATACGCACGGTTTTGCCGAGGCGCTGCGCTCTGCACTGCGCGAAGACCCTGACGCCATCTTGGTAGGCGAGCTGCGCGACCTGGAAACCATCCGCTTGGCCTTGTCAGCCGCCGAGACCGGGCACTTGGTCTTTGGCACCTTGCATACCTCCAGCGCCGCCAAAACCATTGACCGTATCGTGGACGTCTTCCCCGGCGACGAAAAAGAAATGGTGCGCGCCATGCTCTCGGAGTCTTTGCAAGCGGTGATTTCCCAGACCCTGTGCAAAACCATTAACAACGATGGCCGGGTGGCCGCCCACGAAATCATGCTGGGCACCAACGGTATTCGCAACCTGATCCGCGAGGCCAAGATTGCGCAGATGTACTCGATGATCCAAACCGGCACCTCGCTGGGCATGCAGACGCTGGACCAAAACCTGGCCGCGCTGGTCAAGTCCAACAAGATCGGCCTGGCCGAGGCGCGCAGCAAAGCCAAAGTGCCCGAGGCTTTTTAAACCCGCAAGCATTGCGTGCCACACCAACCCCCTTTTTTACCGAGCTGCTTTTATGACGCGTGAACAAGCTTCCCAGTTGATTAGCGACTTGCTCAAATTGATGCTCAGCCACCGGGGCAGCGATTTGTTTATCAGCGCCGATTTCCCGCCGGCCATCAAAATTGACGGCGTGATGACCAAAGCGTCGTCGCAGGCTTTGCAGGCCGAGCACACCAATATGATGGCCCGCGCCATCATGACTGACCGGCAACTCACCGAGTTTGAACGCAACAAAGAGTGCAACTTTGCCATCGGCACGCCCGGCCTGGGGCGCTTTCGGGTCAACGCTTTTGTGCAGTTGGGCAAAGTGGGCATGGTGCTGCGCTCGATCCCGAATGCGCCGCCCTCGATCGATGGCCTGCAACTGCCGCCCATACTCAAAGAGATCGCCATGAACCAACGCGGACTCTTTATCACCGTGGGGGGCACCGGCACCGGCAAGTCCACCACCCAGGCGGCCGTTTTGGACTGGCGCAATGAAAACTCGCACGGGCACATCCTGACGGTCGAAGACCCGATCGAGTTCATCCATCCGCACAAAAACTGCCTGGTGACCCACCGCGAAGTGGGCCTGGACACCGACAGCTGGCACATTGCCATGAAAAACGCCATGCGCCAGGCGCCCGATGTGATCATGTTTGGCGAATTGCGCGACCGCGAGACCATGGAGCTGGCCCTGGACTACGCCGAAACCGGCCATTTTTGCCTGGCCACCTTGCATGCCAACAGCGCCAACCAGGCGATGGACCGCATCATCAACTTCTTTCCCGAGTCCCAGCGCAACCATGTGTTGCAGGACCTCTCGCTCAATTTGCGCGCCATCGTCTCGCAACGCCTCTTACCGCGCAAGGGCGCCAAAGGACGCTTGGCGGCGGTCGAAGTACTGATCAACTCGCCGATGGTGGCCAGCCAGATCAAAAAAGGCGAGATCGCCGAAATCAAAGAAACCATGAAAAAAAGCGGCGGCAGCGGCATGCAAACCTTCGACCAGGCGCTGTTTCTGCTGTACCGCAACGGACTCATCAGCCTGGAAGACGCGCTGCGCAACTCCGACTCGCCCAACGATTTGCGCCTGGAAATCCGCCTGCGCAGCACCGACACCGACCCGGCCACGCTGATGGCCAATACCGGGGGCATCGCCATCGTCTAAAGTGCGGTGTTTCACCACCCTGCACGAGGATTTTTATGCCCGCTTCTGCCGTCAACCCCAAAACCTATGCCCCCGCGCCGGCCCAATCGGTCGCCTTTTTGGGGCTGGGCGTCATGGGCCTGCCCATGGCCGGCCATTTGGCCCTGGCCGGCCACCGGGTGACTGTCTACAACCGCAGCCCCGCCAAAGCGCAGGCCTGGCTGGCCGAATTTGGCGGCGCACCCAGCACCCAAGGCGCCCACGCCAGCGCTGCCACACCGCGCGAAGCCGCGAAAGGGGCCGATATCGTGTTTTGCTGCGTCGGCAACGACGCCGATCTGCGCAGCGTGACCGAAGGACCCGACGGCGCTTTTGCCGGCATGCACGAAGGCGCCATTTTTGTGGACCACACCACGGCCTCGGCCAGTATTGCGCGCCAGTTGCACGCCAGCGCCAAGGCAGCGGGCCTGGGTTTTGTGGACGCACCGGTCTCGGGCGGCCAGGCGGGCGCGCAAAACGGCATGCTCACCGTCATGTGCGGTGGCGATAGCGCCGCCTTTGACAAAGTGCAGGCCACCGGCATGGCGTTTTCCCGCGCATTTACGCTCTTGGGCGAGAGCGGTGCCGGCCAACTGGCCAAGATGGTCAACCAAATCGCTATTGCCGGTTTGGTGCAAGGCCTGAGCGAGGCCGTCGCCTTCGGCATGAAAGCCGGTCTGGACATGGAGCAGGTGCTCGAAGTGATCGGCAAAGGCGCAGCGCAAAGCTGGCAAATGGACAACCGTGGAAAAACCATGGTGGCCGACAAATTTGACTTCGGCTTTGCCGTGGACTGGATGCGCAAAGACCTGGGCCTGGTGCTCGACGAGGCCAAGCGCAATGGCGCCCGGCTGCCGGTAACCGCGCTGGTCGACCAGTTTTATGCCGATGTGCAGTCCATGGGCGGCCAGCGCTGGGACACGTCCAGCCTGATCAAGCGCCTGCGCTAAGGCAGCGCGCCGGCACAGGCGCCGGCCCGCCAGAGGGTTTACTTCGGTGCGGGCTGGGGCTGCAGGCGGGCCAGCTCTTCTTCGCTGATGGGCTCGTGCACCAGCACGACTTTTTTCACGCCCGTCACGCCGCTGATCAAACTGGCCACCCGCTTGGACTCGCGGGCCGTCAGGCGGCCCATCACAAACACGACGCCGCGCTCGACGGTGATTTTGAAGGCGTTAGAAACCAGGTCTTTGGTGTCAAGCAACTCGGCCTTGATGCGGCCCGTAATAATGATGTCGCTAGAGCGCTCGCTCAGCGAGGTGATCGGCAGGACGCCGATCTCATTCCAGGTGGTGGTGACGTTTTCGATGTCGCGCACCAAATCGGCCACTTTTTCTTTGTCCTGGGGGTTGGGCGCCTCGCCGGTCAGCAGCACTTTGCGGTTGTAGCTGGCCACATTCACATGGACTTTTTCGCCCAAGGTATCGCGAATGCGGTTGGTGGCCTTGAGTTCGATGCCCTGGTCCTCCACCAAAGCGCCCGAGGTGCGCCGGTCGGTGACCACAAAGCCCGTCATCAGCGCGCCACCGGCCGCCAGCGGAAAGCAGCCGCTCAAAGACACCGCCGTCCCGGCCAAGGCGCCAAGCACCACCCATTTATTGAACATTGTTTTCATTAGCTGTTTTCCCTGTCACCCATCAACTGGACATCGACCCCATCGCAAATGCAATGGAGCACCAAAATATGTACTTCCTGGATGCGCGCCGTGCGCTCATGCGGCACGCAAATATGCACATCGGTATCGCGCAGCACCTGCGCCATCTTGCCGCCTGCGCGTCCGGTCAGGGCCACGACCACCATGTCGCGCTGGTGCGCCGCCTCGATGGCCGCCAGCACATTGGCCGAATTGCCGCTGGTAGAAATGGCCAGCAAGACATCACCGGCCTGGCCCAGTGCGCGCACCTGGCGCGAAAAAATCGCATTGAAATCGTAGTCGTTGGCAATCGCCGTGAGGATGGAGCTGTCGGTGGTCAGTGCGATAGCGCCCAACTCGGGCCGCTCGCGTTCAAAACGACCGACAAACTCTGCCGAGAAATGCTGCGCATCCGCGGCCGAGCCGCCATTGCCACAGGCCAGTACTTTGCCGCCACTGGTCACGCTGGCCAAAATGGCCTGGATGGCGTCGGCAATCGGCTTGCTCAGCACCTGGGCGGCCTGGTATTTCAGGTCCGCGCTGTCGATGAAATGTTGTTCGATCCGTTGTTCAAGCATAGGCAGTAATGATAACCGCGCAGGCCAGGGCGGCGCAGAGCGGCTTTAGGCGGCGTCAAAGGCCGCTGGCAGCCAGACCAGGCCTTGCGCACTGCGCTCGACCACGTCAAAGCGGCATGGCGGCAGGCTGCGCCAGCGCAACAAATAGTGCTGCGCCGCCCGGATGATGCGCTGCTGCTTGACCCGGCCCACGCTGGCCGCGCCACCGCCAAATTGGCCCGAGGCGCGGCTGCGCACCTCCACAAATACCAAGGTGCCATTGGGCGCGCGCATGACCAGGTCAATTTCGCCGCCGCCACGCCCCGGCGTCCGATAATTGCGCGCCAAAAGGCGCAGCCCGCGCGCCTGCAAATAGGCCAGCGCCTCGTCTTCCGCTGCATCGCCAATGCTTTTGCTGCTAGGCTGGTGCTTATTGCCCGAAAGAAAGCCTTTTTGTGATTGCGTCATTTCGCTCCGCCCTGCCGGCCGCACACGAGGCAGCCGGTGCCCAGGATTATCCGCAAAGCGCCCTGTATGTGGTGGCTACGCCGATTGGTAATTTGGCCGATATCAGCCTGCGCGCCTTGCAGGTGTTGAGCCTGGCCGACGTCATCGCCTGCGAGGACACGCGCCACACCCACAGCCTGCTGCGCGCCTACGGTATCGACAAAAGCAGCGCCCAGTTGCTGGCCTTGCACCAACACAACGAGAGCGAAGCGGCGCACAGCGTTATTGCGCACCTGCGCGCCGGCCAGCGCGTCGCCTATGTGAGCGACGCGGGCACCCCCGGCATCAGCGACCCCGGCGCGCGCCTGGTCGCCCAGGTACGTGCGCAAGATTTGCGCGTGGTGCCGCTGCCTGGCGCGAGCAGCATCACCACTTTGCTCAGCGCGGCGGGCGTGTTGCACGACAGTGTGGGTGAGACGGGTTTTGTGTTTGCGGGATTTTTGCCCTCCAAGGCCGCCGAGCGGGCGCAGGCCATTAGCGCCCTGGCGGCGCAATCACGTGCTTTTGTGCTGCTGGAAGCGCCGCACCGCATTGAGGCGCTGGCCCTGGCGCTTGCGCCTTTGGGGGATCGCCTGGTCACGCTGGGGCGCGAGTTGACCAAGCAGTTTGAACAAATCGCCACAGTGCGTGCCGACGCGCTGGCCGCCTGGCTGGCGGCTGACGCCAACCGTGTGCGCGGCGAATTTAGTCTGGTCGTGCACCCGGGCCAGGCCGAGGTTGCCGCCGACGACGACCGGGTTTTGCGCCTGCTTTTGGCGCATTTGCCCCTGAAAACCGCCGTCAAACTGGCCAGCGAAATCAGCGGGCAGGCACGCAACCGCTTGTACGAACGCGCTTTGGCGCTCAAAGGCGGCGGCGGGGACGCGGGCGCGCCCGAGGACCCGGCAGCGCCCTAAACCCGGCGGGCCAGTTCGGCCGCTTTGCCGGTGTAGCTGGCCGGGCTCATGGCCAGCAAGCGTGCTTTTTCTTCGGGCGGGATGGCCAGGCCTTCGATAAAGCCTTGCATCAGGGCCTGCGTCATGGCTTGGCCCCGGGTGAAGGCCTTGAGTTGCTCATAGGGCTGGGGCAGGCCGTAGCGGCGCATCACGGTTTGGATGGGCTCGGCCAGCACTTCCCAGGCCTCGTCCAGGTCGGCGGCGATGGCGGCGGTGTTGATTTCGAGCTTGCCCAAGCCGGCCATCATGGACTGGTAAGCCAGCACCGCATAGCCCAGCGCGACGCCGATATTACGCAACACGGTGGAGTCGGTCAGGTCGCGCTGCCAGCGGCTGATGGGCAGTTTTTCGCTCAGGTGGCGCAGCATGGCGTTGGACAGGCCTAAGTTGCCCTCGGCGTTTTCAAAGTCGATGGGGTTGACTTTGTGCGGCATGGTGCTGGAGCCAACCTCGCCGTCACGCAATTTTTGCTTGAAATAACCCAGCGACACATAGCCCCACACATCGCGCGACCAGTCGATCAAGATGGTGTTGGCGCGCGCCACCGCATCAAATAACTCGGCCATGTAGTCGTGCGGCTCGATCTGGATGCTGTAGGGCTGAAACACCAGGCCCAGGCCCAGCGGTTCGGGCGACTCCACCACGCGCTTGGCAAAGGCTTCCCAATCAAAATCTGGCCAGGCAGACAAATGCGCGTTGTAATTGCCTACGGCGCCGTTCATTTTGCCCAGGATGTGCACGTTGGCGATCTTGTCGCAGGCCGCTTGCAGACGCACAACGACGTTGGCGATTTCTTTGCCCACCGTGGTGGGGCTGGCGGTTTGGCCATGGGTGCGGCTGAGCATGGGCACCTCGGCATAGGCGTGGGCCATGTCGCGCAGCATCAAAATCAAGCGGTCCAACTGGGGCAAGAGCACCGTGCCACGCACGGCGCGCAGTTGCAGGGCATGGCTGGTGTTGTTGATGTCCTCGCTGGTGCAGGCGAAATGCACAAACTCGCTGGCCGCGAGCAGCTCGGGGCGGGCCTCAAACTTGGACTTGAGCCAGTACTCCACCGCCTTGACGTCATGGTTGGTGGTTTTCTCGATGGCCTTGATGGCCTCGCCATCGGCCTGCGAAAAATTCTTCACCAAACCGAGCAAATAGGTGCGCGCTCCGGCCGACAAGGGCTTAAATTGCGCGAAGCCGGCATCGCTCAGGGCGATAAACCAGGCAATCTCGACCTGCACCCGCCGGTGCATATAGCCCAGCTCGCTGGTCAGGGGGCGCAGGGCATCGAGCTTGCTGGCGTAGCGTCCGTCCAGCGGGGAAATGGCGGTTATCGGGGAGAAAGTCATCGCCAGATTGTAGGCTTTTCACCTGTATAGAATGCCTGCTCCTCAGCTGCTAAGACCCACCGTATGAAATTGATAGGCTCACTGTCCAGCCCCTATGTGCGCAAAGTGCGCATCGTGATGGCGGAAAAAAAACTGGACTATGAATTTGTCGCAGAAGACGTTTGGGCTGCCAGCACCACGATTGCAGCATCCAACCCGCTGGGCAAAGTGCCCTGCCTGGTCATGGAAGGCGGCGAAGCCCTGTTTGACTCGCGCGTCATCGTCGAGTACCTAGATGCGCTCTCGCCAGTGGGCAAACTCATCCCCAGCACCGGACGCGCCCGCGCCGAAGTCAAAACCTGGGAGGCCCTGGCCGACGGCGTGATTGACGCCCTCATCCTGGCCCGTTTAGAGGCCACCTGGGCCGGTCGCACCGATGGCCAGCGCAGCCAGGCTTGGATAGAGCGCCAAATGTCCAAGGTGGACGTTTCGCTGGCAGCCATGTCCAACGGCTTGGGCGAGCGCACCTATTGCTCGGACATCCACCCCACACTCTCAGACATCGCGGTGGGCTGTGCGCTGGGTTACCTGGATTTCCGTTTTGCGCACATCGACTGGCGCACGCGCCATCCCAATTTGGCCAAGCTCTATGAAAAGCTGGCCCAGCGCGCCAGCTTTGCCGACACCCGGCCTAACTAAAGCGCGGGTTCAAGCGGACCTTAAGGGACCATTACGCGTCCCTTATACGTCCCTTTTGCGTCCTTGATCCGCCCTAGGTTTGCGCGCGGCGCTTGAGCCAGCGCATCAGGCTGCCTAGTAGGGGCAGCTTCTCGTACAGTTCTTCAGCCGCGTCCCAGTAGTCGCGGTGCACCGCGACTTTTCCATCCGCACCAAACACCAAATGGGTGGCACCCACGATCAGGCGCTGCGTCTGGGGCTGAAAACTGCGCAATGCAAAATGAAAATCCCAGGTCAGAAAAGCCTGGTTGCCTTGCAGCACCTGGCCTGTGACGACAAAACGCGGTGCGTGCATGGCGACAAACATGTGCGAAAAAATGCCCTCGATCGGGGCCAAGCCCCGCACCTCGTTGAACGGGTCTTTGAAATAGGCGTCCGTGGCGTAAAACCTGGGCAAATCGGCCACCGAGGCTGGCGTTATCGTTTCAAACCATTGCACCAGTGCGGCCAATTCGGCGCTGCGCTGGGCCTGCGGGTCTGGGGTGAAAGTAGGTGTGCTCATGTGGTGGTTTTGCGGGCAAAGTAAAAATACCAGCGGTCCGGCAAGATGCGCAGCAGCTGCATCCAGATCGTAAAGCGGCGCGGAAAGTGAATTTCAAAACGTCCCTGTGCCCAGCCCTGCACGATGGCCTGGGCGGCTTGCGCTGGGGTCAGCAGCGCAGGCATGGTGAAGTGGTTCTGCGCCGTCAGCGGCGTGTCCACAAAGCCGGGGTTGATGACCGAGACGCCCAGGCCCAGGCGGTGCACATCCAGATGCAGGTTTTCGGCCAGGTTGGTCAGCGCCGCCTTGGTCGGCCCGTACGCCAAGCTGTTGGACAGACCCCGGTAACCGGCCACGCTAGAGACCAGGGAAATATGGCCCTGCCCGCGCTGGCGCATAGCGGGAAGCACGGCCTCCAGCATAAAGAGCGCGCCCTCGTAGTTCACGCGCAGGTGCTGCTGCATCACGTCCACATCCATCGCGTCGGCGCGCATGGGCTGGTAGGCGCCGGCGCAATAAACCACGCAGTCCAGGGGCTGTTGCGCCAGCACATGCTGCGCGGCCGTGTGCATGGCGGCGCGGTCGGTGCTATCGAGCACCAGCGCCTGGCTGCCGGGGTGCTCGGCCACAAAGGCCTGCAGAGCCGCTTCCTTGCGCGCCGAGACGGTGACGCGGGCGCCCAGCGCATGCAAGGCTGCGGCCGTGGCCCGGCCAATGCCGCTGCTCGCGCCAATCACCCAGACGGATTGGCCCTGCCAATGGCGCATGGGTGGGTTCAGGGGGGAAAGCCAGGCCATGCGCTTACAACTTGGTAAAACTCAGCGTGACCTCGCCCAAAGGCAGGCCAAACTTGCGCATAGACGCTTTGTTGAGCATGACCCGGTCATCGACCAGGTACATCCAATCGTCCATTTGCACATGGTAGATGCTGCCGTCCACCGGCAGGGCCAGGGTGTAGCTCCAGTGGAAGGCATTGCCCACGGTGCGCCCCTGGGCGATGCCGACTACATCGTCGGCGCGGCCGGTGTAGGTGCCGTCCGGGCCGGCGCGCAGATGCCAGATGCGCTTTTGCACGCTGCCATCGGCGTAGCTGAAGTCTTCGTCCAGCGTGCCTTCATCGCCCTGCCAGGTGCACACCATGCGCACGCGAAAGCGCTTGACCACCGTGCCGCTGTAGTCGCTGAACATGCCGTGCGCTTGCAGCGTGCCGTTAAAGTAGCTGCGCAAATCGAGTTGCGGTTTTTCATTGGCGTAGCTGGCCAGTTGCTGGCTGGCGCAGCCGCCCAAAGTGCTCAGCGCCGCCGCGCTGGCGCCCGCACCGATAAAGAGTCGTCGTTTCATGGCTGGTCCTTGGTAAACGGAGTAGGAAGGCTTAGGGCGCCGCGCCCAGCAGTTGGGCGCGCAAAGCGGGCTCGCTGCTGGCGGGACTTAACCAAATGCCAAAAAATGCGCGGCCCAGCTCGGGGTCGTCCCAGGCGGTGCGCAGCTGGCCATTGACATAAAAAGCAGCGCCCTGCCCGGGCCGGTGCACGCCGGTGATGCGGTCGCCGGGCTTGACGGGCGGAAATGCGGTTTTGAGGGCCGGCGTCCAGGCCGCCTCGCGCTGCGAAGTCCAGGTGCCCAGGCGGCGCATTTCGCGCACCGAGGCCTCGACGAGCACCTCGGTGCTCAGGCTGCGCAAATAGTTCAGCTCCAAAGCAAACGCCGCCTCGGCGAAGCGGCTTGGGCGAAAGTCAGCGGGCGTCCACAGGCGCGCCTCGTACACATCGAATGCCAAAAAGCGCATACGGCCACTGCCTTGCAGGCGCGGTGTGTCGAGCTCGCGCAGCACCTCGGCCGGCGCCACCGTCTGCGGGGTGAGGTTTTGGGCCAGCGCTTCGGTGCTCAAACAGGCCACGGCTGCCGCTTGCACAAGGGCGCGGCGCGCCACCACCATGGCGGGCTGCGCCAGGCGTGGTTTAGTGGCGTGCATCGGGCTTGCGCAAGGTGTACTGCACGACGTCAATGTTGTCCTCGAGGAACGCCGCTTCGCAATAGGCCAGGTAAAACTCCCAGATGTGCATAAAGCGCTGGTCAAAGCCCTGGGCCAGCACCTCGGTGCGCCGCGCCATAAACACCTCGCGCCAGCGCTGCAGCGTGGCGGCGTAGTCATGGCCAAAAGCGTGTTCCTGCACTACTTCCAAACCAGCCGCCTTCGCCTGCGCACGCACCTCTGAAGGGCTGGGCAGGCAGCCGCCCGGAAAGATGTACTGCTGAATAAAGTCGGTGGACTCCAGGTAGCGCGCAAACAAAGCATCATCGATCACGATGCTTTGGATACAGGCCTTGCCGCCCGGCTTGAGCATGCGCGCGACGGTCTCAAAATAGGTCGGCCAGTAGCTCTGGCCCACCGCCTCGATCATTTCGATGGAGCACACGGCGTCGTAGGGCCCGTCGTCGATATCACGGTAGTCTTGCAAACGCAGATCGGCGCGCTCGGCGCAGCCCAGCCGCTGCAGGCGGGCGCGGGCAAAGTCCAGTTGCTCGGTGCTCAGCGTCACACCCGTGACCTGGGCGCCAAAGTCCATGCAGGCCATTTCGGCCAGCGCCCCCCAACCGCAGCCAATTTCCAGCAAGCGCTGGCCTGGGCCGATGCCGCTTTGCTCCAAGGCCCGGCGCACTTTGGCGCTTTGCGCCTGCGAGAGGCTTTGGCTGGTATCGCCGGCAAACAAGGCCGAGGAGTAGTTCATGGTGGGGTCTAGCCACAGCGCATAAAAGTCGTTGCCCAGGTCGTAATGGGCATGGATGTTTTTGCGGCTGTTGCTGCGCGTATTGCGCTTGAGCAGGTGCTTGATGCGGTAGGCCAAACGGCCCCACCAGCTGCCAAAAATCACCCGGTCGACTTCGGCGCGGTTTTGCACCAGCACGCGCAGCAATAGGGTGAGATCGGGGGTGCTCCAGTCGCCGTCGATAAAACTTTCGGCAAAGCCAATGTCGCCCGATTTAAGGGCGCCGGTCATGGCGTTCCAGTTTTTGAGATGCAGCGTGGCATGGGGCGCGGCCTCGCCGCCAAAGCGCTGCACGCTGCCGTCGGGCAAATGCAAGGTCAGGCTGCCGTGGCGCATGCTGCTTAGCAACTTGAGCACCGTGCGCGCCGCAGCGGGGATGCGCCCGGGTGCGGTGCTCGCGGCGGTGCCCGAGGTGGCAGAGAGTTTGGCGGTCGATCGGTTCATGGTGCGAAAGAGCAGAAATAAATGAAATAGGCGCTACCGGCTAACAAAGTCGGCCGGCGGTGGGGGTTGGCGGAAAAAAGGGACGCGCTTGAGCCACAGGCGCAGCGCCTGCCAGTGGATGCGCCCGACCACGGCCAGCGTCATCAACGGATAACGCCACAGCGCATGGCGCATGGCCTGCCGGGTGAGCGGCTGCAAATGCCCGCTCACGCTGGTTTGCAAAACGGCGCCGCGCGCATCTTCGTAGTCCACCCGCGCCACGGTGCGGTCGCCCGCGGCATTGACCATCAGGCGAAAGCGGTACTGCCCTTGTACGGCACAAAACGGCGAGACATGGAAAACTTTATCGGCCCGCAGCTCCTGGCCCCAGTGCGGCTGGTCCAGCAAATAGCAATGGCGCTCGCCAAAGGTGTTGTTGACCTCGACGAGCACCGCGCGCAAACTGCCGTCCATCCGGTGGCAGTACCAAAAACTCACCGGCTTAAAGGTAAATCCCAGCACGCGCGGGAAGCAATGCAGCCAGATCTCGCCATCCGCATCGTCCAAGCCCTCGGACTGCAACAGTTCCCGCAACCAGGCCAGCGCGCCGCCCTGCGCGGGGCCGCGTCCGTCGCCATGGTCGCAGTCATAAAAGCTCAGGGGTGCAAAGCGGTTGCACGCCAGCGGCCCGCTGTCCTGGGCGAGGCGGTGCATGGGCAGCATCAAAAAATAGGTGGCATAGGCAAACGCATGGCGCGCTGGCTGCAAGCGGGTGTGGCGCACCTGGCCAAAACCGATCTGCGGGCCGCCGTGCAGCGCCATGCTCAGATTCCCTGAGCCGCCGGTTGCAGCGCCGCGCGCGCCGCCGCCAGCCCCGAGGACAAACCGTCTTCATGAAAACCATAGCCCGCCCAGGCGCCGCAAAAATAGGTGTGGCGCAGGCCCTGGATGGCGGGCAAGCGCTTTTGTGCCTCGATGGCCGCCAGATCGAACACCGGGTGCGCATAGTCAAAACGGCCTTGCACGGTGGCCGGGTCGATAGGCGCATCCGGGTTAAGCGAGACGATGACGGGCTGCTCAAAGGGCAAGGGCTGCAGGCGGTTAATCAGGTAATGCAAACACACGGTGTTGGGGGCCTGCGCGGGCGCGCCTGCCTGCGGGGCCGCAGCGTGGTAATTCCAGGCCGCCCAGGCTTTGGGGCGCCGGGGCAAAACCGATGCGTCGGTGTGCAAGACCACGGTATTGGGCTGGTAGGCGATGGCGCTGAGCACCGCACGCTCGGCCACGCTGGCGTCGGCCAGCATGGCCAGCGCTTGGTCGCTGTGGGTGGCGACGATGACTTTGTCAAAACGCTCGGTCTGGTCCTGCACGCGCACCAGCACACCGTCGTCCTGGCGCTGGAGCGACTGCACGGGCGCATGGAGGCGTTTATCGGCAATACCGGCAATGATTTTTTCGACATAGCGGCGCGCGCCACCGGGCACGGTGCGCCACTGCGGCCGGTCGGTGAGCTGGATCAGGCCGTGGTTGTGGCAAAAGCGCACCATGGTGGCCACCGGGAAGGCCAGCATTTGCTCGGTCGGGCAGCTCCAGATACAGGCCAGCATGGGCAGGAAATACCAGTCGCGAAACTCCTGCGAGAAACGGTGCTGGTCCAAAAACTGCCCCAGCGGCTGCAAGAGCGCAGCGTCCTGGCCGCTGAGCGCCAATGCGGTGGCCATGCGGTTAAAGCGCACCACATCGGCCAGCATGCGCCAAAACCTCGGGCGCAGCAAATTGCGCCGCTGGGCAAAGACGCCGTCAAGCGAGGTGCCGCACCACTCCAGCGCCGGACTGCCCGGCCGGGCGGCGGTTTGCACCGAAAACGACATATCGGAAGCGGCGCTCTCGATGCCTAACTCGGCAAACAAGGCGATCAGCTGCGGGTAAGTGCGGTCGTTAAACACCAAAAAGCCGGTATCTACGCCGTGCGTTACCGGCCCCTGGGGCGTGTCCAGGCGAGCGTCCACCGTGTGGGTGTGGCCGCCAAAATAGTCGCCGGCCTCCAAAAGCGTGACCTCGGCCCGGCCGCGCAGCGCGTGGGCGGCGGCCAAGCCGGAAATTCCAGAGCCAATAACAGCGATTTTCATAGGGCGACCTGCATACGAGTTACTATACAGTAACAGAGTGACTGACTGGTAATATTTTATAACCATAAGTTCTCATGCCCCGCCGCCGAGTGGGGTGGGGCCTGCCCCGGGCCTAAAATCCGGCCGATTAGAAAGGTTGACATGCTGTACCCGGAACTCTTCAGACAACTGGAATCAGTCCGCTGGGACATGGAGCGCGACATCCCCTGGGCCAGTTTTGACGGCGCCGCCCTGAGCGACGAGCAGGCCCTGACCATCAAGATGAATGCGATCACCGAGTGGTCGGCCCTGCCCGCCACCGAAATGTTTTTGCGCGACAACCGGGGCGACAGCGATTTTTCGGCCTTTATGTCGATTTGGTTTTTCGAAGAACAAAAGCATTCGCTGGTGCTCATGGAGTACCTGCGCCGCTTTCGGCCCGAGCTGGTGCCCACCGAGGAGGAGCTGCACAATGTGCGCTTTGAGTTCGACCCGGCCCCGCCGCTAGAGACCTTGATGCTGCACTTTTGCGGCGAAATCCGCCTCAACCACTGGTACCGCCGAGCCAGCGAATGGCATTCCGAGCCCGTCATCAAAGCGATTTACACCCGTCTCAGCCAAGACGAGGCCCGCCACGGCGGCGCCTACCTCAAGTACATGAAGCGGGCTATTCAAAACGTCGGGCTAGAGGCCAAAGGCGCGTTTGCCAAGGTCGGCGTGCTCATGGCAAGCGCCCGGCGCACCGCCCAGGCGCTGCACCCTACCAATTTGCATGTGAACAAAGCCCTCTACCCGCTCGACACCGTGCAAAGCCGCCTGCCCGACCCCGAATGGCTGGCGCAGTGGCTGGACAACCAAATTCGGTTTGACGCCACCTGGGAGAACAAAGTGGTCGAGCGCATACTGCACAACATGAGCCTTTTGATGGAACACAGCTTTGCCACCGTGCAAGAGCTCAACAAGTACCGCAAAACCCTGGCCCGCGAGCTGGGCGCTAGCGCCGAAGACGGCGCCGCCAGCGGGCTGACCGCATGAGCGACGCCCCCGCAGCCGCAGCGCCAGTCATGCTGGACAAGCTCTGCCCGCGCGAGGTGCTGGCCACCACGCTGGCCACACTGCCCAGGCCCTGGGTGTTTACCAACGGCGTGTTTGACGTGCTGCACCGCGGCCACGTGGTTTACCTGGCGCAAGCAAGGGCGCTAGGGGCCAGCCTGATCGTGGGCCTGAACACCGACGCCTCGGTACGCCGCCTGGGCAAGGGCGACGACCGCCCGCTCAACAACGAAATGGACCGCGCCATCGTGATGGCCAGCCAAGAGGCCGTGAGCCTGGTGACTTGGTTTGACGAATTCACGCCCGAAGCGCTGATTGCCCAGATCCGCCCGGATATTTTGGTCAAGGGCGGCGACTACAACATGGACGTGCTGCCCGAAACAGCGCTGATGCATTCCTGGGGCGGCAAGGCGCTGGCGCTGCCTTTTGTGGCGGGCTACTCTACGACTGCGCTGGTGAAGAAGATTCGGGCGCAGGGTGAGTAGATCTGGAACTTAAGGCTATTTGCGAGACGGGCTTGCGAGCGGGCAGACCAATGAGGGCATTGTTGCCGAACAGATTGGAATTTCTGTATGTCGCCTTTCGACCCAAAGCGGACTTCTGGCATCTCAGATTCATGACCAAGTAGCGGGCATTCGAAGAAGGCTCAAGAGGCGGGTGCGGTTTACAGCCGGCATGCAGGGGGGATTCGATATCCTGGTCGCAAGCAGACGTTGAATCACCCGAATGGGGGATACGCGTAGGCCGAAGGAACGGACAAAATCCAGTACGTTCAGATTTATCTGCTTAGGTTACTCGTGCAAAACCCTTCGTTTGGCCTCAGTCGCGCTCCCCGCGCCGCAAACGGAGTTAAAAGATGCGTCGCTGGGAAAAACGGCTTTCCGATGTAGCGCAACTGTTGCGCCAGTGTGCTGCCAGCTACTTTGAGCCGGACCGATTCCGTTTGAACTGCAATCAGTTCCTGACTACATCTAGGACGGTCAACTTTCTGATTCAGAAAGACAAGGCACTCATCCCTAACTTTGATGAATGGTACGCAGCGCAAGTAATCGAACTATGGGCCGGCGACAAAGTGATGGCTTGGGGAAGAGACTCGCGAAACCACATTGAGAAGGTTGGCGATCTTGACCTCGAAAGCGAGCTGGCAGTGACACTGATCTTCACCCATGATGAAGACCAGGACATCTCCATCCTATGTGCTCGCAACGAACTCATTGGGGCTACTGTTCGGCACCTACTCAGGCACGCCGAGAAGCATTTACCAACCGGCGTATCCGACGCATCTGTTCTGAGAATCCGCAGAAGGTGGGTTGCCAATACTCTGCCAGGCAGAGAGCTGCTGAGTGCGCTAACGTACATCTACGGGCGTCAGCGGGCCTTAGCGGTTTCGCTCGCTTCCTACTTAGGACGCCCGTTACCTCGCGAAATCCCCGAAATCGGGGACATCAGGGAGATTCGTGAGCGCGACGGTCAAGTCCGCTACGTAAAGTTCAGGGATCGCAAGCCGTCTCGAATGGCAAGCCATGTCATACGCCAAGTGCCGGACTACCTCCCACCTCAATGGTTGCAAGAGCTAGCAAAAGAGCGCGACCCAAGCAAAGGCCTTCCCGGACTAAACGTTCAGCTCGAATTTCATACCAAGATGGCCGAGGGCACATTTCAACAGTTTGGGAATCACATGCCAATGATGTGGATGTATGACAAGGCTGGTCAAGCCGTCGGCCACGAAGGCATGGTCCCAGATGACCAAGCAACAAAGTTCATTTATTGGCGTACCGTTGCTGATCGAGTGGAGTCCCTGCGTCCCGCAACCCTAATTTGGATATGCGAGATCTGGATAAAGGACCGTGCGCGTAACTTTGAGTTGCCAATGCGCAAGATGCCTATTAAAGGTGAAGCCCTTCATGTGATGGGCATCGATAGGAGCGGACATGTCACCACCATCTACTGGGACATCCAGAGAGATTCACCAAACGCCTGGCCGCGCTTGGTTCGTCGGGAGCCTTCTCCGGAGACACAGTATGGAGCGCCCTATTTCTTGCTGTCGGTACAACGAGCCTTCGCACGAATACACCAAGCTGTAAGGCATGCCTAGACGCCCGACAGCGTCTCTCATGTAAAACGCTAAGTGTCTGCTATTGAAACCTACGATCGGCAGCATTGGTGCGAGACTACTTATTAGCGAGCGCGCTGAGCGATCCCTCCAGTTGTAATGGAAATATTGCCCTGTGCTGATATCTAGAAACCGACCCTTCGGTGAGACTCTAGGGGGCGATGAGTGGCGAACGCGTCACGACGCTTCAACGAAAGACTTCCAATGACCAGCCTCCATGATCTCGGCTTAGCCTACCGAAAAGCCAAAGTCGATTTGTACTACTCGTCTCATGCCTCGCTGGAAGCGATTGCGGATTACGAGGAGAACCTTCACGACAATCTAAACGCCTTGCTGGTCAAGCTTCAAGGTGACGATGAGTCCTGGGTCACTCAGATCGAGTTCATCGGCGGTTGGACCTTGGCGACTAAGTCGGTGGACATGTCATGCTGGGAACAATACCGCGAGCAGCACAGCAACGGACTGATCTTTTCCTCGCCCGCAGAGGAATGGGCACACGCCTGCGGCCTGCTGGATAAAGCCGACAAACCGCAGAAACCCATAGCCGAGTTCCGGGTTATGGCTCAGTGCAGCCTAGACTTCCACGTACTGTCAACACTATGGATGCTGGAGGTCGGTCACCTCTTAGATGCCAAGCTGACGAGCTGCGCCTACGGTAACCGCCTGCGCCTAACCCAGGACGGCAAGGCCATTAACCGGCTTTCGCTTGGTACCTTTCAGTCCTATCTCAAGCCCTTCCGCGATTGGCGCGACAAAGGCATTCAGGCCATGCGCACCGCGCTGGAAGCAGACAAAAAGATCGTTGCACTCACGGCGGATGTCAGTTCGTTCTATCATGAGCTGAGTCCCGGTTTCATGCTCACTCCCGCCTATATGGTCGATGTGCTGGGCGTAGAGTTGTCTGGCTCGCAAGCCAAGCTTCATCGCTTGTTCATCCTGGCTCTGGAGGCATGGGCGGCAACCACACCGTTGAAGAAGGGTTTGCCGGTCGGGCTGCCAGCCTCAGCGGTGGTGGCGAATGTAGCGTTGGCAGAGCTGGATCGCATCGTAGAGCAGCAGGTCGCACCGCTGTACTACGGCCGCTATGTGGACGACATCCTGCTGGTCATGAAGAACGGGGCGAATTTCCGCTCCACCGCTGAACTGTGGGAATGGCTGTTTGCCCGATCTGCTGGCAAGTTGGCGTGGGTGTCGGGCCAGGAGCGCAAGCAAATCTGCTTTCAGCCCGTCTACCTGAACGACAGTCAGATCCACTTTGCCAATGCCAAAAACAAGGTATTCATGCTGGCAGGCGAACCTGGCAGGACTTTGGTTGACGCCATTGCCCACCAGATCCACGCACGTGCCAGCGAATGGCGCGCCATGCCCCGCCTGCCACGTTCGGCCAGCCAGGTTGGCACTGACCTACTGGCCGCCACGCAAAGCGATGGTGAAGCGGCCGACAACCTGCGCAAGGCCGACTCGCTAACTATGCGCCGCGCCGGGTTTGCCATCAAGCTGCGCGACTTTGAAGCTTACGAACGCGACCTGCTGCCGGAGGCTTGGCAAGCGCACCGCCAAGCCTTTTTCCGTGCCTTTGTGCAGCACGTGCTGGTGCTTCCGAAGTTCTTTGACCTAGCGGTGTATCTACCCCGGGTCATTCGGCTGGCGACGGCCTGCGAAGATTTCGAAGCTCTGCGCAAAATCTTGCGCGCGCTAGAGCAACTCTGCACCCAACTGACCGATCACTGCGCGCTAGAAATCAAAGCCTGCCCAGCGGAAAGCCTGCCACCTGCATCAGAGCTAATGAAAGTCTGGCAGAAGCAGCTCTACACCACCGTCCGCGAGAGCATTAGCGCGGCCTTCCCGCCCCGACTCTCCAAAAACGGCAAGGCTGCCTGGCAGAAGCACATGGATGACTATATGCCGATGCGGGATTTCGATGCATTTCTGAACTGGTATGTGTCGCCCAAAGGCTTCCAAGATCAACAGGCACGCCTGTTCTCATTCGATCTGGCGCACATGCCCTTCCGCTTCCGTGGCCTCCCCAAGGAAATGGTGGCCCAGCGAGGCATCCCGGCCAAGAAGACGGTGGCGCTTTGCGCCCATGCGGCGGAGATGCTGCCAGACACAGTGCGCGACGGCGCGCAGCGCCTAGCCCAGTGGACAGGCTTTAAAGGACTGCCGCACGGCCTGCTGTTTGCCACCCGCCCGCACAATCTGCCAGAGCTGTTCATCCTGAACAAGGCGGCTTACGACGCGGCCTCCCGTGCATCCATGCAGGCTGTCGTACTGGCAGTACGCGGCTTTAAGCTCGGCGACGCGACGCCCGTTTTCGACAAGCACGGCGTGCTGCAGATCCCCGATGGCCAGCCCCGTCGCAAGTACGGCGTTGCGGTTTCTAGTTGGAAAACACAAATGGGCAGTTGGACAGCCTCGGTCATGCGCATGCCAGACCCCGATGTCGAGCGCTACGCCCGGCTGTGCCGTTTGCTCGATGGCGTGATCGCACAGCCGCAGCACAGCCGTTACCTCGTGCTACCCGAGCTGGCTCTGCCCGCACATTGGTTCATCCGCATCGCCAGAAAGCTGCAGGGGCGTGGCATCTCGTTGATCACCGGCATCGAATACTTGCACGCAAGCAAGGCGCTTGTGCGAAATCAAGTGTGGGCGGCGCTGCCGCACGACGGCCTTGGCTTCCCCTCGCTGATGATCTACCGGCAAGACAAGCAGCGACCGGCCTTGCACGAAGAGCGGGAGCTGAAGCGCATGGGCGGGCTTGAAATGAAGCCGGACAAGGCCTGGAAGACACCACCCATCGTGCAGCACGGCGACTTGCGCTTTGCCCTGTTGGTGTGCAGCGAGCTGACCAACATCAACTACCGCGCAGCCTTGCGCGGAAAGGTTGATGCGCTCTTTGTGCCTGAGTGGAACCCAGATACCGAGACTTTTAACGCGCTCGTAGAATCTGCCGCCTTGGACATTCATGCTTTCATCGTCCAATGCAACGACCGCCAGTATGGCGATAGCCGCATCCGCGCCCCTTACAAGGAGAGCTGGCAACGAGACGTGCTGCGGGTCAAGGGCGGCATCGCTGACTATTGCGTGATCGGCGAAATCGACGCGCTAGCGCTGCGCCAGTTCCAGAGCGGCCACAGCTCACCGACTCACCCGTTCAAGCCGGTACCAGATGGATTTGAGATCGAGTTTAGCCGCAAGGTGTTACCGGCAGGATAGGGGCACGTACCAAAGTTATTGCATGTCTGCGCAATCTAGCGCAGCGCAAGCTTGATGAGGTATCAGTGCACCTTTCAGCGTTGCTAAGGTCTGAGTCTCTTTCAAATTAGCGTACTGAAAGCAGTCACTGGCGGACGACCACTGTTGGCCCAGACTTGCCTACCGGCTAGCCACTGCTTGATGTCCCCTACAGCGGGTAAATTCCAAAGAGACAGCGCCTTTGGAACTAGTCAATATCCGATTTTGTTTCTTGTAAGAGAGCCCTGGGTTGCAGTGGCGCCGCCTGGGCGGCGAACCGGTCGTTATGAAAGCCGTCCGATTTATATACAAAATATTGTATGATTTGGCGATGTCTGATCCAAAGCCGGTCGAGTTTCGGGGAAGCTCTTTAGATGACTTGCGCGCCTTTCCATTAGCGGCCAGGCGCGAGGCAGGCCATCAGCTCGACCAGGTGCAAAACGGTCAGGATCCGGATGACTGGAAGCCTATGAACACCGTGGGCCAAGGAGTGAGAGAAGTTCGGATTCGAGATGCCTCTGGCGCATTCAGAATCATGTACATCGCCAAGTTTGCCGATGCGGTTTATGTGCTGCATTGTTTTCAGAAGAAGACAGAGAAGACCAGCAAGGTCGATCTGGACTTGGCTGCGAAGCGATACCGTGACTTATTAAAGGAGTTGAGCTAATGAGCAATCAACGATTCGCCAGTGTCTGGGATGCCATCGAAGACACGCCACAGGATGCAGAAAACATGAAGCTGCGCTCTGCTTTAATGACTGCGCTCAAGACCCATCTTGCCCGAACCAAAATGAGTCAGGCGCAAGCCGCGCAGCTTTTCGGGGTCACGCAGCCACGCATTTCGGATTTGATGCGCGGCAAGATCAATCTGTTCGGCCTGGACGCGCTGGTGAACATGGCCAGTGCTGCCGGACTTCACATTGAAATGCGCATTCACCAAGCGGCCTGAGACGGTGCGGGTGCAGCCTAGACTGCGTGGACTTCAGATCCTTCACCCCATCCGCGACATATCCACCACGCGCAAAGTCACCGTCGCTATAGCGCATACCTTGGCCTCACCCGCGCGTGTGGAGGTCACACTGACGGACACCACGCACAAGGTGCTTCCCGTCTGCACACATTGGGCCGTCGCGCTGATCTTCTCGCCATTGGCCGGCGCCAGGTAGTTGATGTGCAAATCCACCGTCACTGCAATCTTGCCGGGGGCCAGGGTCGTGGTGGCCGCAGCGCCTGCGCAATGGTCGGCCAGGCCTGCAAGCACACCGCCGTGGAACGACCCGCTGAACTGCAACAGCTCGGGCTTTCTGGCCAACGCCAGCGTTACGGTTCCTACTTCAGCCGCTACGACCTCCACCCCTGCGGCGTGCGTAAATCCGCTGGCGGCGGTGACCTTTTTTAGCAAATCGATCATTTCCATTGATAGATCCTCATTAATTGCATGGTTTGCCAGCAAACCCTCATTTTGAAATATCTGTGGAGGCCACGTCACGGGCCAGACGCCCTGCGGTGCTAGGCCGCCGCAGCCGTTTGCGCTGCCGGCGCAAAACTGTGTGCGCTGCCGATAGGCCAGTGGTGCTGGTAGACGGCAGGCAAACCTGTCAGCGAGTCTTTGAGCAAACTGCCCTCAGGAATTTCGCGCAACAAGGCGTGCGCCAGGCTATCGACCGAATGGTCGCCGGTGCGGCGCACGATGTGGTGGGCGTTGATCTGGTTGGGATGCTGCACGCCGGCCGCTTGCACCAGCTCTTTGAGCGCATGCAAGGTGTTTTGGTGGAAGTGGTAGACGCGCTCGGACTTGTCGCCCACGACCAGGGCCTGCTGGCGCAGCGGGTCTTGGGTGGTCACGCCTGTGGGGCAGTTGCCGGTGTGGCAGGCCTGCGCCTGGATGCAGCCGATGGCAAACATAAAGCCGCGGGCGCTATTGCACCAGTCGGCGCCCAAAGCCATCAGGCGGGCAATGTCAAAGGCGCTGACCACTTTGCCGGCGCAGCCGATTTTGATGCGATCGCGCAAGCCCGCGCCGCGCAAAGTGTTGTGCACCAGGATGAGCCCCTCTTGCAGGGGCGATCCCACATGGTCGATGAACTCCAGGGGCGCCGCGCCGGTGCCGCCTTCGGTGCCGTCCACCACAATGAAGTCGGGCGTAATGCCGGTGTGCAGCATAGCCTTGACCATGCCAAACCACTCCCACGGGTGGCCCACACACAGCTTAAACCCGGTGGGCTTGCCGCCCGAGAGTTCGCGCAGGCGCGCGACAAACTCCATGAGCTCGACGGGCGTACTAAAGGCACTGTGCGCCGCCGGCGAGACGCAGTCCACGCCGACCGGCACACCGCGCGCCTGGGCGATTTCGGGCGTCACTTTGGGGCCGGGCAGGACGCCGCCATGGCCGGGCTTGGCACCCTGGCTGAGCTTGATCTCGATGAGCTTGACCTGCGGATCACGCGCATTGGCCTGGAACTTGTCGGGGCTGAAGCTGCCGTCGTCATTGCGGCAGCCGAAGTAGCCCGAGGCCACCTCCCAAATCAGGTCGCCGCCATGTTTGCGGTGGTGGATAGAAATCGAGCCCTCGCCCGTGTCATGCGCAAAGCCGCCGCGCTGGGCACCAGCGTTGAGCGCGGCAATGGCATTGGCCGACAGCGCCCCAAAACTCATGGCCGAGATATTGAACACGCTGGCGCTGTAGGGCTGGGCGGTATCGGGGCCGATGGTGATACGAAAGTCATGCGTGTCCACCGTGGTCGGCGCCATGGAGTGCGTCATCCACTCGTGGCCGTTGGCCCCGGTATCCAGCTGCGTACCAAAGGGGCGCTTGTCCGACTCGCCCTTGGCGCGCTGGTAGACCAAAGAACGCTGGCCGCGCGAAAACGGGGCCGCTTCGTTGTCGCTCTCGATGAAATACTGGCGAATCTCGGGGCGGATGAATTCCAGCATGAAGCGCATATGCCCGATTACCGGGTAGTTGCGCAAAATCGCCCGCTTGTTTTGCAACAGGTCATGAAAACCCGTACCCACCAGGTAGCCCAGCACCAGCACCGGCAGCACATGCCCGCCAACAGCCCAATCGGCGCAGGCCAGCGCAAAGCCAAACAAGCACAGCGTAAACGCCAGGTAGCGCATCGGGAAAATGGAATGGAAAAACTTTACCAACATGTCGTCTCCTCGTTATAGAGAGGCCACTGCGGGCCCTGGGGCGAACCATAACAGCATCGCCAAAGTGCCCATGGTCAGGGCAATCAGTCCGTCCAACACCCGCCAGGCCTGGGGATTGGCAAAGACGGGGCGCAGCAGCCGGGCGCCAAAACCCAGCGCGGTAAACCAAGCCAGGCTGGCCAAGGCGGCGCCCAGGCCAAACCAGGCGTTATCGGGCGCGGCCCAGGCATTGGCCAGCACGCCCACCAGCACCACGGTATCCAAATAGACATGGGGGTTTAAAAAGGTAAAGCCCGCGCACAGGGTCAAGGCAGCGCGCAAAGGCAGGGCCGGCGCGTCAAAAGGCGTCAAGGCGCCGGGCCGCAGCGCCCGACGCGCCGCCAGCAGCGCGTAGCCAATCAAAAACACCGACCCACCCCAGCGCGCCCACTGCAGCGCCTGCGGGTGCAGCTGCACCAAGGCACCGGCGCCGGCCACGCCAGCGGCGATCAGCAAAGCATCCGAGAGGCCGCAAAAAAGCACCAGCGCGAGCACATGCGAACGCAAAATTCCCTGGCGCAGCACGAACGCGTTTTGCGAGCCAATGGCCACGATCAGGCCCAGGCTGGTGGCAAAGCCCGTCGCGAAAGCTTCTGTCATGCAGCGGGCGTCAGCAATGCGATCAGCCGGCCCACACTGTGCGCCACGGTGGCGCTGCGCACCTGGGCGCGCCCGCCTGCAAAGTGCTGGCACTCGCTGTGCGAGCCGGCAGGCGTGGCCCAGGCAAACCACACGGTGCCCACCGGCTTGTCGGCGCTACCGCCTGCGGGCCCGGCAACGCCGGTGACGGCCAGCGCGCATTGGGCATGCGCATGGGCCAGCGCCCCTTGCGCCATGGCGCGGGCCACTTCTTCGCTGACGGCGCCGTGCGCCGCGATCAGGCTGGCAGGCACCCCCAAAAGCTCGGTTTTGGCGGCATTGGAGTAGCTGACAAAGCCGCGCTCCAACCAGGCGCTAGAGCCGGCCAAATCGGTGCAGGCGGCGGCGATCATGCCGCCGGTACAGCTCTCGGCCGTGGCCAGCATCCAGCCACGCGCGGTCAGCAGCGCAGCGAGTTGGGCGACAAGGTCGTCTACAGCCGGGTTCACAGCGCTTGCCATAAGGCCATCACCAGCAAGGTGCAGCCCGCGGCCACCAAGTCGTCAAGCAAGATGCCCCAGCCCGCCTGGGCCCAGGGCCAGCGGGCGCTGTCCAGGTCCAGGTCGTGGAACAAGCGATCAGCCCAGCCCACGGGGCCGGGCTTGGCGGCGTCAAAAAAGCGAAACAGCACAAAAGCGGCCAACTGCGCGCCAAAACTGGCCGGCGTGAGCAGCCACAGCACCAGCCAAAAGGCCAGCACCTCGTCCCACACAATGCTGCCTGGGTCAGGCACGCGCATATTTTTGGCCGTAACGCTGCACGCCCACCAGCCCACGACCAAGCCGCCCGCCAGGGCATAGCCCCACAGGGCGTCGGTCATCCAGGGGGTCAGGCACCAAAACGTCAGCCAGGCCCACAGCGTGCCGCAGGTGCCCGGCGCCATGGGGCTCAGCCCCGAGCCAAAGCCCAGCGCCAGCACATGGGCCGGGTGCGAGAGCATGAAGGCGGGGCTGGGGCGCACAGGCAGGCGCGGTGCTTAGGCCAGCGTGGCCAAATAGGCTTGCAGCTGCTTGAAGGTGCCACCCCAGCCCTGGTTCATGCTCTCGTGGCCGGCATCGAAAGTGGCGATTTCTTCGGGCGTGGCCTCAAAAGGCAGCCACTCCAGGTTGAGTGCGCTGCTGCCCGGGCCTTCTTCGGTCAGCGTGGTGGTGGCCATGGTGCGCAAGGGCCAGGTGGGCGACATGGGATGGCGGCTCACGCCGCCCTGGGCGTCCGAAAAGCCTTGAATAATCGACAGGCGCTGGGGCGCGTCGATGCCCAAAAACTCCCACTTGCCCCACATTTGCGTGCCGTCGGGCGCTTGCATGGCGTGCAAAAACCGCCCGCCCACCCGAAACTCCATGTCGTAGGCCGGCATAGTGAAACCTTGGGGCGCCAACCATTTGGAAATATGTTCAGGCTGCGTGTAGACCGCCCACAAGGTGGGACGCGCTACGTTGAACGTATGGGAGATGCGAAATGGCTTGGACATCGGGTTTCCTTCGAGTCATCAGGTTGGCGAAAAACCACCAGGGCCAGGCGGGCGCTAGTGCGTGAAATGGTCAAACGATGCAAAGCTTGCGTCCAGCGGCGCGCCCTGGGCATCGACCAGGCGCAGGCCTGGCTCAGCCTCTATGGTAGCGACACGGGTCAGCGGCAGCGCCAAAGTCTGCGCCAGCGCGTCGATGGCCGTGCGCTGGGCGGGCGTGGCGCAAAACACCAGCTCGTAGTCGTCGCCTCCGGCCAGCACACATTGCAGCGCCAGTGGGGGGCCGTAGGTGGCGTCAAACTGCGCGGGGCCACCGGCAAATTGTTGGCGCGTGGCCAGCAAAGGCAGCAGCTTGGAGACGTCCAAGCGGGCGCCGCACGCCGAGCGCGCCAGGATATGGCCCAGGTCGCCCACCAGGCCATCACTGATATCGGCGCAGGCGCTGGCCAGCGGCCGCAGCGCCTGGCCCAGCACCACGCGGGGCTGGGGCGCCTCCAAGCGCTGGCGCGCCGCTGGGCGCAGGGGCTCGGGCAGATCGATCTGGCCTTGCAACGCGCGCAGTGCCAGGGCCGCATCGCCCAGATGGCCGCTGACGTACACATCGTCGCCCGGCCGGGCGCCACTGCGCAGCAAGGCGCTGGTGGGCACGGGCAGGCGCGCGCTATCGGCGGGCACCTCGCCCAGTACGGTGATGCTGATGGTGAGCGGTCCGCGCGTGGTGTCGCCGCCGATGAGCTCGCAATGGTGGGCGTCGGCCAGTGCCAGCAAGCCCTCGGAGAAGGCCTGCAGCCAGGGTGCGTCCATCTCGGGCAGCGACAAAGCCAGCGTAAAGGCCAGCGGTCGGGCACCGCAGGCGGCCAGGTCGCTTAAATTGACGGCCAGGCTTTTGTGGCCCAAAAGGCGCGGATCGGTGTCGGAGAAAAAGTGCCGCCCGGCCACCAGCATGTCGGTGGAAATGGCCAGCTGCATGCCTGGCGCGCTTTGGAGCAAGGCGCAGTCGTCGCCCACACCGAGCACCGCACGGGCGCTAGGACGGGTGAAATAGCGTTCAATCAGCGCAAATTCGCCAGACACGGGCAGGCGCTGTCAGTGCAGCGTGCGTTTGCCGCTGCCAGGCGTGGCGCTCAGGGCGTCCAGCACAAACATGGGGATGTCCACGTCAAACTTCTCGCCGTCTTCGGCCACGCAGAAAAAACTGCCGTGCATGGTGCCCGTGGGCGTGCGAAGGCGCGTGCCGCTGGTGTACTCAAAGCTTTGGCCCGGCTGCAGCAAGGGCTGCTGGCCGACCACGCCCAGGCCTTTGACTTTTTCGGTGTGGCCGTTGGCGTCGTTGACGTTCCAGCTGCGCGAGACGAGCTGGGCGGCCACCTCGCCGGTGTTGGTCACAGTGATGGTGTACGCAAACACATACATGCCGTTCTGCGGGGCGGACTGTTCGGGCAGGTACTGGGGCCGTACTTCAACGTTAAAGCGGTAAACCGATGAGGACTTGGACATGGGCGGATGCTACCGCCGAAAATCGGGTATGTTCAGCATCCTGCGCTGATTTACCCTGTATTTCGCCCTGATTGACCCAGAACCTGAGAGTGCGCCCATGAGCTTTCGCATTGCCCCGTCCATTTTGTCCGCCGACTTTGCCCGCCTGGGCGAGGAAGTGCAAAGCGTGATTGCCGCTGGCGCCGACTGGATCCACTTTGACGTGATGGACAACCATTACGTGCCCAACCTGACCTTCGGGCCCATGATTTGCCAGGCCCTCAAGCCCCATGCGCGCACCGCAGCGGGCGTGGCCGTGCCCATTGATGTGCATTTGATGGTCTCGCCGGTCGATGCCCTGGCCGCCGCCTTTGCCGATGCGGGGGCGGATTTGGTCAGCTTCCACCCGGACGCCAGCACCCATGTGCACCGCAGTATCCAGGCGCTCAAGGCCAAGGGCGTGAAAGCCGGGCTGGTGTTTAACCCGGCCGAACCGCTCGATGTGCTGGACTGGGTGATTGAAGACATCGACCTGGTGCTCATCATGAGCGTCAACCCCGGCTTTGGTGGCCAAAGCTTTATCGACTCGGCGCTGCGCAAAATCGAAGACGTGCGCCAACGCATTGACGCGTGCGGCAAAGACATCCGCCTGGAGGTAGACGGCGGCATCAAGGCCGACAATATCCGCCGCGTGGCCGACGCGGGCGCCGACACCTTTGTGGCCGGCAGCGCCATTTTTGGCAAACCCGATTACAAAATCGTGATCGACCAGATGCGCAGCGCCTTGGCGGCCTGAGACAGTCCGCCCTACTTCACCAGCTGGTTCATCTGGATGATGGGCAGCAGCACCGCCAGCACAATCAGCATCACCACCAGGCCCATCACCACGATGAGCAGGGGCTCGAGCACGGTGGCCAGCTGCATGGCGCGGCGCTGCACCTCGCTGCTCAGCTGCTGGGCGGCGCGCTGCAGCATGGCGGGCAACTGCCCGGTTTGCTCGCCCAGGCGGGCAAACATGGACAGCAAACCCGGAAAACGCTTTTTCTGCGACAAGGCCGAGGCCAGCGGCGCACCCTCGCGCACAGCAACCAGCGCCTCTTGCGCATCAGCGCGCATGGCCTCGTTGCTCAGCGTGTCCGAGGCCGCTTGCAAGGCTTTCAAAATCGGCACGCCGGCGGCAGCCAGCATGGCCAGGGTGCTGGCAAAGCGCGCGGCGTTGTAGCTGCGCGAGAGCCGCCCCAGCACCGGCAGTTCAAGCCAGGCGGCATCAAACCGGTAGCGAAAAGCGGGCGCCCGCAGGGCACGCTGGGCAGCGAAGGCGCCTGCGGCCACCAGCAGCAATAGCCACAGCCCGTAGCTGCGCACGAAGTCGCTCAGCGCCAGCATCAGCACCGTCAACAATGGCAGGGCGCGCTTGCTGCCTGCAAACACGCTGGCTACCTGCGGCACCACATAAGTCACCAAAAACAGCACGATGCACAAGGCCACGGCGCTGACGATGGCCGGGTACAAGGCCGCGCCCAGCAGCTTGGCGTGCAGCGCTTGCTGGTCTTCTAGGTCGTTGGCCAGGTGTTCGAGCACCAGGCCCAGTTTGCCGCTTTGCTCGCCCGCCCCCATCACGGCCACATAAATGCCCGAAAACTCCTGCGGGTGCTGCGCTAACGCGCGGGCAAAGGTGCTGCCGCTGTTGACCTCGGCGCGCAATTGGGCCACCAAGTTGCGCTCGGCCTCGGTCTCGGCCTCGCTGCTCAGCGAGGCCAGCGCGCGCTCCAGGGGCAAGCCCGAGCCGACCAGGCCAGCCAATTGGCGCGTCCATACCGCCAGGGCCGAACCGCCGAATACACGGCGGCTCCAGCGGCTGGCCGCCTGCGTACTTGCCGCGACGGCTTGCACCTGCAAAGGCACCAGCCCCTGGCTGCGCAACTGGCTGCGCGCGGCTTTGGCGGTATCGGCCTCGAGCGTGCCTTTGCGGCTTTGGCCGTCGGGGTGGAGCGCTTCAAACGCGTAGGCGGGCATGGGCGGGCCGCTTTAGTCGCGGGTCACGCGCAAGAGTTCTTCACGGGTGGTGATGCCCGCATCGACCAGGCGCTGGCCGTCCTCGCGCATCAAAACCATGCCACCGGCCAGCGCGGCGCTGCGGATGTCGGCCTCGGAGGCCTGGCTGTGGATTTGCGCGCGTATGGCCTCGTCGGTGCGCAGCAACTCAAACACCCCCGTGCGCCCGGCGTAGCCGGTATGGCCGCACACCGTGCAACCAGCCCCGGCGCAGGCGGTGCAGCGTTTGCGCACCAGGCGCTGGGCCAACACACCGAGCAGCGAGGAACTGAGCAAAAAAGGCTCCACACCCATATCGATCAGGCGAGTAACGGCGCTGGCCGCGTCATTGGTGTGCAAAGTGGCCAGCACCAGATGGCCGGTCAGCGACGCCTGGATGGCGATTTGTGCCGTCTCAAAGTCGCGGATCTCGCCAATCATGATGACGTCGGGGTCCTGGCGCAAGATGGCGCGCAGCGCTTTGGCAAAGCTCAAATCAATCTTGGCGTTGACCTGGGTTTGGCCCACGCCGGGCAGCTCGTACTCAATCGGGTCTTCCACCGTCATGATGTTGCTGCCCTGGGTGTCCAGGCGCTGCAAACCAGCGTACAGCGTGGTGGTTTTGCCCGAGCCGGTGGGCCCGGTCACCAAAATAATGCCGTGCGGCTGGGACAGCAAATGCGCAAACTGCTGCAGCACATCGCCGTGCATGCCCACCGACTCCAGGCTCAGCTTGCTCTCGCTTTTGTCCAAAAGGCGCAGCACTGCGCGCTCGCCATGGGCGCTGGGCAGGGTGCTAACGCGCACGTCCACGGCGCGGGTGCCGATGCGCAGCGAAATGCGCCCGTCTTGGGGCAGGCGGCGCTCGGCAATATCGAGCTCGGCCATGATTTTGAGGCGCGAGATCAGCGCCGCATGCAGCGCCCGGTTGGGCTGCACCACTTCGCGCAAATTGCCATCGACCCGAAAGCGCACCACCGAATGGCGCTCGAAGGCTTCGATATGGATATCGCTGGCGCCGTCGCGCGCCGCTTGCGTGAGCAAGGCATTGAGCATGCGGATGATGGGCGCGTCATCCGAGGTCTCGAGCAAGTCTTCGATGGCGGGCAGCTCTTGCATCATGCGCGTGAGGTCGGCCTCGCCCTCGACTTCGCTGACCACGGCGGCCGCGCTCGATTCGCCCTGCGCGTAGGCCGCGCTGATGCGCTGCGCCAGGGCCTGCGGGCTGTGGGTTTGCAGCGTCTGCACCGGGTATTTGCGCAGGACCTCGCCCAGGGCGGCGGCATCGGCGTCGGCGTGCAGGTGCAACACCAGTTGCTGCGCCGCGTCCTCCAGCAAAAGCTGGTGGCTGCGTGCAAACGCGTAGGGCAGCGGGTAGCGCATATCAGTTCTTGGCTGGCGTGTTGGCACGCGGTGCCAAGGTGGGCAGCAAAGGCGCGTCGTTGATCGGCGCGATGCTGCTGGGCGCGGGCTGCGAATCTTTCATGCCCGAGAGCATTTGCTCATAGCGGTCCAGCGACAGACGCTCGGTGGCCGCGCCATCGCGCACCACGACGGGGCGCAAGAACACCATCAAATTGGTCTTTTTGCGGGTACGCGAATCGTTTTTGAACAAGGCGCCAAACAAGGGCACATCGCCCAGGCCGGGCACTTTGTCCAGGTTGCCCTGGTAATCGTCTTGCAGCAAGCCGCCCAGCACCACGACCGAGCCGTCCTCGACCAAAACATTGGACTCGATGGTGCGCTTGTAGGTCGTGGGCCCATTGGGGCTGGCGCCGCTGCTGGACTGCACGCTGCTCACTTCCTGGAAGATAGCCAGCTTGACGGTGCCGTTCTCGCTGATCTGGGGCTTGACCTTGAGCGTCAGGCCCACGTCTTTGCGCTCGATGGTCTGAAACGGGTTGACCGCGCCGTTGCCGGTGCCAGTGTTGGTGAACTGGCCGGTGACAAAAGGCACGTTTTGCGCAATGACGATCTTGGCCTCTTCGTTGTCCAGGGTCAGCAAATTGGGCGTGGACAACACATTGCCCGCGCCTGTGCTTTCCAGAAAATGGGCCAGCGCGCCGAGCACATAGGTGCCGTTGTACTGCGACATCAGGCCCAGGTTCAGTCCTTTGGCTGGCATAGTGGCGCCACCGCCTGCGGCCAAGCTCAGGATATTGGCCCCTGCCGTGCCGTAATTAGTGCCTAAAACGCCGATATTGGTATCGCCGGCCTTGCCCAAAGCGCCCTGCCACTGGATGCCGAAATCGGCGGCCTTGTCGGCGCTCACTTCGGCAATCAGGCTCTCGACGAAGACCTGCGCGCGCCGCGCGTCAAGCTGGTCGATAACGGCGCGCAACTGGCGGTACTGCGGCTCGGGCGCAGTGATGATCAAAGAGTTGGTGGCCGTGTCGGCCTGCACCTGGCCGCCCGAAGTCGGCGCGGGCGTGCTGGCGCCGGGTGTGCCGCTGGGCGCACCGCTGCTGGGGGCGCTGCCCGCGCCCATGGCGGCGCGCAAGGTGGCGGCCAGCTTGGTGGCGTCGGCGTTTTTGAGGGCCACGACATGCAAATTGCCCAAATCGCCGTTGTTGCCTACGGAGGCGCGGTCCAGCTTGTCGACCAAAGATTTGACCAAGGCCACGCGCGCCGGATTGGCCGCGCGCACGATCAGGCTGTTGGTGCGCGGCTCGGCCAGCACCGTGGTTTTGTAGCCGCTGTCGGCCGCACCCCCAGAGCCCGCTGCTGCGGTGGCGCTGGCATCGAGCAGCTTGAGCACCAAGGGCGCCAAGTCGGCAGCGATGGCGTGGCGCAGCTCCAGCACTTCGAGCTCGGCGGCGTTGGAGACGTCCATGGCGGCAATGATGCGGGCGATGCGGCGCAGGTTATCGGCATAGTCGGTAATGACCAGCGAGTTGTTGCCCGGATTGGCGTTGATGGTGTTGTTGGGGCTGATCAGCGGGCGCAGCAGGGTGACCAAGTTGTTGGCCGACTCGAAGTTGAGCCGGAAAATCTGCGTCACGATTTGTCCGCCGGGCGCGCCTTTGGGCGCGCTGTCGCTGGTCTCGACTGCATTGCTTTGCAGCTTGGCGTCGGCCTCGGGCACCAGTTTAAATAGGCCTGCGGCCTCCACCATAGTAAAGCCCTGCATGCGCAAGCTCGAGAGAAACTGCCCCATCGCCACCTGCGGGCTGACCGGCTTTTCGCTCACCAGCGTGATCGTGCCTTTGACGCGCGGGTCCACCACCACATTCATGCCGGCGACCAGCCCCAGCGTGCGGGCCACGGCCTCGATGTCTGCGGCATTGAAGTTGAGCGTGATGTAGTCGCCCCGCTTGGGCGCGGGCGCACTGGCTGCGGCCGAAGCGGCGCTGGCCGGGGCGGGCGCCATAGCCGTTTGGGCCTGGGCGCCCAGACAGGCGCAGGCCAGCGCCAGTGCGCGCCAGCGCGTGGCAGGTGGGGCAGCAAAACGAGCAAGTGACATGTGATTTCAACCCAGTTTGATCAAAGAGCGCGCGCCCATGCGCTGGCCGATGATGTTCAACAAATTCGCCAAAGCTTCTTGGCGCTCGGGCGCGGCCTGGGCCTCGCCCTCAAAACGCAATTTACCGCCGGTCCACTGGCCCTGGCCCCGCAGCTGCAAACTGCCTTGCAGCGTCTGCAGATCGATCGTGGGCACGCCACCGCCTTGCACTTGCAGGCGGTAACTGCCCATGGGCCGCAGGGTGGACAGGCGCGAGGCCATGTCCAGCGCGTCCAGCGTCAGCCGACCGTCCAGTTGCCAGCGGCCTGCGTTGTAGTGAACCGCCACCGCTTCGCTGCGCAAGAGCAACTGGCCCTGCAGGCGAATCGTGTTCCAGGGCGTGCCCAGACCGCTGAGCCACTCCGAGGGCCAGGCCGATTGCTGGTCGGCCAGCGTCCATTGTGCGCCGCCCCAGTGCGGCGCCATGGCGACCTGCCAGGCCTGGGCGGTGCAGCAGTCGGCGCGCACTTGCAGCGTCCACTGGCTCCAGCCCGGACGCAGTTGCCAGCGCAGGCGGCCGGGCAAGGTGCTGGCGTCGGTGCTATCGCGCCCGCCGGTCAGCGTGAGCTGGGCCGAGCCGTCCCACAGCGTGCCTTGGGCGTCGTGCATTTGCACATGGCCTTGGGCCGCGTCTTCGATCAGGCCGCCCAGCCAACGCGCTGGCGCAAACACCGCCAGCGCGACCAGGGCGCCGAGTGCACTGCCCACGAGCAAAACACCCCAGGGCGCCGTTGCCGCAGAAGCACCGGGACGCGGGATCGTTCGCCAGGGCTGCGCCATGGTCAGGGCGCCGCCGGCAGTTGAAGCAGCACGCGTCCGCTCCAACGTCCGGCACTTTGGCTGATATGGGCCTGCACCGGACCGGTGCGCGCTTGCAAGCGAATTTGCGTGAGCCACTGGGCCAGGGCGGCGGCATCGGCGTCTTGGAATGTGCACTCGAGCTGGTCGCCCAAAGTCACCAGACGCGCCGTCGGGCCCAGCGTGGCGATGGAGGCTCGCACCAGCGCGCGCGGGTCGCCGCTGGGTGCGGTCGCCTGCGCCCGCAAAGCCTGGGCCTGGGCCTGCCCTTGCAGCACCTCAATGTATTGGGCGCGCACTTGCGGGGCTTGCGCCTGGGCGCTGCGCAAAGCCGTCCAGGCCGGGCGCAAGGCCACCGCCCACACAGCGGCGAGCAGCAAAACCGCCAGCGCCAGGCGCAAGGCCATTTGCTCGCGCGGGCTGTTTTGGTCCCACCGGGCGCGCAGCGGCGCCAGCCAGGCGGCGCTCATGGTGCAGCCTCCGCTTGCACCGTCAGGGTGGCGCCATTGCTTTGCACGCGGTAACCCCGGGCCTTGAGCGCTTGTTGCCAGCCCGCTTGCGCGGCGGCTGCGGGCTGCAGACCCTGCACTTTGAGTTCGCCGCCAGCGTAGTCCAGGCTGCGCGGCGCTTCGGTGTTTTGCGCCGTCTCACCCAAGGCGCTGAGCATGGCCTCCAGATCGGTGCGGGCCAGCTGGCCGCTGGCTTGTTGGAGGCGTGCCACTTCGCGCTGCATTTGCAGCGGCGCATCGAGCACCACGGTGACCGCCGGAAAAGTCGCTTGCAGCACCGCCGCCATGGCCTGGCGCTCTGCACGCAAGGCGGCCTGTTGCTGGTAGGCATACATATTTAGCCCGGCTACATGGATGGCCAGCAAAGCGGCCAGGCTCCAGCGCAGCGGCCGCCAGCGCGGTGCCTGCAGTACGCTGCGCACCGCAGTGCCCAGACGTTTAAAGCGCCGCCCGCCGCGCGAGGCCAGCAAGCCCCATTGGGCCAGGTCCCAGCGGCCTTGGCTGGCCTGCACCGCGCGCTGCACGCGGGTTTGCAGTTGCACCGGGCGGCCTAGCAACTGCTCGGCCAGCGCGGCCACCGCCGGCTCGGCAAACACGGGCCACTGCGCCGGCGGCGCCAGAAAGGCCACGGTGGCAGCCTGCAAGGGCAAGCGCTGCACACCGCGTGCGCTCACCACCACGATGTCGGGCTGGTGGTCGGTGCCGGTGACGGCCACATAGCCTTCGGTGCTGCCTTCGGGCAAGGGGGCATGGGCGGGCACGATGGCGCCCACATGCATACCAGTGTGTTCCAGGGCGCGCACCCAGGCCTGCAGCCAGACTTTGTCGCACACCGCGACGCGGCAGGCGCCTTGGGTCGGGCGGGGCGAGGGCAGGGCTATGTGCACTGCACCAGGCTCGTCAAGCACCTGCTCTTCTAAAAGTGATTCCAGCACAGACTGCAAACGGCCCGATTTGGCCGCGCCCGCAGGCAGCTGCACCTGGTGCCAGGACAGGCAAGCGGCGGGTACCACCAGCACCGCATCACCGCCCTGGGAGCCGCGCAGGGCAGCGGGCAATAAAGACAGCGAGGTACTGCGCGCCGCACCGTCGCCAGCCCCTTCTTGGAGCACTACATAGTCCAGCGCCGCAGTCGGCGCTGGCATGTCGGTGGGGAGCAAAAGGACGGTGGTAGCCATAGGAGGGAAGATTTTTTTCATTGTAGGGCGCGCGCCAGCGCCACACTGCGGGTGCGCCACAGGGTTTTGACCTTCTGGTTGTCGCGCTGCACGACCGATATTTCATGGACCGTGCGCCCCTGGATTTGCAAGCTGCCCCGGATTTCAAAAAAGCGGGTTTGGGTGGCGAACAACTCGGCCTCGGGCGTGGCCGTCGGCAAACGGGCCGCCTGGCGGAACTCGGCCACGTTTTCCCAGGGTTTTTTGCTGCGCACGAGCAAGAGGCGCTGCGCGTCGGACTGCTCCAAGTCCGCCATGGCCGCGCGCAGCACCACGTCCGAGGCGGTGTTGACGTTAATAGGTGTGCTTTCGGGCAAAAGCGTGATGTAGGGGCGCAGCTTGTCCAGGGCCGCACTGTCCAGGCCCAGCCAACGCAGTTGCTCGAGGTCCTGGGGCAGTAAAACAGCCTGCGGGTCGGCGTTGGCCGAGGCGGCGGCCAGGTGGGCGCGCAAATAGTCTTTGGCTAGCGCCTGGGCTTGCTGCTCGGGCAGGTCCAGCAAGGCAAAAAGCCGGGTCCACACCGCCAGGCTGGCCGCGTGGAGCTTGCCGTCGGCCACCAGGTTGCGCACGTTAAAGCGCGCTTGCAGATCGCTCATCTGGCCGGATAAAAACGCGTCCATGCTGGGGTCGGGCGTCTGGGTGTCGTTGCGGTCGGCGGCGATAAAGCTGGACAGGCGCGCCGGCTCCAGGGCGATGGCCCAGGGCTCGGTGAGGTTGTCCGAGCCGCCTTTGCGGCCGTCTTCGGCCAGTATCAGCCGCGCCCAGTCCAGGGCGCCGTGCAGTATCCAGGTCGCTTGCATGCGGCTGCGCTCGGCGGACTCGACCTCCAAGGCGCGCCACTGCTGCCACAGCGCCGCTGAGGCCAGCGTGGCCACCAGGACCACGGTGAGCATGGCCATCAGGATGGCGGCGCCGCTTTGGCGGTGTGCTCGCGGGTGGCGCTGCACCCTCATGGCGTGGCCCCCGCCAGCGCCGGGCGCGACCAGTCGCGGGTGAGCACGCCGGCGATGGGCGCGTCAGCGGGCAAGGTCAGCACCAGGCGCACGCCGTCGGGCAACGCATCGGTGCGGGCCAGCGGTGTCGGTGCGAGGACGCCGCCAGGGGCAGGCGCAGCGGATGCGGCGGAGGCCGGCGCGCGCGGGGCCGCGCTGCTGTCTTGGTCGGCGCTGGAGAGCGGGTTGGTCCACGCACCGCCCCGGTAAAAGTAAATCTGCCAGGCTTGCAGCGGCAGCAAGACTACCTCGCGCTGGCGTTCGGCATCACCGGGGTTTTGCGCCCATTGGGCGGCTTGCGCCCAGGCTGCCTGTAAATCCGCACGCCGGCGCAGCGGTTCGGACTGCCAACGCATCCAATAGCTCCCTTGGGGCCGCACGGCGCGGCTCCAGGCGACCACTTGCAGGCCCTCGCCTTCCTGCGCGTCGGCCGGGCTGCGGCGCAGGATGCGCATGCCGCGGCCGTCCCAGTCCAGGCTGGAGAGGCCTGGCTGCTGCACCATGGCGTCTAAGTCGGCGCTCCACTGGGCCAGACCGGTTTGCATGGTGAGCAGGGCATCGGCACGGCCACCCAGGCGCTGCTGGGTTTGGACCATGGCGTCAAGCCCGCGCCAGCTGAGGGCGGCCATCAGCGCCATCAGGGCCAAGGCCACGAGCAGCTCCACCAAGGTGAAGCCGCGCGCGCGGTGGCTAGGCAGGCCGCGGGCCATGGTCTAGTTGCGCCCCACAATGGTGGACAGGCGCAGCAACGGCACCTCGCCCTGGCGCACCTGGGCGTCCACGCGCACGAAATTGGGGTTGGGCGTGGGCTGCACTTGCAGCTCCACATCCATGTCTATGCCAGCCTGGGTGCAGGTGCTGCTGCTGGTGCCCACGCCGGGCATTTGGCGCGAAAGGCGGATGTGGTGCAAGGCGTTTTCGGCGCACAGCTGGGCCAGCAAGGTGTCACTTTGGCGCTGGGCATAGAGCGTGAGGGCACCGCTGGCTTTGAGGCCGGCGAGCAAGGCCACGGCCACGATGGACAGTGCTACCAGTACCTCGACCAGTGTGAAGCCCCGCCCGGCCCGGCGGGCCTGCGGGGGGAAGATGGGCTGGGGCCGGCTCATGGCGCGGCGCCTAGCGTGGGCGCGCCTTTAGCCGTGGTGGCAGCAATCGCAAATGGCCGCACGCCATCAGTGGCCACGCGCACCTGCTGCCCCGGGTTTTGCCGCGAGGCGATGACGATGGACTGCGGATCGAGCAAGGGCTCGGGGCCCAGGCGCACCCGGCGTGCCGGCGCATCATCGGCTCGGGCATGGGGCAATACGTCGGCGAGCACCGTGTCTTTGCTTTGCCAACTTTGTTCGGACTGCAGGGGGCTGATGCCTTCGAGCACAAAACCGGCGTCGGTACCGCGCCAGTACACCGGGGTTCCCTGCATGCGCGATTGGGCGCGTGCGGACTCTAGGATGGCCGCCAGGCGCTGGGCGTCGCGCTCCAGGTCCACGCTTTGGCTGTCGCGCATGCGCAAGACCACGGCGACAGACGCCATGGCCATGATGAACACCACCACCATGAGTTCGAGCAGCGTAAAGCCGCCCTGGGCTGCTGGCGCCTGGCGCAGCGCGTGCGGCTTAGGGCTGCCAGCTACCGATGTCCGCATTTTTGCCCTCGCCGCCGGCCTGGCCGTCGGCGCCGAAGGACATCACGTCAATCTCGCCTTTGACGCCCGGGTTGATATAGACATAGGGCTTGCCCCAGGGGTCGTTAGGCAAGAGATCGAGGTTTTTTTTCCAGTTGGCGGGCACGGGCTCGGTCGCGGGCTTGGTGACCAATGCGGCCAGACCCTGTTCCTGGCTGGGATAGCGGCCGTTGTCCAGGCGGTACAGCTTGAGCGCCTGCACCAAGTTGCTGATGTCGGTCTTGGCGGCGGTGACTTTGGCGTCGTCCGCGCGCTCGAGCACGTTGGGCACGATCAAGGCCGCGAGCACGCCAATGATGAGCATGACCACCATCAGCTCGATGAGGGTGAAGCCGCGTTGCAAATATCCGGGGTGGGGGTGGCGAAGTTGCGTCATGTCGAATTTGCCCAGTGTTTGGGGGATTTTGCCCGATAAAAAAGGGGCACCGCAGTGCCCCTTCACGCAGACCTGCAGGTCCGATTTATTTGAAGGTGATAGCTCCCAGGTTTACCCCCGCTGGGTATTGGCCAGAAGAGTTTTGAGAATCGGCCTTTAACACCTGTGCATGCACCTCTTTAAGTGCAAGCGCTGTGAACGCCGACATGGTGTTTGCAGTGCATCCGGACACCGTCCAGTTCGCATCGGTCAGGGCGGATGTATAGGCGTCGGCTGACGATGTCGCACCCAATCCAGTGTTGACGGCGGCGCTGAGGAATTTGAAGGGCGACTTGATAGTTGCTTTGCAGTCTGCCGACGTTGCGGAGATCAAAATAATGGTCGCTTTGCATAGGCCAACGCATTCGGCATTTGTTCCTAATCCAACGGTTAGGGAAGTTGCTCCATTAATGCTCCATGTGGAGGTGCCTGCGGCCTTCACATATACGCCAACACCGCTTCCCGCTGTGGCGTCCATGCAAATTCCGCGGTACACAGAGTCAGTGCCTACGCCGGACCACCAAGTGCCACAGGCATTGAAGTCATAGCCGCCCACCGCGCTATTTCCAGGTAATGCAACACTGGCAACTTCATCGTACGATTTTTGACTTGCGGTCTGCGCCTGCACCACTGTCACAGGACTAAAGGCCAGTGTGACGGCATAGGTTGCTGTAGCGGTAGCCGATGCATAGCTTGAATCTGCAGCTTTGGTAGCAGTAACCACGCATGTTGAAGCAGTCGCTGGCGCAGTCAATGTGGCACCTGCAATCGTGCATCCACCCGTGCTGGCGTAGGTGACTGCACCCGTGCCGCTTCCACCTGTAGTACTCAACGCTACGGTGCTGCCGGTACTTATGGTCTTGCTCGCCGGAGACATTACCAGCGTGGTTTGGGGAGGCGGCAATACCGTCACGCTGACCGCTGCAGAGGTCATCGCCACGTAGTTGGTGTCCGCTGCTTTGGTGGCCGTTACGGCGCAGGTGCCCGCGGCAGAGCCGGCTGTCAGGGTGCTTCCGCTGACGGTACAAGTGCCGCTGGTGACCGCATAGCTGACAGCGCCGTTGCCGCTGCCGCCGGTGGTGCTCAGGGCGGCGGTGCCGCCTGCGTTGATGCTGGTGGCGGACACCGAGGCCGTCAGGGCGGCTTGGTAGTTCAAAACCGTCAGGGTGATGGGCGAAGAAGTCGCCGACTGGTAGCTGGTGTCGCCCGCTTTGCTGGCCGTGACGGTACAGGTGCCGCCGGTGGCAGGCGCCGTCAGTGTGGTGCCGCTCACGGTGCAAGTCCCGGTAACGACGCTGTACGTGACTGCGCCAGAGCCGCTGCCCCCGGTATTGCCCAGCGTGGTGGTTGCAGAAGGTGCCAAAGTGATGCTGGCCGCAGTGGCCGTCAGGCTGGCCTGCGCCACCGGGGCCGGGCTGGAGGCACTGCCTCCGCCGCACGCAGACAAAAGTGCCGCCACAGCCAGGCTGGCTGAGGCGAGGTAAAGCGGATGACGAGTGAGGTGCACAGTAAGGCCTCCGGTAAGTGGTTTGAAGGTAGTTGAAGGAGCAATAACAACTTTTGAAAGCGCAACCTGAAAGCGCTTTCATAAAATGGTATCGCTTTCTGCGGTAATTGTGGTTTGGTATTTACCCTAGGTTGGCAAGGCTTACTGGCGCGCCAAACGGCCCGGGGCGACTTGCAGCACCACGCCATCGCTGAAGCGAACCGTGATCGGCTGCTTGGACGCGTTAAACGCGAGATAAGTTTTTTTGCCGTCGGGGCGCTTGAACACGCTGTAGAGCGTGGTGTTGGCGGTGGTCTCGAAATCGGGGGTTCCCATGGCTTGCAGGCTGAGCAACCAGTGCAAGGTGTGGCTGCGGGTGTCGCCCAACTCGAAAGAGCCCCAGCGGTCCCATTGGGCCAGGCCGGCCTGCGGGTCGGCCAGGGCCAGGGTTTTGGCGAACAGGTCTTGCCAAATATCGATGGGTTTGGCCACCTTGCCCCGCGCGGCGTAGATCTCGGTATCGGGTTTGAGCGTGGCTATGCTGCGTTTCACAAAGGCCGGGTCGCGCCCGAGGTAGGTGGAGGCGCTGGTAATGGGCAGCAAATTGATGCCCTTGATCTGGCGTGGCTCATCGATCCACCAGGTGTTGTGTGCGTATTTGCCACCAAAGACCATGCTGGTTTCGACGTTTTGGTATTCGGGCGGAAACACCAAGCCGTGCAGATCAAACCAGTAGGTGTTGATCGCCTCGATCTCGTTGGTATAGAGGTAGATGCCGACATCGCGCAGGGCTTTGTTGCCGGTGATTTCGGCCCACAAAATCAGGCCCGCCCAAGCGTTGATAGCCTCAGACGATGACTCCTGGTTATTGCCAAACGGCCCCAGGCCAATGCCCGAGGCCCAAGAGTGGCCCTCGTAGTGGTCAAAATTGCGGATGAACGGGAAGGCAGCCGCGCCACGCTCGGTGGTGGCAATGTCGGCAATCAGCCATTCCACCATGCCGCCCCAGCGCTCTTTGGCGGCCCACTGCGGATCGCGCAGGGCGATATCGGCCATGGCGCGTATCCAGTAGCCGTAGTGAAAGTGGTGGTCGTTCATTTGCTCCACGCCAAAGTACTCCTCGGGGTAGGAGACCACCGTGCCTTGCGTTTTGTCGTAATGAAAATAGGTTTTGCCGTTGTCACCGGAAAACCATTGCTCCACCCGGCCTTTGAGCAGTTGCAGCAACTGGTCGCGCGCTGCCAAGTCGCCCTGCTGCTCGGTGACGTCCATCAGTTTGGTGATGCGTTGCAAGCCCTTGCCCTGCCAATAGGGGCCGATGCCGATCTCCAGCATCATGCGCCGGGCGTTGCGCTGGTCGGTTTTGAGCAAATCGCGCAGCTCGGCGCTGCGGGACTGCTCGTCCAAGCCGGGCCAATACGGGACAAAGCCGTTATAGGTGCGCTGGGTTTGGAAACGCCCCTCGGTAATGAGCTTGATAGGGCCGCGCAGGCTGGCGTAGCTGGCACCGAGCTTGCCTTGCAGGCTGGGGTTGTTGTACCACTGGTGGGGCAACAGGCCGAGCAAGGGCGTTGCAGCAGGCCCTTCCATGGTCTGGGCGGTCGCAACATAGGTGCTGGTGAGGATGCTGCGCGCCTCGTCAAACGCCCAGTCCACGCGGGTGTCGGTCAAAAATGCATAGGCGTGTCGCAAAAACAGCGCCTGGGTGGCCGCACTGGCGTCGGGCAAGGCGGCAGCGGCGACATAGCCCTTGCCGGCGGGCAAATGGCCAATCCATTCGGTGCCCGAGCGCTGCTCCCACTGCACGCCGCTAGGGCCGAAAAGCGCGTAGGCCTTGCCCTTGAAGTCCAGGGCCAACACCCGCGCATCCGACGCTGCGCTGCGGGTGGCGCCCGGCGGCACCTGCAAACGCACATCGCCTTGCGCGATGCGCAGCGACACAAAGGGACTGCCGTGGGCCACGGTGGCCGTCATGGCCGGGGTCTGGGCGCCCCACGCAATATCAATAGCCCAATCGCTGGCCTGGGCCAACACCGGGCGCTCCAGCGCCTGCCCTACCGGAGACAGCAGCAAGCCGTCTTGGTGGGGGTAGTGGATTTCCACGTCGCGGCGCTCGGTGGGCACCACGGTTTTGGAGGGCAGCGCAAACTCAATGCCCGCCGTGCTGGGCAAGATGGTTAACGGGTGGGCAAACAAGACTTCGGGCTTGGCGCTGTAGACCAGCGAGGAGTACCACTGGTTGCTGGGCGCGGCACGCTGGCGCATGGCCTCGGTGCGGTAAGGTGCCGCTGGCACGGCATGGTCGGCCGCTTTGGGCGCGAGCGAATAGGCGCCAGCGCCTACTTTTTCGAGCTGGGCGTGGACGCCGGGAGCGACCCCGGCCAGCGCCAGGCAGGTGATGCAAACAATGCGAGAGAAGGCCATGGCAAATCCTGTGCAAAGCGCGCCAGCCCGCAGCGGACGGCGCAAAAGTCGTGATCGTCAAGCGCGATTATGAAAGCGCTTTCAAATTTAAGGCACTAGGGTAATCCATAGGCTCGGCCGCAGCCGTACTTTGCGCGGTACAGAACGGCCAACCTAGGGGAAACCCCTAGCTGCCAGGATGCAAAATAGTTGCATCATTCAGTCACCGTGAAAGCGCTTTCACAAATTTCAGATTTCTACGACCATGAGCTTTGCATCCACCTTCACCCCTGCCCGTACCACTTTGCTGCAGTCTGCCCTGGTTGCAGCCCTGGCCTGTGGGGCCTCGGTCAGCCACGCTATCGACTTTGGGCCCGATGGCATGTTCACGCTGACCGGCTTTGCCAAAGTGGAAAGCAGCCGCGCCAGCAACCAGTGCAATGCCTGCGCACGCTTTCCCAGCGAAGACAAGCAACGCATTTGGGCCGACGAGGTGGTGCCCGGGCGCGAATACAAAACGGGCAACACCACGGTCACCCTGTTCCAGCCCTGGCTGGGCGCTAACTACAACCTGGGCAGCGGCTACAAATTCTCAGCGCTACTGAGCCAGCGCTGGCGCGACGGCATGCTGGACATGGCGTTTGACCCCAATATTTGGTATGAGAAAAACGTCGCGATCAGCCACGAGGACTATGGCCGCATCGCCATCGGCAGCATGACCGCTCGCGGCTGGAGCGTGGCCGACTACCCCTACGGCACCAACATTGGCCTGTCCAACGAATGGGGCGGCAGCGGCGCAGGCTACGGCATGCTGGGCAACGCCGTGCGCGTGACCACCCGCCCGCTCGATGTGCTAAGCGGCGACCTGGTACTCGAGGCCACCTACGACCGGGGCAACACCAACTTCAGCGCCAACAAGCCTGTCTTTTTAGAGTTGTACGCGCAGTATCACCAGGGTGATTTGGTTGTCGACGGCATCTACCAGGACACACGCAACGGCAAGCCCGTGGCCTGGGGCCATGCGCCCTTCTCCGGGCTGACCGATTCCGCCGAATTTGACAGCAAGCTGGGCGGCTCGGGCCAAAGCATCGCCATGGTGATGGCGCGCTACCAGTTGACCTCGCAAATAGAGCTCTCGGGCGGCCTGCGCGCCAACCGCTGGAGCGGGGCGCACGCGATTCAGCTCACCACCGGCGCGCAAGGGCTTTGGAACAATATGTTCAATGTCGCCTGGGACACCCAGCTGGCCGGCGTGCCCAACCCCGGCTATGTGGCCACCTCGGTCGACGTCAGCGCCGGTGCACGCTACCGCATGGGCGCCTGGACGGCCTCCAGCGGCGTGGTCTACCTGGGCAAAGCCAAAACCGACAACCCCGCCGAACGTGGCCAAAGCAACGACGCCTTGGCCGGCACCGTCGGCCTGAACTACGACATGGGCGACGGACTGCAGCTCTATGGATTTGCCGGCATGGTGCGTTTTGGGCGCCTGGGCCTCTCGCCCATGTCCATGCCCGGAAACACCGCCTTTTGGGGTGTGGACCCACGCGTAACGCAAGACGGCAACTGGCTCGGCCTGGGTGCGGTTTACACCTTTTGATGCCCGGCCTACCGCCTGACTTTGTGCACCTTCTTTCATGAAAACTCTCAGCATGTTTAAAAATACCCAACAGTGGATGCGCGGCGCACTGAGCGCCGGATTGGTTGCCGTTTTGCTCGCCTGCGGCGGCGGTGGCGTGGTGCCGGGCACCGGCGTGGCCACCCGCACGCTCAGCCCCGAATTCAGTAGCCGCAAAGCCGTGGCCTATTCGCCCTACCGCAGCAGCAACCGCGACACCGAAGTCATCACCGATGCCATGGTTTTGCAAGACCTGCAACTGCTCTCGGCAGGCGGCTTCAAGCTGATCCGCTTGTTTGACAGCTCGGACGCGGTCGCTGCGCGGGTGCTGCGCTTGCTGGCAGCCAACCCCAGTTTGGACATCAAAGTGATGCTCGGCGCCTACATCCTGAGCGAGAGCAGCCCCTACATTACCGAAGCACAAAAGGCCAACAGCCGCAGCTTTAATGCCGCCGAGGTGGCACGCGCCGTGGTGCTGGCCAAGAGCTACCCGTCCCTCGTCTTGGCCGTCAGCGTGGGCAACGAGACCATGGTGAGCTGGTCTTTTGTACCCACCAGCCCAGCCCTGATGGCCAGCTACATCAGCACTGTACGCAACCAAATCTCCCAGCCGGTGACTACCGACGACAGCTGGTCCTTCTTTGCCCGATCGGCCGGTGAGCCCAACGACCCCAAGCCAGTGCTCAACGCCGTCGACTTTGTATCGCTGCACACCTACCCACTGCTCGATACACCTTACAACACCTGGGACTGGATGCAAACGGCCGTCCCCGCAGACCAGCGCGCTGTCGCCATGATGGACGCGGCCATCGCCAAAGCCAAGGCCGACTATGCGGCGGCACGCACGCAGCTCGATAACACGGGCTTTAGCGCCCTGCCCATCGTGATCGGCGAGACCGGCTGGAAAGCCGCGCCGGCCAATGGCGAGACCGGGCGCGCCAGCCCGGCCAACCAACGCATGTACCTGGACCGTTTAAACGCCTGGGCAAAAACCAGCACCGCGCCTAAAGCCATCGTCTATTTCGAAGCCTTTGACGAGCCCTGGAAAGGCAGCGACAACGCTTTTGGTCTGTTCAACGTCAGCCGCCAACCGCGCTGCGCCATCAAAGACCTGTACCCCACCTTGACCCCCGAGACCAGCAGCTGCACCGACGCACAAGCGCAGTACTACGTAGCGCCCGTCACCCGGGGTACGGTGACGGCTAACCGCTACAGCGCATACATGGATACCCTCACCGCTGGCGAAGCACGTCCTGGCGAAGTGCCACACTTTGACGCCTGGGACAGCGGCGCCACCGCGGCCTATGCGCAAACTGCTGATGCAGCGGCCACCATCGATCCGGGCAATGGCATTGACATCACGCCCAAACCCGCAGTGTGGGGCTGGGGCCTGGCCTTGGGCCTGCCCACCAGCACCGAGGACCTGAGTAACTTCAACAGTGCCAGCGGCCGCCTTAATTTCAGCATCAACACGACCTACGCAGGCAAGTTGGAGATCGGCTTTTTTACCGGCTCAGCGGCCGCAGGCAGCGCCTTCGATGTCTACCTGCCCATCAGCAGCGGCCAATACGGCTACGTCAACGATGGCAAATGGCACGAGGTGTCCATCCCGATCAAGGACATCACCCCGCGCGGCGCCATGGCCTACGGCATGACCGACCCGAACAAGGCCAAGCTGGACATGAGCAAGGTGCAAAGCGTGTTCGTGATTGCCGACCGCTACGCAGTGACCGGCAACAGCGCCAACGTGACGACGCGCCTGAAAATCGACGCGATTTATTGGTCTAAGTAAAGCATGGGGCGGGCTTGCTAAACGGCCTGGCCGGCTGCGTCAAAGGCCAGCACATACTGCGGCTCGGCACCTAAGAACACGGTGCTGCCGGCTTGGATCGCCTGCTCAGCAGCCACTTTGGCTTTGAGCAGCGCGGCCACGCCCTCCACGCGCATGTGCAAAATGGACGCGTCGCCCAAATGCTCAGCGAGCGCTACCGTGGCGGCCACACCCGCACCACCCGCATGCACTTGCAAATGTTCCGGGCGCACCCCGATGTGCTGCACCTCCAGGCGGTCGGCACCCGCCAATGCGGCCCATAAAGCCTGGTGCGCCATAGGCGCTGAGGCCACGGGGCGTTCGACCAGATTGATTTTGGGCGCGCCCATGAAACTGGCCACAAAGGTATTGGCGGGCCGGTTGTAAACCTCCAGCGGCGCGCCAAGCTGCTCTATGCGGCCCTGGTTAAACACGGCAATGCGCGAGCCCAGGGTCATGGCCTCCACTTGGTCATGGGTCACGTAAATCATGGTGGTGCCCAGCTCTTTGTGCAGGCGGGCCAGCTCTACGCGCATGTCCACGCGCAGCGCGGCATCCAAATTGGAGAGTGGCTCGTCAAACAAAAACACTTTGGGCTTGCGCACAATGGCCCGGCCAATGGCTACGCGCTGGCGCTGGCCGCCCGAAAGCTCTTTGGGGTAGCGCTGCAGCAAATCAGCCATGCGCAAGATATCGGCGGCTTGCTGCACCTGGCGCTCGCGCTGGGCATTGTCCACGCCGGCCATCTTGAGGGCAAAACCCATGTTCTCGGCCACCGTCATGTGCGGGTAGAGGGCATAGCTTTGAAACACCATGGCAGCGCCCCGGTCTGCCGGGCGCAAGTCGTTGGCGCGCACGCCATCAATTTGCAGCTCGCCCGCGCTGATGCTCTCCAGGCCCGCAATCATGCGCAAGGTGGTCGATTTGCCGCATCCCGAAGGGCCAACGAAGACCAAAAACTCGCCGTCCTGCACATCAATATCGATGCCACGGATGACCTCGCTGGCGCCGTAGCTCTTGCGAAGGCCTTGTAAGGTGACGGATCCCATGCGCGTGTCCTTTTTCTTTAAGGGGTCGGCTTAGGCAGCGCGCTGCGCCGGCACTTGGGCACCCAAAAACTGGCGATACCACAAGGCGCTGTCTTTGAGCGTGCGCTTTTGCGTGGCGTAGTCGACGTGCACAATGCCAAAACGCTTGGCGTAGCCTGATGCCCATTCAAAATTGTCCATCAGGCTCCAGACCATGTAGCCGCCCATATTGACGCCCTGCGCCATGGCGGCCTGCACGGCGGCGATATGGGTTTGCAGGTAGTGCTGCCGATCAGCGTCGTGGATGCGGCCTTGCGTCAGCGGATCTTTAAACGCCCCGCCGTTTTCGGTAATCAACATGGTGGGCACCGGGTAGTCGCGGTGCAGGCGCAGCAGCAACTCGGTCAGGCCCTGGGGATAAATTTCCCACGCCATCTCAGTCAGCGGCAGGCCGCTGCTGTGCACGTCCCATTGGCCCTCGGCCCGCACTACCGAGCGTGAGTAATAGTTGATTCCCAAAAAGTCCATGGGCGTGGCGATGATGTCCAGGTCGCCCGCCTGTACCGGCGGCGCGTCCTTGCCCAAATGGTCCACCACGTCTTGCGGATAGCTGCCACGAAACATGGGGTCCATGTACAGGCGCAGCAAGAGGCCATCCTCTAAGTGCGCTTTGGCCTTGTCTTGGGTACTGTCTGTTGCTGCTTGCACCGGCGCAAGATTGAGCACGATGCCTAGCTTGGCGGTGCAGCCTTGGGCACGCAAGGCCCGCAGGGCCATACCGTGGCTGAGCATCAGGTGGTGCGCCACGCGCATGGCAACACCCCGGTCTTTCATGCCAGGCGCAAAAATGCCGCTTTCATGGCCGAGTATGGACATCACCCAGGGTTCGTTATGGGTCGCAATAGAAGCCACCCGGTCACCCAAGCGCTGGTGCATGGCCAAGGCGTAGTCGACAAATCGGTCGCAGGTATCACGCGCAGCCCAACCACCTTGGTCCTGCAAAGCCTGCGGCAAGTCCCAGTGGTTGAGCGTCAAATAGGGCGCCACGCCGCGTGCCAGCAAGCCATCGACCAGGCGCTCGTAAAAATCCAGCCCTTTGCTGTTAAAGGCGCCGGATCCGAGCGCCTGCACCCGAGGCCAGGAGGCCGAGAAACGGTAGGCGTTGACGCCCAGGCTGGCGATCATGTCCAAGTCTTGGTCTAGCAAACGGTAGTGCGCGCAGGCTTCTTTGCCATCGCTTTTGTCCGCGATAGTGCCTTCCTTAGCGCAAAAAGTGTCCCAAATAGACGGGCCTTTGCCGTCCGCGTCATGGGCGCCTTCAATCTGGAATGCGCTGGTGGCAACGCCCCAGACGAAATCTGCGGGAAAGCTGGCTTTGAGGTCTGCGTCTGAACGGAAATGCATGCTGGTCAATAGGTAGGTGAGATATCAATAAATATGCGTGCGCGGCCTACTTCACTGCGCCTGCAGTGAGGCCATCAATCAGGCGACGGGAGGAAATCGCAAACAAAACCAAGAGCGGCAAAGTGGCAATCGCCGAGCCCGCCATCACCGCACCCCACTCGGTGTTGACGGGGCTTTGCATGCTGCGCAGCGCCAGCGGCAAGGTGTACATCTCGGGCGAGCGCATCACAATCAGCGGGCCGATGAAGTTGTTCCACGACGCGATAAAGGTGATCAAACCCAGTGTGCCCAGGGCCGGCTTGAGCAGGGGCAAGACGATGCGCCAGTAAATTCCCCATTCGCCGCATCCGTCCATGCGCGCCGCCTCCACCAGGTCGCGTGGAATGGCGCTGCTGACAAACTGGCGCATCATGAAAATGCCAAACGCACTGGCCGCACCGGGGATGTAGAGCGCGCGGGGTTGGTCAATCCAGCCAAAGGCGTCCATGATCATGAAGCTGGGAATCATGCCCAGGAAGGACGGCAGCAGCATGGTGCCCATGACCAAGGTAAACAAGGGCTGCTTGCCCCGGAATTCGTACATGGCAAAGGCATAGCCACCCATGGAGCAAAACAGCAAGGTCAGTGCGGTGGAAGCCAGCGCAACATACAAACTCCAGCCCAAGCTGCGCCAAAAAGCGATCTTGGTGGTCAAAATGTCCAGGTTGCTTAAAAAACTGTTTCCAAAGAACAGTGGTGGCGGCAGGTTGAAGATTTCGGTGCGTGAATGGCTGGCAAAAACGAACATGAAATAAAAGGGCAGCAGCATCACCAGCGCACCCACGCCGACCAGGGCATAGGCGGCGCGGGGGGCGAGCAGGTCGGTGCGCATCGTCATGGTCTTCAGGCGGCAGGTCCGCGCGGCTTGAAGGCGCGGTTGGTCAGCCAGGTAAGCACGGCCACAAACACAAACAACAGCCAGGACAGGGCGCTGGCGCCACCAAAGTCGTTGAACTCAAAGGCCGTGCGGTACATATACATGGCGGTGGTCATGCCGGTCTGGTCGGTGCCACCACGCCCGCCCGTCAGGATGAAGGGCTCTTCAAACAACTGCAAGCCACCAATCATGCTGAGCGTGACGCCAAAGTAAATCATCGGCTGCAAGCTGGGCAAGGTGATGTACCAAAACTGCTGCCAGCGTCCGGCCCCGTCCATAGTGGCGGCCTCGTAAATGTCGCCAGGAATGGTTTGCAAAGCCGCCAGGTAAAGCACGGTGTTAAAGCCCACATAACGCCAAAACACCACCAGCGCGATCGCGGGTTTGATGTTCTCGGCCCTACCCAACCAGTCGGTGGGCTGCGCGGGCGCGAGCCACGCCAAACCAGGCACCCCGTGCAGGGCCTGCAGGCTCAGGTTGATCAGCCCGTAGTCAGTCGAAAACAGCGTGCTAAACATCATGGCAATAGCCACGGTGCTGGTGATGTAGGGCAAAAAATACGCGCCAATCACGCTGTTGCGGCTGCGCTTGAACGAGGTGTGGATGAAGTAGGCCAGCGGAATAGCCACCACATGCTGCGGCACGCCCGAGACAACGGCCAGCCAGGCGGTGTTTTTGAGCGACTTCCAAAACCATTCGTCGGTCAAGGCAAACGCAAAATTATCCAGGCCCACAAACTTCATGGCTGACAAGCCGGCCGTGGGCTCCCAGCTCTGAAACGCCAGGTAAAAAGAGAAGGCCAGCGGAAACAAGCCAAAGACCACGAACAGCAGCACAAACGGGCTGAGCAGCACGTAGGGCGCCGCTGCGGGCGAGAGGCGGGGCAAGAATCCGGCGCGCATGGACAAGCGAGGTGCGAGGGGCCCGATTAACGCTTGGCGCGGCGTTCGATCAAGGCTTTGGCGTCCGCCAGGGCGGCGCGCACGTCTTTGCCTTGGTCAAGCACTTTGTCCAGCTCGGTATTGATGATTTCATCAGCGATCGGGTCGAGCTTGTGCACATCGACGGCGGTGATTTTGCGCGCCGCCTCACGCCACAACAAACGTGCTTTCTGCCCACCCAGAAAATCGATGGGTTGCTCAAAAAAGGCATCGTTGTGCACATCCAGAAGGGCCGGAAACGCGTCCTGCGCTTTGAAGGCGGCCAGTTGCAGCTCGGGCGTGAGCGTCATCATCTGGATGAACTCAGCGGCCAAGGCTTTGTTTTTGGCGCCTTTGGGGATGCTGTAAAAACTTCCCCCCCACGAGCCAAAGGCTTTCTCGGGCAACTGGGCGGCGCGCCATTGGCCTTTGGTGTCGGGGGCCAGCCAGGTACTCAAGTGGCCGGCCAGCCAAGCGCCAGACATTTGGGTGGCGATCGTGCCACGCTTGAATCCCTCGGACCATTCGTTGGACCAGGAGGTGATTTTGCCGTCGAGCTTTTGCTCTCGCACTTTTTTGGCCAGCTCAAAGGCGCGCACAAAGCGTGGGGTGTCCACCAATACCTTGCCGGTTTTGTCCAGATACAGGCCCTCGCCGGGCTTGATGTCGGCGCGAATCATGATGTCTTTGATATCGCGCGCATGGGCCATGAGGTAGGCGCCGGTGGCAGCCTTGATTTTCACGCCCGATGCCACATAGCTGTCCCAGGACTGCGTCAAATCCGCCTCGGTGAGGCCGGCTTTTTTGAGCACATCGGTCCGGTAAAGCAAGGTACCTGGCCCGATGTCCGTGGGCATGGCCACCAGTTTGCCAGCGCTGGTGCTGCCTTGGCGATAGGCAAAGGGCACGATGCGCGCCTGCTGCGCTTGCAGGTTGTAGGGCGCTGCGCCCAGGTCTTCCAAGCCGCCACCTTCGGCAAAGCGGCCCACATAGCCATACTCGAGCACCATCACGTCAGGCAAATTGGAGGCGGTGGACAGCGCGGTGGTCATGGCTGTGTGGTGGTCGGCAAAGGCCCGGCTGGTAATTTTGACGTCCACCTCGGGGTGCTTTTTCTTGAAGACGGCAATGGCGGCCTTGGCAATTTCGTCCACCGCGGGGTAGGCGGAAATAGCCAGCACGGTTTGCGCCTGCGCCCAAGGCGCGGTGCCCGCCAAACAGCCCAGGGTCAGCAGGGCTGCATGAAGCAGAACGCGCGGTTGCAAAGTAGCCATGAAAACCCTCCTTGGAGAAAGCTGCCTGCGCAGTACGACGGCGCCTTGAAAGCGCTTTCAAATATTGTACGGAGCGATGGCCGGAGGAAAACTAAGGGGAATCCCTAGGTCTTTGGCTTGTTTACGCGCGGCGCCTGGCTAGATTCGCGAATCAGCAGCTGGGGCGCTGGCAACACCGCGTCGGGCACGGTGCCGCCGATCAGCTGCAACACCGAGGCAGCGGCCATGCGTCCGAGCTCATAGGCCGGCTGCTGAATGGTGCTCAGGGGTGGCGTGGCGTACATCGAGGTGGGTAGATCGTCAAAACCGACCAAAGACACGTCATCGGGCACTTTGAGGCCATGGCGAAACAGGCTGAGTGCGGCGCCAGCGGCCATTTGGTCATTGGCGGCAAAAATGGCGCTGAATTCGCGCCCCTCGTCTAGCAAACGGTCCACGGCTTGCTGGCCGCTGATTTCGTAGTAGCGCCCCGGCACCACCAAAGCGGGGTCCAAGGGGACGCCGACGCTCTCCAGCGCGGCGCAGTAACCGCGCATGCGCTCGGCTGCGTCGGGATGTTCCTGGTCGCCGGCAATAAAGGCGATGCGGGTATGGCCCAGGTCCAGCAAATGGCGCGTGGCCATAAAACCGCCGGTGTAATTATCAAAATTGAGCGCGAAAAGGCCAGGCGCTTGCAGGCTGCGGCCAGAGACCACCACCGGCAAGCTCTTGGCGCACTCCTGCAGCACGCTGTCTGACAGGCGAGGCAAGAGCACCACGATGCCATCGACCCGGCGCGAGCGCAATACGTCCAGGCAACGCGCCTCGGCCTCCGGGTCCCAATGGGCGCTCATAAAGAGGGGGCTGTAGCCGGCCGGATCCAAGGCGTCTTCGATGCCACGTAGGGCGGCGCCATAAAACGGGCTGTCAATGGCCTGCGTCACCACGCCAATACTGAAGGTCTTGCCGCCGGCCAAACCACGGGCCAGGGGATTGGGCACAAAACCCAGCGCCTTGGTGGCCTCCAGCACCGCTGCGCGCTTGGCGTCGCTGACCACGGCGGTGCCGTTCAGAATGCGCGACACCGTGCTGGGCGAGACACCCGCGCGCCGCGCAACCATCTCCAGCGTGACGGTGATGCGCTCGGGGTCCGCAAGCGGCTCAGGGCGGGTGGAGGGGGGCGTGTTCATGCGGAGCGGGAGATCGGGGCCAGATGCAGCAGGTTGGGTTTATTTTGAAAGCGCATTCAATCTTATACGGATTAGGCCGCCCGCCTCGGTCGGAGTACTGCCCGATAGGCGATTGCCGGATAATCCGCGCATGGCGCCCTCTTCCCCATCCACCTGGTGGCTGCGTAGCAGCACATTGCTTGTCGCCGCCCTGGCGGGGGCCAGCGCGGTTTGGTGGGTTTTGCAATTGCGTACCAGCACAGCCCAAGTGCCGGCTGTGCCACCGTTTGCGACCGCCCAGGCCGACCCGGCTGCGCTTTTGACCATTCTGGGCGCCCATGAAAAAGCCAGTCCAGCCGCACCCGCGAGCGTGGCGATCGACCTGATTGGCGTGGTGGCGGGCCCCGCCGGCAAAGGCTATGCGCTCTTGTCGGTGGCCGGTGCACCTGCCAAAGCTTTTGCGGTGGGGGCCACGGTAGCGCCCGGCCTGGTTTTGCAGTCTTTGCTGCCGCGCGGCGCAGCCTTGGGGCCGGCCGGTGACAGCGCCACCCTCCGTTTAAACCTGCCCGCCCTGGCAAAACCGTGACTTAGGGGCTGCCGCCTGGCGCGCCTCTGTGGGGCGCCGGGCTTCGCTACGCGGAGCCCTTGAGGTAAGCTTGGCCCCTCAGGGGCCTACTTTCCCCCCGACAGGAGCAACTTCATGCAAATAGGCGTACCCGCCGAAACCGTCTTGGGCGAGACCCGGGTCGCGGCGACCCCTGAAACCATCAAAAAGCTGGTCGCCCAAGGCCATGCTGTCAAAGTGCAAAGCCAAGCCGGTATGGCCGCCAGCGTCACCGACGCGGCCTATGCTGCCGCAGGCGCCGAGATCACCGACGCTGCCGGGGCCTTAGGCGCCGACCTGGTGCTCAAAGTCAGGGCGCCGTCGGCCGCCGAGCTGGGCCACATGAAATCCGGCAGCGCACTCGTCGGCATGCTCAACCCCTTTGACGCCGAGGGCTTGCAGCGTATCGCCGCCGCCGGTCTGACCAGCTTTGCCTTGGAAGCCGCGCCGCGCACCACACGGGCGCAAAGCATGGACGTGCTGTCATCGCAGGCCAATATCGCCGGTTACAAGGCCGTGATGATGGCGGCTGACAAATACCAACGCTTTTTCCCCATGCTGATGACCGCAGCCGGTACCGTCAAGGCTGCGCGGGTCGTCATTTTGGGCGTGGGCGTGGCCGGTTTGCAGGCGATTGCCACGGCCAAGCGCTTAGGCGCTGTCATCGAAGCCTCGGACGTGCGCCCCAGCGTGAAAGAGCAAGTGGAGTCGCTGGGTGCCAAGTTCATTGATGTGCCGTATGAAACCGCCGAGGAAAAAGAAGCCGCTGAAGGTGTGGGCGGCTACGCACGGCCCATGCCGGCCAGTTGGCTGGATCGCCAGAAGGTGGAAGTGGCCAAGCGCGTGGCGCAAGCCGATGCGGTCATTTCCACCGCCTTGATACCCGGTCGCGCAGCGCCGGTGCTGATCACCGAGGACATGGTAAAAAGCATGAAACCGGGCTCGGTCATCATCGACTTGGCGGCTGGCAAAGGCGCGGATGGCGTGGGCGGCAACTGCCCCTTGAGCGAAGCCGACCGCACCGTTATCAAACACGGCGTCACCCTGGTCGGTGAAACCAATTTGCCCTCGCTGGTGGCAGCTGATGCCTCAGCCTTGTATGCACGCAATGTGCTGGATTTTTTGAAACTGGTGCTGCCCAAAGACAAGGGCTTTACCGTTGACATGGAAGACGACATCGTGGCGGCCTGCCTGATGACACAAGGCGGCGACGTCAAAAGGAAATAAGCATGGACCACACCATCACCAACCTGATTATTTTTGTGCTGGCGATTTACGTCGGCTACCACGTGGTCTGGAACGTCACACCTGCATTGCACACGCCTTTGATGGCGGTGACCAATGCGGTGTCGGCCATCATCATCGTCGGTGCCATGCTGGCCGCCGCGCTCACCGTCACGCCATTGGGCAAGACCATGGGTGTGCTGGCGGTGGCGCTGGCAGCGGTCAATGTGTTCGGCGGTTTTTTGGTGACCCGGCGCATGCTGGAGATGTTCAAGAAAAAAGCCCCCAAGGCAGGAGCTGAAAAATGAGCATGAACCTCGTTGTCCTTCTGTACTTGGTCGCCAGTATTTGTTTTATTCAGGCGCTCAAGGGGCTGTCGCACCCGACCACGTCGATTCGCGGTAATGTATTTGGCATGAGCGGCATGGCCATTGCTGTGGTCACTACTGCGGCTTTGATCGTCAATTTGGCGGGCCATGCCGACGGCTTGGGCTGGGTGCTGCTCGGCTTGGTGATCGGCGGTGGTGCCGGTGCCATCATGGCGCAGCGGGTCGAGATGACCAAAATGCCCGAGCTGGTGGCTTTCATGCACAGCATGATCGGCTTGGCGGCGGTGTTCATCGCGATTGCAGCGGTGGTTGAACCTGCGGCTTTCGGCATCGTGCAGCAAGGTCTGGGCACCTTGGACATTCCTAACGGTAACCGCTTGGAATTGTTCTTAGGCGCGGCGATTGGCGCGATCACCTTCAGCGGCTCGGTCATCGCTTTCGGCAAACTGTCTGGTAAATACAAATTCCGTTTGTTCCAAGGCGCGCCTGTGGTGTTTGCCGGTCAACACCTGCTGAATTTGCTCATGGGTGTCGCCACGGTGGGTTTGGGCGTGTACTTCATGTTCACTGGCAACTGGGATGCATTCCTCGTCATGCTGGCACTGTCTTTTGTGCTGGGCGTGCTGATCATCATTCCGATTGGCGGCGCAGACATGCCGGTGGTGGTGTCCATGCTCAATAGCTACTCTGGCTGGGCGGCGGCTGGTATTGGCTTCTCATTGAACAACAGCATGCTGATCATTGCCGGTTCGCTGGTCGGCTCGTCCGGGGCCATCTTGTCCTACATCATGTGCAAGGCGATGAACCGCTCGTTCTTCAATGTGATTTTGGGCGGCTTCGGCGGCGAAGCCGGTACTGCGGCGACCGGCAGCACCGAGCAGCGTCCTGTGAAAAGCGGCAGCGCTGATGATGCGGCTTTTATTCTGGGCAATGCCGAAACCGTGGTCATCGTGCCCGGCTATGGCTTGGCCGTGGCGCGCGCCCAGCACGCCGTGAAAGAGCTGGCCGAAAAACTCACCCACAAAGGCATTTCCGTGAAATACGCCATCCACCCGGTCGCCGGGCGCATGCCAGGCCATATGAACGTGTTGCTGGCAGAGGCCGAGGTGCCTTATGACCAGGTGTTCGAGATGGAAGACATCAACGGTGAATTTGGTCAGGTGGATGTAGCCATCATTTTGGGTGCCAACGACGTGGTCAACCCGGCCGCGATGATCAAGGGCAGCCCGATTTACGGCATGCCGATTCTGGAAGCCTACAAAGCCAAAACCATCATCGTCAACAAGCGTTCCATGGCCGCAGGGTATGCAGGTTTGGACAACGAACTCTTCTACATGGACAAAACCATGATGGTGTTTGGTGATGCCAAGAAGGTAGTTGAAGACATGGTCAAGGCGATTGAGTAATCGCTACTTCAGCCACCCGCGCTTGCGGAAGTACCACATAGGCACCAGCGCGCTGCCCACCATCAGCGCTACGGTGTAGGGGTAGCTCCAGGGGCCCAAGAACTCCAGTTCGGGGAATTTCAGGTTCATGCCGTAGACGCTGGCGATCAGCGTGGGCGGCAGCAAGGCGACGCTGGCCACCGAGAAGATCTTGATGATCTTGTTCTGGTTGATATTGATGAAACCGACTGTGGCATCCATCAAGAAGTTGATCTTGTCGAACAAAAACGCGGTGTGACTGTCCAGCGAGTCGATGTCGCGCAAAATTTGGCGGGCGTCCTCAAACTGCTCGGCATTGAGCATTTTGGAACGCATCATGAAGCTCACGGCGCGCCGGGTGTCCATCACATTGCGCCGGATACGCCCGCTCATGTCCTCGTGGCGTGCGATGGCGGCCAAGGCTTCGCCCGCGATGGCATCGGTCACGTTGCCGGCCAGCACTTTGCGGCTCACGTTTTCTAGGTCGTCATAAATACCTTCCAGCGTGTCGGCCGAGTACTCGGCGTCGGCGTCGAACAGCTTGAGCAAAACCTCTTTGGCATCCTCGATCAGCCCTGGCGCGCGGCGCGCACGCATGCGCAGCAGGCGGAAAACGGGCACGTCTTCGTCGTGGATAGAAAAGAGCACGCCTTTGCTTTTGAGACTGTCGTTGACCAAATTAAGGATAAAAGCGGCGCGTACCGTGCGCGGCTCATCTTCGTCGGCGATCAAAAAGTCGCTGCGGATATGCAACTCGCCGTTGTCTTCGGTGTAGAAACGGGCCGATTCCTCGATGTCCTCATCCATCGCATCTTCAGGAATGATCAGGCCGTAATACTGCTTGATCCAGCGCTTTTCTTCGACGGTGGGGGATTCCAAATCCACCCAAATAGGCTGGAATTTGGAGAGCTCTTCCAGGGATTCGATCTCCTCCTGGAACAGGCGGCCGTTGGCCAGGGTAAAAATATTGAGCATGGCAAATGATTGAAGGTCGGGGCCTGCGGGTTCGACGGGCTAAAAATAACGGCAGCTTTCGAACGACACAGGCCGAGCGGCCTCAACCATTCGAAAGCGACCTACTGGGGTAGTGGTCCAAGAATGCTCTCCAGGGTGGAAAACCCTAATTATCGCACTGCCATATGACAGAAAAGGCCTCCGCCCAGCGGGCCGCCAGAGGATGCTGCGCCGCCGCATGAAAAGGCTTTGCAATTTGCCCAAAAGGCGCGCATAGTGGGGCTGCGGGCCGCCACCTTGGGCGGCGGCCTAAGCAGCAAGACCGGTGCCCGCCAGGTCACCGGATGTGTTTTTGGCAAGAGCAACTGGAGGCTATTTATGAATTTGACAATCAGCGGCCATCATCTGGAAGTCACCCCGGCCCTGCGCAGTTACGTCACCGAAAAGCTCGATCGCGTCATGCGCCACTTTGACCAGGTCGTCGACGTCAAAGTCTTGCTCACCGTCGAAAAGCAAAAAGAGAAGGAACGCAGGCAGCGCGCTGAATGCAATATCCATGTCAAAGGCAACGATATGTTTGCCCAAAGCTCCCACCAGGACCTGTACGCAGCGGTCGATGACCTAGTTGACAAACTCGACCGCCAGGTCGGGCGTCACAAAGACCGCATCCAGGACCACCACCATACCGCGCCCAAGCGCCTGATGTAGGTGCCGCCAGGGCGGCCCCAAGCCCCAACCGCCGCGCTTTGCGGCGGTTTTTTTATGTGCATAATCCGCACCACCATGAACCGACTCGCTGCGCTTTTGCCCCCGCCACACGTGCTCGCGCAAGTGGACGCTACCAGCAAAAAACGCGCTTTCGAGGAGGCTGGCCTGCTCTTTGAAAGCCTGCACGGCCTAAGCCGGGCGCTGGTGACCGACAGCTTGTTTTCCCGGGAACGGCTGGGCTCAACCGGCCTGGGCCATGGTGTGGCCATCCCCCACGGGCGCATCAAGGGCCTCAAAGCGCCTATGGCGGCCGTGTTCCAGCTGGCCAAGCCCATCGGCTTTGACGCCCCGGACGACCAGGCCGTCAGCCTCATGATTTTTCTTCTGGTTCCCGAGGCGGCCACCCAGCGCCATCTGGAAATTCTTTCGGAAATTGCCGAACTGCTCAGCGACGCTGATATGCGCACCCGCCTGACCAGCACCACCGACGCCACCGAGCTGCACCAGTTGCTAACCTGCTGGAAACCAGCCCAGGCCCACTAACGCGGCCCGCCCACAGCGCCCACGCCCCCGCCTGTGAAACCCAACGCCATCAGCGCCGACGTCCTCTTTGAGGCTTTTCGGGATCGTTTGCAGTGGCAATGGGTGGCTGGCCTGGGTGCCTCGGAGCGCCGATTTGACGAAGTGGCCGTTCGCGCCGCCCGCTCGGGCGCCGATTTGGTCGGTTACCTCAATTACATCCACCCCTACCGGGTGCAAATTCTGGGCGAGCGTGAGATTGCCTACATCACCAACGCCACCGAAGAAGACAGCACCCGGCGCATCCAGCGCATCGTGACGCTGGAGCCACCGGTGCTGGTGCTGGCCGACGGGCAAGTGGCGCCGCCAGGCTTGCTGCGCATGTGCGAAGAGGCGCAAATTCCCATGTTTGCCGCCCAAGGCTCCTCGGCCTTTGTGATTGATGTGCTGCGCGCCTATTTGTCCAAACACTTTGCCGACCGGGTGTCCATGCACGGGGTGTTTATGGATATTTTGGGCCTGGGCGTGCTGATTACCGGCGAGTCCGGCCTGGGCAAAAGCGAGCTGGGCCTGGAGCTGATCTCGCGCGGCAACGGCTTGGTGGCCGACGATTCGGTGGACCTGTACCGCATCAACCAGGCCACCATCGAGGGGCGCTGCCCCGATTTATTGCAAAACCTGCTGGAAGTGCGCGGTATTGGCCTCTTGGACATCCGCGCCATTTTTGGCGAGACGGCGGTGCGCCGCAAAATGCGCCTCAAGCTGATCGTGCACCTGGTACGCAAAGAAACCCTGGAGCGCGAGTACGAGCGCATGCCCCATGAGCCACTCACCCAGGACGTGATCGGCATTCCGGTGCGCAAAGTGGTGATTCAGGTGGTGGCCGGGCGCAATATCGCCGTGCTGGTGGAGGCGGCGGTGCGCAACACGATTTTGCAGCTGCGCGGCATCGACACCTACGCCGACTTTGTCGAGCGCCAGCGCCGCGCCATGGAGCAGGGGCAGTAAACCAGCCGCCCCACCGCTGCGCCGCTCAGGTGTAGCGCTTGCTGCGCAGGTTGTTGCGCATTTCTCTGAGCAAAGGCTGCAAAGTGGGGCTGCCGATGCGCAGCGCCACAGCAGTGGCCAGAATATCAATAATCATCAGGTGCATCAGGCGCGAGACCATGGGGCTGTATTTGTCAAATCCCTCGGGGTGGTCGGCGCTCAGGTGGATATGGCCGGCACTGGCCAAGGGCGAGCCGCTGGCAGTGATGACGATGGTGGTGGCGCCGTTTTTGCGGGCGATGTCGCAAGCGTCCATCAGGTCGCGGGTACGGCCCGAGTTGCTGACTACCACCACGCAGTCGCCCGGGCGCAGCACCGAGGCGCAAAGCACCTGCATATGGCCGTCGCTGTAAGCCGCTGTGTTCACCCCCAGCCGGAAAAACTTGTACTGCCCGTCCTGGGCCACGATGCCCGAATTGCCAACCCCGAAAAACGGCACCTGCCGGCCCGCCTGGTAAGCCTGCACCAGCGCCGCAACGGCACGCTCCATGGCCACTGTGCTCGCTTCGTTGCGGTATTTCAGAAAGGCGGCCACCGTGTTATCGATGACTTTGACCATGACGTCGCCAATCTTGTCGTCCACATCCACGCTACGGTGGATAAAGGGCACGCCTTCGTTGATCGTGCCGGCCAGCTTGAGCTTGAAGTCTGACAGCCCGTCATAGCCCACGCTGCGGCAAAAGCGCACCACGGTGGGCTTGCTAACGTGCGCGCGGTCGGCCAGTTCGGTCACCGGCAGCTTGGCAAAAGCGCGCGGATCGCTCAGGCACAGCTTGCCCACGCGCTGCTCGGCTGGGGCCAGGGAAGGCAGAGAGGCTTTGATTCGATCCAACATCAGCAATACCCCTTTTTATGAAAACACCGTGGCCAGCGGCCTAGTTTTCTTCGTTCCAGCAAAAACCATCGCGGGCGATCATGGCGCTGGAGGCGCTGGGGCCCCAGGTGCCACAGGCGTAAGGACGCGGGCCCTGCGGGTCGGCGGCCCAGTGCTTGATCATCGGCTCCACCCAGCGCCAGGCCTCTTCCTGCTCGTCGCTGCGCACAAACAGGTTCAGGCGCCCGTCGATCACATCGAGCAACAAGCGCTCGTACGCGCCCACCCGCTCCGAGCCAAAGCGCTTGGCAAAGTCCAAGTCCAGCTGCACCGGCGCCAAGGTATTGGCCACCTTGGCACCGCGCTTGTCCTGGCCCTGCGCCAGCAAATGCAGCTCCAGGCCGTCTTTGGGCTGTAAATTGATGACCAACTGGTTGCCGCCATTGCTGCCGCTACGGAAGATCGCGTGCGGCGTGGGCCGGAAATTGACCACGATGCGCGCATCGCGCCCGGCCAGGCGCTTGCCCGTACGAATGTAAAACGGCACGCCCGCCCAGCGCCAGTTGGCGATTTCGGTACGCAAGGCCACAAAAGTTTCGGTGCTGCTCTGCGGATCGACGCCGTTTTCCTCGCGGTAGCCAGGCACCGATGCGCCAGCGCTGTTGCCCGCAATGTACTGGCCACGCACGACGTCGCTGCTCAAAGTCTCGGGAGTCCAGGGCTTTAAAGAGCGCAAGACCTTGAGCTTCTCGTCACGGATGGCGTCGGCGTGGGCATTGATGGGCGGCTCCATGCCGATGGCGCACAAAAGCTGCAAGGCGTGGTTTTGCACCATATCGCGCAGGGCGCCGGTGGTTTCGTAAAAAGCGCCCCGACTCTCCACGCCGATTTCCTCGGCAATCGTGATCTGGATGTTGGCAATGTGCTCACGACGCCACAAAGGCTCGAACAAGGCATTGCCAAAGCGCAGCGCAAACAGGTTTTGCACGGCAGGCTTGCCCAGATAGTGGTCGATGCGAAAAACCTGCTTTTCCTCGAAAAAGCGGCGCACCGTCTGGTTGATGGCGCGGTTGGAGGCCAAATCGTGGCCCAGCGGCTTTTCCAGGACCACGCGGGTGTTGGGGCTGTTCAGGCCAGCGCTGGCCAGTTGCTCGCAGACCACGGTAAAGAGCGAGGGCGCCGTGGCCACATACACCACCACCGTCTCGGCTTTGCGCTCCTGCACAGTAGCGGCGAGGGTGGCGTAGTCCTCGGGGCGGGACAAATCCATGCGCACATATTCGAGCAAGGCGGCAAAGCGGGAGAACTCTTCGGGTGAGGGGCGCTTGGCCAGCTCCACCTTATCAAAGCGCGATTGGATCAGGGCGCGGTATTGCGCATGGCTCAGGGCGTCGCGCCCCACGCCGATGATGCGCCCGCCCTCGGGCAGCGTGCCGTGGCGAAACGCCTGGAACAAAGCGGGCATGAGTTTGCGCCACACCAGGTCGCCGGTACCGCCAAAGAGAACAAGATCAAAGCTCATAATAGGACGCACATAGAATGCGGGTTACAAGAAATCGGTGATTGATTGTAACTTTGTTTCACGCGCTGCGCATGTTTTTTGCGCTGTTTTGACTTGCCACTACCGGAGCACCCCCATGAATCAACTCGAGGCCCTCAAGCAGTTCACCACCGTGGTGGCCGATACCGGCGACTTCAAGCAAATCAGCGCCTACCAGCCCCAGGACGCGACGACCAACCCCTCGCTCATCCTCAAGGCGGTACAAAAACCCGAGTACGCGCCCCTGCTCAGCGCTGCGGTCGCCCAGCACCGGGGCCGTCCGCTGGACGAGGTGATGGACCATTTGCTGGTGCGCTTTGGTTGCGAAATTTTGTCGCTCATTCCTGGGCGTGTCTCTACCGAAGTGGACGCGCGCCTGAGCTTTGACACGGCCGCCACCGTCGCGCGCGGCCAGCGCCTGATCGCCATGTACCAGGCGCAAGGCATTGCCAAAGAGCGCATCCTGATCAAGGTCGCCTCCACCTGGGAAGGCATCCAGGCCGCCGCCCAGCTGGAAAAAGCCGGCATCCACACCAACCTGACCCTGCTGTTCTCGTTTTGCCAGGCCGTAGCCTGCGGGCAGGCACAGGTGCAGCTGATCTCGCCGTTTGTGGGGCGCATTTACGACTGGTACAAAAAGTCTGCCGGCGCGGCCTGGGTGGAGGCCGATATGGCGGGCGCCAATGATCCGGGCGTGCAATCGGTCAAACAGATTTACAACTATTACAAACACCACGGCATCGCCACCGAGGTGATGGGCGCGAGTTTTCGCAACGTGGGGCAAATTACCGCGCTGGCCGGCTGCGACTTGCTGACCATCAGCCCGGAGCTGCTGGCCAGCCTGGCCGCCAGCGATGAGCCCTTGCACGCCAGCCTGCACGCCCCGGCCGCACTGGCCATGGACATCGCGGCCGTGCATTTTGACGAGGCGGACTTTCGCTTTGCGCTCAACGAAGACGCCATGGCCACCGAAAAGCTGGCCGAGGGTATTCGCGCTTTTTGCGTAGACGCCGTCAAACTTGAAAAACTGCTGCTCGCCGCCTGAGCGCAGCCGCTGACCAGGAGCCCCCCATGAGCCGTTTGCGCTGTGACCACGCCCCCGCCTGGGCCCAACTGCAGGCCCACTATGCCGCCAGCGGCCAGGCTTTTGACACCCGCACGGCCTTCGCGGACGATGCGCAGCGTTTTGCGCACTTTTCGCAAGCGGCGCCACATGTGTTTGTGGACCTGTCCAAAAACCGTATCGACGCCGCCACCGAGGCGCTCTTGCAAACCCTGGCCCAGCAATGCGGACTGGCGGCGCACCGCGATGCCATGTTCGCTGGCGAAAAAATCAATACCACCGAGGGCCGCGAGGTCTGGCATGTGCTGCTGCGCGCCCCGCGTGATGCCGCCACGGCCAGCGCCCACGAAGCGGCCGAACTGGCCAAGGTGCACAGCACCTTGGACGCCATGCTGGCCTACGCCGAGCAGGTGCGCGCCGACGCGGCCATCACCGATGTCGTCAATATCGGCATTGGCGGCTCCGACCTAGGGCCGCAAATGGCAGTGCTGGCGCTGCAGGCTTTTGCGCACCCGGGCAAGCGCATGCACTTTGTCAGCAACGTCGACGGCCACGAACTGGACGCCACACTGGCGAAGCTGCGCCCTGAAAGCACGCTGTTTTTGATCGCCAGCAAAACCTTCACCACCATCGAGACCATGACCAACGCCGCCTCGGCCAAGCGCTGGTTTGAGGCGGCCGGTGGCCACAACATCGCGCGCCACTTTGCGGCACTCACCACGAACGTGGCGGCGGCCAACGAATTTGGCATTGACACGACGTTTGGTTTTTGGGACTGGGTAGGCGGGCGCTACTCGCTGTGGTCGGCCATTGGCCTGCCCATTGCTATTGCCATTGGCGCAGATGGTTTTCGGGACTTTTTGGCCGGCGCGCATGCCATGGACCAGCACTTCCGCCATGCGCCTTTGGCAGCCAACGCGCCGGTGCGCATGGGCTTGCTCGACCTGTGGTACCGCAACTTTCATGGCTTTAGCAGCCGCTCAGTGGCGCCCTACCACAGCGCATTGCGCCGCTTACCGGCCTATTTGCAGCAGCTGGAAATGGAAAGCAACGGCAAACGCGTGGACAGCCAGGGCCAGGCCCTGCCCTTTGGTACCTCGCCGGTGCCCTGGGGCGAGAGCGGCACCAATGGCCAGCACGCCTACTTTCAGATGCTGCACCAAGGCACTGACGTGGTACCGGTGGAGTTTGTCGCCGTCAAAAAAGCGCGCCACACCTTGGAAAGCCACCACACCCTGCTGCTGGCCAACGTACTGGCCCAAGCGCAGGCGCTGATGGTCGGTAAAGCCGATGCGGGCGGCCATAAGCACTTCCCCGGAAACCGCCCCAGCACCGTGCTGCTGCTGGACGATCTGACGCCTGCCAGCCTGGGCGCACTCATTGCCCTGCAAGAGCACCGCGTGTTTGTCAGCGGCGCACTATGGGGCATTAATAGCTTTGACCAATGGGGCGTAGAACTGGGTAAAGTGCTGGCCAAAGACATCGCCCCGCGCTTAGACAACGGCGACGCCAGCGGACTGGACGGGTCGACGGCGGGACTGCTGGCGATGCTGCGCGCTTAGGGCTTAGGGCTTGGGCGGCGCAGCCGCCGCAGCCCGCGCCGCAAACTCTGCCCGCAAGGCACGCAGTTTTTCGCGCGGATCTTCTTTGATGGTGTTTTGGTCCAGGGCCATTTCAGCGATAAAGCGGCTGGGCTGGGCGGCGATGGTGTCGCGGCCTTTTTTGCGGCGGCGCGTCCAGCTCACTTGCAAGGTGCGCTGGGCGCGGGTGATGCCCACGTACATCAGGCGGCGCTCTTCCTGCAGGCGGGTCACCATGTCGGCATGGGCCAGTGCGTCAGCCGCTTCGTCGGCGGCCTCTGCCGGGCTGGCTTTGCCGGACTCGTCCATCTTGAAGGGCAGCATGCCTTCGGTCACGCCCACCAGCAGCACATGCGGCCACTCCAGGCCCTTGGCGGCATGCAAGGTAGATAGGGTGACCACGTTTTGGTCTTTTTCGCGCTCGCTCAGGGTCGAGAGCAAGGCAATGGTTTGCGCCACCTCCAGCAAATTTTTGCTCGGGCGCTGGGTAATCAAGATGTCTTCATCGGTCTGGCCGCCGCAGCGCTGGGCCATCCATTCGCAAAACTCCATCACATTGGTCCACTTGGCGGCGGCTATTTGTGGGCTGTCTTCCGTGTCGTACAGGTGTTTTTCGTAGTCCATATCGGCCAGCCATTCGCGCAAGAATGCCAGGGCCGCTTCGGCCCCTTCGGTGTGGCGAGCGCGAAACTGCAGGTCGTTCACCGCGCGGCCGAACTCTTGCAAGCTGCCCAGCGCCCGGCTGGACAACACCGAGGGCAGCGAGGACGAGAACAGCGCCTCAAACAAACTGAGCTTGTAGCGGCTGGCAAAAGTGCCCAGGGTGCCCAGCGTCTGGTGGCCAATGCCGCGTTTGGGCGTGGTCACGGCGCGCAAAAAAGCTGGGTCGTCATCGTTATTGGCCCACAGGCGCAGCCAGGCGCACAGGTCGCGCACTTCGGCGCGTTCAAAAAAACTTTGCCCGCCTGACACTTTGTAGGCAATACCGGCTTTGCGCAGCGCTTTCTCGAAAGGCTTGGCCTGGTGGTTGGCGCGGTACAGCACTGCAAAGTCGCGCAGCTCTTTGTACTGCATGCCGGCCTGCGCCAAGGTGCCCTCGGCGCGCAGACTTTGAATGCGGGCCACCACGCGCTCGGCCTCGTGGTCTTCGCTGTCGGCGTCCACCACGCGCACCGGCTCGCCCTCGCCCAGGTCGCTCCACAGGCTTTTAGGAAAGAGCTTGGGGTTGGCCGCGATCACGTTGTTGGCCGCGCGCAAGATGGCGGCAGTAGAGCGGTAGTTTTGCTCTAGTTTGATGACTTTAAGCGTAGGAAAGTCCTGCGGCAGCAGGCGCAAATTGTCCAAAGTAGCGCCACGCCAGCCGTAAATACTTTGGTCGTCATCGCCCACAGCGGTAAAGCGCGCTGCATCGCGGCCACTGGCCAGCGTGCCGTCGGGCTCGCAGCCCACCAAGAGCTTGAGCATGCCGTACTGGGTGGCATTGGTGTCCTGGTATTCATCCACCAGCACGTGGCCCATATAGCCTTGCCATTGGGCACGCACCTCGGGGTATTCGCGCAGCAGCTTGAGCGGCAGGCTGATCAGGTCGTCAAAGTCCACGCTTTGGTAGGCGCTCAGGCGCTCCTCATAGCGGCCCATGATGATGGCGCTTTGGCGCTCGTGCTCGTCAGCGGCAATGGCCAAGGCCTGCTCGGCGTTCAGGCCGGCGCTTTTCCAGGCGCTAATCGACCACTGCCAGTTGCGCGCCGTGGCCGCATCGGTGCTGCCGCCAGCGTCTTTGAGGATGCTGGTGACATCGGCGCTGTCCAGGATGCTGAACTGCGGCTTGAGCCCCAACACCGCGCCGTTGGCCCGCAGCATGCGCACACCAAGCGCGTGGAAGGTGCAAATGAGCACCTCTTGGGCCGCTTTGCCAATCAGGGCGCGGGCGCGCTCGCGCATTTCGGCGGCGGCTTTGTTGGTAAAGGTGATGGCCGCAATCCGCGTGGCGGGCATGCCCGCTTGGATGAGCCGGCCGATTTTGTGCGTAATCACCCGTGTTTTGCCCGAACCGGCGCCGGCCAGCACCAGGCAGGGGCCGTGCATGTAGTTGACCGCCTCTTGCTGGGCGGTGTTCATGGCATTGGAGGGGGAGGACATACGCAGTCGGCAGGGGCCGCAAAAAAGAGGGCAATCACAAAGGCCGCGCATCTTAACGGCTGGCTGGCGCCGGGTTTGCCTTGACAATGGCGCCATGTTGCAAATACTGGCTGTTACGTTTCCATTTTTCGCGCTGGTGGGTTTGGGCTATGTGGCCGCCGCGCGCGGCATGCTGCCTTTGTCGGCCATTGCCGGTATGAACACCTTTGTGTTGTTTTTTGCGCTGCCCTGCATGCTTTACCGCTTTGGCGCGAGCACGCCGATCGCCCAGCTGTTTGACCCGGGCGCGGCGCTGAGCTATTTGCTGTGCGCGCTGCTGATGGTCACGTTGGTGGTGGCTCTCACACGACGCGGACCTATCGGCTGGAATGACGCAGCCTTTGGCGCGCTGGTTGGGGCTTTTCCCAACACCGGTTTTATGGGCGTTCCGCTGCTGGTGGCGCTTTTGGGCCAGGCTGCAGCGGGGCCGGCCATCGTCACGATTCTGGTGGACATGGTGATTACCACCTCGCTGTGCATTGCGCTGTCGCGCTTGGGTTGCGGCCACGGCGAGGGCGACAGCAGCGCCCCCCAAGGCGCAGGCCAAGCGGCCCGAAGCGCTTTGCGCGGCGTGGCGACCAACCCCATGCCCTGGGCCATCTTGAGCGGCGCAGTGGTGTCTGCCTTTGCCATCGTGCTGCCTGCACCCTTGGCCAAAACCGTGGCCTTGCTGGCCGATAGCGCCTCGCCAGTGGCTTTGTTCACCATTGGCGCGGTGCTGGCCCGCTCGCGCATGCAGGCGGCCAGCGGCCATGCGCCGGCGGTGCCGCTGGGCCAGGTGCTGCCGGTGGTGGCCATCAAGTTGGTTGTCCATCCATTGGTGGTGCTGGGCGTAGGCCGGGCTGCGCAAAGCCTGGGGGTGGCGCTCGATGACTTTGCGCTCATGGTCATGGTGCTGGTGGCGGCCCTGCCCAGTGCGAGCAATGTCTCGATGCTGGCCGAACGCTTTGATGCCAACAATGGGCGCATTGCGCGCATTATTTTGTTTTCAACGATGGCGGCCTTCTTGAGCTTCTCGGGCGCCGTGGCCTGGATGACGGGGCGCTAAATCGTCAGCGGGTCCACATCGATGGCCCAGCGGATCAAGCCTTTGCAGCCCGGCGCGCTGCGGGCCGCCTGCAAAACGGCATGCCAGCCCCCCAAAAACTGCTGCAAGGCGCTGCGCGAATCACTCTCGACCAGCATTTGGGCGCGCTCTACATTGGCCACCCGCTGCATGGACATGGGCACGGCCGGGTAGAGCGTGACCTGCGCGAGCACCGCTTGCCAACCAGGCCACTGCGCCATATCGGACTGCGCTTGCACACGCGCGGCGTTCAAGAAAGCCTGCGCCGCCTCTTGGGTGCGCGCATCGGCGCGCACCAGGGCCTGGAAACTAAAAGGCGGCATGCCTGCCTGCGCCCGCTCTTGGAGCTGGCTGTCGGCAAACGCAGGGTAATCGTATTGCTTTAAGGCGGCATAAACCGGGTGCGCGGGCTGAAAAGTTTGCACCCACACCTCGCTGTGGGCGCCTAAAGCGGCATCGCGCCCGGCCCGCCCGGCCGCTTGCAAAAGCAGCGAGAACAAACGCTCTGGCGCGCGGAAATCGCTGGAGAACAAAGCGCTGTCCGGGTTGATCGCCGCCACCAGCGTGATGCGGCGAAAGTCGTGGCCCTTGGCAATCATTTGCGTGCCCACCAGCACGTCGACCTCGCCTGCGTGCACCGCCGCCAACTGGCTTTGCAGCGTGCCTTTGAGGCGTGTGGTGTCCGCGTCGATGCGCGCGATACGCACCGGCTCGCCCTCGGGCTGCGCCTCGCTCTGGGTGCCGGGGCGGCGCACCTCGGCCAGAAGCGTGGCCAGCAATTCTTCGATTTGCTCCGTACCCCGGCCCAGGGGCACGATGTCCGGGTTGCCGCAGTCCGGACAGGTGCGGGGCACGCGGTTGCTCAGGCCGCAGTGGTGGCAGCGCAGCGTGCGGTCACTTTTATGGAACACCCGAAATGCGCTGCAGTGGCTGCACGCGCTTTTCCAGCCGCAATCGGTGCAATGCAGCACCGGCGCGTAGCCGCGCCGGTTGATAAACACCAGGCTTTGTTCGCCGCGCGCCACGCGTTCTTTCAGCGCCTCGATCAGCGGCAGCGAAAACACGGCGTTACGCGGTTGGTGCGTCATGTCCACGCGGCGCACCAGGGGCAGGCTGCGCCCGGCCGCGCCGATGCGGCTAGGCATGTGCAAGCGCGCATAACGCCCGCCCTGGTCTGCAGGGCGGCTGTGGTACCAGCTCTCCAAAGACGGGGTGGCCGAACCCAGCAGCACTTTGGCGCCTTCCAGGCGGCCGCGGTAGATCGCCAAGTCGCGCGCCGAATAGCGCGCGCCCTCGCCGCTTTTGTAACTGGGGTCGTGCTCCTCGTCGACCACGATCAGCGCCAGGCCGGGCATGGAGGCAAACACCGCCATGCGTGTGCCCAGCACGATGCGCGCGCCGCCCTGGTGCGCCGCCAGCCAGGCCGAAAGGCGCTGCGCCGGCGTCATGCCGCTGTGCAAGCTGACAACGGCCTGCGGGCCCCACTGCGGAACAAACCGCGCCTCAAAACGCGCTTGCAGCTGCGGTGTGAGGTTGATCTCGGGCACCATGACCAGCACCTGGGCGCGGGCGTCGCGCAAGAGCACATCGTGCACAGCGCGCAAATACACCTCGGTCTTGCCGCTGCCGGTGGCGCCAAACAGCAAAAATGGCCCAGGCTGGGATTGGATCTCGGCCAATACCTGCGCCTGTTCGGGGCTGAGCATGTCGCCTGCGGCACCGTCGGCCTGCGCGGGGGCGCCTGGCGCAGCGCTGGCGATCTTGGATTGGGCTTTTTCTAAACGCTGGGCGCGGCGCTGCAATTGCAGCGGCGAGACATCGCGCAGCTGCGGGGGCAAGGCGGCCAGCGCCACCTCGCCTGCCGAGCGCTGGTAGTACTGGGCGCTAAAGCGGATGAGTTGCTGCCAATGTGCAGAAACCGGCTGCACCGTATCGAGCACGGCGGCGATGTCGCGCACCTTGTCCGGGTCAAATTCGCCGGTGACGTCGGGCGCTTGGGCGTCCCACACCAGCCCCAGGGTTTCGCGCGCGCCCAGCGGCACCCGCACCAAAGTGCCCGGCACCAAGGCCTCGGTGTGGCGGTAGGTCAGCACGGGGCCCAACTGCGCATGGGCGGGCGTGTGCACCAGCACCGGCAGCCACACGCTCATAGCCCCTCCTGCGCGCTGCGCATGCGGTGCAATCGTTTTTGCAGGCAGGTTTGCATCAGTTACGGCAATTAATTACGCTAAGTCCTTGATCCACTTGGCAGGCTGGGTTTACCCCCAATTTATGTGGATAACTTTGTTGATAGTGCTGGAATGAAGCGCGCACGCCCTCGAAAAATCGCGGCCAAGGTACCTTGCACAAAAATGAGGCAATTTTATTAAATCCATACAAATCAAATACTTAAACAATATTAGGGATACCGCCTAGGGCCCAACCGGCCTAGCACAGGCTGCGGGCCTACGCTCTGTAAAGTGTGCATAACTGGCATTGCCCATTCACAAGGCACGCCGCCAAAGGTACCGCGCAGGCCTTGGCAGACCTGGCCAGACGCATGCCAGCACCACGGGACTACCACGCCACATTGTGCATGGCCCGATAACTGGATAAAAAAGCAGGTTTTTCGGCCTGCAGCCCGGTTTTTTCAATTAGCCCTGCCTTTTGATGCCCGATGGTGAAAAATCGCCTAAGCCATTGATCTGTATAGCAGTGGCAGCTTATTGCCGTTTTCTGTGGATAACTTTGTTGATATCCCTGCGGACAGCCTCCCAAACCCTTGACAAATCAAGGCTTTCGCAGCACTGCCTCTAAAAAAAGCAATTCCGTTGTTCTATATAAATCAATGGTTTAGCGCATTATTGGGCGCAACGTACCGCCTGCGTCGCCAGGCCCTTGGCAGCTTGTAAAGACAGAAATTTTTGTGCACAAGTGCAGCTCTATCCGCAAAAACCGGCAAAAAAATGCTAGGCAAACCGACTGCTGCCGAGCGCTGGTTTTATTTGGCTTTGGCGCGCGGATGGGCCGCGTCGTAGGCGCGTGACAAATGCTGGAAATCGAGCCGCGTGTAGACCTGGGTCGTGCTGATATTGGCGTGCCCGAGCAGTTCTTGCACACCGCGCAAATCGCTGCTGGACTGCAGCACATGGCTGGCAAACGAATGGCGCAGCATGTGCGGGTGCACCGGCGTGCTGGTATTGGCCAACAAGCTGCGCCTTTGCAAGCGCTGCCAGACCGACTGCGCCGTGAGCCGCGTGCCATTGCGCCCGGTAAACAGCGCGGGCGAGTCGGCCCCCCCCGCACCGCGCCCGGGCGGACTGCCGCGCAGCGCCAACCAGCGATGCAAGGCGGCCAGCGCCACGCTACCGACTGGCACGCTGCGCCGCTTGCTGCCTTTGCCCAGCACATGGGCCTGCGCGTCTTGCAGGTCGACCCAGCCTTTGGCCAGCGCGCTGGCCTGCACGTCCAGCCCCACCAGCTCGCCCACGCGCAGCCCGCTGCCGTATAAAAGCTCGACGATGGCGACATCGCGCGCCTCCAACCAGGCGCCGTCTTCGCTGTGGAAGTCGGCAAACTGCACCGCGTCGTCCACGCCCAGCGCTTTGGGCAGGGGCTTGGCCGCTTTGGGGGCGCGCACGTCTTGCACCGGGTTGCTGGCGACCAGGCCTTGGCGGCCCAGCCAGGCATAAAAACCGCGCCAGCCGCTCAAGATGAGCGCAATGCCCCGCGCGCTGCGCCCGCCGCTGTGCATGGCGGCGATCCAGCGGCGAATGTGGTGGTGGCCCACCTCGCACAGCGGCAAGGCCGCTTGCGCCGTGCGCCCTGCGCTCTGCGCATAGCTTTGCAGCTTGGCCAAATCCAGGGCGTACAAATCGACGGTGCGCGGGGCCAGGCGCTTTTCGACCCGCACGTACTCCAGGTAGCGTGTGACCAGGTCGGCGTCGCTTGCCACGGGGCGCGGGGTGCTGGCGCGCTTTAACGCAAACGGCTCAGCGCGGCGCTGGCCACCTCGCCGATGCGGCATAAAAAGTCGGTGCCCATGCCGCCATGAAAGCGCTGTGCGTCCATTGAGGCGAGCACCAGCATGCCAAAGGCCGGCGCGCTGCTGGCCGCGTCGCCGCTGCGCAGGGCGATGATGGCAATCGAGGCGGCCGTGTCGGGCTTGTCCAGCCACTGGGTGACTTCAAAGCCCGTGTTCAGGCCACAAAAGGGCTCAGTCAGCGAGGAGGCAAACAGCTTGGCCTCGTCGCTCACGCCTTGCACAAAAGCGCTGTCGGCGTACTGGCTGTCCAGGCCCCACAGGCGCAGACTGACCTGGGGCACGGCAAATTGCTCGCGGATTTCCTGGGCAATCAGGCCGGGCAGGGTTTGCGCCTGGGGCACCAGCAAAAGGCCGCGCGCCCAGCGCAAAATTTTGTCGGACAAGAGCACGTTGTCGTTGCCGTGGCGAATCATCTCCATGATGCGCGACTCCAGCAGCTTGATTTTTTCGCGCAGCATTTCGGCCTGGCGCTCTTGCAGGCTGACGGCGCGGTGGCTGTGCGGGCTGGTAATTTGCACGGCGGCCAGCAAATCGGCGTGGCGCACAAAAAAGTCGGGCGTATTGGCCAGGTAGTTGGCAATATCGTCCTCGGTGATCGGGTTGTTCAGGCTCGGTTCGTTGTGCTGGCTCATGGTTTTTTTAAGTGTAGAAAAATAGTTTTATAAATGGTCAGGCAATTCAATTTCGCCGCGAAACACGGTGGTCGCCGGCCCTGTCATTTGCACCGGCGCGTCTTGGCCCGCCCAGGCAATGCTCAGCACGCCGCCGTGGGTGTGCACATCTACCTGGCCATCGAGCAGGCCCCAACGAATACCGGCCACCACCGCTGCGCAAGCGCCGCTGCCGCAGGCCAGAGTCTCGCCCACGCCGCGCTCAAACACGCGCAGGCGTACCTGGCCCCGGTCCACGATCTGCATAAAACCGGCGTTGACGTGGTGGATAAAGCGCGCATGCTGCTGTATTAAAGGGCCTTGGCTGGGTACTGGCGCATGGGCCACATCGGCCACGATTTGCACCGCATGCGGATTGCCCATGGACACCGCCCCGACCCAGACGGTAGAGCCATCACCCAGCGGCAGGGGCCAATGCTCCCATGGGCCGCAGGGCGCAGGCGCGAGGCCTTGGGTGTCAAAACCGATGTCTTGCAGCGCAAATCCGGGCGCGCCCATGTCTACGGTCACGCGTCCGTCGGCTTGCAGCTGCGGCTCGATCACGCCTTTGAGGGTTTGCACGCGTAAACGGGTTTTACTGCTCAGGCCTTGCTCGTGCACAAAGCGGGCAAAGCAGCGCGCGCCGTTGCCGCATTGCTCGACCTGATTGCCGTCGGCGTTGTGGATGCTGTATTCGAAATCAATGCCCGGCGCTGGCGCAGGGCCCACCGTCAGAATTTGGTCGGCCCCCACGCCTAGATGGCGGTCGCCCAAAAAGCGGTAATGCGCCGGCGTCAGGCCCAAAGGTCCGCGTGTTGCATCGAGCACCACAAAGTCGTTGCCGGCGCCGTGCATCTTGGTAAACGGGATTCGCATGGCCCCGATTATCAGGCGTTCGGGGCAGGGCGGCGGCGTTTGGCTGCACAATGCCGCCATGCCCCGTTCCTCCCAAATTCTTGACGACGCAGCCGGCCCCTTGCCTGCGCCTGGCCCCTGGCAAAGCGAGCAAGCGGTTCCCCTGCTGCGCAATGTGCAGCGCCTGACTGCGCCCAACCCCGGCTTTATGACCGGCCCGGGCACCAACAGCTACTTGGTCGGCGACGCGGCCAGCGGCTACATCGCCATCGACCCCGGCCCGGCCGACGATCTGCACCTGGAGCGCCTGTGGCAGGCCGCCCGCCATGCGGACGGCAGCGGCGGGCACATCGCGGCCATCGTGTGCACGCATTCGCACCCCGACCATTCGCCCGGCGCTGCGCCCCTGCAGGCACTGTGTAAGGCGCGCAACGGGCACGTGCCCGTGGTTTGGGGCCTGCCTTCAGGGCCACACGCGCGGGCCAACAGCCAGTTTGCCCCCGACCGCGATGTAGCCGATGGAGAGCACATCCACCTGCAAGCGCCGGGCGCGCAGGCGCACACCCTCCTGGCCATCCACACACCCGGCCACGCCTCCAACCACGTATGCCTGCTCTTGCTGCAAGACGGACTGCTGTTTTCAGGTGACCATATTTTGAACGGCAGCACCACCGTGATTGACCCGCCCGACGGCAATATGGCGCACTACCTGGACTCGCTGGACGCGCTCACGCGGGCCTGCCAGGCGCACGCGGTGGACTTCATCCTGCCCGCGCACGGCCACCCACTGCCCGACGCCCTGGGCGCCATCGCCAAGCTCAAAGCGCACCGGCTGGCGCGTGAGGCCAAGATCGCTGCCGTCATGCAGGCCAACCCGGCCGGCGACCCCGACCAGTGGCTGCCGCTGGCCTATGAGGATGTGGACGCACGCCTGTGGCCAGTGGCCAAGCGCTCGCTCCTGGCGCATGTGGAGCGCATCCAGATGCTGCAAGCGCGCCCCGCGCACCCGCTATGAGGCCGCCAGCCCCCAAGGCCGCCGCGACCAGCGGACCCGGCGAGCGCCTGTCTAAACGCGTGGCGCAGATGCTGGGCTGTTCGCGCAGCCAAGCCGAACAGTACATCGAAGGCGGCTGGGTCCGCGTCGCCGGGAAGGTGGTGGAGTCGCCCCAGCACCGGGTGGCGCAGGAGGCCATCACGGTAGACCGGGAGGCCAGCGTGCTCGATGCAGGTGAAGTCACACTGGTGCTGCACAAACCGGTCAACACGCCGCTGCGCGCCGCCGATCAACTGCTCAAGCCAGGCAGCCACAGTGCGCAAGATGCCACCGGCCAACGGCCTTTGCTGCGGCACTTCAAACAACTGCAAACCAGCGTGCCGCTGGAAGATGCCGCCAGCGGCTTGCTCGTCTTTACCCAGGATTGGCGCGTGCAGCGCAAGCTGATCGAAGACATGGCCACCATGGAGCACGAACTGATGGTGGAGGTGCGCGGCGCCGTGGCGCCCGAGGCGCTGGTGCCGATCGAGCGCGCGCTGCGCGATCCACGCCACAACTTGCCACCGGCCAAGGTGAGCATTAGCAGCAGCACCGAGGAACGCAGCATCTTGCGCCTGGCCGTGAAGGGCGCCCATCCGGGCCTGGCGGCCTATCTGTGCGATGTGGCCGGCCTGCACATCAACGCGCTGCGGCGCATCCGCCTGGGCCGCGTCAGCCTGGGGCCGGTAGCGCCGGGGCAATGGCGCTTCCTGGCGGACTGGGAGCGCTTTTAGCGCTGAAAAAAGTGTGAAGCCCACCGATAAGCCGGATTCTGTGCACGCCGGGTTGCCCCGGTGTGTGACCACCATTACTCTGGGCCTTTGATCACTCAAAAGCTCGGTGCTACCTACCCGCCAACTCCGGGGGCCCCGTCAACGTTGGCCTACTTGGTATTGCTGCGCGTAGAGATTGCCCGTTTCACCTTCGCACCCGTGGCGTAACTTGCGCTGCGCTGGGGCCCGAAACTCGTCTCTGTTGCTCTAATCCTCACCTTATGCCGCGCCCTTGCGGGCACGGTTTTCAGTGGACAGCCGTTAGCTGCTACGCCGCCCTATGCAGTCCGGACGTTCCTCCAGTGCTTGGTTTCCCAAATTGCACCAGCGGTGGTCTGGCGGGCTTCACGGGGGCGATTATCGTTGGTGGCTTAGTTGTCGCTGCGTTTGAGGTCGCGGTAATAGTTTTCGTGTGGCCCGACCATCAGCAGCTTGAGGGTGTTTTCGTCCAAGACGCGGTATGCCAAAAGGCACACCAAGTTGCCCATTCGGAATTTGTATACCTGGACGCCAGCCAAGTCGCCAACTTTGGTTTCTCCGACCTCGGGTTGGCTAGCCACGGTGCGCACCGCATCGTCAAGCGCCGCCTTCTGGGGCGCGTGCAGCTTTTTGACTGCCCGCTGAAACGTCGTGGTGACAAGTAAGCGCATTAGCCGAATTGGTATTCGCCTACCGGCGCTTCCTGCTCGGCCACCAGAATGTCGCGGATGACGCTAAAGGGCAGGTCCGGGTTTTCCGCAGCGATTCTGCCGATTTGGGACCAGTATTCGATTTGCTTGGGCACCGAGCGGTGCTCGATGCTGCCGTAGCGCTTGGCCGTTTCGACCAAAGCCGCGGGTAGTTTGACGTTGATGGCCATGCGTAGCTCCAATGGAAAGCACTATTTTAGCCCGCAAGGGTCCAAAAAGGAACCTTTTTTACTACGCCCAAGGGCCTGGCTATTGCATATCCATATAACCCCCGAGCACCCCAATCTGCCCCAAAATAGCAACTGCGCACCTGGCGTAACGCCCGCTGCCATCACCCCATACCGGAGACACCATGAAAGCCGACAACATCCTGCACACCATTGGCAACACGCCGCACGTCCGCATCAATCGCCTGTTCGGGCCGGATGCGCAGGTCTGGATCAAGTCCGAGCGCAGCAACCCCGGCGGCTCGATCAAGGACCGCATTGCGCTGGCCATGGTGGAGGATGCGGAAAAGTCTGGCGTGCTAAAGCCCGGCGGCACCATCATTGAGCCCACTTCAGGCAATACCGGCGTGGGATTGGCCATGGTGGCAGCCGTCAAAGGCTACAAACTAATCTTGGTGATGCCCGACAGCATGTCCATCGAGCGGCGTCGCCTGATGCTGGCCTATGGTGCCAGCTTTGACCTGACGCCGCGCGAAAAAGGCATGAAAGGCGCCATCGCCCGCGCCCAGGAACTGGTCGACGCCACGCCCGGCGCCTGGATGCCACAGCAGTTTGAAAACCCCGCCAATGTGGAAATCCACACCCGCACCACTGCACTGGAAATTTTGGCCGACTTCCCCGAGGGCTTGGACGCCATCATCACCGGCGTGGGCACTGGCGGCCATATCACCGGCGTGGCGCAAGTCCTGAAGGCCAAATGGCCTGGCCTGAAAGTGTTCGCGGTCGAGCCCACGCAAAGCCCGGTCATCTCCGGCGGCGCGCCCTCGCCCCACCCCATTCAGGGCATTGGCGCGGGCTTTATCCCGAAAAACCTGCACACCGAGCTGCTCGACGGCGTGATCCAGGTAGAAGCCGAAGCCGCCCGCGAAATGGCCCGCCGCAGCGCCGCCCAAGAAGGCATGCTGGTGGGCATCAGCAGCGGCGCAACTTTGGCCGCAATCGCCCAAAAACTGCCCGAACTACCCGCAGGCGCCAAGGTGCTGGGCTTTAACTACGACACGGGCGAGCGTTATTTGTCTATTGAGGGCTTTTTGCCGGCTTGATTCGCTTGGGTCTTGCCGCTCAGGGCCACTTGAGGCACGTCAGCAGGCTGAGCTTTTGCGTTAAAACAAGCTGCATTTGACAGATAAATAAGTAAAACCCAGGGAAAACCCTTATAGTGCACCTATGCACGCGCTCACTAACGGGATTTACGGGGTTTTGGCCAAACTACTGGCGCCTTGGCAGCATTTGCTGCTGGCGCTGGGCCACAAAACGGATGGGCAGGGGCACGACAGCTTTGTGCCGGTGCGCGAATTGCACGTCCAGGATCGCAGCGATGTGCTGGGCCATTTGCTGGCTTTGGCCAGCGCCGACCGCTATTTGCGCTTTGGCTACTGCGCTCAGGACGCACAAATCGAGAGCTACGTCGAGCACCTGGACTTTGCCCGCGACCGCGTCTATGGCATTTACAACCGCAAATTGCAACTCATTGCCATGGCGCATCTGGCCTACGGGCAGGAGCAAGAATCCAAGCGCTGCGCCGAGTTTGGCGGCTCGGTGCTAGCGCATTGGCGCGGACGCGGGCTGGGCGCCCAGCTTTTTGCCCGGGCGCAGCTGCATGCGCGCAATGACGGCATCGACCTTTTGTTCATCCACGCGCTGAGCGAGAACACGGCCATGCTGCACATCGCGCAGCGCGCCGGCGCGCGGGTAGAGCGCCTGGGCTCGGAGTCCGATGCCTATTTGGCGCTGCCCACGGCCACGGTGCAATCGCATTTGTCCGAAGCGGTAGACGCCCAAATTGCCGACACCGATTACCAGCTCAAAGCGCAGGCGCAGCACTTTTGGGCCGTGCTCGGGCGCGTCACTGGCATCCACCGGCCGCAATCCAGCGGGAGATAAGCCCAGGGCGCTACGCCAAGCGTCGTAGCCTGCGCGTCATGGCGATGGGCTATCCTAGAGGCCTGTGCATTTCAGTAGCGCCTCCCGCCCGTGTCCGACCCCCACCCTGCCGCATCCCACCCCAAGGAAGACAAGCGCACTTTTTTGCAGCGCTTGGCCGAATTCCTGCACCCCGGCCCGGACTCGCCTGAGGAGTTGATGGAAACCTTGGCCGAGGCCGAGGACAACAAAATCATCGGCGCCCAGTCGCGCGCCATGCTCGAGGGCGTGATCCGCATGGCCGATATGACGGCTGGCGACGTGATGGTGGCTGCTACGCGCATGGATTTGCTGGACATCCAATCGCCCATGGACGATTTGTTGCACACCGTGATCGACACGGCGCACTCGCGCTTTCCGGTGTTTGAGGGCGAGCGCGAGAACATCATCGGCATCTTGATGGCCAAAGATTTGCTCAAGCTGCAGCGCGCACCCGAGCTCAATATCCGCGCCTTGCTGCGCCCGGCGGTGTTTGTACCCGAGACCAAGGGCCTCAATGATTTGCTGCGCGACTTCAAGGGCAACCGCAACCACCTGGCCATCGTGATCGACGAGTTTGGCCGCGTGGCAGGACTGATCACTATCGAAGACGTGCTCGAACAAATCGTGGGCGAAATCGAGGACGAGTTTGACATCGACGACGACGAGGGCGATGTCTTTTCCCTGCCCGACGGCAGTTTCCGCGTCAATGGCGACGCCACCTTGGAGCGCGTGAGCAGCGCCTTTGCGGTGAACCTGCTGGCGCGCGAAGATGCGCCCGACTTTGACACCATCGGCGGTCTGGTCGCCCACGAGATGGGCCATGTGCCCAAACGCGGCGAGCGCCATGCGATGCTGGGCTTAGAGTTTGTGGTCCTGCACACCAAGGGCGGCGCGGTGCGCTGGTTCAAGGTCTCGGCGCTGCCTGTGTCCGGCAAGCCGTGACCGGGGCCACTCTGCTGCGCTACGCCGTGCTGGCTGCTGGCGGCTGGCTCCATGCCGCTGCCGTGGCCTGGCCGCTGCACAGTCTGTGGACTTACGGCCAAAATATTTGGTACCTGCAAGTGGCCGCCATGCTGGTGCTGGCGCAGCAACTACACAGCGCGCCCACGGCGCGCGCGGCCTGGTGGCGTAGCTGGTTTTTTGCCAGCGTCTACCTGGCCAGCACGTTTTGGTGGTTGTTCACGGCCATGCACACCTATGGCGGCATGGCCGCGCCCCTGGCCGCTGCGGCCGAGCTGCTGCTAGCCGTGTTACTGGCGATTTACTTTGCACTGGCCAGCGTGTTGTGGTGGCAGCTGGCGGGCAGCCATGCGCTGCGTAATGCCGTGCTGTTTGGCCTGTTGTGGATGGCGGCCGAATTGGCGCGCGGCACCTGGCTCACGGGTTTTGGCTGGGGCGCAGGCGGTTATGCGCACCTGGACGGCCCCTTGGCCCCGTTCGCCCCCTGGCTGGGCGCCTATGGCATGGGTGCGCTGGCGGCCATGGTTGCGATGGCGATGGCGCAAAGCCGATGGATGCGCAGCAGCGGGCGCGCGCAATCATCCGCTTTGGGCCGCAGCGCCTGGGCTGGGCTGCTGCTGGCGCTGGCGCTTCCTTCGCTGGTGCCAGCGCGCTGGGCCAGCTGGACGCAGGACAAGGGCAGCTTGAGCGTCACGGTGCTGCAAGGCGGGATTGCGCAAAGCGAAAAATTTGACAGCAACACCGGCGTGGGCCAGGCCTTGCGCTGGTACCAGCAGCACCTGCTGGAGTCGCACAGCGCACTGGTAGTCGCGCCCGAGACGGCCATTCCCTTACTGCCCGAAGACTTGCCCGCCGATTACTGGGAGCGCCTGAGCACCGGCCTCGTAACGCAAGGGCGCGCCGCCATCATCGGCATACCGCTGGGCGACAGCCGCGCGGGCTACACCAACTCGGTGATTGCGCTCTTGCCCGGCGAAAAACAGGTGCTGCGTTACGACAAACACCATTTGGTGCCTTTTGGCGAATTTATTCCGCCCATGCTGCGCTGGTTTACCAACCTGATGCACATTCCGCTGGGCGATTTTCGGCGCGGCGCCCTGGGGCAAAGCAGTTTTGCGTTGCAAGGCCAGGGCCTGGCTGCCCATATCTGTTATGAAGACTTGTTTGGCGAAGAGCTCGCCACCCGTTTTGGCGCGGGCCTGCAAGCGCCCACGGTGCTGGTGAATGTGAGCAACCTGGCCTGGTTTGGGCCCAGTATTGCGCTGGACCAGCACCTGGGCATTGCGCGCATGCGGACCTTGGAGTTTCAGCTGCCGATGGTGCGCGCCACCAATACGGGCGCCAGCGCCTTGATTGACCACCGGGGGGTCGTGTTTGCGCGGCTTCCCTACACGGTGGCCGGGGTGCTCGAGGGCGAGGTGCAAGGGCGCATAGGCACCACGCCCTTTGCCTGGTGGGCATCGCGCTGGGGCTTATGGCCTTTGTGGTTGGCCGTGGTTGCCGGGCTTTCGTGGGCGCTGCTGGCGCCGGGGCGCACAGGCGCAGCGCGCCGGGGTATTGGCCCGTAAAATCGGCCACTTACGCGCGGCGGAACGACGCCCTGCGGTCTATTTGCAACACTTGGCACATGCGTGTGCCCGATTCACTCCATGTTGACCTTCCAGCAAATCATTCTCACCTTGCAGTCGTACTGGGACGCGCAAGGCTGCGCACTCCTGCAACCGTATGACATGGAGGTGGGCGCAGGCACCTCGCACACCGCCACTTTTTTGCGCGCCATCGGCCCCGAACCCTGGAAAGCCGCCTATGTGCAACCGAGCCGACGCCCCAAAGACGGTCGCTACGGCGAAAACCCCAACCGCTTGCAACACTATTACCAGTACCAGGTGGTTATGAAGCCCGCGCCCGACAACATTCTGGACTTGTACCTCGGCTCGCTCCAGGCGTTGGGCTTTGACCTCAAGCACAACGACATCCGCTTTGTCGAAGACGATTGGGAAAACCCCACCCTGGGCGCCTGGGGCCTGGGCTGGGAAGTCTGGCTCAACGGCATGGAGGTGACGCAGTTCACCTACTTTCAGCAAGTAGGCGGCATCGATTGCAAACCCGTGACCGGCGAAATCACCTACGGTCTGGAGCGACTGGCCATGTATTTGCAAGGCGTGGACAACGTCTACAACTTGCAGTGGACCGCCGACATGAGCTATGGCGACGTCTACAAGCAAAACGAGGTCGAGCAATCGACCTACAACTTTGAACACAGCGACACCGATTTTTTATTCACCGCGTTTTCGGCCCACGAAAAACAGGCCAAGCATTTGATCGATGTGCCCCTTGCACTGCCCGCGTATGAGCAAGTGCTTAAAGCGGCCCACACTTTTAACCTGCTGGACGCGCGCGGCGCCATCAGCGTGACCGAGCGCGCGGCTTATATGGGCCGCATCCGCAATCTGGCGCGTGGCGTGGCGCAATGCTATTACGACAGCCGCGAGCGCCTGGGCTTTCCGATGGCCCCGCCGGAATGGATCGCGCAAATGGCGAAAAAGGCAGCATGACTATGACGACTGACAACCTCCTGGTCGAACTCTTTGTGGAAGAGCTGCCGCCCAAGGCGCTCAAAAAACTGGGGATTGCTTTTGCCGGCGTGCTGGCCGACAGCCTCAAGGCCCAGGGCCTGGCAGCTGCCGATGCGCAAGTGACGGACTACGCCTCGCCGCGCCGTTTGGCCGTTCGCGTATCTGGCGTTGCCGCGCAAGCAGCAGACAAAGCCGTGTCGCAAAAGCTGATGCCGGTGAGCGTCGGCCTTGATGCCCAGGGCCAGGCCACACCGGCCTTGCTCAAAAAATTGCAAGCGCTAGGCGCCGGTGTCCAAGACGTGCCCGCCCTGCACAAACGCATGGACGGTAAAGCCGAGGCCTTGTACTTTGACAGCACGGTGCGCGGCGCCAACCTGACCGACGGCCTGCAAAAAGCGCTGGCCGAGGCTATTGCCAAACTGCCCATCCCCAAAGTTATGAGTTACCAGCTGGCGCGTGATTGCGCGCTGCCCGGCTGGAGCACGGTGAGCTTTGTACGACCGGCGCATGGCTTGCTCGCTTTGCATGGCAGCGCGGTAGTGCCTGTGCAGGCGCTCGGTTTGCAGGCGGGCGACAGCACGCAAGGCCACCGCTTTGAGGCCGCTGTGTCGCCCGTGCGCATTGCCCACGCCGACGACTACGCGGCTACCCTGGCGCGCGACGGCGCGGTCATCGCCAGTTTTGACGCCCGGCGCGCCGAGATCGCCCGCCAACTGCAAGCGGCCGCCAGCGCCCAAGGCGCGCAAGCGATTGAAGACGCCGCCTTGCTCGATGAGGTGACCGGCCTGGTCGAGCGCCCCAACGTCATGGTGTGCAGCTTTGACGCCGAATTTTTGCAAGTGCCCCAGGAGTGCCTGATTCTGACGATGAAGGCCAACCAGAAATACTTCCCGCTGCTAGACGCTGCCGGCAAACTGAGCAACCAATTTTTGGTGGTCAGTAACATCAACCCGGCCGACCCCAGCGCTGTTATCGGCGGCAACGAGCGCGTAGTGCGCCCGCGCCTGGCCGATGCCAAGTTCTTCTTCGACCAGGACCGCAAAAAAACCCTGGTCTCGCGCGTGCCCGGGCTCTCCAAAGTGGTTTATCACAACCAATTGGGCACCCAGGGCGAGCGTATGGAGCGTGTTCGTACGATTGCCCGCACCATTGCCAGCAAGCTAGGCGATACCGCGCTGGTGCAAGCGGCCGACACCGCAGCCCAATTGGCTAAAACCGATTTGATGACTGATATGGTGGGCGAATTCCCCGAGCTGCAAGGCACCATGGGCGGCTATTACGCCCGCCACGATGGACTGGGCGAGGACATCGCCATCGCCATCGAGGACCATTACAAACCGCGTTTTGCAGGCGACGCCCTGCCGCGCAACCCGGTAGCGCTGGTAGTGGCATTGGCCGACAAGCTCGAAACCCTGGTCGGTATGTTTGGCAGTGGCAACCTGCCCACCGGTGACAAAGATCCGTTTGCCCTGCGTCGCCACGCTTTGGGCGTGATCCGCATGCTGGTCGAGGAAGATTTGCCGCTGCAACTGCCCACGCTGCTGGCTGATGCGCAGCCGGCCTTTGGCACGCTGATTCAAGACGCCAGCGCCGCTTTGCTGGAATTTATGTTTGACCGCCTGGCCGGCGCTCTGCGTGAGCAAGGCTATAGCGCACAAGAAGTGGACGCCGTATTGGCCCTGCGCCCGGCGCGTCTGGGCGAAGTACCCCAGCGCCTGGCGGCCGTGCGTGCCTTTGCCGCGCTGCCCGAGAGCGCCGCGCTGGCTGCGGCCAACAAGCGCATCGGCAACATCCTCAAAAAATCGGATGAAGCCCGCGCCAGCGTGCAAAGCGGCTTGCTGCAAGAGGCCGCCGAAATAGCCCTGCACGCCGCCATGCAAGAGACCGTGCCGCGCGCTGATGCCTTATTCACCGCCCAGGACTACACCGCCAGCCTGCAAGCGCTGGCGGCGTTGCGCGCACCGGTCGATGCGTTTTTTGACGGTGTCATGGTCAATGCCGAGGACCCGGCGCTCAAAGCCAACCGCTTGGCGCTTTTGCAGCAACTGCACACAGCCATGAACCGCGTGGCCGATCTGTCCAAGCTGGCCGCTTAAATTCTATTTAGCACCATGAAACTGTGCATCCTGGACCGCGACGGCACCATCAACGCCGACAGCGAGGACTACATCAAGTCGGCCGCCGAGTGGCAGCCGCTGCCCGGCGCCTTGGAGGCTATCGCCCGCATCAACCACGCGGGCTGGCATGTGGTGGTGGCGAGCAACCAGTCCGGCTTGGGGCGCGGTTTGTTTGACGTGGCTGCGCTCAACGCCATGCACGCCAAGATGCACAGCATGCTCGCTGCCGTGGGCGGGCGCATCGACGCTGTGTTTTACTGCCCGCACAACCCCAGCGATGCTTGCCATTGCCGCAAGCCCGCCTCCGGCTTGTTCGAACAAATTGCCGAGCGCTACGGCATGTCCTTGGCCGGCATGCCTGCCGTGGGCGACACGGCGCGCGACCTGCAAGCCGCTATTCGCCTGGGCTGCACGCCCCATGTGGTGCAAACCGGCAAAGCCGCGCTGTGGCGTGGGCAAAGCCTGCCGGCTGACTTTCCGCCGCAAACGCAGGTGCACACCGATTTATCGGCCTTCGCCGATTACCTGGTCGCCAGCGCCTAAGCGGCCCGCAAGACCGCCTAGGATCCGCCACCATGCCCTTCATCCGCTCCGTACTGCACATGCTGTGGATGATGCTGACCGTCGTCCCTTTTGCGTTCGCGATTTTGGGGGCCTCGCTTTTTATCCGAGGCAACCCGCTATGGGCTATGGCGCGCGCCTGGCTGCGCACCGCCATCGCCGGTGCCCACTGGATTTTGGGTATCCGCGTGCGCGTCAGCGGCTGGGAGCACTTGCCCCAGGGCGAAAACAGTCCGGCCATTTTGCTGGTCAAGCACCAGTCCACCTTAGAGACGTTTTTGCTGCCTTCGCTGATGCCGCATCCGCTGGCTTTTGTGTTCAAGAAAGAGCTGCTTTACGTGCCTTTTTTCGGCTGGGCCATGAGTCGGCTGGACATGGTGCACATCGACCGCACACAACGCGCCCAGGCCTTTACCAAAGTGGTAGCGCAGGGCAAAGAGCTGCTGGCGCGGGGCGTTTGGGTCATCATGTTTCCTGAGGGCACGCGGATCCCGCGTGGCGAAAAAGGCGTCTACAAATCCGGCGGTACGCGCCTGGCCATCGAGACCGGCGCGCCGGTGTTTCCGATTGCCGTCAACTCAGCGCGTGTCTGGCCGCGCAAGGCCTTTGTCAAATACCCCGGCATCGTGGATGTGTCCATCGGCCCAGCCATTCCCAGCCAAGGGCGCCATCCTGAAGAGATGATGCGCGAGGTGGAGGCCTGGATCGAGGCTGAGATGCGCCGCATCGACCCCGACGCCTACCCGAAAACCTGAGGCGAACGCCGGCCAGCCCATGCACCCCTTGCTGCGCTATACGCTGGACTTGTTCGAATCCTTGGGCTCTGGCGCCCCGCCCCCAAGCACCCCAACCCAGCCCAAGCCGCTGCGCAAACGGTCAGCGCCTGATGCGCGCAGCAGCCTGATGCCAGTGCCGGGCAGCGCGGCGACTGGCCCCGCTGACTTTGCCCACCCGCAGGCCACGCGCCAACTGCGCCTAGGCGGCGTGACGGTGGCCTTTGCCTTGGTGCGCGCCAAGCGGCACACCATCGGCATGGTGGTCGGGCCTGACGGACTGTCGGTGCGGGCGCCACGCTGGACCTCTTTGCATGACATCGACAGCGCCTTGCAGGCACGCGCCGACTGGATTGTGCGCAAACTCCAAGAGGCACATGCCCGCCACACCCGCTTGGAGCAAACCCGTATCGAGTGGCGCGACGGTGCCGTGTTCCCTTATCTGGGCGCACCCTTACGGCTGCAACTGGACCCGGCGCACCGTTTTGCCGGCGTTGGCGCCGCCCTAGATACGGCGGCCGACGGCGCCCAGGTGCTGCGCCTGGCGCTGGCGCCCGATGCCAGCGCGGCCCAGATACGCGACGCCTGTCAGGCCTGGCTGATGCGCCAGGCGCGCATTTTGTTTGCCCAGCGGCTGGACTATTTCGCGCCGCAATTGCAGGTGCAATGGAGCCGCCTGTCGCTGAGCAATGCCGGCACGCGCTGGGGCAGCGCCAAGAGCGATGGCTCCATCCGGCTCCATTGGCGGCTGATGCATTTTGATTTGGCCGTGATTGACTACGTAGTGGCCCACGAGCTCAGCCACTTGCGGGTGATGAACCACAGTCCGCGCTTTTGGGCGACGGTGGGCACCGTGGTGCCCGATTACCCGGCCCAGCGCCAGGCGCTCAAGAACTCCACCATTGCGCTCTGGTAGGCGGGCAGCGGTCTTTAGGCAAGGGCGCTGAAGCGGTACACGCCGTCGCTGCCCAAACTGCGCTGCACTTTTTTGGCAAACCACAGTGCGTGCAAATGCGCCACCGACTCGCCCATGGCAAATGTCATTTGGTGCAGGTCCAGCGCCCGCTTGAACAAGACCGGTACCGCGTCAAAAGCGCTCAGCGGCTTGTCGGTGCAGGCCAGCAGCAAGTCGTCCAGGCGTTCGCGGTGGTGGGTATGGAGCTGTTCTATGCGGATATGCAGGCCCTGGAAGGGCTTGCCGTGGGCCGGTAGCGTGAGGGTGTCTTCGGGCAGGGGCTTGAATTTATCGATCGAGTCCAAAAACAGACGCAGCGCATTGGCCAATGGCTCTTGCTCATACACGCTGACGTTGGTGGAAATGCGCGGCAGCATCATGTCCCCGCCAATCAGGATATGCAGGTCCTCGCAGTACAAGGCAATATGCTCAGGCGCGTGGCCGTAGCCGCTGATGCAGCGCCAGGTGCGACCACCGATGTCGAGCAGCGTGCCGTCCATGAGGCGGCAGTAGCTCTCGGGCATGGAGGGCACCAGGTTGGGAAAGTAATTGGTGCGCCCGCGCACCTGGTCGACCGAGCCGGGATCAGTCATGCCATGCGCGGCAAAAAATGCCGCCGAACGCTCGCCACCAAAACCGTTAGCGCCCATGACCGCGTGGCGAGCCACCTGGTAGTCCGCGGCGCTGATCCATAAATCGGCTTGCCAGCGCTGGCATAGCCAATCGGCCAGGCCAATGTGGTCCGGATGCATGTGCGTGGCGATCACCCGCAGGATGGGCAGACCCTCTAGTTCATGGGCAAACACCTCTTCCCATTGGGCCTTGGCCTCGGGGCGGCTGATGCAGCAATCGACCACGCTCCAGCCCTCGCGCACGCCGGCGTCTGTTGCCATACGGTCGCGCAAAAGCCACAAATTGATGTGGTCCAGCGCAAAGGGCAAGGCCATGCGTATCCATTTGATGCCCGGGGCCACCTCGATACAGCGCCCCGCAGCGGGCAGGGCGTCGCCCAGGGGGTAGTGCAATTGGGTTTCGAGTGCGTTCATGGGGAGTTTTTGCTTCATAATTGACGTTTACGTAAACGTCAATACGAGGCATTCTAGGGCAGTGCACAGCGCATCCCCTGTCGCCTTGGTTTGACTTTGATCCTCTTTAGAACCCCCGAGCCCACCGACCATGAGCAGCACCTTCAGCATCAGTGATCTGGCCGCCGAATTTGATTTGACGACCCGGGCCATCCGTTTTTATGAAGACCTGGGTCTCCTGCAGCCCGAGCGCACCGGCCCGGGCGGGCGCAACCGGGTCTACAGCGTGCGCGACCGCACCCGCCTCAAACTCACCTTGCGCGCCAAGCGCTTAGGCCTGAGCCTGACCGAGGCCAAAGACATCATCGACACCTACGAGAGCCCGCGCGACACGGGCATGCAGCTCACCAAATTCTTGGAGGTGCTGGACGTGCACCGCAGCCGTATCGAAGAGCAAATGGCGGATTTGCAAGCCAATCTGGATGAGATCAAGGTCCACCAACGCGAAGCGCGGGCGCTGCTGGCCAAAGTCAACAGCCAAAGCCCTAAAACATCGAAGCCCAAACCAGCGCTTGCCCCTGCCAATGGGTAAGCCTACTGTGCCGCAACACCGCGCAAAACGCAGTTTTTTCAGACAATGACCAAACGCCCCCAGGGGCAGGAGAGCACCGCATGAACTTACCCGGACTGGACTTTCAACTTGGCGAGGATGTCGATGCGCTGCGCGCCGCAGTGCACGATTTTGCGCAGGCCGAGATTGCACCGCGCGCAGCCGCTATCGACCGCGATGACCAATTCCCCATGGACTTGTGGCGCAAGATGGGCGATCTGGGCGTGCTGGGTATCACCGTAGAAGAAGAATATGGCGGCGCGGCCATGGGCTATCTGGCCCATATGGTGGCCATGGAAGAAATCTCTCGCGCCAGCGCGTCCGTGGGTTTGTCGTATGGCGCGCACAGCAATTTATGCGTCAACCAAATTCGCCGCAATGGCACGCCCGAGCAGCGTCAGCGCTACTTGCCCAAGCTCATCAGCGGCGAACACGTGGGCGCACTGGCCATGAGCGAGCCCGGCGCGGGCAGCGACGTGCTGTCCATGAAGCTGCGCGCGCAAGACAAGGGCGGCTACTTCGTGCTCAACGGCAGCAAAATGTGGATAACCAACGGCCCGGACGCCGACACCTTGGTCGTCTATGCCAAAACCGACCCAGAGCTAGGCGCGCGTGGCGTGACGACGTTTTTGATTGAAAAAGGCATGCCGGGTTTTTCGGTAGCGCAAAAGCTGGACAAGCTGGGCATGCGCGGCAGCCATACGGGCGAGCTGGTGTTTAACAACGTGGAAGTGCCGCTGGCCAACGTACTAGGCGGCATCAACAACGGTGCCAAGGTGTTGATGAGCGGTCTGGACTATGAGCGCGCCGTACTCAGCGGCGGCCCGCTAGGCATCATGCAGGCGGTGATGGACAACGTGATGCCCTATGTGCACGAACGCAAGCAGTTTGGCCAAAGCATTGGCGAGTTTCAGCTGATCCAGGGCAAAGTAGCCGATATGTACACCGTACTGCAAGCGGGCCGCTCGTTTGCCTATATGGTGGCCAAGAACCTGGACGCGCTAGGCACCGAGCATGTGCGCCGTGTGCGCAAAGACTGCGCCAGCGTGATTTTGTGGACTGCTGAAAAAGCCACCTGGATGGCCGGCGAGGGCGTGCAAATCTTTGGTGGCAATGGCTACATCAACGACTACCCGCTGGGCCGTTTGTGGCGCGATGCCAAGCTATACGAAATTGGCGCGGGCACCAGCGAGATTCGCCGCATGTTGATCGGGCGCGAACTTTTTTCTGAAACTGCTTAATTACCCCCTTGTTTTGATATGACACAGCTGAACGATTTATTCGCCCGCAACCGCAGCTGGGCGGCCGAGATGGAGCGCAAGCAACCAGGCTTTTTCACCAGCCTGACCACGCAGCAAAAGCCGCGCTACATGTGGATAGGCTGCTCGGACAGCCGCGTGCCTGCCAACCAGATCATCGGCTTGGCGCCGGGCGAAATTTTTGTGCACCGTAACGTGGCCAACGTCGTAGTGCACTCCGATTTGAATGCACTGTCGACCATCCAGTTTGCCGTCGAGCGTTTGCAAGTGCGCGATATTTTGCTGGTCGGCCACTACGGCTGCTCGGGCGTGCAAGCGGCTTTGGAAGGAGCGCGCATCGGTCTGGCCGACAACTGGCTGCGCCATATCCAGGACGTGCGCGACCACCACCGCGCCTTGATCGAATCCACGCCTGAAGCGGCCCGCGCCAATGTGCTGTGCGAGCTCAATGCGGTGGAACAAATTCTCAATGTGGCCCAAAGCACGGTGGTGCAAGACGCTTGGGCGCGCGAGCAAGACGTTACCCTGCACGGCTGCGTCTATGGATTGCATGACGGCCTACTCAAGGACTTGCACATCCACCTCTCGCGACACGACGATATCACCAGCGTCTACCAAGCTGCCATTGCCGCAATCGCGGCCAGCCCCCGTTAAGGCCGTCCCATGTTCCCCGCCCGCCTGGACTCGCCACTCGCTTACGACATCGCCAAAGCGATGATGGATGGCTTTAACCGCCACTACCGCTTGTTTCGCACCGAATCGGCGCGCGCCAAGCACCGCTTTGAAACGGCCGACTGGCACGGCCAGCAGCGCGCCCAGCGTGAGCGCATCGAGTTTTATGACCTGCGGGTACTGGAATGCTCCAACCGCCTGGAGCGGGAATTCAAGGCCGGCGAGCAAGCCATGGACGTATGGCAGCAGGTCAAGCTGCTGTACATCGGCTTGCTGGTGGACCACCACCAACCCGAGTTAGCAGAAACTTTTTTCAACTCGGTCACCACCAAGATACTGCACCGCTCGTATTTTCAGAACGACTTTATTTTTGTGCGCCCGGCCGTCAGCACCGAGTACATCGAAAGCGCCGAATCGGACAAACGCCCTACCTACCGCGCTTACTACCCCAGCCTGCAAAGCATGCAAGCGACGGTGTTGCAGATGGTGCAGGATTTTGATTTTCAAGTGCCGTTTGGGGACCTGCAGCGTGACGCCCAGCGGGTGGCCAGCGCCATCACCCAACGCCTGCAACACAACAAGCTGCGCGCCAATTTTCAGTTGCAAGTGCTGTCAGGGCTGTTTTTCCGCAACAAGGGCTGCTACATCGTGGGCAAGCTGATCAATGGCTTTGAAGAGCTTGGCTTTGCGCTGCCGGTGCTGCACCACAGCGACGGGCGCCTGGTCATCGACGCCGCACTTTTTGGCGAAGATGACATGCTGCTGCTGTTTAGCTTTGCCCGCGCTTACTTCATGGTCGACATGGAAGTGCCTTCGGCTTATGTACAGTTTTTGCGCAGCCTGATGCCGCGCAAACCGCGCAATGAAATTTACAACGCGCTGGGTCTGGCCAAGCAAGGCAAGACCTTGTTTTACCGCGACTTTTTGCACCATCTGCGTCATTCCACGGACAAGTTTCGTATCGCGCCGGGTATCAAAGGCATGGTCATGCTGGTGTTTGATCTGCCCAGCTTTCCCTACGTATTTAAGGTCATCAAAGACTTTTATCCCGCGCCCAAAGACACCTCACGCGAGCAGATCAAGGGCAAGTACCTGCTGGTCAAGCAGCATGACCGCGTCGGGCGCATGGCCGATACCCTGGAATACAGCAATGTGGGCTTTCCGCGCGACCGCTTTGAGCCTGAGCTACTGGCTGAGATCGAGAAATTTGCGCCCAGTCAGTTGCAAATCACCACACGCGCCAGCGACGGGGCGCAGGAAGTCATCATTCAGCACGTGTATATCGAGCGGCGCATGATTCCACTCAATATTTACCTGCAAGAGGCCTTCGATGCCGGTGGCGCTGATACCCACCGGGCCACACCCGGCGCCCATGCCGCCTTCCAGCAAATTGAGCGCGGCGTGGTCGAATATGGCAATGCCATTAAAGACCTGGTGGCAGCCAACATCTTCCCTGGCGACATGCTGTGGAAAAACTTTGGTGTGACGCGCCATGGCAAAGTGGTGTTTTACGACTACGACGAAATCGAATACATCACCGACTGCAACTTTCGCCGCGTACCCGCAGCGCGCAACGAAGAGGACGAAATGTCTGGCGAGATTTGGTACAGCGTCGGCCCCAAAGATGTGTTCCCCGAAACCTTCGCGCCTTTTTTGTTGGGTAATCCAGCCGTGCGCGAGGTTTTCATGAAGCACCATGCCGACTTACTGGACGTCGACTTTTGGCAAAGCCACAAAGAGCGCATCGCCAAAGGCTATGTGCACGACGTTTTCCCCTACGACCGCGAAAAACGCTTCGAGCCCGCGTAAACCTTTTTTATTTTCAGGAGACCTTTATGCAAGACCCTATCGTTATCGTCAGCGCGGCGCGCACCCCCATGGGGAGTTTTCAGGGCGACTTTGCCAGCCTGTCTGCCCATGACCTGGGTGGCGCGGCCATCCGCGCCGCCATCGAGCGCGCAGGCATTGCGCCCGATGCGGTGGGCGAAGTTTTGTTTGGCAACTGTCTGATGGCAGGTCAGGGCCAGGCCCCGGCACGCCAGGCGGCCTTTAAGGGCGGCTTGCCGCAAAGTGCGGGTGCGGTAACGCTGTCCAAAATGTGCGGCTCCGGTATGCGCGCTGCCATGTTTGCGCACGACATGTTGGCCGCGCACAGCCAGGACGTGCTGGTGGCCGGCGGCATGGAAAGCATGACCAATGCGCCCTACCTATTGCTCAAAGGCCGAGGCGGCTACCGCATGGGCCACGATAAGGTCTATGACCACATGATGCTCGACGGCCTGGAAGACGCCTACGAAGCGGGCCGCAGCATGGGCACCTTCGGCGAAGACTGCGCCGCCAAATACAGCTTCACCCGCGCCGAACAAGACGCGTTTGCCACTGCCAGCGTGCAGCGCGCGCAAGCAGCCATTGCCAGCGGTGCGTTTGCTTCTGAGATCACACCGGTCACGGTCAAAGACCGCAGCGGCGAGCGCGTGGTGAGCATGGACGAAGGCCCGGGCAAGATCAAGCTGGACAAAATCCCTGGCCTCAAGCCTGCGTTCAAAAAGGACGGCACGATTACTGCCGCGTCCAGCTCGTCCATCAACGACGGCGCAGCGGCCATGGTCTTGATGCGCGCCAGCACCGCAGCGCAATTGGGCTGCAAACCCCTGGCCCGCATCGTCAGCCACGCCACCCACGCGCAAGCGCCCGAGTGGTTTGCCACCGCACCGGTGGGCGCCACGCAAAAAGCCTTGGCCAAAGCCGGCTGGAAAGTCGAAGACGTTGACCTGTGGGAAGTCAATGAAGCCTTTGCCGTCGTTCCCATGGCGCTGATGAAAGAGCTGGGCATAGCGCACGACAAAGTCAACGTCAACGGCGGCGCCTGTGCCTTGGGCCACCCGATTGGCGCCTCTGGCGCGCGCATCATGGTCACGCTTTTGCATGCGCTAAAGGCGCGCGGTTTGAAGCGCGGGCTGGCGACGCTGTGTATTGGCGGCGGTGAGGCGACTGCGGTGACGGTGGAAATGCTTTAAGGTTTCTCATGCTCCTCACCCCCGACCAAGAGGCCATCCGCGACGCAGTGCGCGAATTTGCGCAAAACGAACTGTGGCCTAACGCTGCGCGCTGGGACAAGGAACATACCTTTCCCAAAGAGGCACACAAGGGCCTGGCGTCGCTGGGCGCGTATGGCATTTGCGTGCCTGAGGAATACGGCGGCGTGCAGCTCGATTACCTGACGCTGGCTTTGGTGCTGGAAGAGATCGCTGCTGGCGATGGTGGCACGAGCACCGTGATCAGCGTGACCAATTGCCCGGTCAACGCCATCTTGATGCGCTACGGCAATGGCGCGCAGAAAAAACAGTGGCTGACGCCTTTGGCGCGCGGCGACATGCTGGGCGCGTTTTGCTTGACTGAGCCGCATGTGGGCTCGGACGCTTCCAGCTTGCGCACCACTGCGACGCGAGAAGGTGATAGCTACGTGATCAACGGCGTCAAGCAGTTCATCACCAGTGGCAAAAATGCCGATGTAGCGATCGTGGTTGCTGTCACCGACAAAGGCGCGGGCAAAAAAGGCATGAGTGCGTTTTTGGTGCCTACCACTGCGCCGGGTTATGTAGTGGCAAGGCTGGAAGACAAGCTGGGTCAGCACAGTAGCGACACCGCGCAAATCCATTTTGATAACTGTCGCATTTCGGCAGAGAACCTGATCGGCAAAGAAGGTGAAGGCTATGGCATCGCTTTGGGTGGCCTGGAGGGCGGACGCATAGGCATCGCGGCGCAAAGTGTGGGCATGGCGCGCAGTGCGCTGGAGGTGGCCCTTGCTTATTCCAAAGACCGCCAGAGTTTCGGTCAGCCGATCTTTAACCACCAAGCGGTAGGTTTCCGGCTGGCCGAGTGCGCCACGCACATCGAGGCGGCGCGCCAACTGATTTGGCATGCGGCAGCGCTGCGCGATGCGGGCCGTCCTTGCCTCAAAGAAGCCGCAATGGCTAAATTGTTCGCCAGCGAGATGGCCGAAAAAGTGTGCAGCGCCGCCATCCAAACCCTGGGCGGCTATGGCTATGTGAGCGACTTCCCGGTGGAGCGTATTTACCGCGATGTGCGCGTCTGCCAGATTTACGAAGGCACCTCGGACGTGCAAAAAATCATTATTCAACGCGCACTGGCTTAAGACACCCACACAAGGAGACAGCATGCCCATTACCAAAGGATTTCGCCAACTCGTCGATGAGGCCAATGCCTGCATCACCACCTATTCGGTAGCGCAGGTGCGCGAGCGGCTGGCCGACGGGCGCATGCAGCTGGTCGACATCCGCGATATCCGCGAAGCCGAGCGCGAAGGCACCATTGAAGGCGCGGTGCTGGCGCCACGCGGCATGCTGGAGTTTTGGGTAGACCCGGCTTCGCCCTACTTCAAGCCAGTGTTGGGCGACGAGGCCAAAGAATATGTGTTGTTTTGCGCGGCTAGCTGGCGTAGCGCCCTGGCCACCAAAGCCCTACAGGAAATGGGCATGACCAATGTCGCGCACATCGACGGCGGCTTTGCCGCTTGGGTCAAAGACGGTGCGCCGGTGCAAAGCTGGGAAGACCATAAGGCCCAAGCCAAGGCGGCCAAGGGCGGATGAGCCCCGGCCCATTGCCATGTCGGGGCGACCAACCTTGCCCCTGTGCCCGTATCAGCGCTAACGGAAAAGCCCTTCTCTTCGACGCATGTTGCGGGCAATACCTGGAGGGCGAAGCACCTACGCCCACGCCCGACGCCGCCAGCCTGATGCGCTCGCGCTACAGCGCATTTGTCTTGCAGCGCGAATCCTATTTGCTGGCCACTTGGCACGCTAGCACCCGGCCAGCGCAGCTGGGCTTTGATACCACGGGCAGATGGCTAGGCTTGGAGGTGCGCAAAGCGATGGTGACTAGCGCGACCGAAGCCGAAGTGGAATTTATAGCCCGCTTCAAACCGCAAGGCGCCAGCGCCTGGCGGCTGCACGAGCGCAGCCGCTTTGTGCTGCAAGACGGGCGCTGGTACTACCTGGACGGCGTGCAACTGACCTGAGCGCCTGTTTTTTACGCGCCTTTTGGATCTGGCGCAAACATTTGCGCCAGACAAGGCGCTACGCTATCGCTTTTGACATTTGCACGCCATGCCGCAAACCACCCCCGCCCTCGCCCATCTCAAAGTTCTCGACCTCTCGCGTGTACTTGCCGGCCCTTGGTGCACCCAGATGCTGGCCGACTTGGGGGCCGATGTCGTCAAAATCGAAAAACCCGGCGATGGCGACGACACGCGCCACTGGGGCCCGCCCTTTTTGCGCGACGCCCAGGGGCAGGAAACCACGCAGGCCAGCTACTTCACCGCCTGCAACCGCAACAAGCGCTCCATTGCCATCGACATCACCCAGCCCGAAGGCCAGGCGTTGGTCAAACAACTGGCCCTGCAATGCGACATCGTCGTGGAAAACTTCAAGGTCGGCGGCCTGGCGCACTATGGCCTGGACCAGGCCAGTTTGCGCGCGCTCAATCCGCGCCTGATTTACTGCTCCATCACCGGCTTTGGGCAAACCGGCCCCTATGCCGAGCGCGCCGGCTACGACCTGATGGTCCAGGCCATGAGCGGCATGATGAGCATCACCGGCAAACCCGAGGGCACGCCCGGCGGCAGCCCCCAGCGCGTGGGCGTGGCGCTGACCGATTTGTTTACCGGCGTCTATGCCTGCAGCGCCATCCTGGCTGCGGTAGAGGTGCGCCACCGCACCGGCCTGGGCCAGCACATCGACATGAGCCTGCTCGATGTGGGCATGGCCATTTTGGCCAACCAGGCGGCGGGCTTTTTGAACACCGGCCAATCGCCCCAGCGCCAGGGCAACAGCCACCCCAGCCTGGTGCCCTACCGTGATTTTGAAACCGCCGACGGCGCCATGCTGCTAGCCGTGGGCAACGACGGCCAGTTCGCCCGCTTTTGTGCGGTTGCCGGCCACCCGGAATGGGCCGCCGACCCGCGCTTTCACGTCAATACCGAGCGCGTGCGCCACCGCGACGTGCTCGAACCCTTGTTGCAAACCGTCACCCGCACCCGCAGCACCGCGCAATGGATTGCCGACCTGGAGCACCATGCCGTGCCCTGCGGGCCGATCAACACCGTGGCCCAGGCCTTCGCCGACGCGCAAGTGCAAGCCCGAGCGCTCGCCATCACGCAGCCACTCAGCGCCGCAAGCCAAGCGGCCACCGGCGTGGCCGAAATTGCCTCGGTCGCCAGCCCTTTGCGCCTGATGGACAACCCGCCGGTACTGCGCCGCCCCCCGCCTGCGCTGGGCGAACACACGGACGAACTCTTGCGCGAGTGGGGCTTGGACGCCGCTGCCATCGCCCGCTTGCGCTCGCAGGGCGTTGTTGGGTAAGATTCTTACTGCTTGAAGTAAGGATTTCAGATGAAAATCACCAGCAAAGGCCAGGTCACTATTCCGCAGGCGGTGCGTGAAAAAGCGGGCATGCACCCCAACAGCGAGGTTGAATTTGAGGTGCGCGACAACGGCGACGTGCTGATCCGCGCGGTGGCGCCCAAGGCAAACGCCGTGCGCGCGGCCTTTGCCCAAGTGCGCGGCAGTGCCAATGCCGCCCAGTTCAAAAACATGGGTACAGACGAGTTCATGGCCTTTTTGCGCGGCTGAACATGGCCCTACCGGCGAAGCACGGCGCCGCCGAACCCGATGCCCGCTACCTGGTGCAGCAGTCTCCCCGTGCCACGCTGGTGGACAGCTGCGTGCTGATTAACGTATTGGCCGACGACCCGCAATGGGCCGACTGGTCTTTAGACCAACTCGAAGCCTGCGCAGCGCGAGCGCCTTTGGTGATCAATCCTTTAATTCTGGCCGAAATCAGCCCGCGCTTTGCGCGGGCCAGGGCCATCACCCGCCCAAAGCTTCCCAGCGTTCCAAAGCCTCTAGCAACTCGGTTTCGATGGCAGCGTTGCGCTGGGCCAGTTGCATCGCTTTGGCGTTGTCGCTGGCATACAGCGTGCCGTCGGCCAAATGGGTGTTGATGCTGGCTTGCTCGGCTTCTAGGTCGGCGATGCGCTGGGGCAGGGCCTCGAGTTCGCGCTGCTCTTTGTAGCTGAGTTTGCGCACTTTGGCTGCAGGGACCGCAGTCACGGGTACGGCCTGCGCTGCTACAGATTTACTGGTGGCCACGGCTTTGTCGTCGCGGCCGTAATTGAAGTTTTGCGCGCCTTTTTGCCCCTTGGCTTGAGCGATCGCATTGGCGCGCTTGCTTTGGATCAGCCAGTCTTGCACGCCGCCTTCGAACTCGCGCCAGCGCGCCTGGCCTTCATAGGCGATGGTGCTGGTCACTACGTTGTCTAAAAAGGTGCGGTCGTGGCTGACCAGGAACACCGTGCCGTCGTAGTTTTGCAGCAGGTCTTCGAGCAACTCCAGGGTGTCGATGTCCAGATCATTGGTAGGCTCGTCGAGCACCAGCACATTGGCAGGGCGGGCAAACAGGCGGGCCAGCAGCAGGCGGTTGCGCTCGCCGCCGCTCAAAGAGCGCACCGGTGAATTGGCGCGCGCGGGCGAGAACAAAAAATCGCCCAAGTAGCTTTTGACGTGCTGGCGGCGGTTGCCGATCTCAATCCATTCGCTGCCCGGGCTGATGAAATCTTCCAAGGTGGCGTCCATGTCCAGGGCGTTGCGCATTTGGTCAAAGTAGGCCACCGAAATATTGGCGCCTTGGCGCACCGTACCCCACGGGCTGTGGCCCGGTTCGGGCGGCGGGGCGTTCGCTGGCGGCGCGTCGGCCTGCAGTTCGCCCAAAATGAGCTTGAGCAAGGTCGTTTTGCCCGCGCCATTGGGCCCGAGCAGTCCGATTTTGTCGCCCCGCAAAATGGTGGCGCTGAAATCATCCACGATTTTGCGCGTGCCAAAACTTTTGGAAACATGGGTCAGCTCGGCCACCAACTTGCCGCTGACGGCGCCGCTGTTGACATCCATATTGACGCTGCCGACCACTTCGCGGCGCGCCTCGCGTTGGGCACGCAAGTGATCCAAGCGCACGATGCGGGCCGTGGCGCGGGTGCGCCGCGCTTCCACGCCTTTGCGAATCCAGACTTCTTCTTGCGCCAGGAGTTTGTCTGCGCGGGCGTTGAGCACGGCCTCTTGCGCCAGTTGCTCTTCTTTTTGCAGCAAATAGGCGGCAAAGTTTCCGGGATAAGACAGCAACTTACCCCGGTCCAGTTCGACGATGCGGGTGGCCACATTGTCCAAAAAAGCCCGGTCGTGGGTGACGGTGATGATGCTGCCACCAAAGTCCACCAGCAGGCCTTCAAGCCACTCGATGCTGTCCAGGTCCAAGTGGTTGGTGGGCTCGTCCAGGAGCAGCACGTCGGGCTGCGCGACCAAGGCCTGGGCTAGCGCAACGCGCTTTTTGGTGCCGCCCGACAAGGTGCTGATGATGGCCTGGGGGTCCAGATGCAGGCGCTGCAAGGTCTCGCCCACGCGCTGCTCCCAGTTCCAACCGTCAAGCGCCTCAATCTCGCTTTGCATGGCGTCCAGGTCGCCATGGCCTTGCGAATACTCGTCGATCAACTGGCGCACGCGCGCCAGGCCGCCACTGACCGCGTCAAAAACACGGTCGCTCGCCTGTAAATCCGGCTCTTGGGCGACGTAGGCGATGCGGGTGTTGCTTTGCACCTGCAAAACACCATCGTCCGGCTTTTCCAGGCCAGCCAATATTTTGAGCAGCGAGGACTTGCCGGTGCCATTGCGCCCGATCAAGCCCACGCGCTCTTGCGTTTCGAGTGAAAAACCTGCGTTGTCCAGCAGGGGTACATGCCCAAATGCGAGTTGGGCTTCCAGTAATGTAATCAGCGCCATGTGGCGGTGATTATCCCCTGTCGACCTGCGGCAGACGATCGAGCACGAATTTCGCCGTATAGAGCAGCAGCAGTGCGCCCAACAACTCGCCAGTAAAGTGGATGGCCATGCTTTGCAGCACATCGCTGGTGCGCCCGCAATAGGCGAGCCAGGCCTGGTGCATCAGCGCACTGGTGGCGCAGAACACCACGGTGAGACGCAGCAAGCACGTTGCCGTCAGGCCTTCGAGGTTTTCGTCCAGCGCGGCAAAGCGCATGCACAAGGATCGCGCGACCAAGGGCGCAAGCCCCGAAATAACCGCGATCCCAAGGGCTAATGCGGGGTCATCACCATAGACCTGCCCCCAACCCATCAGCACGGAGCCCAGCACCAGGCCCAAAGAGCCCCACTCCACGAACAGCAAAATACTCAGAATGCGTATTCCGCTGGGCAAAAATACCCAGGGCGCGCTGGCGGACATGTCCAGCGCAGAAAAAGCATAGTTGTTGATGGAAAAAAGGCCCACATAGGCCAAAGCAGTCGTCAGGACGACGACCATCGTTTTTTGAATCTGCATTGTTGAACCACTCCCTAAAGATGCGCCTGCATTGTTATGTGCAGGAAACGCGCGGGAGCGGATCGGGGTGGGCGACTGCCGTCGCCCGGGATCACGCCATCTGCGCCTTTTCCATGCACTGACCTAATTGCGCAAAGTACTGGTGTGTCGCTTTTGTTGGCACCACATACTTCACCCGGTTGTCTTGGCCGTCCAAGTCCAGGTCGATCATTCCCTTCTTACGCAACATCTTGAGACGACGGTGCGCAGTCGTGGTCGAAATCTCAGGCAGCATAACCATCGCTTCGAGTACCGTGATCGTCTTGCCCTCGTGCCATGCGGCCGCAAAGACATTGAGCATCCGCGACTCAACAGCGTCGAGTTGCGGAAAACTGGGCAAGCTGCGAACAGCCTGAACCAGGTTCAGATACTTGGTATACATCTGCGAAAAATTCGCTGCTTTTGTTTTTGACATGACCGACTCCAACGGCTGAAATATGGTATTTTTTTGCAGGTTTCCGGTTCAACATCCGAAATCCGCAATCATTTTCACCAAAAAAAACGAATTTGTCTATCTTTCTAAGAAATTTATTCAAATTCGTTATTTCTTGGCTTAAGCCACATTTTAACCAAAGAAAACATATTTGCCAAATATTTTATTTGCTGCTCGGGAAACTGAACATGGCTCCCTCGCGCACGCCAGCTGAAGGCCAGCGCTGGGTAATCGTTTTCCTCTTGGTATAGAAGCGCGCGGCGTCCGGACCATAGGCATGCAAATCGCCAAACAGCGAACGCTTCCAGCCGCCAAAGGAGTGGTAGGCAACCGGCACCGGCAGGGGCACGTTGACGCCCACCATGCCGACCTGGATGTTGTCCGTGAAATAGCGCGCCGCCTCGCCATCGCGCGTGAAGATGCAGGTGCCGTTGCCATATTCATGGGCATCGATCAAATCCATGGCCTCTTGCAGGGTCTTGACGCGCACGACGCCCAGCACGGGGCCAAAAATTTCTTCCTGATAAATCACCATACCGGGTTTCACGTTGTCAAACAGGCAGGGACCTAAAAAGTAGCCCTGCGCATGGCCGGGCACGTTCACGCCACGGCCGTCCACAATCAGGCTGGCGCCTTCGGCCACGCCTTGGTCCACATAGGCTTTGACTTTGTCAAAGTGCGGCTTGGTTACCAGCGGGCCCATATCCACATCCGCCTCGGTACCTGGGCCCACTTTCATCTTGGCGATCTCAACCTTCAGGCCGGCAATCACTGCGTCTGCCGTTGCGTCACCGACCGCTACCACCAGCGGGATGGCCATGCAGCGCTCGCCGCACGAGCCGTAGGCCGCCCCCATCAGCGCGCTGACCGCATTGGCCACGTCGGCATCGGGCATGACCACTGCATGGTTTTTTGCCCCGCCCAAAGCCTGCACCCGCTTGCCGTGGGCGCAGCCGGTGGAATAGATGTACTCTGCAATCGGCGTGCTGCCCACAAAACTGATGGCTTTGACGCGCGGGTCGGTGAGCAAGGTGTCTACGGCCTCTTTGTCGCCGTTGACCACATTGAGCACGCCCGGTGGCAGGCCGGCCTCCAGGGCCAGTTGCGCCACCAACAAAGTGCTGCTGGGATCGCGCTCGGATGGCTTGAGCACAAAGGTATTGCCGCAGACCACGGCCATAGGCCACATCCACAAGGGCACCATCACCGGGAAGTTGAAAGGCGTAATGCCCGCGGTGACGCCCAGGGCCTGGAACTCGCTCCAGGAATCAATCGCCGGGCCGACGTTTTTGCTGTGCTCGCCTTTGAGCAGTTCGGGGGCGTAGCTGGCGTATTCCACGTTTTCAATACCGCGCTGCAACTCGCCCATGGCATCGGCCAGCACTTTGCCGTGCTCGGCAGTGACCAAGGCACATAGTTCAGAGGCATGCTCTTCAAGCAAGACCTTGAGCTTGCTCATCACGCGGGCGCGTTTGAGCGGGGGCGTGTTGCGCCACTCGGGGAACGCGGCTTGCGCGTTGGCGATAGCTTGCTCCACCGTGAGCTTGTCGGCCAGTTGCAAGCGTTTTTCGACCGCGCCCGTGGCCGGGTTGAACACGTCGGCAAAGCGGCTGCCGCCTGGGGTGAGTTGGCCGCCGATAAGGTGGCCGATGGTGGGAAGTGTGGACATGGTAGGTCTTCTCAAAGTTAACAATTAGGCACAAAACAAAACACGCTTGGGGCACCACGCGGCGCCCGCAAGCGTGTGGGAAGGGATACGCTTAGTCGGTGGCGTTCATGGCCTCGCCCAAGGCGTTGATCAGGCTGTCGATCTCCGATTTTTCGGAGATGAAAGGCGGCGCCAACTGGATGGTGTCGCCGCCGTAGCGTACATAAAAGCCTTTTTCCAGGCATTTCATGGCGATTTCGTAGGGCCGCTTGGCCGGCTCGCCCGGTACTGGGGCGATGGTAAAGCCCGCAGCCAGTCCGGCGTTGCGGATGTCGGTCACGTGCTTGGCGCCTTTGAGGCTGTGCACAGCTTGCTCAAAATAGGGCGCCAGGGCAGATACGCGCTCGATCATGTTTTCGCTGACCAGCACGTCCAGCGCGGCAATGCCTGCGGCGCAAGCCACCGGGTGCGCCGAGTAGGTGTAACCGTGCGGGAACTCCAGCATGTAGTCCGGACCACCGGCGCCCATGAAGGTGTCGTAAATCTCTTTCTTGGCCACCACCGCGCCCAAGGGCTGCGCGCCATTGGTCACTTGCTTGGCGATGTTCATGATGTCGGGTGTCACGCCAAAAGCGGCCGCGCCGGTGTACGCGCCCATGCGGCCAAAGCCGGTGATGACCTCATCAAAAATCAACAAAATATGGTTGGCCGTGCAAATCTCGCGCAGGCGCTGCAAATAGCCTACCGGTGGCACCACCACGCCGCCCGAGCCGGACATCGGCTCGACGATGACCGCTGCGATATTGGACGCATCGTGCAGCGCGATCAGGCGCAGCAACTCATCGGCCAACTCAGCGCCATGGGCCGGCTGGCCGCGCGAGAACACATTGCTGGGCAGCTGGGTGTGGGGCAGGTGGTCGGCCTCAATGCCTTGGCCAAACAGCTTGCGGTTGGGCCCGATACCGCCCACCGAGATGCCGGCGAAGTTAACGCCGTGGTAGCCCTTTTCGCGGCCGATCAGGCGGGTTTTGGTGCCCTGGCCTTTGGCACGCCAGTAGGCGCGCGCCATCTTGAGCGAGGTGTCCGCGCACTCCGAGCCCGAACCGGCAAAAAACACCCGGTCCAAGCCCTCGGGCATGAGCTGGGTGATCTTGTTAGCCAGCTCAAAAGACAGCGGGTGGCCGTACTGAAAGGCGGGCGAATATTCCATGGTGCCGATCTGGCGACTCACCGCTTCGGTGATTTCGGGGCGGCTGTGGCCTAGGCCGCAGCACCACAGGCCCGAGAGGCCATCAAAAATTTGGCGTCCGTCCTGGTCGGTGTAGTACGCGCCTTTGGCGCTGACCATCATGCGCGGATTGGCTTTGAAGTTGCGGTTGCCGGTGTAGGGCATCCAGTGCGCGTCCATCCAGGCGGCATCGCGCGGATAGGGCGAGGTGCTGGTCACTACGGTGCTGTGGGGGGCGGTGTCATGGGGTTTCATAGCGGTCTCCTAGGGTCAGGGGCAAGCGGGGCAGCGCTGCACTGCAGCGTCTGGTGCCATTGTGGACTTCTCTGTTACTCTTATAAATATCTAATTATCGCTATTTAGTTGCCTATTTATGAAAGTAACTCCTCCTGCAGCCGCCCCGCAAGCGCCCGCGCGCAGCCCGGTGCTGGGCCAGCTCAGCGACATGGATTTGCGGCTTTTGCGGGTTTTTCGGGTGGTGGCCGACTGCGGCGGCATGGCGGCGGCAGAGCTGGAGCTCAACATCGGCAGCTCCACCATCAGCCGGCATATCAAAGATTTGGAGACGCGCCTGGGCCTGGTTTTGTGCCGGCGCGGGCGCGCCGGCTTTGCGCTGACGGCCGAGGGGCACAAGATTTACGCCCAAAGCACCCAACTGCTGGCCGCGACCGATGCTTTTCGCAGCAGTGTGGACGAGATTCACCAGCGCATGGGCGGCCAGTTGCAAGTAGCCGTATTTGACAAAACCGCCAGCAATCCAGAGGCCCACGTGGCCCAAGCCATCGCCTTGTTTACCAACCGGGCAGCCGACGTGGCGCTGCATTTGCATGTGGCCACCCTCAACGGCATCGAGCGCGGCGTGCTGGACGGACAGTTTCACCTGGGCATCATTCCGGGGCACCGCACCTCGGACACGCTGCACTACGAACACCTGTTTGACGAGCGCATGCAGCTGTACTGCGGCGCCAGCCACCCGCTGTTTGCCGATGCGCCGGCCGGCGTGTCCGAGGCGCAGGTGCGTGCCTGGCCGTTTGCCGGCCTGGGCTACCACTCGCCCAATTTGCAAGTCAGCCAGCGCCTGCGCCTGGCGCGCAGTGCCACCGGCTATGACCAGGAATCGATTGCCACCTTGATTTTGTCGGGCCGCTTTTTGGGCTTTTTGCCCGACCACTACGCCCGCAGCTTTGTGCAGCAAGGCCAGATGCGGGCGGTGGTGTCCGAGGTGTTTTCCTACGACTGCGCGTTTTTTGCCATCACCCGCCGCTCGCCGCAAGCCGCGCGGGCCACGCGGGCGTTTTTGCAGTGCCTGCAAGAAGCCCACGGCCGCGCCAGCACTTAGGGTGCCGAACGGGCGAGGGCCGCGCTAGGCCAAAAACGGAAAATCGGCGATCGGCCGCTCGCCATCGACGCATGCGGCCAGCGCTTTGCCCGAGCCGGCGCCATGCGTCCAGCCCAAGGTGCCGTGCCCGGCATTGACCCACAAACCGCGCATCGCGGTCTGCCCGATATAGGGAATATTGGTCGGCGTGGCCGGGCGCAGACCCGCCCAAAACTGTGGATTGCCGCCCTCTTCGGGCAGGCGCGTGTCGCACATGCCGGGCCAAATGGTCTCGACCCGGCGCGCCAGCATGCGGCAACGCGCCTGCGCCACGGGCTTGTCCAGGCCAACATCAAAGTCGCCCACCTCGATGGTGCCGGCCACCCGAATCTGGTCGCCCAGGCGGGTGACGGCGATTTTCTTGGCGTCGTCGATCAGCGACACATTGGGCGCGGCCTCGGGCCGCAAGATGGGGAAGGTGGCGCTATAGCCCTTGCCCGGGTAAATCGGCAAATCCAGGCCCACGGTGCGCAAAAGCGGCGCCGTAAATGAGCCCCCGGCCAGCACCACGGCGTCGGCGCGCAAGCGCATGGCGGCTGTTGGCGCCGGGCCCACGGGCGCATGCTGCACGCCTTGCACCTGGCCGCCCTGGTGCAGCAGCGACTGCACCGCATGCCCGAATAAAAACGCCACGCCCCGCGCCGCACAGGCCCGCGCCAGGCCCTGGGTAAACACGCGGGCGTCACCCGTCTCGTCACTGGCGGTAAAAGTAGCGCCCACAATGCGCTGCCCATAGCCTGCCAGCGAGGGCTCTAGACGCAAGAGCTGCGCGGTATCGATGACCTCGCGCTGCACGCCAAACTGTTGCATCAGCTGGGCCAGGGCCGCCGCACTGTCCAAGGAGGCCTGGTCGGAAAAAATGTGGGCAATCCCGCGCTCCAGCCGGTGGTAGGCGATGCCCGTCTCGGCCACCAAAGCCTTGAAAGCGCCGTGGCTGTACTTGCCCAGGGCCACGATATGGCCCACGTTGCGGTGAAAGTCGGCGTCATTGCACTGCGCCAAAAACTGCAAGGCCCAGCGGTACTGCTGCCAGCCGGCGCCCAGGGGCCATTGCGGCCGAAACAACAGCGGCGCCTCTTTGCTGAACATCCAGCGCAAAGCCTTCAGAGGCGCTTGCCGGTTGGCCCAGGGCTCGCAGTGGCTGACCGAAATTTGCCCGGCATTGCCAAAGCTGGTCTCCAGCGCGGCATCGTTTTGGCGCTCGATGACGGTGACCTGGTGGCCGCGCTCGGCCAAATACCAGGCGCTGGTGGTGCCGATGATGCCGGCGCCGATAACAACAATATGCATAGTGTGTCCTTGCGCGCGGCACTCGCAAACCAGCCGCACGCTTCATGATTTGAACTCTTAAGTAGCAAACCGAGCGCACAGCCTTTCAAAGCACCGCGGCGGCTAAAATTCAGGCATGCCCTCCAGCCCGCTGCCCAAAGTCTCTTTCAAAGCCCAGATGCTACAGGCGCGCGAGGAGGCCATCATCCAGACGGCCAGCCGCTTGCTGGCGCAAAAAGGGTTTGAAGCCATGACGGTGGACGAGGTGGCCGCCAGCGTGGGCATCGCCAAAGCCAGTTTGTACAAGCACTTCCCCAGCAAAGAAGACCTGGCCGCCGCCGCCATGGTCAAGGTCATGCAGCGCGCGCAGGCTTTTGTCAAAGCCCTGCCCGAACAAAGCGCCATGGCCCAGCTGCGCGCCGTGGCCCGCTGGACGATGGAGCTGCAGTTGCAAGGCGAAATGCCCACCCTGCCCAGCCAAAACTCCACGCTGCGTGCCAAGCTGATCGCCAACACCGCGTACATGGATGGACTGATCGAGGTCAGCGACCGCTTAGGCGCCTGGATCGAAGAAGCCCAAGCGGCCGGCCACATCCACCAAGGCCTGCCGCCGATTGCGATTTTGTACACCCTGTATGCCCGCGCCTGCGACCCGGTGCTCGAGTTCCTCAAGATGGGCGGGCAGCATGATGACGCCCAAATCATCGACATGGTCATGGCCACCTGCTTTGACGGCCTGGCCGCCCGCTAGCGGCGCCTGCGCCTATATCTCGATCAGCGCCTGCGCCCGAAAGTGGGCTTGCTCATTTTTATGGGCATAACCCAGGGGATTGGCCACCACGCGGCAGCCCCGGTGCACATAGTCGTGCGGCGTGTGCAAGTGGCCGTGCAGCCAGAGCTGCGCATAGTCCAGCAAATCGTCCAGCGCATTGCAAAAACCGGCGGTGCCAGGCACGCGGCCATAGCGCGGATCGGCGCTGTGCAGACTGGGAGCAAAGTGCGTTACCACCACCGTGCTGCCTGCAAACGGTGTGGCCAGCGCCTGGCGCAACCAGGCCTGGCTTTGCAGACCCAGCTCCCGCACGCCTTCGGCCAACAAGGGCGCACCGTTGCGCGTGGTGCCGGTTTTTTTTAAGTAGAAATCGGCGGCGCGAAAGGCTTTTTCACGGGCTTTGAGCTGCGCGCCCAGTTGGCGCGGGTCGCAGGCGGCATCGGGCAGGCCGGCGTGCGGGCCCAGGGCGTCAAAGTCCGACCACAAGGTGCTGCCCAGCATGCGCATCGGGCGGCCCCGAACATCGGTCCAGGGCAGCTGCAAAACCTCGCCGTCCAGCCACTGGATGCCTAAGCGCGCGCAACTGCTGCGTAAGCGCGCATGCGCCTCCTGAAAATCCATGCCGTCGTACTCATGGTTGCCGGGGATGAAGAACACCGGCACGGGCCAGCCCTGCAGCGGCGAGAAGCGCGCCAGGCCAAAGTCCGCGTCGTGCAGGCGCGAGCCTGCTTGGTAGGAGCCGATATCGCCCGCCAACACCAGCGCATCCGCGCCGGGGGCGTGGCGGGGCATCCAGTGCGGCTGGCCTTCCAGATGCAGGTCGGACAAGAGCTGCAGCTTCATAGTGCGGGCGTGGCGGTGGGCAAGGGCACCGAAGCGGCCACCGACTGCACCTGCTGGCGCAGCCACTGGTGCGCGCCATCGCCGTCCATGCGCTGGTGCCACAGGGCATCGACCTGGATGGGCGGCACCTGAAACGGCAACTCGCGCACGGCCAATTGCGCCTCAAAACCGGTGAAGGCGACAAAGTGGCGCGGCAACACGGTCAGCAAATCAGAATCGGCCACCACTTTGCCGGTGGTGAAAAACTGGTTCACCGTCAGCACCACCCTCCGGCTGCGGTTCAAGGGAGCCAGCGCCTCGTCGATCAGGCCGTAGGCGCGGCCGGAAAAGCTCACCAGCACATGCAGCGCGGCGCAAAAATCATCCAGCCCCAGGGGCGCTTGCGCCAGCGGATGGTTTTTGCGCATCACACAGACGTAGTCGCTGGCAAACAGGCGCTGGTGCGAAAAAGCGACAGGCAGCCCGCTTTGGCGGCGCAGCGCCAAGTCGGCCATGACGCCAGGGAAATGGCCGACCGCCAAATCCACCTGGCCGTCATCGAGCAGCGGGCGCGGGTCGCGGGTGGTCAGCGGCACGGTGCGCAAGGACACGCCCGGCGCCTGCGCCATGACGCGCTGCACCAGGCCGAGCATCAGCTCGGTGGCGGTGGCGTCGGCCATGGTCAGCACCAGGTTGCAGACGGTTTGCGCAGGTACAAAAGCGCGGGGACGCAAGGCCGACTGCAGCCGGTCCAGGGCGGCTCGCACCTCTGGCCATAAAGCCAGCGCCTTGGCCGTGGGCACCAGCGTGCGACCCTGACGCACCAGCACCTCGTCGCCCAGCGCGTCGCGCAAACGGCGCATGGCATTGCTTACGGCCGGCTGCGTCAGGGCCAGGATGGGCGCGGCCCGCGTCAGGCTGCGCTCGGCCATGACGACGTCAAACACCTTGAGCAGGTTCAGGTCGAAGTTGCGCAGTTGGACGGGCGGAGGACTCATATATTGATTTTATGAATATAAATCATCACAAATATAAAGTTGACGCACACTAGTAGTAACCCTAGTATCTCCCCATACACCACTGTTCTGTGGTTCACCATGCACTTTGTTAGGAGCGCAGCATGCCTTATTTGATGCACTACAACGCCGCCCACGATCTCTCGGCGGCCCCCGCAAGCGGTACGCCCAGCGCGGCCGTACCGGCCGAATCGTCCAAAACCTTGGCGGGCGTTTTGTCCGCTTCGGTGTTAGCCGCCTTGTTGGTGGTGGCCGACCAGCTGATCGACAGCTGGGCCGATGGCCACTTGCTCTTGGCCTGGGTGCTTTTGTGGTCGGCGGTATTTACAGTCTTGGCCTTGCTGACCCAACCCTTGCGCCGCATGAGCACGGCCGCTGCCGCCTGGTTGCTGGGCCACCTGCACGCCGCCGCCCAGGCGCGCCGCGAAGAGGCCTTGTGGGAATACGCCTGCCAAGACCCACGCGTGATGGACGAGCTGCGCGCCGCCTTTGCCCGGACTGAATAAGCGGCCCAAAGGCGGTGGGCGTGCAGCCCCAGTTTTTTTACGTGCTTTACCAAAATGGATAGGCACAGACACCAGGGCGCAGTAGAGTGGGGACCGGTTCACTCTTTTCCTTACCTATGCCAATAACTTTTTCGCACCTTTCTCGCGCACTTGCCGCCCTGTTGACGGCCCTGGCCTGCACGTTGGCCTTGGCTTTGCCCACGCCCAAGGACATCAACGCAGCCGTCGAAGCCGGCGATTTCAAACGGGCCGAAACCCTGCTGCTCGAGGTACTGGCCGAAAAACCCAATAGCGCCAAGGCGCACTATGAGCTAGGCGAAGTACTGGCCCGCGAAAAACGGTACGACGAGGCCTTGGCCCAACTCCAAAAAGCCCGCGCCATCGACCCGGCGCTCAAATTTGCGTCCAGCCCTGACAAATTCCAGCAGGTGCTCGACAAAGTCGGCGCGGCAGCCGCATCGGCCAAAGTGGCCACGCAGGCTGCGGCCAGCCCGGCCGCTACCAGCGCAGCACCCGCGCCTGAGCGCCGCGACAGCGGCTTTCCCACCGGCTATATCGTGGGCGGCATCTTGCTCATCGTGCTGGTGGTGGTGCTGATCCGGCGCAGCAACGCAGCCACGCGCGCGCCCCAAGGCATGTACCCCAGCGCTGCGCCCTACGGCGCAGGCGGCACCATGGCGCCCCAGTCCGCTTATGGTGGCTACGGTGCGCCGGCCCAAGGCTCGGGCATTGGCGGCGCAGTCATCGGTGGCGTGGCCGGACTGGCCGCAGGCTACGCCTTGAGCAAAGCCCTGGAAGGCGGCCACGAAGGCGGCGCCGCAGCCCAACGCAGCGACAGCGGCAACGGCTACGTTCCCATGGACAACCCCGCGCCCGACCTGGGCAGCTTTGACAGCGGCTCGGCCGGTGGCTGGGACAACGCGGGCGACAGCGGCGGCGGCGATTCAGGCGGCGACTGGTAAGCACCTGCCAGCGGGCGCCGCGTAAGGTGCGGCGCAGCCGCTTCAGTTAAGCTTGCAGCGGCAAGGGCCATCCAACGCACACCACCAGGAGCACGCCGCTATGAGCACCGCAGACACATCCGGATTTGGCAAGTTCGTCCCCGGTTTTGACTTTTTGCAAAACCTGGCCAAAGCGGCCGGCAGCAACCCCGGCGCGGCCGCTGGCGTGCCCAATTTGTCGCAGTGGTTGGTGCCCAGCCTCAAAGTCGAGGACCTGGAAAAGCGCATTGAAGAGCTCAAGCATGTGCAGTTTTGGCTGGACCAAAACGCCCGCGCGCTGAGCGCCACCATCCAGGCCCTGGAAGTCCAAAAAATGACCATGGAGACGCTCAAGGGCATGAACTTCACCATGGGCATGCCCGGCGCGGCCAGTGCGGCCCCCGCCGCACCCTGGCCCGAGCCCCCAGCGGCCAAGCCCGAAGCTGCCCCGGCTGCCAAGCCCCAAGCCCAACCCGCCAAAGACAGCGCCGAGGCCGCCAAAGTGATAGACCCCGTTGCCCTGTGGGGCTCGCTCACGCAGCAGTTCCAGACGATTGCGGCCAACGCGCTTAAAGACGTGGCCAAGCACAGCGCACCGCCGGTCAAAAAAGCGCCCGCACGCAGCAAAGCGGCTACCAAAACCAAAACCGCCACCAAAACCGCGGCGCGCACGCGGCGCAAAGCCGGCTAAGCGCTGCCGCACCCTTTTGCGCATGACGGTTTTTTCCTACGCCCACGCCACGCATCCGCAGTGGGAGATGGCCTGCGCGCTGGTACTGGCGCAGCTGCGTGGGCAAATGTCCAGCAGCCTGCATGCCGTCACGCCCACGCTGGCCCTGCTCTACATCACCGACCACTACGCGGACCAGGCCCAAGACATTTTGGACCACCTGAGCGCCGAGCTGCCCTCGGTCACCGACTGGTCGGGCACGGTGGGCGTGGGCATTGCGGCCAACAATGTCGAGTACTTTGACGAGCCGGCACTGGCTGTCATGCTGCTGGACCTGCCCTCGGACCAGTACCGCGTGTTCTCGGGCGTCTCGCCGCTGGGGCTCGGCTTTGAGGCGCATACCGCCCTGGTCCACGCCGATGGTGAGACGGCCGATCTGAGCGAGCTGCTCACCAAAATGGCCGCGCGCACCGACACCGGCTATTTGTTTGGCGGTCTGTGCAGCAGCCGCAGCCGCAACGTGCAATTTGCGCTGGCCGCCGACGGTACGGTGAGCGGCCAGGGGCGCAGCAGCGGCGTGCTGAGCGGCGGCTTGAGCGGCGTAGCCTTTGGGCCCGACGTGGCGCTGATCTCGCGCGTCACGCAGGGCTGCAAGCCCATCTCGCCCACCCATGTCATTACCGAGTCCAAAACCAATGTGGTGCTGCAACTGGACGGCGAACCGGCACTGGACGTGTTGCTGCGCGACCTGAACATTTCGCTGGACGCGCCCCAACAGGCGCTGCAAACCGTGCGCAACACCCTGGTCGGCCTGGCCCGCCCACCCACCGGCAGCGACAGCGCGGCCGTGCGCAAGACGGGCAATTTCGGCAACGATGTGCTGGTGCGCCACATCATCGGCCTGGACCCCGGACACGGCGGCGTGGCCCTGAGCGAATACGCCCATGTCGGCGGCCAACTGGCTTTTTGCCAGCGCAATATGCAAGCTGCGCGCGCCGACCTGACGCGCATTTGCGCCGAAATCCGCGAAGAGCTCAGCCCCGAAGACGAGCTGACACCCGCACCGGGCGGCGCACCTGCAAGCACTGGTGAGCAGCGGGCCATTGCGGGGGCGATTTATGTCAGCTGCACTGGCCGCGGCGGCCCGCACTTTGGCGGCCCCAGCGCCGAGATGCAAATCGTGCGCCGTGCCTTGGGCGATGTGCCGCTGGTCGGCTTCTTTGGCAATGGCGAAATCGCCCACGAACACCTGTACGGCTTTACCGGCGTGCTGACGGTGTTTACCACCGCGATTTAAATTCTTTTTAAGCGGCGGCGGCGCTGGCGCGCTGCAGGCGGTCGGCCACGCCGGCCCAGTCCTCGCTGTCCGGGACAGCCTCGATCCAGATCTGCGCGACGCCGGCATCGTCAAAAGCGCGCAGCACCGCAAACAACTCTTGCGCCGTGCGCGCCGCGTCCGGCGGCATGGCGCGCAGCAGCCAATGGGCCGCGTCGGGCGCCTGGTCCAGGGCCGGACGGCTGCGCATATACACGCCGATGCGCCCGGCCCCCTGGTGCGCCAGGCGTGCCGAGGGCTGCAAAGCGGCTTGCAATGGGGCCAGCGGCCACAGCCGCACCCGCGCCTGCGGGGCATAGTGCGCCGCCAAGGTGCCCGAGGCGCGCGGTGCAGGTGCGCCCGCAGCCAGTTCTTGCGGCGTCCAGACGCGCTGCCCGCACGCCTGGGCCAAGGCCGCCATGCCCACCGCGCCGGGCCGTAGCAAGACGGGCACGCCGCGCGTGCAATCGACGATGGTCGATTCGATGCCCACGCCACACGGCCCGCCGTCGAGCACCAGCAGCGCCTGCGGGGCTTCGGGGGCCAGCCCCGCGTTCATCTCGGTGTGCACATGGGCCGCCGTGGTCGGGCTAACGCGGCCAAAGCGGTTGGCGCTGGGCGCGGCCAAGCCCCACACGACCTGCCCGCCGGCACTTTGGCGCAGGGCGCGCAAAAGCGCTTGCGCCACCGGATGGGCCGGGCAGCGCACACCGACCGAGTCCTGGCCGCCGGCAGCGTGCGCAGCCACCCCGGCTTGGCGCGGCAAGATGAGTGTGAGCGGGCCGGGCCAAAAGGCCTGCATCAAAGCCATAGCGAAGTCGGGAATGTCGCGGCTGAAGTAGCGCGCGCCGCTCAGGCCGCCGTCCAGATCGGCCACGTGCACGATCAGCGGATGGTCGGCCGGGCGGCCCTTGGCGCTAAAAATTTGGGCCACGGCCTGGGCGTTGCAGGCATCGGCGGCCAGGCCGTAAACGGTTTCGGTGGGCAGGCCCAGCAATTGGCCGGCACGCAATGCGCGCTCGCAGCGGGCCAGCGCGGCCGGGTCGTGCGGGTCCAACACCATGGCTCAGAAGGCGGCGATGCCCAACATCTGCGCCGCCTGCAAAGCAGTGGCGCGCACCGTCTGCGCGTCCGGGCCGGTCAGGGTGAGGTGGCCCATCTTGCGCCCGGCGCGCGCCTGGCGCTTGCCGTACAGGTGCAAATGCGCGCCGGGCAAAGCCAGCACTGCGTCCCAGGCAGGCGTGCGGTCCATGGCCGGGCCCCACAAGTCGCCCAGCAGATTGAGCATGACACTGGCGCTGTGCTGGCGCGGCGCCACCAAGGGCAGACCCGCCAGGGTGCGCACCTGCAAGTCAAACTGCGACTGGTCGCAGGCATCCAGGCTGTAGTGGCCGCTGTTGTGCGGGCGCGGGGCAATCTCGTTGACCACCAAGCTGCCGTCTTGCAACACAAAAAACTCCACGCACAAGACGCCCACATAGTCCAGGCCTTGCGCCACGGCCTGCGCGGCAGTTATCGCCTGCTCGGCCAGGGCGGGCGGCGCATTGCCTGCATACACCTCGGTAACGGCCAGGATGCCGTCGCGGTGCAGATTGCGCTGCACCGGGAAATGCACCATCTGCCCGTCCGCGCCCCGGGCCAGTAGCACCGAGCATTCCAGCGCCAGGGGCAGCAGTTTTTCCAGCACGCAGGGCTGTTGCTGCAACTGCGCCCAGGCGGCGGCCAGTTGGGCGCGCTCGGCCACGCGCACCTGGCCTTTGCCGTCGTAGCCCATGCGCGCGGTTTTGAGGATGCCGGGCAGCACCTCGGCAGGCACCGCATGCAGATCGGCCGCACTGGCGATGCCGACAAAAGGCGCACAGGGCACGCCGCAGCGCACGAAATGGGCTTTTTCGGCCATTCGGTCTTGGGCAATCGCCACGGCGGCAGCGCCGGGCGCCACGCGGCACTGTGCGTCCAGGCGGGTCAGGGCGGCCGCTGGTACGTTTTCAAACTCGGTGGTGACGGCCCCACACAGCGCGGCCAGTTGCGCCAGGCCCTGCGGGTCCTGGTAGTCGCTGCAAATATGGTGGTGGCTGACGCGCCCGGCCGGGCTGTCGGCGTCGGGGTCGAGCACGGCGGTGTCATAGCCCATGGCCTGGGCGGCATGCACAAACATGCGCCCGAGCTGGCCGCCGCCTAACACGCCCAAGGTCAGCGGTGCACCGCCCTGGCGCGTGCCGGGCAGCAGCGCTGCAGCGGCGCTCATAAGCCGCCCAGGCCCTGGGCCAGGGAAGCGAGCGGCAAGGTTTGGGCGCGCGCCGCTTCGGTCTGCGCCGCGCGAAAGGCCTGCAGCTGGGCCAGCAGTGCGCCATCGTGGGCGGCCAGCATGGCCACGGCAAACAAAGCGGCATTGGCCGCGCCCGCCGTCCCGATGGCAAAAGTAGCCACCGGCACGCCCTTGGGCATTTGCACAATGCTGTGCAGCGAATCCACGCCCTGCAAATGTTTGCTCGCCACCGGCACACCGAGCACCGGCACGGTGGTCATGGCCGCCAGCATGCCCGGCAAATGCGCCGCGCCCCCGGCGCCGGCGATGATGGCGCGCAGGCCCCGGCTCTGGGCGCTGTGGGCAAAGGCGACCATGTCCTCGGGCATGCGGTGCGCCGAAAGCACGCGTGCCTCCAAGGGCACACCAAACTGTTGGAGAATCTGCACTGCGTGTTCCATGGTGTCCCAGTCGGAACTGGAACCCATGACGACCGCGATTTGAGTGGTGCTCATAGTGTTGGAAAGTCAGCGCTGGGCACCTGCGCCCCAGGACCCGGCGGCAATGCTGCCGCAGGGCAAGAAGCGCCAATTTTACGTTTTCACCCCGAGTACCTTTTTCATGATCACTGTGACCCTCGAGAATTTTGAAGCCGAAGTCGTCCAGGCCTCGCACGATGTGCCGGTCTTGCTGGACTTTTGGGCGCCCTGGTGCGGCCCCTGCAAGGTGATCGGGCCGCTGCTGGAAAAGCTCGAGACGGACTACGCCGGGCGCTTTAAGCTGGTCAAAATCGACTCGGACCAGGAGCCTGAGCTCTCCAAAGCCTTTGGCATCCGCAGCATTCCCACCTGCGTGCTGATGATCGGCGGCAAGCCGGTCGATGGTTTTATGGGCGCCATCCCCGAGGGCCAGATGAAGGCCTTTTTGGACAAACACCTGCCGCCCGAGGGCGCCTCGCTGACCGACGCCGAAGATGCGCAGGCCTTGCTGGCCGCCGGCGACGTAGAGGCCGCGTTGCACAAGCTGCAAGAAACCCTGGCCGCCGACCCGGCCAATGACGATGCGCGCTTTGAGCTGGTCAAGCTGCTGGTGCAGCACAACGCGCTGGAAGAGGCCAAGGCGGCCCTAGCGCCCGCGCTGGCAGCGATTCCGCGCCAAATCCGCTTTGATGCGCTGCTGCACTTCATCAACGCCATCGAGTTTGTCCATGCCGACGAGCGCGGCAACTGGGAGCTGGCGCAGTTTGACGCGCTCATTACCGCCAACAAGCGCGACTTTGACACCCGCCTGGCCAAGGCCCGCGTCTTGATGGTTGAAGGCCAGTGGACGGCGGCCATGGACGAGCTGCTGGAAATCATCATGCGCGACAAAGCCTGGGGCGAGGCGGTGCCACGCAAGACTTTTGTGGCCATTTTGGAACTGCTCACGCCGCCCAAACCCAAAGGCGCGGCCCAAGACACCGGCAAAACCGCCAGCGGCATAGAAATCGCCGGCAAAGTGGTCTCCGAAACCGACCCGCAGGCGCAAATGGTGGCCAGCTACCGGCGCAAGCTGAGCATGGCGCTGAACTGAGGGACAACCTCAGCCCATTCGCTCAATTGCCCATTAACCCATGAGCCGCTGCAGCGCCTCTTGGTATTTGGCGGCGGTTTGGGCGATGACCGCGTCGGGCACGCGGGGGGCGGGCGGGCTTTTGTCCCAGAGTTTGCCGTCGACCTGGGCCGCTTCCAGCCAGTCGCGCACAAACTGTTTGTCATAGCTGGGCGGGTTGCTGCCTTCGGCGTAGCGCTCCAGGGGCCAGTAGCGCGAGGAGTCGGGCGTGAGGACCTCGTCCATCAAGGTGAGCGTGCCCGCCGCGTCCAGACCGAACTCAAATTTGGTGTCCGCAATGATGATGCCTTTGGTCAGCGCAAAGGCCGCTGCCGCTTCATACAGCGCTATGCTGATATCGCGCATGCGCGTGGCCAGGTCCAGGCCGACCATCTCGACGGTTTGCGCAAAGGTGATGTTCTCGTCATGCCCGCCAACGGCGGCTTTGGCCGCCGGCGTGTAAATGGGCGCAGGCAGGCGCGAGGCGTTGCGCAATCCCGGCGGCAAGGGCACGCCGCAGACGGCGCCTGCGGCCTGGTATTCCTTCCAACCGCTGCCAGCGAGGTAGCCGCGCACCACCGCCTCCACGGGCAGGGGCGTGAGGCGCTTGACCAGCATGCTGCGGCCGTGCACCTGGGCCACTTCGTCCGCCGCGACCACGCTTTCGGGCGCTTCGCCGGTCAGGTGGATCGGGCAGATATTGAGGCCCTGGGGGCCCAGCTTGTCGAACCAGAACAAGGCCATTTGCGTGAGCAGCGCGCCTTTGCCGGGAATGGGCTCGCCCATGATGACGTCAAACGCGCTGAGCCGGTCGCTGGCCAGCATGAGGATGCGGTCGCTGCCGACCGCGTAGTTGTCACGGACTTTGCCGCGTGCCAGCAGGGGCAGGGAATGCAGGGTCGAGGTGTGTAGTGAAGAGGCCATGGCCGCCACTGTAGCGCAGCGGCCAGGCGGCCCGTCAATGCACGACTTGCGCCAACTCGCCTTTGCTGTATTTGGCCGCTACCACCGTCAGCGCGTCGCCTTTGATTTTGGCGCCCTGGCCTTCGCAGCCGAACTCGATGTAGCGCGCTTTGCACAACTGCTTGGCGGCCTCGCGGGCGGGCTTGAGCCAGTCACGGGCGTCAAATTTGTCGGGGTTCTCGGCCAAGAATTTGCGCGCTGCTGCGGTCATGGCCAGGCGGATGTCGGTGTCGATATTGATTTTGCGCACGCCAAACTGGATGGCTTTTTGGATCTCGGCCACCGGCACGCCGTAGGTCTCTTTCATCTTGCCGCCAAAGGCATTGATGGTGGCCAGCATCTCTTGGGGCACGCTGCTTGAGCCATGCATCACCAAATGCGTGTTGGGTAGGCGGCGGTTGATTTCTTTGATGCGGTCAATGTCCAAAATATCACCCGTGGGCTGGCGCGTAAATTTGTAGGCGCCATGGCTGGTGCCAATCGCAATAGCCAGTGCGTCAAGCTGGGTGCGCTTGACGAAATCGGCGGCCTGCTCGGGGTCGGTGAGCAATTGCTCGCGCGTCATGGTGGCGTCGGTGCCGTGGCCGTCTTCTTTGTCGCCCTTCATGGTCTCGAGTGAACCCAGGCAGCCCAGCTCGCCCTCGACCGTCACGCCCAGTTGGTGGGCCATGTCCACGACCTGGCGGGTGACCTGGACGTTGTATTCATAGCTGGCGATGGTTTTGCCGTCGGCCTCCAAGCTACCGTCCATCATGACCGAGCTAAAGCCCAGGTTAATGGCGCCTTGGCATACCGCCGGGCTTTGGCCGTGGTCTTGGTGCATGACCACCGGGATATGGGGATAACTTTCGATGGCCGCCTGGATCAGGTGCTTCAAAAACGCCTCGCCGGCGTATTTGCGCGCCCCGGCGCTCGCTTGCATGATCACGGGGGCGCCCACCTCGTTGGCCGCCTCCATGATGGCCTGAACCTGCTCGAGGTTGTTGACGTTAAATGCTGGAATACCGTAGCCGTGGGTGGCCGCGTGGTCCAGCAGTTCGCGCATTGAAACGAGTGCCATAGGAGTTCTCCGGGAGTTTTGTAACCGCGTGGTAACTGGTACCGATGCGCGATTCTAGCGGCCGCTCTCATCGGTAAAAAGCGCCGCCCAGGCGCGCCGCGCTCAGGCGACGCGGCAGACTTTGAGCATATTGGTGCCGCCGGGCGCGCCCATGGGCTCGCCGCAGGTAATCGCGTACACATCGCCGGTGGCCACAATGCCCAGGGCTTTGAGCTGCTCTTCGGCGTCTTGCAAGGCGGTGTCGCGGTCTTTGACGCTGCTCATGAGCAGCGGGCGCACGTTGCGGTACAGCGTCATACGGCGCTGGCTGGCCACGCGCGGCGTGACGGCATAAATAGGCACCTGGATCAGGTGGCGGCTCATCCACAAAGCGGTCGAACCGCTGTCGGTCATGGCCACAATCGCTTTGGCACCCAGGTGGTGGGCGGTAAACAGCGCACCCATGGCGATGGACTGGTCGATATGCGCAAAAGTCTTGCCGATAAAGTCAGCCTCGAGCTTGGCGTGCTCGCCAGCCTCGGCGGCCAGACAGATTTGCGCCATCTCGCGCACCGTCTCCAAGGGGTATTTGCCGGCGGCGGTTTCGGCCGAGAGCATGACGGCGTCGGTGCCGTCAAGCACGGCGTTAGCCACGTCGCTCACTTCGGCGCGGGTGGGCACCGGGTTGCCGATCATGGACTCCATCATTTGGGTGGCGGTAATCACCACTTTGTCGAACTCGCGGGCCAGCTTGATCATGCGTTTTTGCAGCGCAGGAACCGCCGCGTTACCGACCTCCACCGCCAAATCACCACGCGCCACCATGATGCCGTCGCTGGCGCGCAAAATTTCTTCGAGCTTGGGAATGGCCTCGGCGCGCTCGATTTTGGCAATCAGGCCAGGCTTGTGGTTAAAGGGCGCGGCGGCCACATTGCACAACTGGCGCGCCATTTCCATGTCGGTGGCGTTTTTGGGGAAGCTCACGGCCACGTAATCGGCCTGGAAGGCCATGGCGGTGCGGATGTCTTCCATGTCTTTGGCCGTCAGGGCCGGGGCGGTCAGGCCGCCGCCTTGTTTGTTAATGCCTTTGTTATTGGACAGCTCGCCGCCCAGGCGCACCGTGGTGTGAACCTGCTGGTCTTGCACGCGGTCGACCACCATCACGATCAGGCCGTCATTGAGCAAAAGCACGTCACCGGCCTTGACCTCCTGGGGCAAAGATTTGTAGTCCAGGCCCACGCCGTTGATGTCGCCCAACTCCGTGCGGGCTGCGTCCAGCACAAACGCCTGGCCATGCTCCAAAAACACTTTGTTATCGACAAACTTACCGACGCGGATTTTGGGGCCCTGCAAGTCGGCCATGATGGCCACTTCGCGCCCGGCGCGCTGGGCGGCCTCGCGCACCAGGGTGGCCCGGTTGATATGGTCCTGGGCCGTGCCGTGGCTGAAATTGAGGCGCACCACGTCCACACCGCTGCGGATCAGCGCTTCGAGCATCTCAGGTGCACTCGTTGCGGGGCCCAGGGTGGCTACGATTTTGGTGGCGCGACGGGTCATGGGGGCAGCTTTCTCAAAGTCATCAAATCAGGCAGGACGCATTGTCCCACGCGAGGCTTGCGCGCAGTTACATGGCCGTATCAAAAGCGGGCACCTGCGCGATCACGCCGCCCCCCAAACACAGCTCGCCGTCATACAGCACGGCCGACTGGCCCGGCGTAACCGCCCATTGCGGGCTGGCAAAGTCCAGCGCAAAGTCCGCGGCGGACGCCGAGGCCAGGGTGCAGGCGCTGTCGCTTTGCCGGTAGCGGGTTTTGGCGGCCATAGCGCTAGCCGATTGCGGCGCCTCGCCCGCCACCCAGCTGGCATCCATAGCGCTTAGGCGCTTGGACAACAACCAAGGGTGGTCATGGCCTTGCACCACCCACAAGGTGTTGGCCTGCATGTCTTTGCGCGCCACAAACCAGGGCGCGTGTTCGCCGCCCCCTTTTTGCGCACCACGCGCCTTGAGCCCGCCAATGCCCAGCCCCTGGCGCTGGCCCAGCGTATAAAACGACAGGCCCACATGCTGCCCGATGGTGTGGCCCTTGGGGTTTTTGATGGGCCCGGGCGCCATGGCGATGTAGCGGTTCAAAAACTCGCGGAACGGGCGCTCGCCGATAAAGCAAATACCGGTCGAGTCTTTTTTGCGGGCATTGGGCAGCCCGATCTCATCGGCAATACGGCGCACCTCGGTCTTGTGCAGCTCGCCCACGGGAAACAGGGTTTTGGACAGCTGGGCCTGGTTGAGGCGGTGCAAAAAGTAGCTTTGGTCTTTGCTGGGATCCAAACCCTTGAGCAGCTCGTAACGGGCGCTGTGCGGGTTGTGGCGCACGCGGGCGTAATGACCGGTAGCGATGGCGTCAGCGCCCAGGCGCATGGCATGGTCCAAAAAGGCTTTGAATTTGATTTCGGCATTGCACAAAATATCCGGGTTGGGTGTGCGCCCAGCCTGGTATTCGCGCAAAAACTCGGCAAACACACGGTCTTTGTAATCGGCAGCGAAGTTGACATGCTCGATCTCGATGCCCAGCACGTCGGCCACGGCAGCGGCGTCGACAAAATCTTCGTTGGAGGTGCAGTAGCCCGGCGTGCTGGGGTCGCCGTCGGCAGCGGCAGGCTGGTCGTCATCCTCCCAGTTTTTCATGAAAATACCGACGACTTCATGGCCTTGTTGGCGCAGCAAATAGGCCGTTACGGCCGAGTCCACGCCGCCACTCAGGCCGACCACGATGCGTTGTTTTTTAGTGCTGGCGGCAGAGGCGGTCATGGGCCGATTTTAGGCCGGCCCACCTGGCAAAGCCTGCACCGCCTCTGCGGTATGCAAAAGGTCCAGCGGGAAGCGCTGGCCGCGCAGGTAGTCCTGCACACATTGCCAGACCAGCGCGCCGCGATGCAAGGCACGGCTGGCCTGCAATTGCTCGGCGCTAAGCCACACGGTGCGCACAATCCCGGTGTCCAGACTGCGCCCTGGCTCGAAGGCGCCGAGTTCGCCGCAAAAGGCAAAGCGCAGGTAGCTGATGTCGTCACCGCCTGGGCGCAAAGGGCCGTCGGGCAGCTGCACGCGCGCCAGGTACACCCCGACCAGAGCCCGGGGACTGAAGTGGTGGGCGGTTTCTTCCAGCGTTTCACGCGCGCAGGCCTGCACCAAGGATTCACCGGGGTCCAGATGTCCGGCCGGGTTGTTCAGGCGCAGGCCTTCGGGGGTGTGTTCTTCGACGAGCAAAAACCGGCCCTCGCGCTCAATGATGGCCGCCACGGTGGTGGACGGCTTCCAGCGCGCTGCGCTCATGGGGCAGGGTCGGGCGCCGGGCCTTCGGCGGCGCGCTCGGCATATTTATTAAAGCGCCAGGACGTGTTGTCTAAGGTAATGCGCCGCCAGGTGGCCCGCTTTTGGGCCGGGCTCATCTGCGGCCACAGCTGCACTTCGTCAAAACTGCGGCCGCAGCCTTTGCAGGTTTCATCGCCCTGGCTGGTGGAGCAAATGGCGATGCAAGGCGTATCTGGCGTCGTGCCATACCACTGCAACCAGGCGGCGTGTGCAGCACGCGGCATGGTGTCCTCGTCGGCTTCTTGCTCACCGTAATAGACCATCAGGGCATAGATTTCGGCCAGTGCACGCGTGGGCGCAGGTAGGGCCACGCCATCAGGCGAGGGGCTGTGCGCGCGCCAATAGTTGATGGCCGACTCGATGTCGGTAATGTGAATGCCTGCCATGGGGGTGCCTAGAGAAGAGGCGCGATGATAGCGCCCCGCCCCTTGAGCGCCTCACAGCGCCCATAAGCCCCACAAATCCAAGGGGCGCCATCGGTTTTTTTAGACTTGGCACATGGAACTCTTCTCAAACGCTTGGTGGTCGGCGCTCTTGGCCATTGTTTTGATTGATTTGGTGCTGGCGGGTGACAACGCCATCGTCATCGCCCTGGCGGCGCGCAACCTGCCGGACCATTTACGCAAAAAAACCATTTGGTGGGGAACGGTGGGCGCCGTCGTGGTCCGCGCCGCCATGACGCTGGGGGTGGTCTGGCTGCTGCAAATTCCGGGCTTGATGTTGGTCGGCGGACTGGGGCTTTTGTGGGTCGCCTACCGCCTGATTGCCGATCAAGGGGCCAACACGCACCAAGACCCGCAGGTGAGCACGTTTTGGGCCGCCATGAAAACCATCATAGTGGCCGATGCGCTGATGGGCATCGACAACGTTTTGGGCGTCGCCGGTGCCGCGCACGGCGCGATGGATTTGGTGGTGATTGGCCTGCTGATCAGCCTGCCCATTGTGGTGCTGGGCAGCACCGTGGTGCTGCGCCTGGTGGAGCGCTTTCCGTCCATCATCGCCTTGGGGAGCGCCGTCTTGGCCCTGACCGCCGCGCAAATGGTGTGCAACGAGCCGTGGCTGGCGCCCTGGCTGGGCCTGAGCAGCGGCGCTGCCGATGAAGGAACACGTCTGGCCCGTTATGGCGTGTATGCGCTGGCCATTGTGGGGGTCTTGCTGGCCGGGCGCTTTAGCCAGGGCAAAGCCGCCGCAGCCGAAACGCCTGCAGCCTAAAGCCGCCAGCCTGCTTTAGCGCTGCAGGGCTTGCTCGCGCAGGCGCTGCACGATTTCGCGGGCGCGGGTGTCCACGATGGCCGCCTCGATGAAATCCGGTCCGGCGGCACCCCACTGGCCGGTACGCACCAAATCTTGGGCGGCGCGCAGGCGCGAGAGCGCCGCATTCCAGTCTTGCTCTATGGCATCGGCATGCGCTTGGGCGCGGATGGCAGCAACCGCGCGACCCTGGACCTCGTAGACCGCGCCCAGGGTGCGCCAGGCGCTGGCATCTTTGGGGTGGTTTTGCGCCCATGCGTGCATGTTTTGGCTGGCCTGCGCCAAGCCCTGGGGCACAGCTTGGCGGGTTTGCGCCTGCGCCATGAGGATGAGCTGGGCGCGGTCCAGCCAGGCGCCACTACCGGGCTGCGGCGCGGGCGCCAGGCGCTGCACCGCATCGGGCGCGTCACCGCGCGCCATGCTGGCCTCAGCGCCCAGCAATTGGGCCAAGCGCAAGGCCACCGGACGGCCACGCACCTGGGTCTGCAAACGGCTCAGCAAGGTCTGGGCACGGACGAATTCGCGCAATTTGACAGCGGCCAATGTAGCGCCGTAAAGCGTGGCCGCCTGTTGCGCCGGGCTGCGGGTTTGCAAGGCGTCGGCTTGGGCGTCGGCCTCCCAGGCGCGCAGCGCGTCCACACCGGGGTTGGACAAGAGGCGGGCGCGGGCGGACACCATCAAGGGCTCCCAGTCTGCGGGCGGCGTTGGCGCGGCAGGCGCCGAAGTCGGGGCCAGACTGATGCGGTTTTGCATGTCGGCGATGCGCTCGGTGGTCAGCGGATGGCTGCGAAGGTAGGGGAAATTGCCGCTGTCATTGAGCCGGTTGGCCATTTGCAGCTTTTCAAACATGCCAACAAAACCTTCGGGCGCAAAGCCGGCGGCCGTGCTCACGCCAAAGCCGACGCGGTCGGCCTCGCGCTCCATGTCGCGCGAGAAGTTGAGCTGGCTCTGGATGGCCGCCGCCTGCCCGCCGATGATCATGGCGTTGGCCGCGTCGGGGCTGTTGCTTTTGGCGGCCGCCAGCATGCCCAAAATCATGGCGCCAATCATCCAAGGCTGCTGGGCGCTTTGCTGGCTGATATTGCGCGCAATATGGCGCTGGGTGACGTGGCTGAGCTCGTGCCCGAGCACCGAGGCCAGCTCATCGCGGCTGGTGACGATGGCCACCAGCCCCAAATGCAGCCCGAAATAGCCGCCCGGCAACGCAAACGCGTTCACCGAGCGGTCGCGCGCCAGCAGGATGTCCCAGGCATAGAGCTCCTCCATGTCCGGGCGCAAATCGCCGCGGGCGCGGGCAGCGTCCAGCAGGGGCTGCCAAATGCTTTGCACATAGCCGGCGATGACCGGATCGTCCACATAGTCGGGATCGCGGTACAGGCTGCGGGCAATACCGTCGCCCAGGCGGCGCTCGGCGGCGGGCGACATCTCGGTGCCGTCGCCCAGATCGGGCAGGTTCTTGGCCGTCGGCGACGCACCCAGGCTGGTGCCCGCTGGCGTCGCCACGAGGGGGTAAGCGGCCAGTGCGCACACCAGCGCGCGGGCCAAGAGCCATGCTTTGGGGGTGCGCGGGCGAAAAATTCGGTAGGCCATCCCCGTATGATGCATCTTTTGAATGAAGCCACGGTAAACGGCCCGCCCCGGCGCCGCCCTAACCGCCTCCGCCATGAGCACACTCACCCACTTTGACGCCCAGGGCCAAGCCCATATGGTCGATGTCGGCAGCAAAGCCAATACCCACCGCATGGCCGTGGCCAGCGGCCGTATAGAAATGCTGGCCGCCACGCGCCAGCTGATTGAAAGTGGCAGCGCCAAAAAAGGCGATGTGCTGGGCATTGCCCGCGTGGCCGCCATCATGGCGGCCAAGAAAACCAGCGAGCTCATTCCCCTGTGCCACCCCCTGGCCCTGACGCGGGTCGCCGTGGAATTTGACATCGTGCACGCCGGCACCACCGAAGGTGCCCAGGCCGATGGTGTCGTGTGCACGGTCACGGCCGAAACCGTCGGCCCCACCGGCGTAGAAATGGAAGCCCTCACCGCCGTGCAAGTGGCCTTGCTGACGATTTACGACATGTGCAAAGCCGCTGACCGGGGCATGACCATGACGGGCATCAGCTTGCTGGAAAAGCATGGGGGCAAGAGCGGTAGTTTTATCAAGGGTTGATTTTTCTAAGCAGTGTTATGCCAAGCATCAGCTCCCAACTCAATCCCCGTTCTGCCGACTTTGTCGCCAATGCCGCCGCCATGCGTGCGGTGGTCGATGACTTGCGCAAGCAACTCGACCAGGTAGCCCAAGGCGGCGGCGAGGCGGCGCGGGCCAAGCACACGGCGCGCGGCAAGTTGCTGCCGCGTGAGCGCGTGCAAAACCTGCTCGATCCGGGCACGCCTTTCCTAGAGATAGCGCCCCTGGCGGCCCTGAACCTCTATAACAACGATGCCCCCGGCGCCGGCCTGATTGCCGGCATCGGCCGGGTCGGTGGCGTGGACTGCATGGTGGTGTGTAACGACGCCACCGTCAAAGGCGGCACTTATTACCCGATGACGGTGAAAAAGCATTTGCGCGCGCAAGAGATTGCCGCGCAAAACCACCTGCCTTGTATTTACCTGGTGGACTCAGGCGGCGCCAATTTGCCCAACCAGGACGACGTCTTTCCCGACCGGGACCACTTTGGCCGAATTTTTTATAACCAGGCGCATATGAGCGCCCAAGGCATCGCGCAAATTGCGGTGGTGATGGGCAGTTGCACTGCCGGTGGCGCCTATGTGCCGGCCATGAGTGACGAGACCATCATCGTCAAAAACCAGGGCACGATTTTTCTGGGCGGCCCGCCTTTGGTCAAAGCCGCCACGGGGGAGGTCGTCAGCGCCGAGGATTTGGGCGGTGGCGATGTGCACACCCGCTTGTCCGGCGTGGCCGACCATCTGGCGCAAAACGATTTGCATGCACTGGCCTTGGCGCGCGAGGCGGTGGCGCATTTGCACAAGCAAAAACAGCCGCAAGCCGCCTTGATCGCTCCGCGCGCGCCTTTGTTTGCCGCCGAGGAACTGTACGGCGTCATCCCCGCCGACACGCGCAAGCCTTTTGATGTGCGCGAAATCATCGCCCGCATCGTGGACGGCTCGGACTTGCACGAGTTCAAGCCCCGGTTTGGCGCCACGCTGGTCTGCGGCTTCGCGCATATTGAGGGCATGGCGGTGGGCATCATTGCCAACAACGGTATTTTGTTCAGCGAGTCGGCCCTAAAGGGCGCGCACTTTATCGAGCTGTGCTGCCAGCGCAAAATTCCGCTGGTGTTTTTACAAAACATCACCGGCTTTATGGTCGGGCGCAAATATGAAAACGAGGGCATTGCGCGCAACGGCGCCAAGATGGTGACTGCCGTCGCTACAGCGGCAGTGCCCAAGTTCACCATCATTATTGGCGGCAGCTTTGGCGCGGGTAATTACGGTATGTGCGGGCGCGCTTACAGCCCGCGCTTTTTATGGATGTGGCCCAACGCGCGCATCAGCGTCATGGGCGGCGAGCAGGCGGCCAGCGTGCTGGCCACGGTGCGGCGCGATGGCATCGAGACCAAAGGCGGGACCTGGAGCGCCCAAGAGGAGGACGCCTTCAAGGCCCCTATCAAAGCGCAGTACGAAGTGCAAGGCCACCCTTATTACGCCAGCGCGCGTCTGTGGGACGACGGCATCATCGACCCGGCCGACACCCGCCGCGTGCTGGCGCTGGGTTTGTCGGCAGCGATGAATGCGCCGGTGCCTGATACGAAATTTGGAGTGTTCAGGATGTAATGGGCATCGCAGGGGGGAATAAAAATGCATCAATTGCTTTTAGCGCTGGCAACAGCGCTGTATCTGCTGGCCCTGCCGGCACAGGGCCAGGAGGCTGCAAGCAAACCGGTGGCCGAGGTCTTGGCGCAGGATCTGCGCGAAGAGGTGCTGCGTTTCGACGCCACGGTCAAAGATATGTTCGGCAGACAAGAGACCAAACCGGTGCCGGTCACGGTGTACCGCCCGCAGGGCGATGGCCCCTTTCCACTGTTTGTTTTCAACCATGGGCGCGCCGTCGAGGCCAAACGCGCCCAGCAGGGGCGCTACCGCCCGGAGTCCCTAGCGCGCTACCTGGTGGCCAAAGGCTTTGTGGTGATGGTGCCCAACCGCATCGGCTATTGGGAGACCTATGGCGGTTTTGACCCGGAATTTAGCGGATGCCGCAGCATCGAACCGATGTCCATTGCGGCTTCCGACCAAGTACTGGCCACGGTTGCATTTGCACGTTCTTTACCTTACGTAGACACCTCGCGCTGGCTGGTGGGCGGGGTGTCGGTGGGGGGGCTGACCTCGGTCGCCACGGTGGGCCGTGCGCCCGAAGGCTTGCTAGGCGGCATCAACTTTGCGGGCGGTACCGGCGGCAACCCGGACAACAATCCGGGCAAGCCCTGCAATCCCTGGGCCACTACCCATTACTGGGGGAATATTGCCAAAAATGCCAAGGCACCCATGGTCTGGCTGTATTGGGAAAACGATAAGTTCTGGGGCCCGAATAACCCCAAGCTGTGGCACCAGGCCTGGCAGGACGGCGGCGGCCAAGCGCAGTTTGCCGCGTTTGATGCGGTGGGCGAGGACGGGCATGGCGGCATCAATCTGGACATGGATCGCTGGTTGCCAGTGGTCGATCAGTTTTTGCAAACCCTGGGGTTTCACACGCCAGCGATCGTGCAGATACCGACTGCAAGTGGTTTCGCCACGATTGAGAACGCTGGCGTGGTGCCAGTGGGCGCAGCGGGCAAAGCGGCTTATGCCAAGTTTTTGGAGATGCCCTTGCCGCGCGCCTTTGCAGTGAGCAGCAAGGGCGGTTTTGGCTATGCCAGAGGCGACTATGCAGTCGGCCGCGCGCTGGGTAATTGCCAGCGCTTCGGCAACCCTTGTAAGTTGTACGCCGTGGGTGACGATGTGGTTTACAAGCCCTAAATGGCTTGCTGCTGGCATTGTTTATGTGTATGATTTTAAATTTTCGTACACATTGATGGGCTTGCCATGCGAACCAATATTGAAATCGACGACAAACTCATGCAAGCAGCTATGGCTGCGGGCAACTTCAAGACCAAGCGCGAAGCCGTGGAAGAAGGCTTGCGCATGATCAAGCGCCGCAAAGCGTATGACGCTTTGTTGGCGGCACATGGCACGCTGCATTGGGACGACTCGGATGAAGCTTGGGCCCAATCGCGCGCGCAGCAGGCTACGCAAGTTAATGAGTTTGCCGCTGCGCCCTATGCGCCACAAGTACCTGAGTTCGTACCTAAGGCCGAAGCGGCGCACGCAGTCAAGGCCAGGCCTGCCAAGCGGGGCCGCGCCAAGTGATCCTGGTCGATTCCAGCGTATGGATTGATTACTTTCGCGGCGCCAGCAATCGGCCTGTGGAGCAACTCGCCAGCTGGTTGCGAGGCGGCGATGCCACGGTCGACCTGGCGGTGGCCGATCTGGTGGTTTTTGAGGTGATGCGCGGTTTCGCCTCGCCCAAAGCGCAGCGGCGAAGCCGCGACCTTTTGTTGGCCTTGGATATCGTTGAAATTGGTGGCCTGGATAACGCGCTGCGTGCAGCTGAACACTACAGCGCCCTGCGCACAAAGGGCTACACGGTGCGCAGCCCGATCGATGTGTTGCTGGCAAGTTATTGCATTGCGCATGGGCACATGTTGTTGCACCGCGATGCCGATTTCGATGTGATGGCCGCCTTGCGTGGGCTGCAGGTCGTGCCGCACTAGGGGATACCGGCGATGGACTCCGTACAACATTTTCAGACGCTAGCGCGCTACAACGCCTGGGCCACGCGGCGTCTCTTGCAGGCGGTGGAGCTGCTTAGCGATGGCGACTACCGACGCGATTGCGGGCTGTTCTTCAAGTCGATCCATGGCACGCTGAATCACTTGCTGGTGGGCGAGCATCGGCTTTGGCGTGTTCGCTTTCAGGGCGGTGTGCCCCAGGTCGCCTCGCTTGCCAAAGAAATAGAGCCCAACCGTCAGGCCTTGGCATGTGCGCTGTTGCTGGAGGCACAGGCCTGGTCGCCTTTGATTGTCTTGTGGGAGCCGTCCCGTTTTGATGGTGCCCTACAGTACACCACCATGCGCGGCACACTGCAATCCTTACCCTTTGCTGCGACGCTGGCGCATGTGTTCAACCACAGCACACACCACCGTGGACAAATCACCGCCGCCTTGACCGCCATGGGGCAGCCAGCGCCTGAACTCGACATGGTTTACATGTTGCAAGCAGAAAACCAACCCAACGCCTAAGGACACCCATGTTCAAAAAAATCCTCATCGCCAACCGTGGCGAGATCGCATGCCGGGTAGCGGCTACGGCGCGACGCATGGGTATTCGTACAGTGGCGGTGTATTCGGATGCAGATGCCACCGCCAAGCATGTGCAGGCCTGCGACGAGGCCGTGCCTATCGGCGCCAGCCCAGCGCGGGACAGCTATTTGCGCTGGGAAAAAATCATTGCAGCAGCCCTTGCCACCGGCGCCCAGGCGATTCACCCCGGTTACGGTTTTTTGAGCGAAAACACCGATTTTGCCCAGGCCTGTGCGGATGCCGGTTTGACGTTCATAGGGCCACCCGCGTCGGCCATTGAGGCCATGGGCCTGAAGGCCGCGTCCAAGCAGCTGATGGAGCAATCCGGGGTGCCCTTGGTGCCCGGCTACCACGGCGCGGACCAAAACCCACAGGTGCTCCAAGCAGCGGCCGATGGCATAGGCTACCCGGTACTGATCAAAGCCAGCGCCGGCGGCGGCGGCAAAGGCATGCGGGTGGTGGAGAAGGCGGCCGACTTCGCGGCCGCACTGGCCTCGTGCCAGCGGGAAGCCAAAAACAGCTTTGGCAATGACGCCGTGCTGGTGGAGAAATATGTCCAACGCCCGCGCCACATCGAGATCCAGGTTTTTGCCGATACGCATGGCAACTGCGTTTATTTGTTTGAGCGCGACTGCTCGGTGCAGCGACGCCACCAAAAAGTGCTGGAGGAAGCGCCAGCGCCGGGCATGGCCGAAGACTTGCGCCAGCGCATGGGCGCTGCAGCGGTGGCTGCTGCACGGGCGGTGAACTATGTGGGCGCGGGCACCGTCGAGTTCATCGTCGAGCAAAGTGGCTATGACCAGCCGGAGTCCATGCAGTTTTACTTTATGGAGATGAACACGCGCTTGCAGGTGGAACACCCGGTCACCGAGGCCATCACCGGCCTGGACCTGGTGGAATGGCAGCTGCGCGTGGCCAGCGGCGAGCCCCTGCCGCTGCGCCAGCAAGAATTGCGCATCAGCGGGCACGCCATCGAGGCGCGCATTTGCGCCGAGAACCCCGACCAGGACTTTTTGCCCGCCACTGGTCGTCTGGCGATATTCGCCTTGCCCGCGCACAGCAGCTTTGCGCGCGCGCCGGTACGCGTGGATGCCGGTGTGCGCCAGGGGGATGTGATCAGCCCTTTTTATGACTCCATGGTGGCCAAACTCATCGTGCACGGCGCCACCCGCGAACAGGCCTTGGCGCGCCTGGATGCGGCGCTGGCGCAGACGCATATCGTGGGCCTCAAGACCAATGTGCAGTTTTTGCGCCATGTGGTGCGCAGCGATTCATTTGCGCAGGCGCGCTTGGACACCAGCCTGATCCCCCGCGAGGCGGCGCAACTCTTTGGTCAGCACAAGCTCAGCCTGGCCTGGGCCGGTGCGGCCTGGGTCGCGCACAGCTTGCTCGCCCAGGCGCAAGCGCGCCCCGTCGATGCCTCAGGCTGGACCGACCCCTGGAGCGCTGCTGATGCATGGCAATCGCACGGACGAGCTGCCCGACGCTTTGACCTGCAAGCGGGTGCGCAGTCCTTGGCTTTGCATTGGCAAGGCGACGGACACGGCGGTGGGCAACTCGGCTGCACCGGTGCAGACGATGCGCCCGACTTGGCAGGCCCCTTTGCCTACGCCGCGCAGCCCGACGGCAGCGTGCAAGTGGACTGGTGCGGGCAGCGCCAGCGCTTGCAGGTGTACCTCGATGGCGCGCAAGTGCATGTGTTTGCAGCGCAAGGCGCTAGCCAGTTCGAGGCGTTAGACAGGTTAGCGCACGCCGCTGTGGCGCCCGCCGAAACAGGCCGCCTGAGTGCGCCCATGCCGGGCAAGCTGCTGTCCTTTGCCGTGAAAGCGGGTGACACCGTGCGCCAAGGCCAGGTGCTGGCGGTGATGGAGGCGATGAAGATGGAGCACCAAATCTGCGCTCCCGCCGATGGACAGGTGCAAGAGCTGCTCTTTGCGGTGGGCGACCAAATCACCGAGGGCGCCGAGCTGCTGCGCATTGCCCCGGCCCTGGTGGCGGCCTAAAGCGATGCAAGCCGCACCGATGCGCATTATTTTTTGCGCCGCAACCGACCCCCAACCCTGGCTCGAGGCTTTGCGCCAGGAATTCCCCCAAGCGCAGCTGGCGGTATGGCACAGCGGCGCACCGCCTGCCGACTACGCCGTGGTCTGGGCGCCACCACAGCAGTTTTTTGACGAGCAGACCCAACTCAAGGCCGTCTTCAATATGGGCGCCGGTGTGGACGCACTGCTCAAGCGCGACATCGCCCCCCAGTTGCCCCTGGTGCGCCTGAGCGACGCGGGCATGGGCGTGCAAATGGCCGAATACGTCTGCCACGCGCTGATTCGCCACACCCGCCAGTTTGATGTGTTCGAGGCGCAGGCCCGCACCGGCCAATGGCACGAACCGGTGCCGCTGGAGCGCGCGCACTATCCGGTAGGAATTTTGGGCCTGGGCGTGCTGGGCGAGCGGGTGGCCAGCGCCGTGGCGGCCTTGGATTTCCCGGTGCTCGGTTGGAGCCGCAGCCCCAAGCAGGTGGCCGGCGTGCGCAGCCTGTGCGGGATGGACCAGCTGCCTGCTTTTCTGGCCCAAACGCGGGTACTGGTCAATCTGCTACCGCTGACGCCCGAGACGGAAAACATCCTCAACCGCAGCACCTTGTCGCAGCTGCAAGCGGGCGCGTACCTCATCAACGTCGCGCGCGGGCGCCACGTGGTGGAAGAAGATGTGCTGGCCTTGCTGGACAGCGGGCAGCTGGCCGGCGCCACGCTGGACGTCTTTCGCACCGAACCCTTGCCGCCTGCGCACCCGTTTTGGCGCCATCCGCGCGTGACGGTAACGCCCCACATCGCCGGGCGCACCATGCTGCCCGAGACGATCGCGCAGATTGCCGGCAAGGTCCGCGCCTTGGAAGCGGGCCTGCCGATCGAGGGCCTAGTCGACAGAAGCCGGGGCTATTAGGGCGTGCAGCGGCCCCTGGCGCAGCGGGCGCTGATAATGCGCCATCCTTTTTCAAACGCCGCTTTGTATGACGATTCCCAGCACGGTCACACTGATTGACGTCGGTCCGCGTGACGGCCTGCAAAACGAAAAGCAGCCGGTCAGCGCCGCCGTCAAGATCGGCCTAGTGCACCGATTGCAAGCGGCCGGGCTGCGCAATATCGAGGTGACCAGCTTTGTCAGCCCCAAATGGGTGCCGCAAATGGCTGACAACGCCGAAGTCATGGCCGGCCTGCAGCGCCAAAGCGGCGTGCGCTACTCGGTGCTGACGCCCAATATGCAAGGCCTGGAGGCAGCGCTGCCCAGCCGCCCCGACGAAATCGTCGTCTTTGGCGCGGCCAGCGAGGCCTTTAGTCAGAAAAACATCAATTGCTCGATTGCCCAAAGCATGGAGCGCTTCGCCCCGGTGGTGGAAGCTGCGCGTGCGGCCGGCATCGCCGTGCGCGGCGCCATTTCCTGCGCTGTCGGATGCCCTTATGAAGGCGAGGTAGCCCCGGCCCAAGTGGCGTACCTGGCTGGCCTGATGCACGCGATCGGCGTGCAGCACGTGGGCGTGGCCGACACCATTGGCGTAGGCACGCCACGCAAAGTGCAAGCTGCCCTGGAGGCGGCTTTGCAGCACTATGACCTGAGCGCGGTCTCCGGCCACTTTCACGACACCTATGGCCAGGCGCTGGCCAACACACTGGCGGCGCTGGAGCTGGGCATTTACCAATTTGACACCTCGGTGGCCGGGCTGGGCGGCTGCCCCTTTGCCAAAGGCGCGACCGGCAACGTGGCCACCGAAGACGTGGTTTATATGTTGCACGGTATGGGCATTGACACGGGCATCGACTTGGACGCGCTGATGGAGGCCGGCCAGTTCATCAGCGACCACCTCCAGCGGCCCAGCGGCTCGCGCGCAGCGCGTGCCCTGCTGGCGCGGCGCCACTAACCCCCTCACTGCCATGGACACCCCTACACGCCCCGACCGGCCCCAGCGCAACCGCGTGCGGCCCGACCCCCTGCAGATGTACAAAAAACTGCTCGCCGACCGCGTGCCCGAAGCGCTGGCCTCGCGCTACGCGCCGCCCTCACCCTGTATCTCAGTCTGCAAAATTGATGCGGCCACGGGCTATTGCTATGGCTGCCTGCGCACTTTGCAGGAAATTGGCGCCTGGTCGAGCAGCGACGACGAGGACAAGCGGGCGGTTTGGGGCCGTATCGCACAACGCTTAGAGGCGGCGCCATGAAGCAAATTACTTTTTATTTCGATTTCCTCTCGCCTTATGCCTATTTGGCGTTTGTGGAGCTGCCGCGCACGCTCGAGGGCCTGAGCTACGCAGTGCGCTACCAGCCGGTGTTTCTGGGCGCTTTGCTCAAACACCGCGGCGTACCCGGCCCGGCCGAGGTACCGGGCAAGCGCGAATGGGTGTACCGCCAGTCGCAGTGGCTGGCGCAGCGCCAGGGCACGCGGCTTGATTTACCGGCCGCGCACCCCTTTAATCCACTAGGCCTGTTGCGCCTGGCCCTTGCCTGCGACAGTAGGGGCTACCCCAACCGCTATGTGTGCGAAACGATTTTTCGCCATGTCTGGGAAGGCGGCGCCGACGCTGCTGATGCCGAGCGCCTGACCGCGCTCACCGCGCAGTTGGCCCCAGCCCGCGATCCGCGCAGCGACGAGGTCAAGCAAGCACTCAACGACCACACCGCCCACGCACTGGCGCAAGGCGTGTTTGGCGTGCCGTCTTACCAGGTCGACGACAAAGTGCTGTGGGGCATGGACGCACTGCCCATGCTGCGCGATTACCTGCTGCACCCGGAGCATCTGTCAGATGCCGCCTGGCAAGCAGCTGCGCAATTACCTTCGGGCACGCTGGCCGGAAAACGCTGATTTTCCACATTACGGAATCTGGGCCGAGGGTTTGACCTTAGTTGGTCAGTGCGGCGTAAGTTGAACGTAAGAGCAGGGTCAGTGCGCGCTTCAAGAATAGGGGCAGCTCCTGTTTCGGGAGTGTTCAATCAACGGAGACACACCTATGGCTACAGCAGAAGTACGCCCGATGTCCGCAGAAGAGAAGAAAGTTATCTTCGCTTCCTCGCTGGGCACGGTTTTTGAGTGGTACGACTTTTACCTTTACGGCTCTTTGGCAGCCATTATTGCCAAGCAATTTTTCAGTGGCCTGGATGAGGGCTCGGCTTTCATTTTTGCGCTGCTCGCTTTTGCGGCCGGCTTTATCGTGCGCCCGTTTGGCGCGATCTTCTTTGGCCGCCTGGGCGACATGATCGGACGCAAGTACACCTTCTTGGTGACCATCCTGATCATGGGTTCCTCCACTTTCGTGGTCGGTATTCTTCCCAACTACGCCCAATGGGGCGCTGCGGCACCGATCATCCTGATCGTGTTGCGCTTGCTGCAAGGCCTTGCGCTCGGCGGTGAGTACGGCGGCGCGGCCACTTATGTAGCCGAGCATGCACCCCAAGGCAAGCGTGGCGCCTACACCTCCTGGATCCAAACCACAGCCACCTTGGGCTTGTTCCTGAGCCTGTTGGTGATTCTGGGCACCCGCACCGCCGTTGGCGAAGAAGCGTTCGCCGATTGGGGCTGGCGTGTGCCTTTCGTCGTGTCCATCCTGTTGTTGGCCGTGTCGGTCTACATCCGCCTGAGCATGAACGAGTCGCCTGCCTTCGCCAAAATGAAGGCCGAAGGCAAAACCTCTAAAGCACCGCTGAGCGAGTCCTTTGGTGAGTGGAAAAACCTCAAGATCGTCATCTTGGCTTTGGTCGGCCTGACCGCCGGCCAGGCCGTGGTCTGGTACTCGGGCCAGTTCTATGCCTTGTTCTTCCTGACCCAGGCACTCAAGGTAGACGGCCCCACGGCCAACATCATGGTGGCGATCTCGCTGATCATCGGCACGCCTTTCTTCATCATCTTTGGTTCGCTGTCAGACAAGATCGGCCGCAAGCCCATCATCTTGGCGGGTTGCTTCCTGGCTGCGGTGACCTACTTCCCGGTGTTTACCGCGCTGACCAAGGCCGCCAACCCCGACCTGGCCGCTGCGCAAGCCGCTGCCAAAGTGACGGTGACCGCGGACCCGGCTGAGTGCTCCTTCCAGTTCAACCCAACGGGCACCAAAAAGTTCACCTCCTCGTGCGATATTGCCAAGCAAAAGCTGGCTTCTGCGTCGGTGAGCTACGAGAACATCGTCGGCCCCGCAGGCCAAGCCGCTGTGATCAAGGTCGGCGAGACCGAAGTGACCACCGTGATTACGCCTGAGGACATCGCTGCGGCTAAAACTGCTGCCGAAGCCAAGCTTGAAGCCCTCAACGCCGCAGAGACCAAAGACGCCAAAGCCATCGCTGCCGCGACCGCCAGCGTCAAAGCCCTGAGCGGCGAGAAAACCGCCAAAGACGCCACTTTGTCTGGCAAATTGAGCGCTGCCCTTAAAGCGGCCGGTTACCCCGCCAAGGCGGACATGGCCAAGTTTGACAAAGTTTCTGTGGTCATCATCCTCACTTACCTGGTGATTTTGGTGACCATGGTGTACGGCCCGATTGCGGCCATGTTGGTGGAAATGTTCCCCACCCGCATCCGCTACACCTCGATGAGTCTGCCCTACCACATTGGTAACGGCTGGTTCGGCGGCCTGCTGCCTACCACCGCCTTTGCGATCGTGGCCCAGACTGGCAATATGTACAACGGCTTGTGGTACCCGATCATCATTGCTGGTGCGACTGTAGTCATTGGTGGCTTGTTCATCAAAGAGACCAAAGACGTGGATATTTACGCCAACGACTAATGGGTATTCGTTAGCGGTCAGCTACGGCGCCTGGGCTACCAGCCCCGGCGCCGGACGGGCCCTCCGAGTGAGGGCCCATTTTTTTGGAGAAAAGCGTATGTGGAAAATTGTGGTGGGTTTTATTGCGTTTGCGGCGCTGGCTTTGTATGTACTGAGCAAAGGCGGCGACATTGATATGAGTGGCGAGAAGCATGGCGCCGAGTCACCGCCTGCTGCTGCGGCACCTGCCTCGGAGGCCAGCGCAGCAAAATAAGTGCAAATTGGTATTGATTATCAATTTGTTTATTTATACACTGGGGCGATGCCCTTTGCAAAAACTGAACTAGGCATCCAAGCCTTCAAGGACCGAACGCCGCTGATGAACGCGCGTCAGCGCGCGGCCTTTGTGCTGATCAACGGGGTGCGTGACACGCGTTCCCTGTTTAGCCTGACCAGTAGTCTGGGCGTCAGTTCCGAGGACCTGACCCATTTGGTTGCACAAGGCTTTATCGTTCGGGCGCTGATTCCCCAGGGCTTGATTTCAGGAACGCCCCAGGTACTTGACTCGCAGTTTCAGGGCGAGGAGCCCGCACCGCGCCCGGCGGTGTCTGAAGCCGAGCGCTACCTGCTGGCCAAAACCCTGGCCACCCAGCTGACCGCTTCGCTGGGCCTGATGGGCTTTCGGCTCAACCTGGCGGTAGAGGCCGCCGCCGACTGCCAGGGGCTGCGCGCCCTCTTACCCAAGCTGCAGACCGCCTTGGGCCCTGCGCGCTGTGAGGATTTGGAGCGCATCCTGACCCTTTAAGGCGGCCATGCCTAGAATGCTGCTCCCCTACTTTGGAGCGCTTCACTATGTCCGAGGGCACCATCCGCATTCGCGGGGCGCGTCAGCACAATCTCAAAAACCTGGACCTGGACATCCGCACCGGCGAACTGACGGTGGTGACCGGGCCCAGCGGCTCGGGCAAGTCCAGCCTGGTGTTTGACACCCTGTACGCCGAAGGCCAGCGCCGTTATGTCGAGACCTTCTCGGCCTACGCCCGCCAGTTTTTGGACCGCATGGACAAACCGGCGGTCGACAGGGTCGAGGGCGTGCCACCCGCCATCGCCATCGACCAGACCAACCCGGTGCGCTCGAGCCGCTCCACCGTGGGGACGATGACCGAGCTCAACGACCACCTCAAGCTGCTGTTTTCCCGCGCCGGGCATTTGTTCGACAAGGTCAGCGCCCAGCCCGTGCAGCACGACTCGCCCGAGTCCATTTATGCTGAGATGCGCCGCCGCGCCGCCCAGGCCGGTGATCCGCGCCTGGTGGTCACCTTCCCGGTAGAAATGCCACTGGCCACCAGCGCCGAGGAGCTCACCCAGTGGCTCAGCGCCAGTGGCTTTACCCGCGTGCATGGCGAGCGCACCAGTGGCGATAGCCGGGTGCTGGACGTGGTGGCCGACCGTTTTCGGATCGCCGGGGCCGAACAGGTCCGTGTTTTGGAGGCGCTGGAACTCGGCCTTAAGCGCGGCAGTGGGCGCATCAGCGTCTATGTGGACACCGGCGCGCCCGAGGCCAGTAGCGCCACGCAGACCGTATGGCGCTTTTCCACCGGCCTGCATTGCCCACAAAGCGATCTGCATTACCAAGAGCCGATCGCGTCCATGTTTTCTTTCAACTCGGCAGTGGGCGCGTGCGAGACCTGCCGTGGTTTTGGGCGGGTGGTGGGCGTGGACTACGGGCTGGTCATTCCCAATGACAAGCTCACGCTACGCGCCGGGGCCATTAAACCGATGCAAACGCCCGCCTGGCAAGAGTGCCAGGACGACCTGATGCGCCATGCGGAAGCACAGGGTATTCCACGCGATACGCCTTGGTACAAGCTGAGTAAAGCGCAACAAAACTGGGTGCTGAAGGGCTCACCCGACTGGAACGGCAAGTGGAACCAGCACTGGTTTGGCGTAGACCGCTTTTTTGAGTACCTGGAAACCAAGGCCTACAAAATGCACATCCGGGTGCTGCTGTCCAAATACCGCAGCTACACGCCCTGCAAAGTGTGCGCGGGCGCCCGGCTCAAGACGGAAAGCCTGCTCTGGCGCGTGGGCAGCAAGGCCGACGCCGACGCAGTCTTGCCGCCAGAAAAGCGCTTTATGCCCCAAGGTGTGCAATGGAGCGCTGCGCAGTTGCAGGCGTTGCCCGGTCTGTGCCTGCACGACCTGATGCTCATGCCCTTGGACCGCTTGCGGGTGTTTTTTGAGCGCCTAGGCACGGTCGATCTGAACGCCTCGCAAGCGGACCAAAAAACTCTCAAGCTCTTGATGCATGAGATTTCCACCCGCCTTAAATACCTGTGCGATGTGGGCATCGGCTATCTGACTTTAGACCGCCAAAGCCGCACCTTGAGCGGCGGCGAGGTACAGCGCATCAACCTGACCACCGCGCTGGGCACCTCCTTGGTGAACACCTTGTTTGTGCTTGATGAACCCAGCATCGGCCTGCATCCGCGCGATATGCACCGCATCATTGTGGCCATGCAGCGTCTGCGCGACGCGGGCAACACGCTGGTGGTGGTCGAGCACGACCCGGCCGTCATGCTGGCAGCCGACCGCATGTTGGACATGGGCCCGGGGCCCGGCGAAAAAGGCGGACAAATCGTGTTTGACGGCAGCACCGAAGCCCTCAAGCGCGCTGACACGCTGACCGGCGCCTACTTAGGCGGGCGCAAACAAGTGGGCATGGGCCTCAAGCGCCCGGTGGGCGACAACACACCGCGCCTGATTTTGGAAGGCGCGCGCGAGCACAACCTCAAAAACATCGACATCGAATTCCCGCTGCAACGCCTGGTGTGCGTCACGGGCGTCAGCGGCTCGGGCAAGTCCACGCTGATACAAGATGTACTGGCCCCCGCGCTCTTGCGCCATTTCGGCAAAGCCACCGACACCCCCGGCGCGCACAGCCGCCTCTTGGGCGCCGATATGCTGAGCGAAGTGGTGTTTGTAGACCAATCGCCCATAGGCAAAACCGCGCGCTCCAACCCGGTGAGCTATGTGGGCGCCTGGGACGCCATCCGCGAACTCTTTGCCACCGCGCCGCTCTCACGCGAGCGCAGCTACACGGCTTCCAAGTTCAGCGCCAACAGCGGCGATGGGCGCTGCCCGACTTGCGGTGGTTCGGGATTTGAACACGTGGAAATGCAGTTCTTAAGCGACGTGTACCTGCGCTGCCCTGATTGCGACGGCAAACGCTACCGGCCCGAAATTTTGGAAGTCACCATTGAACGCGCCCTGCCGGGTAGCACCGCGCTGCGCCAGCTCAATGTGGCCGATGTGCTGGAACTGACGGTGAGCGAGGCAGCCAGCGTTTTTGCCCATGACCGCGACGTGATCCGCGCCCTGCAGCCCATCGTGGACGTGGGCCTGGAGTACGTCAAACTCGGTCAGCCTGTGCCCACGCTCTCGGGCGGCGAGGCGCAGCGCCTAAAGCTCGCGGGCTTTCTGGCCGAAGCGGCCAAGACCGCCAGCGCCAGCCGACAAACTTTGGCACGGCGCGGCACCTTGTTCATGCTGGACGAGCCGACCACTGGCCTGCACTTTGACGACATCGCCAAGCTGATGCGCGCACTGCGCAAGCTCTTGGAAGTGGGCCATTCTTTGCTCGTTATCGAACACAACCTGGATGTCATCCGCGCCAGCGACTGGCTGATCGACCTAGGCCCCGAAGGCGGCGATGCCGGCGGCGAGCTGGTGGCCTGCGGCACGCCCGAGGACGTCTTGCTACACCCGCGCAGCCACACCGGCAAAGCCCTGCGCGAATACGCAGCCGCCATGGGCGTCGTCCACGAAATCGCCGAACCTCCCGCCCAATACCTGATAGCAAATAAACCTGCCCAGAGTGCATTGGCAGGTGACGCATTGCCCTCGCGCCTTAAGGAAGCCGCCCACGCGCCCGCGGCCAGTGTGGCAGCCCGAAAAAGCGGCGCGCAAGACAACAACATCCGCATCGTCAACGCCAAAGAGCACAACCTCAAATCGCTCAGTGTGGACATACCGCGTGGCAAATTCAGCGTCGTCACGGGCGTTAGCGGTTCGGGCAAATCCACCTTGGCCTTTGACATCTTGTTCAACGAAGGCCAGCGCCGGTATTTAGAGAGCCTTAACGCCTATGCCCGCGCCATCGTCCAACCGGCCGGGCGGCCCGAAGTTGATGCGGTCTACGGCATACCGCCGACGGTGGCCATCGAGCAACGCCTGAGCCGGGGTGGGCGCAAATCGACGGTGGGCACGACCACCGAGGTTTGGCACTTCTTGCGCCTGCTCTATGTCAAGCTTGGCACACAGCATTGCACCAAAGACGGCTCCGCCGTAGCGCCGCAAAGCGCCGACAGCATCGCCGCGCAATTGCTCAAAACCTACCGGGGCCAGCACATCGGGCTGCTGGCGCCACTGGTGGTCGGGCGCAAAGGCGTTTACACCGAGCTGGCCGATTGGGCGCGGCCGCGCGGCTATACCCATTTGCGCGTGGACGGCGAGTTTTTGCCGACCAGTGGTTTCCCGCGCATCGACCGCTTTAAGGAACACCATATCGAGCTGCCCGTGCTCAGCCTGGACGTCAAACCTTCGCAGGAAGCCGCTTTGCGCGCCGGGCTGGCACAAGCGCTCACCCACGGCAAAGGGGTGGTGCACGTGATGCATGGCCTGGACGCGCTGCGCAGCGCCTTGGAGGCCGGCACCAGCACCGCCGGCGTCGGCCACACCGAGGTGTTTTCCACCAAGCGCGCCTGCCCGGTGTGCGCTGCCTCGTATGCCGAGCTGGACCCGCGCCTCTTTAGCTACAACAGCAAACACGGCTGGTGCCCCGACTGCGTAGGCACCGGCCTGGCGCTGACCAAAGAGCAGCGCAAAGTGTTTGACGACACCGTGCGTGAGGACAACGGCGGACGCGAACACACCTTCGCCGAGGCCGACGTCGAAGACCTGGCCGACACCGCCTGCCCGCGTTGCCAAGGTGCGCGGCTCAATGCCACGGCGCGCGCTGTGCGCTTTCATGGCATGGGCATTGCCGATATTGCTGCGCTTAGCGTGAGCGAGGTGCGGGCCTGGGTGCAAACCCTGCAAAAAAGCGGCACTCTGAGCGCCCGCGAGGCCGACATTGCCCGCGACCTGATTCCCGAAATCCGCAGCCGTCTGGAGTTTTTGGAAGAAGTCGGCCTGGGCTATCTGACGCTGGACCGGGGCGCGCCCACGCTCAGCGGCGGCGAGGCGCAGCGCATCCGCCTGGCCGCGCAGCTGGGCAGCAATTTGCAAGGCGTGTGCTATGTGCTGGACGAACCCACCATTGGGCTTCATGCGCGGGACAACCAAATTTTGCTCGGCGCCCTCAAAAGCCTGAGCGACAAAGGCAATACGCTGGTGGTGGTGGAGCATGACGAGGACACCATTCGGCATGCCGACCACATCATTGACATCGGGCCCAGTGCCGGAAAGCGCGGCGGCCACTTGGTGGCGCAGGGCAGTATTGCCGATGTGCAGGCACAAGCTGACTCGCAAACTGGGCGCTACCTTTTGCATGCGATGCGCCACCCGTTTGCGCCCCGGCGCGCGGTCGTGCCCTCATCCAAAGCCGGCGCCGCCCAAGGCGACTGGCTGACAGTCGCTGGTGCGCATTTGCACAACTTGCAAACCGTGACGGCAACGCTGCCCTTGCAGCGACTGGTGGCGATTACCGGCGTGAGCGGCTCGGGCAAGTCCACGCTGGCGCGCGATGTGCTTTTGGCCAATGTGCAGGCCCTGGTGCAGCAGCGCTCCACCAAGGCCGGGCGCGATGCGTTGGCCGCAGGGCGTGCCCCCGCGCTCATTGGCTGCCTGGCTGTCACTGGCTATGAAAGCATAGACCGCGTGCTCGAAGTCGATCAAACCCCGATTGGCAAAACACCGCGCTCCTGCCCGGCGACTTATATCGGCTTTTGGGACACGATACGCAAGCTCTTTGCCGACACGCTGCAAGCCAAAGCACGCGGCTATGCAGCTAACCGGTTTAGCTTTAACACCGGCGAAGGGCGTTGCCCCGGCTGCGAAGGCCAAGGCATACGCACCATCGGCATGAGCTTTTTGCCCGACGTGAAGGTGCTCTGCGAAACCTGTAAAGGCGCCCGCTTTAACCCCGAGACGCTGGCCGTCACCTGGCGTGGCAAAAACATCGGCGACGTGCTGCAGATGGAGGTGGACGAGGCGGTCGAGTTTTTCGCCGCCATGCCGGTGATTGCCCACCCGCTGCAGTTACTCAAAGATGTTGGGCTGGGCTATTTGACGCTAGGCCAACCCTCGCCCACGCTGAGCGGCGGTGAGGCGCAGCGCATCAAGTTGGTCACCGAACTTTCTAAGGTGCGCGACGACATTACCCGGCGCGGCCAAAAGTCACCGCACACCTTGTACGTGCTGGACGAACCCACGGTGGGCCTGCATATGGCTGACGTGGAAAAGCTGATTGCGGTATTGCACCGCTTGGTGCATGGCGGCCACAGCGTGGTGGTCATTGAGCATGACTTGGACGTGATCGCCGAGGCCGACTGGGTTATCGACCTGGGCCCCGAAGGCGGCAAAGGCGGCGGCAAGATCGTAGCGGCAGCCAGCCCCGAAGAGGTGGTGCGCCTGGGGACGCATACGGGCAAGGCTTTGAGGCCGGTGCTGGCGCGTAAACGATGAGGGTGGTGCGCTGGCGGGGATCACATAATTGAATTTACACTAATGAATTATTGACATTTTTCGGAAAATATTTTAAAAATACCGCCAAAAATACCGCCAAAAATATTTGAACGGCTACTAAAGATCATTGTCGACTAGGCTAGCCTCTCTCCTAGGCTCAACTGACGACGGGACTTCACCGCGTTCAAAATGGTGAACGGACACTAAATGACTTTAGTTGCCTCGCGACAGCTTAAGTAGGGTTTACCCTTAACTCAACGCTGCATGTTCACTTTCCAAGTTTAATTTTTGGGGATGGCCAACAGGCTGGCGTGAAATTCATCTTTACACGCGAATCAAACCTTACCGGTACAACTTAGTTGGGGTACATTGAGTGAAGTGGGTCTTGAAGGCCAATTTTCAATGGTCGCTCCCCACTACTTCGTCTATTGACGCACGCCACTTCAGACAGGGAATATGGATGGTAAATTCACCAAATAAACTATGGACGCGCCTGTTAGGCAGCAACGGCGATGACGCAATCGTTGCTATAGCTACCGGGCTGGACGGCTCCATCTACGTAAGTGGATACACCGATGCCTCGCTGGATGGCCAGACTAACAGCGGTGGCTTAGACGCATTTATCACCAAATACAGTGCGGACGGCACCAAAGTTTGGACACACCTGCTGGGCACTAGCTCCGGCGACCAAGCCAGGGCACTAACTACCGGCTTAGACGGCTCAATCTACGTTGGCGGCTATATCGCTGGTAATTTAGATGGACAGGCTAACAGTGGTGGCCAAGATGTCTTTGTAACCAAATACAATCCCGAGGGAACCAAAGTATGGACACGCCTGCTGGGCACTAGCTCCGGCGACCAAGCCAGGGCACTAACTACCGGCTTAGACGGCTCAATCTACGTTGGCGGCTATACCGCTGGTAATTTAGATGGACAAGCTAACAGTGGCGCCGTTGATGGATTTGTAACCAAATACAACCCCGACGGCACCAAAGTCTGGACGCGCCTAATTGGTACTAGCGGGGCTGATTATGCGAATGCATTAACTAAGGGTTTAGACGGCTCAATCTACGTTGGCGGCTACACATATGGATCGCTGGATGGGCAGACCAACAGCGGCGGCGCTGATGCATTTGTCTCGAAGTACAGCGCGGATGGAACCAAAATTTGGACGCGCCTCCTTGGCACTAGCGGCACAGACACAG
>CANGNS010000004.1 GCA_947455465.1 Comamonadaceae bacterium | reverse complement strand
TGCAGGCAATCGACCCGCTCCAATGCGCCCCAGTAGCGTCCGTAGGCGACTTGGGGCTGGCCAGGACCTTCGGCGCTGAGCGCGATCAGGCTGCTGGCCATGGGCTTGCCACCGCGCTCGGCAATAAAGAGCAGCCAGTTTTCGGGCATAGCGGCCTGCATGGCGGTAAAAAACCGGCGACTGAGGTAGGGCGCATTGCCGTGCTCCAGGTAGGTCCGCTCATAGCAACGGTAGAAAAAGTCCCAGTCGGCATCGCTGATGTCTGGACCGCGGACCCAGCGAAATTGCACCCCAGCCTCGGCCACTTTGCGTCGTTCTTGACGGATTTTCTTACGCTTTTCTTGGGCCAGACTGGCCAAAAACGCCTCGAAGTCAGGGTAGGGCGCAGGCGTGTTGGCCCAGTGAAACTGCACGGTCTGGCGCAGCATCAGTCCGGCATCCTGGCAGGCTTGCGCATCGGTGGGGCTGACAAAGAGTAGGTGCAAAGAAGATAACTCGCGCCCCGCGCACCAGTCCAGCACGGCTGCCAGCAGCGCCTGGCGCGCTGGCGCGTCCCGGGCCAGCAGGCGCGCGCCGGGCACGGGTGTGAAGGGCACGGCCAATGTGGCTTTGGGGTAATAGGGCAGTCCGTGCTGCTGGTAGGCGTTGGCCCAGGCCCAGTCAAATACATATTCGCCATACGAGTGGTCTTTGGCGTAGACGACGGCGGCCGCCTCCAAGACGCCAGCGCGCTCCAGCACGATGCAGGCGGGCGTCCAGCCGGTGGCGGGACTGGCGCTGGCGCTGTCCTCCATGGCTGCCAGGTAGGCGTGGCGCATAAAGGGGCTGGCTTCGGGGTGCAGCGCCAAAAGCGCGTCCCAGGTGGCGGCCGGCACCGCGTGGACCGAAGCGTGCACGCGGGTGACATAATCATTTGAGGCCATGTGGCCCCCTTGGATGCCGCAGCCCGGGCGCTTGGCGCACGGAACTGGCGGCGGTTTTCATAAGCATTTGTTCATGACTCTCAAAATTTGCGTTGCGCAGCTCAATTTCATTGTGGGTGATTTGGCCGGCAACGCGCAAAAAATTGCCGAGGCGGCCCAAACAGCCTACGCCCAAGGCGCGCGCCTGCTGCTCACCCCTGAATTGTCGCTGTGCGGCTATGCCGCCGAAGATTTGTACCTGCGCCCCGCATTTATGCAGGCCTGCGCGCAGACTTTGCAGGCGCTGGCTGCGCACCTGGCCTCACTGCGCGGGATGAGCGTTGTGGTCGGCCACCCCCAGGGCGGCGATCAGCGTGGGCGCTCGGTGTCGGTCAATGCCCGCCACAACTGCGCCAGCGTGCTGCAAAACGGTGCCATCGTAGCCACCTACGCCAAGCAAGAACTGCCCAATTACCAGGTGTTTGACGAGCGGCGCTATTTCGTTCCCGGCGACGCCACCTGCGTGTTTGAGGTGGGCGAGCCGGGCCACACGGTGCGCGTGGGGCTGCTCATTTGCGAGGACGCCTGGTTTGAAGCACCTGCCCAGGCGGCCAAAGCGGCCGGTGCCCAGGTGCTGGCGGTGATCAATGCCTCGCCCTTTCATTTGGGCAAGGGCTATCAGCGCGAGGACGTCATGGGCGCGCGCTGCCGGGCCACCGGGCTGCCGCTGGTGTATGCGCACCTGGTGGGCGGGCAGGACGAGCTGGTCTTTGAGGGCCGCTCCTTTGCGCTAGAGCCGGACGGGCGCGTGGCGCTGCGGGCGCCTAGCTTTGCCGAAGCCCTGATGCTGGCCGACCTCGATGTGTCCTCCAAAGAGGCGTGTTGGCACGGCGTTTTGGAGCCCCAGCGCAGCGAAGAGGCCGATTTGTGGGACGCGCTGGTGCTCGGCGTGCGCGACTACGTGCAGAAAAACCGTTTTCCCGGCGTCTTGCTAGGCCTGTCTGGCGGTATCGATTCGGCGCTGGTGCTGGCCGTGGCGGTGGACGCTCTCGGTGCGGACCAAGTGCGTGCCGTGATGATGCCCTCGCCTTACACCGCCGACATCAGCTGGATAGATGCGGCCGAGATGGCCCGGCGCATGGGCGTGCGCTACGACGAAATCTCCATCCGGCCGGCGCTCGAGGCCTATATGGGCACCCTGGCCACTGAATTTGCGGGCCGGCCAGCCGACACCACCGAAGAAAACCTGCAGGCCCGCATCCGCGGCACCTTGTTGATGGCGCTGAGCAATAAATTTGGCAGCATGGTGCTGACCACCGGCAACAAGTCCGAGATGGCCACCGGCTATTGCACGCTCTACGGCGACATGGCAGGCGGGTTTGCGGTGATCAAAGATCTGGCCAAAACGCGGGTCTTTGCCATGGCGCGCTGGCGCAATGCCCATGACCCCTATGGCACCTGCGCCCAACCGATCCCCGAGCGCATCATCACCCGCCCGCCCAGCGCCGAGCTGCGCCCCGATCAGACAGACCAAGACAGCTTGCCGCCCTACGAGGTGCTTGATGCCATCATTGAGCGCTACATGGAAAACGACGAGAGCATCGCCCACATCGTGGCCGCTGGTTACGCCCCGGCCGACGTGGAGCGGGTGACGCGCCTTATCCAAATCAACGAATACAAACGCCGCCAGGCGCCGCCCGGAATTCGGGTCAGCCACCGCAGCTTCGGCAAGGATTGGCGTTATCCTATTACCAACAGGTTCAGAGCCTGATTTTTTACGACGCCACTGGGGACTGCTATGAAACAAATCACCGCCATCATCAAACCATTCAAGCTCGAGGAGGTGCGTGAGGCGCTGGCCGAGTGCGGCGCCAGCGGCTTAACGGTGACCGAGGTCAAGGGTTTCGGGCGCCAAAAAGGCCACACCGAGCTCTACCGTGGCGCCGAGTACGTAGTGGACTTTTTACCCAAGGTCAAGGTGGAATTGGTGGTCAAAACCTCGGACGTGGACCGTTGTGTCGACGCCATCATCAAGGCCGCGTACACCGGCAAAATCGGCGACGGCAAGATTTTCGTTACGTCCGTGGAGCGTGTGGTGCGCATCCGTACCGGCGAACAGGACGAATCGGCGGTTTAAGCAGGCGCTGGCAATACGTGGTGCACCAGGCGCGTCCCTGCGCCCAGGTCGTGCCAAAACTGGCGCCCCGGCGCGATCAGGCTGCTGCTCGCCCAGGCCGCGACCCAGAGTAAAAACACCAACGCGCTTGCCCCCGGTGGCAATTGCGCTGCCCAAGCGACAAAGAGCGGCGGAAGAATCCAAACCCATGCCAACAGGTAGCGCAGCAATGCGCGCTGGCGGGTAAGCGGCAATCCCGCCGCATCGACGATGCGGATATGCCAGGTTTTCATCGCCAGCGTTTGCCCGCGCGACCAGAACTCCACAAAATAGGCGCTGATCACCAGAAACAAAAATACCTGCAGCCCATGGCGATTGTCCAGCGCATGCCGCGTCTGGGTCAGGGTTCCAAAGAGATAGCCGGCGATAAAGACCACGCCAAACAGCAGCATGCCCTCATACAACCAACACGCCATGCGGCGCGCAATCGCGGGGGTGGACGATGCAATGGAATCCATGGGAAGGAAGCTTTCGGAGAGGAAGGTCGCTCATTTCGCGGGCGACCAAAGCGCGCGGGTCCTTGCGCTTGGCGGGCGGCCTTGGCGTAGGAATTAGTTTTCTGCGCTGGGCGCAAGTTCTTTGATGGGCAGCAAGGTATAGCGATCTATGGCTGGTCGGGGTGAGATGCTGGCCTTGACTGGTTCGGGTGACTTGCGGGTTACCGGGACTTCGGCCAGTTTATGGGGCGCTATGGGTCGGGGTGCCACCGCAGCGCCAGCAGGTTTTTTGGGGGCTGCCTGCAGCAAGGCTTGCTTTTCTTCTTCAGGCAAGGCCTGATAGGCTTCCCAGGTAGCTGCCCGCGCATCAGCGGGCAGTTTTTTGGTTTCCGCGAAATTGACGCGGGCCTGCTCGCGCTCCTTAGGACTGAGCGCCGCCCAATCGACCATGCGGCTGTGCAAGCGCTCGCGTTCTGAATCTGACATTTGCGTGAAGTTTTTCGCCACAACCTGCCATTTGCGACGGTGCCCTTGCGATAGGGTGGGCCAAGCCTCGCGCAAGGGCTCCAGGGATTGGCGCTCGAGGGTCGACAAATCAGACCAGCGGGGCTTGGATTCATCGGAAGGCAATGCCGCACTCGCGGGGTTGGCGGTCGCCAGGGGTGCTGCTAAGGTGGTTTGGGCGAGGGACAGACCGGAAATACCTAAGCCCAGCAATACCAAACCCAGGCCAAAAATGCGTGAAAAGAAGGCTTGGTGAGCGGCCATAATCCGAAGCAGGCAGGGCTTGGCGCCTCAGTCCCGGCCCGCTTTCTTCAGGAATTGTGCGAATCCGGGGTCGGTGTAGGCGCTGGGCGGCAGGTCGCCAGTCAGGATTTCTGCATCCACTTCAGCCAATTCATGGGCACGGTCTTGGTCTTGCACCACACCGATTACCGCCAGGCCCGCCAAAAGAGCAATCAGCGGCAAAAATGCGGAAATACGGGCCCATAAGCTCTGCGCCGGGTCCACCTGCCAGCGGCCAGCGCCACCGGCGGCCACCGCCACAGGAGCCGTTTCATGCACCCGCCGGTGGGACAGGGCGGCCATCCGGGAGGCGCGTAGCCGTTCGGACACGCCGTGGGGGAGGTCTTGGGCCGCCCGGTCTAGGCGCGCGGCTACCCGGGCGCCAAAGGCGTCCTGGGCCCGAATTTTGGGGTCTTGCTTGGGAGAAAACATGTTCATGGCTTGATTCCCTTCAATCTTAAAGCTTTGGACAGGGCGCTGACCGCTCTGGAGCAGTGCGTTTTGACGCTTCCCTGCGAGCAGCCCATGGCCGAGGCGGTTTCGGCTAAATCCAACTCCTCCCAGTAACGCATGAGGAAGGCCTCGCGTTGACGTGCGGGGAGATCTTCGATGGCCGCCTCAATGGCTTGCAATGTTTGTGCCCGTTCGGCCTGCGACTGGGTGCTTTCCTGCTGACCCTGGTCAGAATGCGACAACAGAGCCTCCAGGACGTCAAAGTCGCCGTCCTGGTCCGGGCCGTCAAAGTCGCCCAGGTGGGTAAACAAGGCGTTAAACGTTTTTTGACGGCGAAACCAGTCTAGGGTGGCGTTGCTCAGAATGCGCTGAAACAGCATAGGGAGCTCTTGGGGCGGCTTGTGGCCATAGTGCTCGGCGAGCTTCATCATGCTGTCTTGGACGATGTCCAAGGCCGATTCTTCATTGCGGACGTGGTACATCGTGCGCTTGAAGGCGCGTTTTTCAACGCCTCGCAGGAACTCGTCGAGCTCGCGTTCAGTGGCCACGGCCGCTCCGATGCGCACCGCAATAGGGCAAAAATTGAACTTTTTGGTGCTTAGGGTGGCGCATAGAGGTGTGCGAATTATCGCACCCGTGGCTAATTTGCCGGTAGCTGGGGCGACGGCCTGGGCAATGATGCGATAATCCGCCTTGCAGTCAAAAAGCAAACGGGTTCTGGTCCGGCGCAGCATTCAATGCGCTTATGGCCTGAATCTTAAGTCCCGACGCGATACCACAAGTGTTTGCGAAGGGGCACCCAAGGTGTTTCGTTAGAGAAATTCGCAAAGGTTCATCATGGAAATCTCCAAAGCCGACATGGCTTCCGCCACCGCTGTTGCGGCGGCAACAAAATCCGCAGGTTCGCCCGAGTTGCGAGGTGCGGAAGTTCTGGTCAAAGCGTTGCAAGCTGAAGGCGTCAAGTTCATCTGGGGCTACCCCGGCGGCGCGGTTTTGCACATTTACGACGCTTTTTACAAACAAGACACGATTCAGCACGTACTGGTGCGCCACGAGCAAGCCGCAGTGCACGCTGCCGATGGCTACGCCCGCGCGACCGGCGAGGTAGGCGTTGCGCTGGTGACCTCGGGTCCAGGCGTGACCAATGCCGTGACCGGCATCGCCACGGCCTATATGGACAGTATTCCGATGGTGATCATCACCGGCCAGGTGCCTACGCATGCCATCGGCTTGGATGCCTTCCAAGAGTGCGACACGGTCGGCATTACCCGCCCCATCGTCAAGCACAATTTCCTGGTCAAAGACGCCCGCGATTTGGCCGAGACTATGAAGAAGGCCTTCCACATCGCACGCACCGGCCGGCCCGGCCCCGTGGTGGTGGACATCCCCAAGGATGTTTCCTTCAAGAAAGTACCCTACACCGGCTACCCGTCCAGCGTAGAAATGCGCTCCTATAACCCGGTGCGCAAAGGCCATGGTGGACAGATTCGCAAGGCCTTGCAACTGTTGCTTACGGCTAGGCGTCCGTATATTTACACCGGCGGCGGCGTGCTGCTAAGCAACGCTTCGGCGCAATTGCGTACGCTGGTGGACATGCTGGGCTATCCCTGCACGAACACTTTGATGGGCCTGGGCGCCTATCCGGCCAGCGACCGCAAATTCCTGGGCATGTTGGGCATGCACGGCACGGTAGAGGCCAATAACGCCATGCAAAACTGCGACGTTTTGCTGGCCGTGGGTGCCCGCTTTGACGACCGCGTGATCGGCAACCCCAAGCACTTCGCCCAAAACGAGCGCAAGATCATCCATATTGACATCGATCCGTCGAGTATTTCCAAGCGCGTGAAGGTGGATATTCCGATCGTGGGCGACGTCAAGGATGTGCTGACCGAGCTGATCGCCATGATCAAAGAAAGCCCGCTCAAGCCTGATGCCAACGCCCTGGGCAGCTGGTGGGAGACGATTGAAGGCTGGCGTACGCGCCAATGCCTGAAGTACGACCACGGCAAAGGCGACGTGATCAAACCGCAATATGTTGTTGAGACGCTATGGAACATGACGCGCGAGACCGAGACCTACATTACCTCGGACGTGGGTCAGCACCAAATGTGGGCCGCCCAGTATTACCGTTTTGACGAGCCGCGTCGTTGGATTAACTCCGGCGGCCTGGGCACCATGGGCGTGGGTATTCCTTACGCCATGGGTATCAAACTGGCCAAGCCCGACAGCGAGGTGTTTTGCATTACCGGCGAGGGATCGGTGCAGATGTGCATTCAGGAGTTGTCCACTTGCCTGCAGTACAACACACCGATCAAAATTGTCTCGCTGAACAACCGGTATCTGGGCATGGTGCGCCAGTGGCAAGAGGTGGAGTACGAAGGCCGCTACAGCCACAGCTACATGGACGCGCTGCCCAATTTCGTCAAGCTCGCCGAGGCCTACGGCCATGTGGGCATGCTGATTGAGCGCCCTGAAGATGTCGAGCCAGCGCTGCGTGAGGCGCGCCGCTTGAAGGACCGGACCGTTTTCATGGACTTCAGAACCGACCCGACCGAAAACGTATTTCCGATGGTGCAAGCCGGCAAAGGAATCACCGAAATGCTGTTGGGTTCGGAAGACCTCTAAAGCCCACTGGTCCAAACGTTTAATTTATTTAATTCAAGGGGACGAATCTATTGCTTGCCAAGCCCGGCGGTTACCGCTGCCGGGGGAGGGCGGTGAAAAGAGGAGTCTGATGCTATGAAACATATTATTGCTGTCTTGCTGGAAAATGAGCCCGGGGCGCTGTCTCGGGTGGTAGGCCTGTTTTCGGCCCGGGGCTACAACATTGAATCCTTAACGGTTGCGCCGACCGAAGATCCCAGTCTGTCGCGCATGACGCTGCAGACCAATGGCTCGGACGACGTGGTCGAACAGATCACCAAGCATTTGAACCGCCTGATCGAGGTGGTCAAGGTTGTCGATCTGACCGAAGGCGCCTACATTGAGCGCGAACTGATGCTGGTCAAGGTGCGCGCCGTGGGCAAGGAGCGCGAGGAGATGAAGCGCATGGCCGATATATTCAGGGGCCGCGTGATTGACGTGACCGACAAGAGCTACACCATTGAGCTCACCGGTGACCAGGCCAAAAATGATGCCTTTTTGGAGGCGATTGAGAAAGACGCGATCCTCGAGACCGTGCGTACCGGATGCAGCGGCATCGGGCGTGGCGAGCGGGTCTTGCGGGTATAAGATTTTGCAACTTGGCGCGCTGCGTCATTATTTTTCGGAGAAAAGCATGAAGGTTTATTACGACAAAGACTGTGACCTGAGTCTGATCAAAGGCAAAACCGTTGCCATCATCGGCTACGGCAGCCAGGGCCACGCCCATGCCCAAAACTTGAACGACAGCGGCGTCAAAGTCATCGTCGGATTGCGCAAAGGCGGCGCCTCCTGGCCCAAAGTGGAAAAAGCGGGCCTCAAGGTCGCTGAAGTCGCTGACGCAGTGCGCGCGGCCGACGTGGTCATGATTTTGTTGCCCGACGAACAAATCGGTAGCGTCTACACCCATGACGTGGAGCCCAACATCAAGCCCGGCGCTTCGCTGGTGTTTGCCCATGGTTTTAATGTGCATTACGGCCTGGTCAACCCCCGCGCCGATCTGGATGTGTGGATGGTGGCCCCCAAAGCGCCCGGCCACACCGTGCGCGGCACCTATGCCCAAGGCGGCGGCGTGCCCCACCTGATTGCGGTGCACCAAGACAAATCGGGCCGCACGCGCGACCTGGCTTTGAGCTATGCCATGGCAAACGGCGGCGGCAAAGCCGGCATCATTGAAACCAACTTCCGCGAAGAAACCGAAACCGATTTGTTCGGCGAGCAAGCCGTTTTGTGCGGCGGCACGGTCGAGCTGATCAAAGCCGGTTTTGAAACCCTGGTCGATGCGGGCTATGCCCCCGAGATGGCCTACTTCGAATGCCTGCACGAACTCAAGTTGATTGTCGACATGATTTATGAAGGCGGTATCGCCAATATGAATTACTCGATTTCCAACAATGCCGAATATGGCGAGTACGTGACCGGTCCGCGCATCGTCACCGAGGACACCAAGGCTGCCATGCGCCAGTGCCTTAAAGACATCCAGACGGGCGAATATGCCAAGAGCTTTATCCTGGAAAACAAGGCCGGTGCACCGACCTTGCTCAGCCGTCGCCGCCTGACGTCCGAGCACCAGATCGAGCAAGTGGGCGAGACGCTGCGCGCCATGATGCCCTGGATCAAGAAAAACAAGCTGGTTGACCAAACCCGCAACTAAAGCATCGGGCCTACGGGCTGTTGCTTGATGTGCAAGGCCACTTCGGTGGCCTTGCGCTTTTGGCAGGGTGGCGCCCGCAGGGGCCTTTGCAGCAACTACACTGTGCTTTGCGCTGGCAGATCCTGCAGCTTGAGGCCACAAACTTCATTGAGGAATCCCCATGGACGAAAACGCAGCGAACGCGACCGAGCCCGAAGAGGTGGCCTACGTGCCCAAGCGGCGCAAAGGCATTTATGTGCTGCCCAACCTCTTTACGCTGGCGGCGCTTTTTGGCGGTTTTTACGCCGTCGTGATGGCCATGCAGGGGCATTTTGACCAGTCGGCCATCGGCATCTTTTGCGCCATGGTGCTCGACAGCCTAGACGGGCGCGTGGCCCGCATGACCAATACCCAAAGCGCTTTTGGCGAGCAAATGGATTCTTTGTCGGACATGGTGTCCTTTGGCGCTGCGCCAGCGCTGGTGTCTTATGAATGGGTTCTCAAAGGATTGGGTAAATGGGGCTGGTTTGCCGCCTTTGTGTACTGCGCCTGCGCTGCGTTGCGGCTGGCCCGCTTCAATGTCAATACCCATGTGGTCGATAAACGCTATTTCCAAGGCCTTCCGTCCCCGGCGGCAGCGGCTTTGGTGGCAGGCTTTATCTGGTGGTGCACCGATTTGGGTGTGGCCCCGGCGCAGGTGGCCTGGTTTATGTTTGCTTGGGTGCTGTACGCCGGCCTGACCATGGTGACCAACATTCCTTTCTACAGTTTTAAAGACGTGACATTGCGAAAAAGCGTGCCTTTCGCGGTCATTGTGCTGATTGCGCTTGGCATTGCGATCATCAATGTCGACCCGCCGACGGTTGTTCTTGGTATATTTATTGCGTACGGCTTCAGTGGTTACGTGGTTTACGTCATGCGCAAATTCCGTGGTGTTCCGGTCAGTGTCATCAGCACCTCGACTGACGAACCGGACGAACGGGGGATGCACAAATAAGAGGAATGAGGGCTAGGGCAGCAGCGAGGCACCTCAATTTCTTTGATTTTTGTGAATTTGCATGATGTTTGCTTCGTAAGCGCTTGATTTACTTAATTTTTTGATTAAACTCAGACTTTCGACGGGCTTTAGGGCCTGTTTTGCTAGGCTGCATTGAGGTTGGGTACACATTGATGAAGAAACGTATTGGCTGCTTGGTATTTTTGAGTGCAATGGTTTGGGCCGGCGCAGGCTTTGCGGTGCAGGATTCCACCCGCGGCAGTTTGAGCGCCCACAGCCCCAAACGCGCAAGCACGCCGCCCAGTGCCAAGCGCAAGGCCAAAACCGCCGCCGCTGTGCCGACCCGCCCCTCCTTTGGTTCGATAGCCGGCCTCAAGTCGGCGCCCGATGCGCTGGCGCTCAAGTCCAGCGTTGCATTTGTGATTGACCAGGACACCAAAGAAGTCTTGCTCCACAAAAACGAACTGGCCGTATTGCCCATCGCCTCCATCACCAAACTGATGACCGGCGTGCTGATTTCCGAAGCGCGGCTGCCCATGGACGAGCTCATCACCATCAGCCAAGACGATGTGGACACCGAAAAAGGCAGCCGTTCGCGCCTCACCGTCGGTACGGTCCTGAGCCGCGGAGAGTTGCTGCATCTTGCGCTGATGTCCAGCGAAAACCGCGCCGCGCATGCGCTGGGGCGCACCTTCCCAGGCGGCTTGGCGAATTTTGTGGGACTGATGAATATGAAGGCCAACGAGTTGGGCATGCTGGCTACCAGCTATGCCGAGCCGACCGGCCTGTCCAGCCGCAACCAGTCGAGCGCGCGTGATTTGGCGACTTTGGTGAACTACGCCTACGCAGATCCCACGCTGCGCGCCTACACCACTTCACCGGGCTATCAGGTAGCGGTAGGTCGGCGTACCCTGCAATTTAACAATACCAACCGCCTGGTGAAGAGCCCTGCCTGGGATATCGGTCTGCAAAAAACCGGCTACATCTCGGAAGCCGGGCAGTGCCTGGTCATGCAAGCCAAGGTTTCTGGCCGCAAACTGATCATGGTGTTTTTGGATTCAGCGGGCAAACTCAGCCGCATTGCCGATGCCGAGCGCGTCAAGCGCTGGGTCGAGTCCAACCCCGCCACCTTGAACCGGGGCACGCCCTTGGCCCACTCTGGTGCTCGGTTCGCGCAAAACAACTAGCGCTGGCAGCGCGAGCCCCCGGGCTGCGCTTCATTCCTTGTCGCGGTAGCCCAAGGTTGCAGAAATTTGGGCGGCTATTTCCTTAAGCTTGGGCATCCAAGCGTCATCCATGCGTCCCGAGGGTGAGGAGATCGACAGCCCTGCAATCAGGTTTTTCTGGTCGTCGTAAATGCCGGCCGCCATGCAGCGCACGCCCAATTCGAGTTCTTCATTGTCATTGGCCTGGCCGTATTGGCGCACTTTGGCCAATTCGCGCTCCAGTACGCCCAGATCGGTAATGCTGTTCTTGGTATGTCCCTGCAGCCCGGTACGAGCAGCATAGGCGCGTGTGCGCTGGGGGTCGTCAGCAGCCAAAAAGAGCTTACCCACCGACGTCAGATGCAGCGGTGCCCGCCCGCCAATGGCCCGCACCACCTGCATGCCCGAGCGCTCGCTAAAGGCGCGCTCGACATAAATAATTTCGTCACCCTGGCGCATGCTCAGGTTAACCGGTTGCTGCGTGAGCTTGTGCAGTTCCCGCATGGGGGCCAGGGCGGCGTCGCGCACATTGAGCCGGCCTTTGACCAGGTTGCCCAACTCCAACAGACGCATACCCAGGCGATAACTGCCCGCTTGGGGACGGTCGGCAAAGCGGCCCAGCACCAGATCGTTGAGGATGCGGTGCGCCGTGGAGGGGTGCAATCCGGCACGGTCGCTGATCTCTTTGAGCGTCATCGGCTCTTCCCGCGAGGCCAGCACGTCGATCAGCGTGAACATCCGCTCAATTACTTGCACGGACGGTACGGACATCGAGTTGGGGTCTTGTTTGGTCATATGCAGGCGGTGTAAACCCTATATTTTGCGCCATTGGCAGCCTGCCCTTGGCGCGAGGGCCTAGGGCGCGCGGCTTGGGGCGCCGTCGTCATAGTCTTGCCAGCGTCCGCCCAGTAGCACCTGGCAGGGACCAAAGCGGATTTTGTAGTTCATTTTCTGGCTTTGCGCGATCCAATAGCCCAGGTAAAGATGCGACAGTCCCAGCTCGCGGGCTTGCTGGAGTTGCCACAAGACGTTGAAAGTGCCGTAGCTGGCCGTCGCTTCGGGCGCGTAGAAGGTGTACACCGCCGACAAGCCGTCCTCGAGAACGTCCAGGATGGACACCATTTTGAGCGCGCCCAGAGCGCCATCGCTTGCGGGGGCGCGGAACTCTACCAAGCGCGAGTTGACGCGGCTTTGCAGCAAAAACTGGGTGTACTGGCTGACACTGTCTTCATGCATGCCGCCGCCGGCGTGGCGGGCGTGCTGGTAGCGCTGATACAGATCGTAATGTTCTTGCTCAAAACCCAGACGCAGCACCCTTGCTTGCAGGTCTGCGTGCTGCTTGAGGGCTCTGCGCTGGCTGCGTGTCGGCGAAAAAGTGGCCACAGGTACGCGCAAGGGAATGCAGGCGTGGCAAGTGTCGCAATGGGGCCGGTAGGTGAACATGCCGCTGCGGCGAAACCCGCTCTCCACTAGGTCCGAATAGGTGGCGTTGTCAATCAGGTGGCTGGGTGTGGCTACTTGCGAGCGCGCCTGGCGGCCGTCCAGGTAGCTGCACTCGTAGGCTGCCGTGGAGTAAAACTGCAGCGTCTTGAGCGGTAATTCGTGGATATTGGCCATGGTGCATCAGGCTTTCTGGTCCAAATGCTGCCAATCGGCCGGCGAAAACTGCCACGCCACAGGCGCCTGGGCCTTGGCCTGGCGCAGTCCTTCTAAAAACTGCGCGCGTGGCTGCGGCGAGGCACCCAGGCTGGCCAAATGGCTGGTAACCTGCTGGCAATCGAGCTGGGCGACGCCGGCAGCCCGGCAGGCCGCGATCAGCGCGGCCAAGGCGAATTTGGAGCCATCGGTGACGGTGGTGAACATGGATTCACCAAACACCGCGCGCCCGACCGAGACGAAATACAGGCCGGCGACCATTTTCCCGTCAATCCAGGTCTCAAAGCTGTGGGCATAGCCGGCTTCATGAAACGCGATATAGGCCTCGACCATAGGCGGAACAATCCAGGTACCGCGCTGGGTAGGGCGCTGCATTTGCGCGCAAGCTTGGATGACACCGACAAAATTGCTATTGACCCGAATCTCACAGCGTGGGTCGGCCCGAAAGCGCTGCAAGGCTTTTTTCAATGAACGATGGATGCGGAAGTCTTGCACCCGCAATACCATGCGCGGATCCGGGCTCCACCACAAAATCGGCTGTCCGGGGTTGAACCACGGAAAAATGCCGCTTTCATAAGCCTGCACCAAGGACGCAACCGATAACTCGCCCCCGGCGGCTAACAAGCCTGGCGCGTCGCTGCCTTCGCCCCAGGCGCGGCTCAGGGGCGGGAAGGGGTCGCCCGCAAGCATCCAAACTAAATCAGGTGCTGACATCGTACGATTTGGCAGTGCAGGCCAGTGTCAAAACAAATCCTCAGTAAACCCAGAGGGTAGAATGCGCCAGTCGGGGCGTAGCGCAGCCTGGTAGCGCATCTGGTTTGGGACCAGAGGGTCGAAGGTTCGAATCCTTTCGCCCCGACCATTTTATTTGCCAAAGCTTTGCCTTTGGCATTTTCATTTCCGGTGATTTCTCACGCAACTGTCCGTAGCTCAGTTGGATAGAGCAACAGCCTTCTAAGCTGTAGGTCACAGGTTCGATTCCTGTCGGACAGGCCAAAACTCCTTTTTTCATGACGCCAATGCCAGACTTTGCACGTCTGCAGCCTGGCAAAGCCAGCGCTTGGCCGCCTTGTGCAGCAGCGCCGGGTCGCCGGTGCTGAGCAATTGGATGCTGCCCGCACCAGGCTGCGCCGGGCACAACCAACCGCGCTCGGCCAGCACCTGCCGGGCGCGGCGCGCCACCGGGATGCCTGCCTCATGCAAACTGCAACGCCCGGCCAGCAGCGACCTAAACACCTCGCCAACCAGCGCATAGTGGGTGCAGCCGAGCACCACCGCGTCCACCTCTGCGTCCCGGTGGCCTAGCGGGCCCAGCGCGTTTAGGTAGTGGGCGGCCAGGCGGGCAACCGTGGCTGTGTCGTCCTGCTCAATGGCAGCGGCCAAGCCGTCGCAGGGCTGCAGCACAAAATGCGTGTTCGGCGATTGGCGGGCAAGCAGTGCGGCGAATTTTTCGCTTTGCAGCGTGCCGCGCGTGGCCAGCACGCCAATATGGCCGGTGCGGCTGAGCGCAGCCGCTGGTTTAAGCGCAGGTTCAATGCCGATGATCGGAACGCGCAGATAGCGCTCACGCAAGGGGCCCACGGCCGCCGCGGTGGCGGTATTGCAGGCGAGGACCAAGGCTTTGACCTGCTGCGTCTCTAGCAGGTAGCGGGCGATGGCCTCGGCGCGGCGCAGCACCTGCGCCTGGTCTTGCTCGCCATACGGTGCGTAGCCCGCATCGGCAAGGTAGACAAAGTGCTCCTCGGGCAAGGCTTGCAGCAAGGCCTGCAGCACGCTCAGGCCGCCGATGCCGCTGTCAAAGACCCCGATGGGGGCCGTTGCAAGGGGCTCGGCCATGCGCTGTTCAGCCGGCCTGCACAGGAATGGTTTTGTAGGCGCCGCTGGCTATTTTTTGTTGCCAGGTGGCCGGACCGGTAATGTGGGCGCTGGTGCCACCGGAATCGACGGCAACTGTCACGGGCATATCGACCACGTCAAATTCATAAATCGCTTCCATGCCCAGGTCGGCAAAGGCCACGACGCTGGCGTGTTTAATGGCCTTGCTCACCAGGTAGGCGGCGCCGCCCACGGCCATCAGGTAAGCGCTTTGGTGCTTTTTAATGGCCTCGATAGCCACTGGCCCGCGCTCGGCCTTACCCACCATGGCAATGAGGCCGGTCTGGGCCAGCATCATCTCGGTAAAGCCGTCCATGCGGGTGGCGGTGGTCGGCCCGGCTGGCCCCACGGCTTCGCCGGCAACGGGGTCTACCGGGCCCACGTAGTAAATCACGCGGTTGCTAAAGTCCACCGGCAGGGGCTCGCCCTTGGCCAGCATGCCTTGGATGCGTTTGTGCGCGGCATCGCGGCCCGTCAGCATCTTGCCGTTGAGCAAGAGGGTTTGGCCGGGCTTCCAGCTCGCCACTTGGGCAGGTGTCAGGGTGTTGAGGTCGACTTTGGTGCTTTGCACATAGTCGGGTTTCCAGTCCACCTGGGGCCAGGTGTCCAAGGAGGGCGGGGTCAGGTAGGACGGGCCGCTGCCGTCCAAGACAAAGTGCGCATGCCGTGTGGCGGCGCAATTGGGAATCATGGCTACAGGCTTGCTGGCCGCATGGGTGGGGTAGAGCTTGATTTTGACGTCCAGCACGGTGGTCAGGCCGCCCAGGCCCTGGGCGCCGATGCCCAAGGCGTTGACCTTGTCATAAAGCTCCAGCCGAAGTTCCTCGACCTGGCTCAGGGCCTGACCGGCAGAAGATTTGGCCTGCAGCGCATACATGTCCAAATCGTCCATTAGGCTTTCTTTGGCCATGACCATGGCTTTTTCGGCGGTGCCGCCGATGCCGATGCCCAGCATGCCCGGAGGGCACCAACCTGCGCCCATGGTGGGCACGGTTTTGAGCACCCAGTCCACTACCGAGTCGCCGGGGTTGAGCATCACCAGCTTGCTTTTGTTTTCCGAACCGCCGCCTTTGGCGGCGACGGTGACTTCGATGGTGTTGCCCGGCACGATCTCGGTAAATATCACGGCCGGCGTGTTGTCTTTGGTGTTTTTGCGGGCGAACTCAGGGTCGGCCACCACGCTGGCGCGCAAGGTGTTGTCCGGGTGCAGATAGCCCTGGCGCACGCCTTGGTTGACGGCGTCTTCCAGCGAGCCGGTAAAGCCTCCCAAGCGCACGTCCATGCCGATTTTCAGGAACACGTTGACGATGCCGGTGTCCTGGCAAATGGGCCGGTGGCCGGTAGCGCTCATTTTGCTGTTAGTCAGGATTTGGGCGATTGCGTCCTTGGCGGCGGGGCTTTGTTCGCGCTCATAGGCGCGCGCCAGGTGGGCGATGTAGTCGGCCGGGTGGTAGTAGCTGATGTACTGCAGGGCGGCGGCGATCGATTCAATCAGGTCGTTCTGGGAGATGGTAGTCATGGTGTCGCAGTGGAGTGGGAAAGAGGAGTTTAGCCTCTGCAGGCCGCCAAAGCCCGGCGCCGACAGGCCCGGCCGGGCCCTTTGCCGGGCCCGGTTTGGGCGCCGCCGACCTCCAGTCAGTGCGATGTAAGTGCCATAGCCGAACATCCCGCCAGATTTTTCTACAGACAAAAAGGAGACCGGCCCATGAGTACTGCGAATTCCGCCATTGAATCCGTGTTGGTTGAAAACCGGGTTTTCCACCCCAGCGAGGCCAGCCAAAAGGGCGCCCGGATTTCCGGCATGCCCGCGTACCAAGCGCTGTGCGACGCGGCCGAGAAAGACTACGAAGGCTTTTGGGCCCAATTGGCGCGCGACAACATTACCTGGAGCCGGCCTTTTACCCGCACCCTGGACGAGTCCAACGCGCCGTTTTACCAGTGGTTTGACGACGGCGAGCTCAACGCCTCGGCCAACTGCCTGGACCGCCACATGGGCACGCCCGTCGAAAACAAAACGGCCGTCATCTTTGAGGCCGACGACGGCACCGTCACCAAGACCACTTACAAAGAATTGCTGGCCCGCGTGAGCCAGTTTTCGAATGCGCTCAAGGCCCATGGCATCCAAAAAGGCGACCGCGTTCTGATTTACATGCCCATGACGCTCGAAGGCGTCATCGCGATGCAGGCCTGCGCCCGCATCGGCGCCACGCACAGCGTGGTGTTCGGCGGCTTTTCGGCCAAAGCTTTGCAAGAGCGCATCATCGACGCCGGTGCGGTCGCGGTCATCACCGCCAACTACCAAATGCGCGGCGGCAAAGAGCTGCCCCTCAAATCCATCGTGGACGAAGGCCTGGCCATGGGCGGCTGCGAGTCCATCAAATCCATATTGGTGTACGAGCGCACTGCCACCGCCTGCAATATGGTGGCCGGCCGCGACAAGACGTTTGCCCAAGCACTGGCCGGTCAGAGCACCGAATGCGCGCCGGTGGCTGTAGGCGCAGAGCACCCGCTGTTTATTCTTTACACCTCGGGCTCCACCGGCAAACCCAAGGGCGTGCAGCATTCCACAGGCGGCTACCTGCTGTGGGCCAAGCTGACCATGGACTGGACCTTTGACCTGCGCGCTGACGATGTGTTCTGGTGCACCGCCGACATCGGCTGGATCACGGGCCACACCTATGTGGCGTACGGACCTTTGGCCGCGGGCGCGACCCAAATCATTTTTGAAGGCGTGCCGACTTACCCCAACGCAGGGCGCTTTTGGCAAATGATCGAGCGCCACAAGTGCACGATTTTTTACACCGCACCTACGGCCATCCGCTCGCTCATCAAAGCAGCAGAAAGCGACCCCGCTGTGCACCCGGACCGCTCGGACCTAAGCAGCCTGCGCATCCTCGGGTCGGTGGGTGAACCTATTAACCCGGAGGCTTGGATGTGGTACTACCGCCATGTCGGCCACGAGAAGTGCCCCATTGTGGACACCTTTTGGCAAACCGAGACCGGCGGGCACATGATGAGCCCCATGCCCGGCGCCACACCGCTGGTGCCCGGCAGCTGCACTTTGCCATTGCCCGGCATCATGGCCGCCATCGTGGACGAGGTGGGCAACCCCATCCCCAACGGAACGGGCGGTATTTTGGTGGTCAGCAAACCCTGGCCGTCCATGATCCGCACCATCTGGAACGACCCCGAGCGCTTTAAGAAAAGCTATTTCCCCGAAGAAATGGGCGGCAAGCTTTACCTGGCCGGCGACGGCGCGGTGCGCAGCGCGGACCGGGGTTATTTCCGCATCACCGGGCGTATTGACGATGTGCTCAATGTGTCGGGCCACCGCATGGGCACCATGGAAATCGAGTCGGCGCTGGTATCCAAGACCGATTTGGTCGCCGAAGCCGCCGTGGTCGGCCGCCCCGATGACCTCACGGGCGAGGCGATTTGCGCCTTCGTGGTGCTCAAGCGTTCGCGCCCCAGCCCCGAAGAGGCCAAAGCGATTGCCAAAGAGCTGCGCGACTGGGTGGCCAAAGAAATCGGCCCAATCGCCAAGCCCAAAGACATCCGCTTTGGTGAAAACCTGCCCAAAACCCGCTCGGGGAAAATCATGCGCCGCTTGCTGCGTTCGCTGGCCAAGGGCGAGACCATCACGCAAGACGTTTCTACCCTGGAAAACCCGGCGATTTTGGACCAGCTCGGCCAGGCCTACTAAGCACTGCCAGCCCGGGCGCAGGCCCGGGTGCTGTACAAAAAAAGGGATGCTTATGCATCCCTTTTTGTATGGCGCCAGGCGGCCTGGCCGCCCCGCTGCGCTAGCTTTCGAGCGCGCCGAGCACGCTGGCGGTAATGGATTCCACGCTGCCCAGGCCGCTCACTGCGCGGTATTTGGGTGCTTTGGCCGGCTCGGCCTGGGCCCAGTCGGAGTAGTACTTCACCAAGGGGCGGGTTTGGGCGCTGTAGACATTGAGACGGTTTTTGACCGTGTCTTCTTTGTCATCCTCGCGCTGAATCAGGGGCTCGCCGCTGACGTCGTCAATGCCGGCCACTTTGGGTGGATTGAACTTGACGTGGTAGGTGCGCCCCGATGCGGGGTGCGAGCGCCGGCCACTCATGCGTTCGATGATGGCTTCAAAGGGTACGTCGATTTCGACCACGTAGTCCAGGGCCACGCCAGCAGCCTTCATGGCGTCGGCTTGGGGGATGGTGCGCGGAAAGCCGTCGAACAAAAAACCTGCAGCGCAGTCGGGTTGGGTGAGGCGCTCTTTGACCAGGCCGATGATCAGGTCATCGCTGACCAGGCCGCCCGCGTCCATGATGGACTTGGCCTGCAGGCCCAGGGGCGTGCCAGCCTTCACGGCGGCGCGCAACATGTCACCGGTAGAAATTTGGGGAATGCCGTATTTTTGGCAAATGAAGGTGGCTTGGGTTCCCTTGCCTGCGCCGGGTGCACCTAACAAAATCAATCTCATGGGCCATCCTCACAAAATGGTGTCTCTCTTTATGCCAGCCTGCGGTCGGGGCTTGGCTGGTGTCAGCGGGGAGAATAGCACGCAAAAACCTGTGTTTGCCTTACAGCGCCGCGCAGAGCGGACTGGCCTGCGTCGCAAGGCGGCAGCTTTAGCGGGCTTGGCCTTGCAAGATGGCGCGCACACGCGCCAAATCGGCCGGCGTGTCCACGCCCGCGCCCGGCGCCCGGTCCGTGACGTGGACTGCAATCTTGTGGCCGTGCCACAGCGCGCGCAGCTGCTCCAGGGCTTCGCATTGCTCCATGGGCGCTTGCGCAAGCAGGGGAAATGCGCGCAAAAAGTCCACGCGGTAGGCGTAAATTCCGATATGCCGCAAGGGCGAGGGCACCGGGAGGGCATCCGGCTGCCCCGCAGGCCGGTCGCGCCACCAGGCAATCGGCGCGCGGCTGAAATACATGGCAAAGCCGGCCGCATCCACCACAACTTTGACCACATTGGGGTCGTAAAACGCACGCGCGTCGTCCAGCGGGTGCGCAGCCGTGCCCATGCTGGCTTGGCCGTGCTGCACCAGCAACTGCGCCACCGCACCGACCAGCGCCGGATCAATCAGCGGCTCATCGCCCTGCACATTGACCACGATGGACTGCGGCGGCAATTGCAAAATTTCGCAGGCTTGTGCCAAACGGTCGCTGCCCGAGGCGTGGTGTTCGGAGGTCAGAATTGCTTGCACGCCGTTTTCGGTGCAGGCCTGCACGATGCTGCTGTGGTCTGCTGCTACCACGATGCGGGTGTCTGCGGGCACGCCACTGGCAACACGCTGGGCCACCCGCACCACCATGGGCAGGCCGCCCAGGTCGGCCAGGGGTTTGTTGGGCAGCCGCGTGGAGGCCAGCCGGGCCGGGATCAGGACGGTGTAGGCCATGGGCTGCGCTTACAAGCCCAGCTCGGTATCGCTCAGGGTGCGCGCCTCGGCTTCCAGCAATATCGGAATGCCATCGCGCACCGCATAGGCCAGGCGCGCGCTGCGCGACCACAACTCTTGGGCCTGGGGGTGCCACTCCAGCGGCCCTTTGGTGACCGGGCAAACCAACAAAGCAAGCAATTTAGTGTCCATGGGGGGATGATAAACGCGCCGCCAAGGCCTGGCCCAGGCGAGCGTCCAGCGCAGCAAAAAAGGGCGCTTCGATGTCTTGCACCAGGCCCACCGCCCAGGCCTGGGGCGCCACTTCCCAGAGCTTGGCCGCATCTTTTTCGGTGCAAACCAGGGTGTAGTCGCCAAACGAGGACGCGGTGCACTCGGCAAAGTTGTAATGGTCAGGTAGCGCCTCACGCGCCGCCAAGGCCAGGCCGGACTTCTCTAGCATGCTGAAAAAAGCGGCTGGGCGGGCAATGCCAGCAATCGCCTTGACTGGTTTGCCGCCCGGCTCCCCCAGCGCCTGCAGCGTGCTGCGCTGGCCGTGGCCGTTGTGCACCACGTCCAAAAGGCGCCGACGGCAGTGGAAATGGCCCATACCGCTTTGACCGCTGGTGTTCAGGACCAGGAGGCTGGCATTGCACAAGCCGGCCCGGTCCAAGGGCGGGCGTGGCCAGTGTTCGCGCAAGGGGCCGGCCGGCAGCAACCAGCCATTGCCCAGGCCACGTTCGTCCACGACGCAGACCTCGGCGTCGCGCCATAGGCTGTAATCTTGCAGGCCGTCGTCCATGACCAGCACCTGGGTTTGCGGGTGGTGGGCCAGCAGCACGCGGGCGCTGGCGATGCGCGAACGCCCTACGGCTACCGGTACGCCGGTGCGCAGGTGGATCAGCAGGGGTTCATCGCCGCAGTCGCGCGGGCGCGATTGGGCATGCACCAGCACGGTCCCGGTCGCGCTGCGGCCATAGCCTTTGGAGACCACACCCACTTGCAAACCTTGGGCGCGCAAATGTTCGACGATGCTGATGACCGTCGGTGTTTTGCCGGCCCCGCCTACCAAGACGTTGCCGACCACCAGCACGCAAGCCTCTGCCCGGTTCACCCCGCCTAGGCCCCAGCGGAAAAATAGGCGTCTTAGTAATAGCAGCAACGCATACCCCCAGGACAGCGGCCAAAGCGCCAAGGCCAGCGCGCCGCGAGTGGTCCATGCCTGTTGCAGCAAAAACTCAAACTTAGCAGCCATGGGTTTAGCGACGCGGGGCGTCAGCGGCGGACCGCAGGGCGAAGGTGATGTGCCCGATACCGGCCAGGCGCGCGCCTTCAACCGCTGTAATGACGGATTGGTGGCTGCTATGGGCGTCGGCGCTGATGATGAGCACGGGCTGGGTGTCTCCGCTCAGTTGGGCGGCCAGCACTTTGGAGAGTGCGGCGGCGGTGTGGTCTGCAAGCAGTTTACCTTGCAGGCCATAGTCGCCGCCTGCAGTTACCGTGAGCTGTATCGGTTTAGCGGGCAGGGTTTCTTTGGCGGTCTGAGCGACCGGTAACTTGACGTGCAGCAGCATTTGCTCGCGGTAGGTGGTGGTCAGCACCAAAAATATCAGCACCACCAGCAGCACATCAATAAAAGGAATGAGGTTGATTTCCGGCTCGGCGCTGGCGCGGCGGGAAAACTGCATGGGCGCCGGTGCGCCGCTGCGGGAATCGTCGGTCCGGCGGGTCATGGCTCGGTGCGCTGCGTCAGCGCGCGCAGCAACTGGTCTGCGGCGGTTTCCAGTTGCATGACATATGCGTCGGCCCGGGCGCGGAAGTAACGCCAAAACATCATGGACGGGATGGCGACGATCAGGCCAAAGGCGGTGTTGTACAGCGCAATGGAAATGCCATGGGCCAACTGGGCCGGGTTGCTGCCTGCGCCGCCGCCCGATTGGGCGCCAAAGATTTCGATCATCCCGACCACGGTGCCCAGCAATCCGAGCAAGGGCGCTGCCGAGGCGATGGTGGCCAGCATTTGCAAGCGGGTGTCCAAGGCCTGCGCCGCCTTGCGTCCCGCCAGGTGGAGGGCCGATTGCAGGTCTTGCGCGTCGGCCGCCGGGTTGCGTTTGGCCATCTCCAGGGGGCTGGCCAGCACCTGGCCGAGCAAAGTTCGGGTGTCAGGAAGGCTGAGCTCGGCGCTTTGGTGGCGATGGGTGCGGGCCTGCTCGACGACGGCCTGGGCCAACCCGGGCGGGGCGACTTTGGCGTCGGTCAGGCTCAGCGCCCGTTCGATCACGATGGCCAGCGCCAAAACAGAGCACATGATCAGCGGCCAAATCGGCCAGCCGGCTGCAAGTATCATGGAAATCACACGTATTCCTTATTTTGTTAAAAAATGCAATTATCTGTGATTGTTGCCAATATTAAATTCAATTTGCATGTCTAAGGCCAATCTTTCCCCGGAGCAATTGCCGCTGGCCGCTGGGGCAGCTGCATGACTGAAGGCCCGGCCCCAACGCGCCTGGCTGCCCAGGTGTGGCAGGTTGGCGCCCTGTGCCATGCTATTTCGGACGCCCTGCAGGCGCGCTTTAACCCGGTGCGGGTGGCCGGCGAGATCAGCGGTTTTGTGCGTGCGGCCAGCGGGCACTGTTACTTCACGCTCAAAGACAACGAGGGGCAGTTGCGCTGCGCCATGTTCAAGCGCGCCGCCACGGGCCTGCAGTTTGTGCCGCGCGACGGCCAACGTGTCGAAGTCTCGGCGCGGGTCAGTGTGTACGAGCCGCGCGGCGAATTGCAAATGGTGGTCGAGGCCATGGTGCCCGCAGGCGAGGGCAGTTTGTACGAGCAGTTCATGCAAATCAAGGCCCGATTGGCGGCGCAGGGCCTGTTCGATGCCGAGCGCAAGCGGCCCTTGCCTGCCCACGTGCGCGGCATCGGCCTGGTCACCTCTTTGGGCGCGGCGGCCTTGCATGACGTGGTGAGCGCTTTGCAGCGGCGCGTGCCCCATATTACGGTGCTGCTGGCGCCAGCCAGCGTGCAAGGGGCGGGCGCTGCCGCTGAAATCATGGATGCGCTGCGCGCCCTCTACGCCCTGGCCGAGCAGCCCGCTAGCGATGGCATAGCTATTGATGTCATCTTGCTGGTGCGCGGCGGCGGGGCGATGGAAGATTTATGGTCCTTTAACGATGAGGCTTTGGCGCAGCTGATTGCCCTCAGCCCGGTGCCGCTGATCAGCGGCGTGGGCCACGAGACCGATTTCACTATGGCGGATTTTGTCGCTGATTTGCGCGCGCCCACGCCGACGGCTGCGGCCGAGCTGTGCGCCCAGAGCGCCGAAGTATTGCTCGATACCGTCCAGCGCCTCGACGAGCGTTTGCAGGCGGCATTGGCGCGCAGCCTGGAGCGCCAAGGCCAAGGCCTGGATCGCTTGGCGATGCGCTTGGGGCGGCCCGCCGCCTTGGTCGGGCGTTTGCGCGAGGCCTGGGCCGGCGTACAGCAGCGCTTGGCGCATGCGCCCTTGGCGCAGTTACAGCGCCAGCAATCGGAGGTGTTGCGACTGCAAACGGCCTTGCGTGCTGCCTTGGTGCAGGAAGTGGCGCGCTTGCGCACCCGTCAGGACCGAATGGCGCTGCACCTGGACATGCTTGATCCGCGCTTGGTGCTGTCACGCGGCTACGCTTGGCTCGAAGGGAACGAAGGCCAGGCGATTACCCAGGTGGCGCAACTGCAACCGGGCCAGGCCGTGCAAGCGCGCCTGAGTGACGGCGTGGCCGACTTGCAGGTGCGCCAGGTACGGCCGGCCTGAACGCGGCGGGGTCGTATCAGTAGTCGTCCAGCACCGCGCCTTTGCTGGCGGTGGAGGCATTGAAGGCAAATTTGGCCTGTACGCCGCGCGTATAGCGCGGGGCAGGGGCCTTCCAGGCGGCGCGGCGTTGGGCAATTTCTGCATCCGGCACATTGAGCTGCAACAGCAGGGCGTGCGCGTCGATGGTGATCGAGTCGCCCTCGTGGATCAGTGCAATCGTGCCGCCCACAGCCGCTTCGGGGGCCACGTGGCCAACCACCATACCCCAGGTGCCGCCAGAGAAGCGGCCATCGGTTATCAGGCCCACGCTCTCGCCGAGTCCCGCGCCAATCAGCGCGCCAGTGGGCGCCAGCATTTCGGGCATGCCCGGGCCGCCTTTGGGGCCGAGGTAGCGCAAAACCATCACGTCGCCCGCGACGATCTTGCCGTCCAAAATCGCTTTGAGGGCGGATTGCTCGTCGTCAAACACACGGGCCGGGCCTGTCATCACTGGTTTTTTCAGGCCGGTGATCTTGGCCACGCAGCCTTCAGGCGACAGGTTGCCCTTCAGAATCGCCAGATGGCCCTGTGCGTACATCGGGTTGCTGATGGGGCGGATCACGTCCTGATCAGCACGCGGTGCATCGGGGATGTCGGCCAGCACTTCGGCAATAGTTTGGCCGGTAATCGTGAGGCAGTCGCCGTGCAGCAGCCCGGCCACCAGCAAAGTTTTCATGACCTGCGGGATACCGCCTGCGCGATGCAGGTCTACGGCCAGGTATTTGCCGCTGGGCTTGAGGTCGCACAGCACTGGCGTTTTGACGCGTACGCGCTCAAAGTCCTCGATGGTCCACTCCACACCTGCAGCATGGGCAATGGCCAAAAAGTGCAGCACGGCGTTGGTGGAGCCGCCGGTGGCCATGATGACGGCGACGGCGTTTTCAATGGACTTGCGCGTCACGATGTCGCGCGGTTTGATGTCTTTTTTGATCGCTTCGATCAGCACCTGGGCCGAGGCTTTGGCCGAATTGAGCTTCTCGTCATGCGGGTTGGCCATGGTGCTGGAGTAGATCAGCGAGATGCCGAGGGCTTCGAAGGCGCTGGACATGGTGTTGGCGGTGTACATGCCGCCGCAGGAGCCGGGGCCGGGGATGGCGCGTTGCTCGATTTCGTGCAAATCAAAGTCGCTCAAATTGCCGGCTGCGTTTTGGCCCACGGCTTCGAAGACGCTGACGATATTGAGATCTTGGCCTTGGTAGCTACCAGGCAAGATGGTGCCGCCGTAGACGTAAATTGCCGGTACGTTAGCGCGCAGCATCCCCATCAGGCCGCCGGGCATGTTTTTGTCGCAGCCGCCGATGACCACCACGCCGTCCATCCACTGGCCTTGCACGCAGGTCTCGATGCAGTCGGAAATCACTTCGCGGCTGACCAGCGAGTACTTCATGCCTTCGGTGCCCATGGCCATGCCGTCCGAGATGGTGGGCGTGCCAAACACCTGGGCATTGCCGCCGGCCTCCTCAATGCCGGCGATGGCCGCGTCGGCCAGCTTTTGCAGGCCGCTGTTGCAGGGGGTAATCGTGCTGTGTCCATTGGCCACGCCGACCATCGGTTTCTTGAAATCCGTCTCTTCATAGCCCATGGCGTAGTACATGGACCGGTTAGGCGCGCGGGACTTGCCCTCGGTGATATTGGCGCTGCGGCGGTTGATGGGCAGGATGGGGATGGTTTTGTCGGTCATGGCGCGAGTCCGATAGGCTGGTGAAAAAACGCCAGTTTACTTGGCGTGCAGCCCCCGTGGGCGTGCCTGAGGGCCTAGGGGACGGCCCGTTAAAATCGCCGCTTTCATCCAGCCGGCCTCGCCCCGTGACTCTGCACCTCACCTCTTTTGAAGGCGGCAACGCCCTAAGCGCTTTTCGCAGCCAGCAATTGCTGGCGCAATTACAACGAGTTCACGACAAAATCAGCGCACTTGATGCCCGCTATGTCCATTGGGTCGCCACCGACAGTGCGCCTGAGCCCGGATTGCAGGAGCGCCTGGGCGCTTTGCTTACCTACGGCGAGCCCGCGTCCAAGCAGCAAGGCGGCGAGGTATTGCTGGTTTCGCCTCGGCTGGGCACCTTGTCACCCTGGGCCTCCAAGGCGACCGACATCGCGCACAACTGCGGCTTTGCAGTGCGCCGCATTGAGCGCGCGGTGGAATACCGCTTGCACATCAAGTCCTGGCTCGGCCAGTCAGGCAGCTTGAACGAAGCGCAATTACAGGCAGTCGCTGCCTTGCTGCATGACCGCATGACCGAAAGCGTCTGGCGCGAGCGCAGCGACCTGGCCCGCTTGTTCGAGCCGCTGCTGCCCGCGCCCATGGACTATTGCGACGTGCTGGGCGCTGGCCGCAGCGCCTTGGAGCAGGCCAACACCCGCTTTGGCCTGGCGCTGGCTGATGACGAAATCGATTACTTGCTCCAGGCCTTTGTGCAACTGCAGCGCAACCCCAGCGACGTCGAACTCATGATGTTCGCCCAGGCCAACAGCGAGCACTGCCGCCACAAAATCTTCAATGCCGACTTCAGCATCGACGGCGCCGCCCAAAGCGCCAGCATGTTTGGCATGATTCGCCACACCCACCAAACCCACCCGCAGCACATGCTGGTGGCCTATTCGGACAATGCGTCGGTGATGGAAGGCGGGCCCATCCAGCGCTTTGCGCCCCAGGCCAGCGCGCAGGGCGCGCCGCAGTATGCGGCCACCGATGCGTTGCAGCACATCTTGATGAAGGTGGAAACACACAACCACCCGACCGCTATCTCGCCCTTTCCTGGTGCGGCCACGGGCGCGGGCGGCGAAATCCGTGACGAAGGCGCCACGGGCCGGGGCTCCAAGCCCAAAGCAGGTTTGACCGGCTTTACCGTGTCCAAGCTGCGCTGGGACGACACGCAAGCGCGCGCAGCCTATGGCAAGCCGGGCCACATCGCCAGCGCTTTGGACATCATGACCGAGGGCCCTTTGGGCGGCGCTGCTTTTAACAACGAGTTTGGTCGGCCCAATTTGCTGGGCTATTTCCGCGAATTCGAGCAAAGCGCCCACAGCGACATCGACACCGTGCAGCGCGGCTACCACAAGCCCATCATGATCGCGGGCGGTTTGGGTGTGATCGACGCGGCACAAACGCACAAAAAGCAGTTTCCGGCGGGCAGCTTGCTGGTGCAGCTGGGCGGCCCGGGCATGCGCATCGGCATGGGCGGCAGCGCGGCCAGCTCCATGGCGACCGGCGCCAATGCCGCCGAACTGGACTTTGACTCGGTGCAACGCGGCAACCCCGAAATCCAGCGCCGCGCGCAAGAGGTCATCAACCAATGCTGGCTCTTGGGCGCCGAACACAATCCGATTTTGGCCATCCACGACGTGGGTGCCGGCGGCCTGTCCAATGCCTTTCCGGAGCTGACCAATGACGCCGAACGCGGCGCGCGTTTTGACCTGCGCGCCGTGCCCCTGGAAGAAAGCGGTATGGCGCCCAAAGAAATCTGGAGCAACGAGAGCCAGGAGCGCTATGTGCTGGCCATCGCCCCCGAGTCTTTGCCGGCCTTTAGCGCCATGTGCGCGCGTGAGCGCTGCCCCTTTGCCGTCGTCGGCGTGGCCACCGAGGAGCGCCAATTGGTGCTGGTCGACGAAGGCGCCGCCTCACCGGTGGACATGCCCATGAATGTGTTGCTGGGCAAGCCGCCCAAAATGCACCGCGATGTGCAGACCGTGCAGCGCCAGTTCGCACCGCTAGATGTGACAGGCGTCGCCTTGCAGCAAGCCGTCACCGACGTGCTGTCGCATCCGACAGTGGCGTCCAAACGCTTTTTGGTCACGATTGGCGATCGCAGCGTGGGCGGCCTGAGCCACCGCGACCAGATGGTCGGTCCCTGGCAGGTGCCGGTGGCCGATTGCGCCGTGACTTTGGCCGACTTTCATGGCTTTGCGGGCGAGGCCATGTCCATGGGCGAGCGCACACCGCTGGCCGTCATCAATGCGCCTGCCTCGGGCCGTATGGCCATTGCCGAGGCGATCACCAACTTATTGGCTGCGCCCATCGACTTGCCGCGCGTCAAGCTCTCGGCCAATTGGATGGCCGCTTGCGGCGAGCCTGGCGAAGACGCGGCGCTGTATGCCACCGTGCGCGCCGTCGGCATGGAGCTGTGCCCGGCCCTGGGCATTTCGATTCCGGTGGGCAAAGACTCTTTGTCCATGCGCACGCAGTGGCAGGAGGACGGTCAGGCCAAAAAAGTCAGCTCGCCGGTCTCGCTGATCGTCTCGGCCTTTGCCAGCTTGGCCGATGTGCGCGGCACGCTCACGCCGCAGCTTCAGGCGGTGGACGACGGGCGTTTGATTTTGGTGGACCTGGGCCGCGGCAAAAACCGCATGGGCGCCAGCATCTTGGCGCAGACGCTGGACCAAATGGGCCATGAAGTGCCGGACCTGGACCAGGCGGCCGACTTGGTCGCCCTGGTGCAGGCGATCAACGCTTTGCGCGCGGACGGAAAAATTTTGGCCTACCACGACCGCAGCGACGGCGGCTTGTTGGCCGCTGTGGCGGAGATGGCTTTCGCGGGGCGCCAAGGTGTGGCCCTCAATGTAGACATGCTGGTCCTGGAGGGTGACGGCGTTAACGACAGCCGCATGGACGTGGGCGACAGCAAAAACTGGGCGACCCAGGTTGGCGCCCGCCGCGAGGAAGCCACGCTGCGCGCCTTGTTCAACGAAGAACTGGGTGTGGTGTTGCAGGTGCACGGCCAGGACCGCGACGCCGTGATGGCGGTTTTGCGCGCCCACGGCCTGTCGCGCCACAGCCATGTGATTGGTAAAACCCTGCGCAACAGCGCCCAGTTGGAAGTGTGGCGCGACGCCAAATCGGTATTCAGCGCGCCACTGGCCGATCTGGCCCAGGTCTGGGACAGCGTCAGCTGGAAAATCTGCCAGCGCCGGGACAACCCCGCCTGCGCCGACGCCGAACATGCCGCTTTTGGCGCGCCGGCCGACCCCGGCTTGCATGTGCATTTGCCCGCCGGTTTGGCGGCCGCACCGGGCCCCGTGGCGCCGGCGTTTTTGCAAAACCGGCCGCGTGTGGCGGTGCTGCGCGAGCAAGGTGTTAATTCGCACATCGAAATGGCCTATGCCTTCACCCAGGCCGGTTTTGCCGCCTACGACGTGCATATGAGCGATTTGCAGGCGGGTCGCGCTGACCTGAAAGACTTTGCCGGCCTGGTCGCCTGCGGTGGCTTCAGCTATGGCGACACGCTGGGCGCGGGTATCGGCTGGGCGCGCTCGATTACCTTTAATGCGCGTCTGGCCGCGCAGTTCCAGGCATTTTTCGGGCGCACCGATACCTTTGGCCTGGGCGTATGCAACGGCTGCCAAATGTTTGCCGAACTGGCCGACATCATCCCCGGCGCGCAAGACTGGCCGCGCTTTACCACCAACCAAAGCGAACGCTTTGAGGCGCGTCTGTCTTTGGTCGAGGTGCTGGACAGCCCGTCAGTCTTTTTCCAGGGCATGGCGGGTGCGCGCTTGCCCATCGCGGTGGCGCACGGCGAAGGTTTTGCCAACTTTTCTCAGCGCGGCAATGCGGCGCGCGTGCTGCCCGCCATGCGCTTTGTCGATAACCCCGGCCAGCCCAGCGAAGCCTACCCGTACAACCCCAATGGAAGCCCCGGCGGCCTCACGGCGGTGACCACGGCCGACGGCCGCTTTACCGCCATGATGCCGCACCCCGAGCGGGTGTTTCGCAACATCCAAAGCAGCTGGACGCCGCTGGACCCCAGCGCCTCCAGCCCCTGGATGCACCTGTGGCACAACGCCCGGCGCTGGCTGGGATAGCGAGGCGCCATGCCTAGCGCCCGCCTGCAGCGCGTAGACGCCTTGCGCGGCTTGGCGCTGCTGTGGATGACCGGCTTTCATTTCTGCTTTGACCTGGCCAGCGCCGGCCTGTTGCAGACCAATTTTTATGCCGATCCTTTTTGGACGCGCCAGCGCACCTGCATCCTGAGCCTGTTTCTGCTGTGCGCGGGGGCAGGGCAGGCCTTGGCGATTGCGCGCGGGCAAAGCTGGCGGCATTTTGCAAAGCGGTGGCTGCAAATCAGCGGCTGCGCACTGCTGGTGAGCGCGGGCTCCTACCTGATGTTCCCGCAAACCTATATTTACTTTGGCGTGCTGCATGGCATGGCCGTCATGCTGTTGGTGTGCCGCGCGCTGGCCAGCCGCGCGGCACCGCTGCGCTGGCTTTTGGCGGCGGCGGTGCTGGTACTTACTGCCTATTGGGCGGCGCCCGAAATGATTGCGCAAGGCTGGTGGAGCGCCGCGCTCAACGGCAAAGGCCTTAACTGGCTGGGCCTGATCAGCGCCAAGCCCTTTACCGAAGACTATGTGCCCCTGGCACCCTGGCTAGCCGTCATGCTCTGCGGCATGGCCGCCATGCTCTGGGCTCTGCGCCGACCCCAGGGCTGGCAAGCCGGTGCGCTGGAGCAGGTGCTGCTGCGCCCCTTTGCTTTTTTGGGGCGCTGGAGCCTGAGCTATTACATGCTGCACCAGCCCGTGATGTTGGGCGGCCTGGCGCTGTGGCAATACGCCCGCGTGACTGGCTAGTTGGTGTGCGGGGCTTGCCCGCGAGCAAGCAAAAAAAAGCGCGGCCTGGGCCGCGCTTGGATTAGGCCAATCAGGCTTATTCCACTTTGGCTTTGCTGCGCAGTTCTTCCTGGTATTTGGCCAGTTTTTGCTGCGAGAGGTGCTGGGCGATTTGCGGTTTGACTTCGTCAAACTTGGGCACCGTGGCCTCGCGCACGTCGTCTACGCGGATGATGTGAAAGCCAAACTGGCTCTTGACGGGGTTCTCGGTCATCTTGCCTTTGCCCAGGGCTACCAGAGCGTCAGAGAATTCTTTGACATAGCTGCCCGGGTTGGCCCAATCGAGCTCGCCCCCCTTCACGGCAGAGCCGGGGTCTTTGGAAGCTTTTTTGGCCAGGTCTTCAAACTTGGCGCCTTTTTTGATCTGGGCAATGATGGCCTTGGCCTGATCTTCTTTTTCCACCAGGATGTGGCGTGCTTTGTATTCTTTGCCCGCGTTGGCGGAGGCGTAGCGGTCGTATTCGGCTTTGACGTCTGCGTCGCTAACCGGGTTTTTAGCCTGGTAGGCCATGAACAATTCGCGGATCAAAATCGATTGGCGGGCCTGCTCGATTTGTGATTTGAAGTCATCGGTGCCGTCCAATCCCTGGGCTTGGGCGGCTTGGGCGAAGATTTCGCGGGCGATGATTTCTTCCTTGAGCTGGCCTTGCATCTCGGGGGTGACAGGGCGGCCCGAGCGCGCCACTTGCTGCGCCAGGGCTTCCAGGCGTGCGGTGGGGACGGCTTTGCCGTTAACAATAGCCACGTTTTGGGCCGATGCCGGCACTGCCTGCAGCGCCAACAGCGCCGCCGCGATGGCGACCAATGCTTGCTTTTTCATTCGATATCCTATGGGTTGAAGTCTGTTTCAATCGCCAGGGCGTGCAGCCCTTGGGCAATGAAATCCTGCAGCGCATCATACACAAGGCGGTGGCAGGCCACCCGCGTTTTGCCCGTAAAGTGGGGGGAAGCGATACGCACCCGAAAGTGCGTGCCCACGCCGCTGGCATGGGCACCCACGTGGCCCGCGTGCTGGTAGCTTTCGTCGACGACCTCCAGGCGCGTGGGGGCCAGGCGCTCTTGCAGGCGCGCCTGCAGGTCGGCAGTGCGGGGCAGGGTGGCGTTAGTCATGGTGCGGGGCCTTCCTCAGGTTCAATCATCTTGACGTGCGGGGCGATGTACAAGCCCTGGCCGACGATGAAGATCAGCGGGAAGATGTAGCCCCAGAGCTTGAAATTCACCCATTCCTCGGTGCTGAAATACAGGGCGACATAGGCATTGGACGCCGCCATAAAGGCGCAATACAGCACCCAAATTTGGTTCAGTCGGTGCCACACCGCATCGGGCAGCTCCATTTGGCTGCCCAGCAGCGAGCGCAAAAAGTTTTTGCGCAGCACCCACAGCGCAAACGCCAGCGCCAGGCCCATGGCGCAGTACAAGACCGTGGGTTTCCATTTGATGAAGCGTTCATCATGCAGGCCCAGCGTTAGCGCGCCAAAGCCCAGCACCAGCACCAAAGTGACCTTGTTCATGAGCTGCAACTGGCGCTCACGCAGGTAAATCAGGCCCATTTGCAGCACGGTAGCGGCCATCAGCACGCCGGTGGCGGTGTAGATATCGGCGAGCTTGTAGGCGCCGAAAAACAGCAAAAACGGAAAGAAATCGAGGAAAAGCTTCATTCGGGGGTGAAATCCAAAGATGCCGAGTTCATGCAATAGCGCAGGCCCGTGGGCGGCGGGCCGTCTTCAAACACATGGCCTAAATGGGCATGGCAATCGGCACAGTGCACTTCGGTGCGCTTCATCCACAGCAGGCCGTCGACTTTGGTGCCGACCGCCTCGGGCGCCAGCGGGGCAAAGTAGCTGGGCCAGCCAGAGCCTGACTCGTACTTGGTTTCGGACGAGAACAAGGCCTTGCCGCAGCATATGCAGCTGTAAATACCTTTTTGCTTGTTGGATTCCCAGCGCCCGGTGAAGGCGCGCTCGGTGGCCTCTTGGCGGGTAACGGCAAAGGCCAGCGGCTCGGCGTTTTTGGCCTGCAGTATGTCGCGCCATTGGGCTTCGGTTTTTTCGATCATGGGTTTTGGCGTAGAAAAATGGTTTTAAGAACTGCAGCTAATCTGGATGCCCGCAGCCCAGTCGGGCGGGAAGTCGGCCCAGGCCTGGTGCTCGGGGTGCTCTTCAAAGGGCGTGACCAGCACCTGTTGGAGCTGCTGCAGCACCGAGAAGTCTTTCTCTTTGGCCGCTGCAATGGCTTGCTCTGCGATATGGTTGCGCAACACATATTTCGGGTTGGCGCGCAGCATGCGTGCAGATACATCGGGCAAACCCAGGGCCTTGTGCATGGACTCAAAGGCGTACAGCCAGGTCTGGATGGGCTGGCGGTTGGCAAACAAGTCCATCACCAAACCGTCCTCGTCATCCATGCGCGCGGCCCAGCGGCTCAGACGGCGCCAGAAAATCGTGTGGTCAATGCGCTCGGAGGCGAGCATGGGCAGCAACATGTCGGTGAGCGCTTTTTGCTTGGCGTCCGGTGCATCCAGCCCCATTTTCCGGGCCAGGCACTGTGCGGCCGATTGCCCAAATCGCACGGGGAATATATCCACCACCTCGGTGGTCGCGTCTTCGTCGCCGATCAGCGGGATCAGCGCGTCCGCCAGGCAATACAAATTCCAGTAGGCCATATTGGGCTGTTGCCCAAAAGCGTAGCGGCCTTCGTGGTCCGAATGGTTGCAGATATGGCCGGGGTCAAAACCGTCCAGAAACTGGAAGGGCCCGTAATCGAGCGTCAGGCCCAGGATACTCATGTTGTCCGTGTTCATCACGCCGTGGCAAAAGCCTACGGCCTGCCACTGGGCCAGCAAGTCGGCGGTGCGCTCAGTGACGGCGGCCAGCAAGGCCAGGTAGCGCGGCGCACCTGGGTCGGTTTCTAGGCATTGGGGGTAAAAGTTGGCGATGACAAAGTCGGCCAACTGGTGCAGCTGCTCGGTTTGCCCGCTTTTGCTGAAGTGCTCAAAATGCCCGAAGCGGATGAAGCTGGGCGCCACGCGGGTGACCACGGCGGCCGTTTCGGCCTGCTCGCGCCAAACTGTGGCGTCCGAGCCGGTCACGCTCAGCGCGCGGGTGGTGGGGATGCCCAGGCCGTGCATGGCCTCGCTGCACAAAAACTCGCGGATGGAGCTGCGCAGCACGGCGCGCCCGTCGCCCCGGCGCGAAAACGGGGTGGGCCCCGCGCCCTTGAGCTGAATTTCTTGGCCGGCCAGTTCCCCTATCAGGCAGGCGCGGCCGTCGCCCAGTTGGCCGGCCCAGATGCCAAACTGGTGGCCACTGTAGACGCTGGCGTGCATTTGGCTGCCCTCTAGCAGGACGTTGCCGCTGAGCGCGTGCAAAAAATCGTCGGCCTGGTTCCAGCCTGCGGGCAGCTGCAAGGCCTCGCCCACCGCGGCGCTGTGGCCGACCCAGTAAGGCTCAGGCAGTGGCGCGGGCGCAATCGGCGCCACAAATTGCGGGCCCAAGGCGCTAAATCGGTGCTGCCAGGGCAGCGCTGCAGGCCCGGCTGCGGGGGCAGCGGCCGGTGGCGAGGACGGTTGGGCGGGGGTGGGCGTCATGGGCGCATTTTCATCGATTGCGCGAAAGGGGGTTGGGGACGTGGGGGTAATATGTGTGCCGGCCATCTGCGGCGTACAAATTTGGAGGTTCCTCATGCTCGGGTTGATGCAAAGCCAGCAACTGCTGATTTCTTCTCTGATTGACTTTGCCGAACGGCACCACGGCGAGGGGGAAATTGTCTCGCGGCGGGTGGAAGGCGACATCCACCGCTGCACTTACCGCGACATTGCCAAGCGTTCGCGCAAAGTGGCCAACGCGCTGGACGGACTGCATCTGGCTTTTGGCGACCGGGTGGCTACCCTGGCCTGGAACGGCTACCGCCACCTGGAGCTCTACTTTGGCGTGAGCGGCTCGGGCAAGGTGCTGCACACCCTGAACCCGCGCCTGCACCCCGACCAGGTGGTGTGGATCGCCAACCACTCGCAAGACCAGGTCTTGTGCTTTGACATGACCTTTTTGCCCATCGTCAAGGCGGTGCACGCGCGCTGCACCACCATCAAGCATTACATCGCGCTGTGTGACGCGGACCAGTTGCCCATCGACACCGGCATCCCCGGCCTGCAAAGCTATGAAGCCTGGATCGCCAAGCAGCCCGAAACATTCACCTGGCCCGAGTTTGACGAAAACAGCGCGTCTAGCATGTGCTACACCAGCGGCACCACGGGCAACCCCAAGGCAGCTTTGTACAGCCACCGCTCAACCATCTTGCACGCTTGGGCCAGCGGCATGCCCGATGCGCTCAATATGAGCGCCCGTGACAGCGTGCTGCCTGTGGTGCCCATGTTCCATGTGAACGCCTGGGGCCTTCCGTACTCGGCGGCCATGACGGGCGCCAAAATGGTCTTCCCAGGCCCGGCCATGGACGGCAAGTCGATTTACGACCTGATCGAGAACGAAAAAGTCACCTTCGCGGCCGGTGTGCCCACGGTCTGGCAAATGCTGCTCGGGCATATGCAGCAAGGCAGCCTGCGCTTTTCGACACTCACCCGCACCGTGATTGGCGGCTCGGCCTGCCCGCCGGCCATGATTACGGCGTTTAACGATATATACGGCGTGGAAGTGCTGCACGCCTGGGGCATGACCGAAATGTCACCCCTGGGCACGGTGTGCACCTTGAAAAACAAACATGCCGGTATGGACTCCGAGCAAAAAATGGCCGTGCGCATGAAGCAGGGCCGGGGCATCTACGGCGTGGACATGAAAATCGTGGACGAAAGCGGTGCCGAGTTGCCCTGGGATGGCAAGGCCTTTGGTGATTTGCTGGTCAAAGGGCCCTGGGTTATCAAGGAATATTACAAAGGCGAGGGCGGCTCGCCCTTGGTCAATGGCTGGTTCCCCACGGGCGACGTGGCTACTATCGACTCGGACGGCTATATGCAAATTACCGACCGCAGCAAGGACGTGATCAAGTCCGGCGGCGAGTGGATCAGCTCCATCGACGTAGAGAACATTGCCATGGCCCATCCGGCCGTGGCCATGGCGGCCTGCGTGGGCATGAAGCACCCCAAATGGGACGAGCGCCCGATTGTGGTGGTGGTGAAAAAGCCGGGCGCCGAAGTCAGCCGCGAGGAGTTGCTGGCCTTTTTCGAAGGCAAGACCGCCAAATGGCAAATCCCGGACGACGTGGTCTTTGTGGATGCCATTCCGCTGGGCGCCACCGGCAAGATGCAAAAAACCAAGCTGCGCGAAACCTTGAAGGATTACCAGCTTCCAACCTTGTAAAGCCGGTCCGCCCGCGTCACCGGGGTGACTGGCGAGGGCTCGCCTAAGGTGCAACCCCAATAGTGAGGGGCCTGCGCATCCGTTAGGCTTGGCGCATATCAATTCAGGAGTTTTCCTATGCGCAAGTCCTCTCCCCTCCTTTTCGCTGCTTTGGCGCTTGCTTTTGCCGGCAGCGCCTTCGCGCAAAAGGGCGAAGTCGTCAAAATGGTGCGCATTGATGCCCAGTCGGGCCTGCTAGGGCCCGTGGGCGTGAACCAGCTCAAGAGCTACCAGTTTTTCGCCGAAAAATTCAGCGGCAAGGGCAATCCGGCGGGCGTGACCTTTGAGGTCACTGGCATCGACAACAAGCTCAGCCCCACCGAAAGCCTCAACGCGCTCAAATCGGCCATCGACCAGGGCGTGCGCTACATCATCCAGGGTAATGGCTCCTCGGTCGCTTTGGCCCTGACCGATGCGATTACCAAGCACAACGAGCGCAATCCGGGCAAAGAGGTTTTGTTCCTCAACGACGCGGCAGTGGACCCGGATCTGACCAATAGCAAGTGCAGCTACTGGCATTTCCGCTTTGACGCGGACACCTCCATGAAGATGGAAGCCATGTCCAGCTTCATGGCCGAGCAAAAAGACATCAAAAAAGTCTATATCCTGGGCCAAAACTATTCGCATGGCGTGCAGGTAGCCAAGTACACCAAAGAGACTTTGGCGCGCAAACGCCCGGACATCCAAATTGTGGGCGAAGACTTGCACCCCCTGGCGCAGGTGCGTGATTTCGCGCCCTACATCGCCAAGATCAAGGCCTCGGGCGCGGACACGGTGGTGACCGGCAACTGGGGCTCGGACTTGTCGCTGCTGGTCAAAGCGGCCAATGAGGGCGGCTATACCGGCAATTTCTACACCTATTACGCTGGCGTGACTGGCACGCCCACCGCCTTGGGTACCAATGGCGCAGGCAAGGTCTACCAAATTGCCTACAGCCACTACAACATGGGCGGGCAAATGGACAAATGGATGGCCGAGTTCAAGGCCAAGTACAACGACGATTTCTACACCGGCTCAGTCATCCGCATTTACGAAACCCTGGGTGCAGCCATGGCCAAGGCCAAATCGACCGACCCGGTCAAAGTGGCAGCGGCCCTGGACGGCATCCGCGTGGACAGCTTTAACGGCGAAGTGGAGATGCGCAAGCTGGACCACCAGTTGCAGCAGCCGCTGTACATGACCGTGTGGCAAAAGGCGGACAAAAAATACCCTTATAGCCCCGAGAACACCGGGATGACCTTGGTGCCGGTAAAGACGTATCCGAATTACGTCTCCAGCACCCCGACCAGCTGCCAGATGAAACGTCCTTCTTGATCAACCTGGGGGAATAGGCGCCTGCGAGGGCCTGGCCGCCTTGGGCGGTAGGGCTCTCGCTGGGGAGCCATGGCGGTATGGAGTTTTTCATTATTTCGATGCTCAACGGCCTGAGTTACGGGCTGTTGCTGTTCATGCTTAGCTCGGGGCTGACGCTGATTTTCAGCATGATGGGCGTGCTCAATTTTGCGCATGCCAGCTTTTATATGCTGGGGGCGTACATTGGCTACACCGTCTCGGGTCTGCTGGGCTTTTGGCCGGCTCTGCTCTTGGCGCCGCTGCTGACCGGGGCGCTGGGCGCCTTGTTTGAGCGTTATTGCCTGCGCCGGGTGCACCAATTTGGCCATGTGCCCGAACTATTGATTACTTTCGGCCTGACCTACGTGGTGCTGGAAGTGGTGCAGCTGCTTTGGGGCCGTATTGCGGTAGATTTTGCACCGCCGCCGGCTTTGCAAGGCCCGGCGTTTACCTTGGTCAACCATTCGGTAGAAGGCTTGCGCTGGGTCTGGGGCGCGGTGCCCTTGGCGATGTGCAGCGCTGCCGATGCGTCGCTGCGCATCGTGTGTTCGCCTTTTCCGGCTACGCGCGGCTTCATGATGCTGGTGGCCTTGGCCATGCTGCTGTCTTTGTGGCTGCTGCTCACGCGCACCCGCATTGGACTGGTGATTCAGGCTGCCTTGACGCACCCTGACGCGGTGCAGGCCCTGGGCCACAACGTGCCACGCGTATTTATGCTGGTCTTTGGCGCCGGTGCGGCTTTGGCGGGCCTGGCTGGCGTGATTGGCGGCAGCACCTTTCTGACCGAGCCGGCCATGGCCGCCACCGTGGGTTCTATTGTTTTTGTCGTGGTGGTGGTGGGCGGCCTGGGGTCCTTGTCGGGCGCATTCATTGCCTCTTTGCTCATTGGCGTGGTGCAAACCTTCGCCGTCGCGCTGGATTATTCGGTGGGCAGCGTTCTGGCTGCGTGGGGCCTGGGTCTTTCACCCGCGTGGCAGGCCAGCAGCCTGGGGCATTTGACGATTGCGCAGGTCGCGCCCATCCTGCCCTATCTGTTGCTGGTCCTGATCTTGATTTTCCGCCCCCGCGGCCTGCTGGGGACGCGCGACGCATGAGCCCCTCTTCTGCACACGATGGACGCTGGGGCGCGCCCCGCGTCTGGTTGGTCGCGGCGCTGGTCATGGCTTTGGCGCCCTGGGTGTTTGGCAGTGGCTTGGCCATCACCATGCTCTCGCAAATGGGGATTGCCATCATTGCCTGTTTGTCCTACAACATGCTGCTCGGGCAGGGCGGCATGCTCAGTTTTGGGCATGCGGTGTACACCGGCCTGGGTGCTTTTGTGGCCATCCACGCACTCAATAGCTGGTGCGCGGCAGCCTTGCCTTTGCCCGTGTCCTTGGTGCCGCTGGTCGGCGGCGTGGCCGGTATGGGTTTTGCGGCGCTGTTTGGTTATGTGACCACCCGCAAGTCGGGCACCACCTTTGCCATGATCACGCTGGGTCTGGCCGAGTTGGTGTTTGCCATGTCCTTGATGGTGCCTGAGTTCTTCGGTGGCGAAGGCGGCGTTTCGGGTAACCGGGTGGTGGGCACGCCGGTCTTCGGTATCAGCTTTGGCCCGGCTATTCAGGTGTATTACCTGATTGCGCTGTACACCCTGGCCTCGGTGATGCTGATGTATGCCTTTACACAAACCCCGCTGGGCCGTCTGCTCAATGCGGTACGCGACAACCCCGAGCGCCTTGAGTTCATTGGCTACAACCCGCACCGGGTGCGTTACAGCGCCTTCATCATCGCGGGGTTTTTTGCCGGTATTTCTGGCGGCTTGGGCGCGCTTAATTTTGAGATCGTCAATGCCGAGGTGGTGGGCGCGGCGCGCTCGGGGGGCTATTTGCTGTTTACTTTCTTGGGCGGAGCCACCTTCTTTTTCGGCCCTATCGTGGGGGCCATTCTGATGGTGCTGGCCTTTGTGCTGCTCAGCGAACTGACCAAGGCCTGGCTGCTCTACCTGGGCGCGGTGTTTATGCTGATGGTGATGTACGCGCCCGGCGGCATTGCCAGCCTGGTGATGCGCAATGTGCAGTTGGCGCGCCACGGTCTGATGCGGCCCATGCTGGGCGCTTATGGCCTGTTGGGCCTTGCATCGGGCCTGTGCGCGCTGGGTGTCTCGGCCCTGATCGAGATGGTTTACCACCGCCAGCTCAATGCCGCCATGGGCACGCAACTGCGGTTTTTGGGCGGCACCGTGGACACCGCCTCGCCCCTGCATTGGTGCACCCTGGGGGCAGCGCTGCTGCTGGCAGCTGCGTTTTTTGAGTGGGCGCGCAAGCGCTTTGCCGTCCAATGGGACGCGGCCCAGCAAGCCATCGAGCAGGCGCGCCTGCAGCACGCCGGGGAGGCGCCATGAGCCTGCCTGCGCCAGTTCCAGCCCTGGAGTTGCGTGGCCTGCGCAAGTCCTTTGGCAAGACCGAAATCATCCGCGGCGTCGACCTGCAGGTGCAGGCCGGCGAGCGCGTGGCCATCATCGGGCCCAACGGGGCGGGCAAGTCCACCTTGTTTAACCTGATCAGCGGCCGCTTTGCGCCGAGCAGTGGCGACGTGCTCTTGCATGGCCAGTCCCTGTTGGGCAAAAAGCCTTTCGAAATCAATCGCTTGGGCTTGTCGCGCAGTTTTCAGATCACCAATATTTTTCCCAAGCTCAGCGTGTTTGAAAACCTGCGCTGCAGCGTGCTCTGGAGCCTGGGCTATGGCTACACTTTTTTGCGCTTCCTGGCCGACCTGAGCGATGCCAACGCGCAGGCCGCCGGGCTGATGGAGCGCATCGGTCTGGCGCATAAGCGCGATGTGCTGGCCATGGACCTGACTTATGCTGAGCAGCGGGCCTTGGAAGTGGGTATCACCATTGGCGGCGGCGCCGACCTCGTGCTGCTGGACGAGCCCACCGCTGGCATGAGTGCCAGCGAAACCACCCGCTTCGTCGCCCTGATCCGCGAGGCCACGCAGGGCAAAACCTTGCTCACCGTCGAGCATGACATGGGTGTGGTGTTCGGCCTGGCCGACAAAATCGCGGTGCTGGTCTATGGCGAAGTGATTGCCTTTGACAGCCCCGAGGCGGTGCGCGCCGATCCACGGGTGCAGGAAGCTTATCTGGGCTCGGCCGTGGCCGACGCCCAAGTGGCAGGGCAGGGGCATTAAATGTTAGACATCAAAGGCTTGCAGGCGTTTTATGGCAAAAGCCATGTGCTGCACGGCGTGGACTTGCAGGTCGCCCCCGGCGAGATCGTGGCCCTGCTCGGGCGCAATGGCTCGGGCCGCTCCACCACCGCCAAGGCCATCATGGGCTTGGTCGATTGCCAGGGCGAGGTGCGGTGGCAAGGCCGGCCCATCCTGGGCTGCAAGCCTTTTGAGATTGCCCAGCGCGGTATTGGCTATGTGCCGGAAAACCGCGACATCTTCCCGCGCCTGACGGTGCAGCAAAACCTGCTGCTCGGTCAAAAAACCGGACAGAAAAATCCGCGCTGGTCGTTTGAGGACATGTACACGCTCTTTCCCCGGCTGCGCGAGCGGGCCCAGGTCGAGGCCGGGGTGCTTTCGGGCGGCGAGCAGCAAATGCTCACCCTGTGTCGCACCCTGATGGGCGACCCCGACCTGCTCATCATCGACGAGCCCACCGAAGGTCTGGCACCCAAAATTGTCGAACTCGTCGGCGGCTTTTTGCAGGCCTTGCGCGCGCGCGGCCATTCGGTGCTGCTGATCGAGCAAAAACTCACGATTGCCCTGCAAATCTCGGACCGCTGTTTGGTCATGGGGCATGGCGCCATCGTGTACGAAGGCAGCCCCCAGGCGCTGCGTGGCCAAGCGGCGGTGCGCAAAGAGTGGCTGGAGGTCTAGGCCGCCCCGAGTCTCACCAGAGACAAAGAACACCGCCGCCCCGCCAAAAGGCCCTACAATTTACAAAAAAGAACGATCGTTCTATTTTGTGTTTCCGTTTCTCACTGACTGTATTTCTACAAGGACTTCACGCATGACCGCCCATTACAAAGTTCACGGTGACCTTGCCGTCATCACCTTAGACAACCCGCCCGTCAACGGCTTGGGCTACAGCACCCGCTTGGGGATTACCCAAGGCTTAGAGCAGGCCATGGCGGATTCGGCCGTGGTCGCCGTCATCATTACCGGCGCCGGTGGAGCGTTCTCCGGTGGGGCCGATATCCGCGAGTTTGGTTCGCCCAAGGCCATGCAAGAGCCTAACCTGGGCAGCGTGATCCGCATGATCGAGAACGCCACCAAGCCCGTCGTGGCCGCCATCCATTCGGTGGCCATGGGCGGCGGCCTGGAACTGGCGCTGGGTTGCCACTACCGTATCGCCGCACCGGGCGCCAGCATCGCGCTGCCCGAAGTCAAGCTCGGTTTGCTGCCCGGCGCGGGTGGTACGCAGCGCCTGCCGCGTGTTTTGGGCGTAGAGCCCGCCGTCAATATGGTGGTCTCGGGCGAGGCCATCAAGAGCGAAATGCTGGCCATGCTGCCGGGCCAAAAACTGTTCGACAAAATGGCCAAGTCGGCCGACACCCTGGCCCAAGAGGCCATGGATTTGGCCCATGCAGTCGCTGCCACCCGGCCCCTGCCGCTGGTGCGCAACCTGCCGTGCAGCCACCCCATGGGCGACGCTTTCTTCCAATTTGTGCGCAACGGCGTGGGCGCGATGGTTAAAAACCTGCCTGCGCCGCTCAAGTGCGTGGACGCGGTCGAGGCCGCTACCAAGAAGAAGTTTGATGACGGCCTGGCCGTCGAGCGCGACATCTTCATTAGCCTGATGATGAGCTCGGAGAGCCGCGCCTTGCGCCACCTGTTCTTGAGCGAGCGGGCCGCCTCGAAAATTCCGGACGTGCCCTCGGACACGCCACTGCGCGAGATCAAGAGTGTGGCCATCATCGGCGCGGGCACCATGGGCGGCGGCATTGCTATGAACTTCCTGAACGCTGGCATTGCCGTCAAGATGCTGGAAATGAAGCAAGAAGCCCTGGACAAAGGCGTGGGCATCATGCGCGGAAACTACGAGGCGCAGGTCAAAAAAGGCAAGCTCAAGCAAGACAAATACGAGCAGCGCATGGCGCTTTTGTCCACCACCCTGAGCTACGACGACCTGGGCAGCGCCGACATGGTGATTGAGGCCGTGTTTGAGGACATTGGCGTGAAGGAAAAAGTGTTCAAAGAACTCGACCGCGTAATGAAGCCCGGCGCCATCCTGGCATCGAACACCTCCACGCTGGACGTTAACAAAATTGCCGCCTTTACCCAGCGCCCGCAGGACGTGGTGGGCCTGCATTTCTTTAGCCCCGCCAACGTGATGAAGCTGCTTGAAGTGGTGCGTGGCGCCAAGACCTCCAAAGACGTCATGGCAACGGCGATGGCGGTGGCCAAAAAAATCCGCAAAACCGCCGTGGTCTCGGGCGTGTGCGACGGCTTTATCGGCAACCGCATGATCGAGCAATACGCCCGCCAAGCCGGCTTGCTGCTCGATGAAGGCTGCACCCCCGCCCAAGTCGACAAAGCCATGGAGAAATTTGGCATGGCCATGGGCCCGTTCCGCATGGGCGATTTGGCCGGCAATGACATCGGCTGGGCCATCCGCAAGCGCCGCGCTGTCGAACTGGCCCACGTCAAATACAGCCGCACTGCCGATTTGCTTTGCGAGAAAGGCCGCTTCGGCCAAAAAACTGGCGCCGGCTGGTACGACTACCAAGCGGGCAAGCGCGAAGCCATTCCCAATGCCGAAGTCATCAAAATGATTGAGGACTACCGCGCCTCCCAAGGCATTACCCCGCGCAAGGTCAGCGACGAAGAAATTGTTCAGCGCCTGGTTTTTGCACTGGTCAACGAAGCGGCCCACATTTTGGAAGAAGGCATTGCCAACAAGGCCAGCGATATCGACATCGTCTACATCTTTGGCTATGGCTTCCCGATTTACCGCGGCGGCCCCATGCTGTATGCCGACGAGGTGGGCCTGTTTAACGTGATGCAAGCCATGCACCGCTTTGCCCAAAACCCGCACGACGACGCCAATTTCTGGAAACCCGCGCCCCTGTTGGCGCGCCTGGTGGCCGAAGGTAAGACATTTAATTAAGGAACTGCCATGACTTCAGCTGTAATTGTTTCTACTGCCCGCACCCCTCTGACCCGGAGCTGGAAAGGCGCTTTCAATATGACCCATGGCGCCACCATGGGTGGCCACGCGGTCGAGCACGCCATCAAGCGCGCCGGCATTGACGCCGCCGAAGTGGACGACGTCATCATCGGCTGCGGCAACCCCGAAGGGGCGACCGGCGCCAATATCGCGCGCCAAATCGCTTTGCGTGCGGGCTGCCCGGTCACGGTTTCGGGCATGACGATCAACCGTTTTTGCTCCTCGGGCCTGCAAACCATTGCCACAGCGGCGCAGCGCATCATGACGGGCGAGGGCGACGTGTACGTGGCCGGCGGCGTCGAGGCGATCTCGCACACTGTGCAAAACATGAACCAGCACATGATCTCGGACCCGTGGTTGGCTAAAAACAAGCCCGAGGTCTACTGGGCCATGCTGCAAACGGCCGAGCAAGTGGCCAAGCGCTACAACATTTCGCGCCAGGTGATGGACGAATACGGCGCCGCCAGCCAGCAAAAAGCCGCTGCTGCCCTTGAAAAAGGCTTGTTTAAAGACGAAATCGCACCGATCAAAGTCACCATGGGCGTGGCCGACAAAGTCATGGGCATGATGAGCAAGCAAGTCACTGTCAGCGATGACGAGGGTATCCGCGCTGGCACCACCTACGAAGGCATCAAAGACCTGCGCTCGGCGCTGCCAGGCGGTGTGGTTTCGGCCGGTAATGCCAGCCAGTTGTCCGACGGCGCAGGCGCTGTGGTCATCATGAACGAGAAAACCGCCGAGCAAAAAGGCCTGCAGCCCTTGGGCCGCTTTCTGGGCTTTGCGGTGGCCGGTTGCGAGCCTGACGAGATGGGTATTGGCCCGGTGTTTGCCGTGCCCAAAGTGCTCAAGCGCCTGGGCCTGACGGTCGATGACATCGACCTGTGGGAACTCAATGAAGCTTTTGCCGTGCAGGTCATTTACTGCCGCGACAAGCTGGGCATTCCCGCCGACCGCTTGAACGTTAACGGCGGGGCCATTGCGGTGGGCCACCCCTTTGGCATGAGCGGCCAGCGTCTGACGGGCCACGCCCTGATCGAGGGCAAGCGCCGTGGCGCCAAACGCGTGTGCATCACCATGTGTATTGGTGGCGGCATGGGCGCGGCAGGCGTGTTCGAAGTCCTCTAATCGGTGCCTGCCATGAAGCTGCGCGCAACCATCGATTTTTTGCTCCACGATTGGTTGCGCACAGCACAGCTGGCCCAGCGCCCGCGCTTTGCGGACCATTCGCGCGAGACTTTTGACGCGGTGCTCGACACCTGCGAGCGCATCGCCCGCGAGAAGTTTGCGCCCTTCAATCGGCTGGTGGACACCCAAGAGCCGCACTTTGATGGCGAGCGGGTCATCCTGCCCCAGGCCACGCATGACGCGGCGGCGGCCTACGCCGCTTCGGGCATGCTCAGCGCCGCCCAGGACTATGACATCGGCGGCATGCAACTGCCCTACAGCGTAGAGGCAGCGGCCAATGCCTTTTTTGCCTGCGCCTCGGTCAGCATAGGCTCGGGCATGCTGACCACCGGCAACGCCAATTTACTGATGGTGCACGGCACCGAGATGCAAAAAGAGGTATTTGCCAAACAAGAGTTTGCTGGCCGCTTCTCGGGCACCATGTGCCTGAGCGAGCCGCAAGCGGGCTCCAGCCTGTCGGACATCGTCACCCGCGCGCTGCCCGACGGTGACGGATCTGAGGCCGACCCCCTGGGTCCGCGCTACCGCCTCAAGGGCAACAAGATGTGGATCTCCAGCGGCGAGCACGAGCTCAGCGAGAACATCATCCATTTGGTGCTCGCCAAAATTCCGGACGCCAATGGCAAGCTGGTGCCCGGCACACGCGGCATCTCGCTGTTTATCGTGCCCAAAAAGCTGGTCGACACCCAAGGCGCCCTGACCGGCGTACGCAACGATGTGGCGCTGGCCGGTCTGAACCACAAGCTGGGCTGGCGCGGCACCACCAACACCTTGCTCAATTTTGGCGAGGGCAAATTCCCGGTGACCAGCAGTGCCGGCTTGGACGGGCAGGGTGCGGGCGCCATTGGCTACCTGGTCGGCAAACCCGGCGAAGGCCTGCGCTGCATGTTTCACATGATGAACGAGGCGCGCATCGGCGTGGGCATTGCCGCCACCATGCTGGGTTTGGCCGGCTATTACGCCTCGTTGGAATACGCGAAAAACCGCCCGCAAGGACGCCCTATCGGCGCAGGCGGTAAAGACGCCTCGCAGCCGCAGGTGCGCATCATCGAGCACAGCGATGTGCGGCGCATGCTGCTGGCGCAAAAAGCCTACGGCGAAGGCGCTTTGGCGCTGGCCCTGTACTGCGCCCGGTTGGTTGACGAACAGCACACTGCCGATAGCGCGCAGGCCGACGAAGCCCGCTTGCTGCTCGAGGTACTCACCCCGATTGCCAAAAGCTGGCCCAGCGAGTGGTGCCTGGAGGCCAACTCCCTGGCCATCCAGGTGCACGGTGGCTACGGCTACACACGGGATTTCCCGGTAGAGCAATACTGGCGCGACAACCGCCTAAACATGATCCACGAAGGCAGCCACGGCATCCAGGCCATGGATTTGCTGGGCCGCAAAGTGCTGATGGAAAACGGGCGCGGCATGCAACTGCTGGCCGCGCGCATGCAAGAAACCATGGCCCGCGCAAGCGCGCACGCAGCGCTTGCGCCCCATGCCGCTGCCCTGGGTCAGGCCCTGGGCCAGGTCGGCGCCGCCACGCAGAAAGCCTGGGCCAGTGCCAACCCGACCGAAGCCTTGGCTAACGCCGTGCCCTATATGCAGGCTTTCGGGCACACCGTGCTAGCCTGGATTTGGCTCGATGTGGCCGCCGCCGCTTTGGCGCACGACCCGCAGCAAGCCCACAGCGCCACCGTGGGCCGCCTGGGTGCGGCGCAGTTCTTCTACCACTATGAATTGCCCAAAATCGGCGCCTGGCTGTCTGTGGTTCAATCACGGGATATGACCTGTGCAACCCTTCCTGAGGAGGCTTTCTGATGGCTTTTTTCAAAAAATACAACGGCACCACCAATGTGCGCTTGCTGCGCTTAGAGCGCATCACCTGGATTCTGATTTACGGCGGCTTGCTCTCTATGGTGCTGGGGCACTTCGCGGCCCAAGAGGGCGCGGCGGGCAACGGTGCCATTTTTGGCATCGGTCTGCTGGCGGCGTTGGCAGGCGTGGGCCTGATCGTGCTGCGCTCGCGCATGCGCGAGGAAGACCTGTAAGCCTGCAAAACTCTTTGATCTTTAACCCTGTTTTTGGAACCCCTATGACACGCACTATTCAGCAGTTGTTCGATTTGACCGGCAAAACCGCCTTGGTGACCGGTGGCTCACGCGGCCTGGGTTTGCAAATGGCCCATGCCTTGGGCGAGGCCGGCGCCAAAATTATGCTCAGCTCGCGCAAAGCCTCCGACCTGGAGGAGGCCGCTGCCGAGCTGCAAGCCGCTGGCATTGATGCGCGCTGGATCGCCGCCGACTGCGCCCAGGACAGCGAAATCGCCCGCCTGGCCGATGAAACCCTGCAGCGTATGGGCGATGTGGATATCTTGGTCAACAACGCCGGCGCCGCCTGGGGTGCCCCCGCCGAAGACCACCCGGTCGAGGCCTGGGACAAAGTGATGAACCTCAATGTGCGCGGCTACTTTTTGCTCAGCCAGGCCATTGCCAAGAAAAGCATGATTGCACGGCGCTCGGGCCGCATCATCAACGTAGCCTCCATCGCCGGACTGGGGGGCAACCCCGAAGGCATGAATACGATCGCCTACAACACCTCCAAAGGCGCGGTGATCAATTTCACGCGCACGCTGGGCGCGGAGTGGGGCAAGTACAACATCACGGTCAACGCCATTTGCCCGGGCTTCTTCCCCAGCCGTATGACCGCCGGCACCTTAAAAGCGATGGGAGAAGACCGCCTGGCCGCGCATGCGCCACTCAAGCGCCTGGGTGATGACGAAGACCTGAAGGGCCTGTGCCTTTTGTACGCCTCTGACGCGGGCAAACACATCACCGGCCAATGGCTGGCGGTGGACGGCGGCGTCAGCGTGGTGGCCGGTGGCTGACAGCGATGCGCCGCCCTTGAGCCCCGAGGCGGCCTCTTGGCGCCTGCTGGCCGGCAATGGGGTACGTATCCCCTTTGTGGACCATTTGGGCTTTGAACTGCGCAGTTGCGGGCAGGGCAGCTCCGAAATCGCTTTTGCGCCCCGGGCTGAGCACGCCAACTCGCTGGGCGTGACGCACGGCGGGGCTTTGATGACCTTGCTTGATGTGTCTATGGCGACTGCGGCGCGCAGCGACACGCCAGCCAACGGCGTGGTCACCATCGAGATGAAAACCAGTTTTATGCAAGCGGCCATCGGCCCCTTGACCGCGCGCGGCACGCTTTTGCACCGTACGGCGACGCTGGCGTTTACCCAGTCCACGGTGTATGACGCCAAAGGCCGGGCTTGTGCCACGGCCATGGGGACCTTCAAATACCTCAAAGACCCGGCGCGCTCGGCTACGCTTTTGCAGCGATCCGCGTCCCCTCAGTGATAGACGGAGCCACCATGACCACTAATCGCCAAATCCACCTGATCAGCCGGCCCAGCGGACAGGCCAGCTTGGAGAACTTTGCATTGGTCAGCGCGCCCGCTCCCGAGGTGGGCGAGGGCGAAGTGCTGGTGCGCCACCACTACCTGAGCCTGGACCCTTACATGCGCGGGCGTATGAACGATGGCAAAAGCTATGCCGAGCCTCAGCCTTTGGGCCAGCCCATGCTGGGCGGCACGGTAGGCGAAGTGCTGCAGTCGGGTAACAAGGCTTTTGCCATCGGCGACAAAGTGGTGGGCATGGGTGGCTGGCAAGAGTACGGGCTTGTCACCTCGGCCACCATCGCTATGTTGCGCAAAGTCGACGACCGCCAAGTGCCTCTGAGCGCCTACCTGGGCGCCGTCGGCATGCCGGGCGTGACGGCCTACTACGGCTTGGTGCACATCATCGCGCCCAAGGCGGGCGACACGGTGGTGGTCAGCGCCGCATCGGGCGCCGTGGGCAGTGCCTTTGGCGCGCTGGCCAGGGCGCGCGGCTGCCGCGTCGTGGGGATTGCCGGCGGACCGGACAAATGCGCTTATGTGGTCGATGAACTCGGCTTTGATGCCTGTATCGATTACAAGCAGCACGCTGACGCAGCCAGTCTGTCAGCCGCCCTGCGGGCTGTATGCCCGCAGGGCATTGAAGGCTATTTTGAGAACGTGGGCGGCAGGGTCATGAATGCCGTCTTGCCGCTGATGAACGCCTTTGGCCGCGTGGCGGTATGCGGCATGATTGCCGGCTACAACGGCGCCCCCATCCCCATGGCGGCGCCCCAACTGATCTTGATGCAGCGCCTGCGTTTTCAGGGCTTTATCGTGAGCGAGCATCCTCAGGTGTGGCCCGCGGCGCTGGCCGAACTGGCCGGCTTGGTCGCCAGTGGCGCGCTGCGCGCCCGCGAGACCGTCGCGCAGGGCATTGAGAGCGCACCCCAGGCGTTTTTGGGATTGCTTAGCGGCCGCAATTTTGGCAAGCAGCTGGTCAAGCTGATCTAAAGCACCCGCGCCTTCGCCCACGCAGGAGCCACGATGATGCAGCCAGACGTCCCCACCCACGGCCCCTTACTTGGGGAAGAGTTTCGCGATGATTTGCGCGCCCCAGGCGCCCTCAACGCCCAGGCCCGCAAAGCCCTGAGTGCGCAGGAGCTGCAGCCCTTTACCCAGCTTGATGACCTGCGCTCGATAGGGGCCATGGCCCAAACCGGTGTGCTTTTGGCCGTCGCGGCCGCGCTGATCGTCGGCCTGTGGGGCAGCCCCTGGATGCTGGCTGGCATCGCCTTGATGGGCGTGGCCCAACACAGCTTGTTTATCTTGTCGCACGAGGCGGCGCATTACCGTTTGCTCTCGCACCGGGGCGCCAATGACCTGCTGGGCCGCTTGATCGGCATGAGCAGCGGTGTTTCCATGTGCACCTACCGGGTGACGCACCGCCTGCACCACAACGACCTGTATGGCAGCGAGGACCCCGACACCGCCATCCACGGCGGCTACCCGCGCGGTAAACGCTATTTGCTGCGCAAACTAGGCCAGGACATCATCGGCTGGAATGCCTGGAAAACTTACGCCTATTTTTTTGGTGCGCCTGCGATCAACGAAGACACGCAGCGCGCCATCCGCCCGCTCAACGACACCTCGCCCCAACTGCGCAAAGCTGCCCGGCAAGACCGCTACTTTGTGGTTGCCGCCCATATCGCCATGCCGCTGCTGGCCTTGGCCCTGGCCGGCTGGCATGGGCTGGCGGTGTATTTGGTGGTGTGGATCGTGCCGCTGATGACGGCGCTGCAGCCCATCTTGCGTCTGCGCGCCATTTGCGAGCACGGCGCGGTGCATGATTTGTCCTCGCCGCTGACCGCCGCACGCAGCAACCGCACTTTTGGCAGTTTGGCCAACCGGGTGCTGGGCGCGCTCTTGTTCCCGCACCATGTGAACTACCACCTGGAGCACCATTTGTACCCGGCCGTGCCGCACTACCACTTGCCCGCTTTGCACCGCGCCTTGCAAGCGCGCGGCGTGCTCGACGGGGCCGAGGTGCGTGACATACCCGACACCTTGCACCTGATTTTTGCGCCCCGCAAACCCAAAACCTCTACCGGAGCTGCCCATGCCTGAGCACGCCCATCTGCCTGTCTTGCACCACTACGCCAGCTCGCCTTTTTCCGAAAAAATCCGCCTAGTGATGGGCTACAAAGGCCTGACCTGGCACGGCGTGACCGTGCCCAGCATCATGCCCAAGCCCGATGTGCAGGCCCTTACCGGCGGTTACCGCAAAACCCCGTTTTTGCAAATCGGCGCGGATATCTACTGCGACAGCGCCCTCATTTGCGAGGTGCTTGAGCATCTGCAGGCCGCTCCCAGCCTGTACCCCGAGGCCAGCAAAGGCCTGGCCCGCACCTTGGCGCAATGGGCCGACACCACGCTGTTTTGGGCCGCCATGGCCTACAACCTCAGCCCCGCCGGTGCCGCGCAGCTGTTTGCCAAAGCGCCGCCCGCGGTGGCGCAGGCCTTTGTGGCCGACCGCGCGGCCATGTCCGGCGGGCAGCAGCGCATGCGCCCGGGCGACGCGGCAGGCGTTTACAAGTCGTACTTGCGACGCTTAGCGCACATGCTGCAAGCGCAGCCGTTTTTGCTCGGCGAGGCGCCTTCGGTGGCCGACTTTGCGGCCTACCACCCCCTTTGGTTTACCCGGCGCGTGGTGCCCGGCATGGCGGGCATTTTGGACGCCACACCGGCGGTGTTGGCCTGGATGGACCGCATGGCCGCACTGGGCCACGGCACTGTGCGCCCGATGGAGGCTAACGACGCCATCGCCTTGGCGCAGGCCAGCACGCCCCTGGCGATTGCGCCGGACACGGTTTTCCAAGACGAGCATGGCATCGCGCTGGGCAGCGCGGTGGCGATTACGGCCGAAAGCTTTGGCCCTGAGCCCACCGAGGGCCTACTGGTGGCCGCCACCCGCACCCGCTACACCTTGGCGCGCCAGGATGCGCGCGTGGGCACGGTGCATGTGCACTTTCCGCGCATCGGCTATGTGCTGCGCGCCCAGAGTGCCTGAACCTCTTTTTTTCTTTGATGGGATGTTTTCATGATTACTGACTTTCGTAACAAAACCGCTGTTTTGACGGGCGCCGGCTCGGGCTTTGGCTTGGAATGCGCACGCATTGGCGCCCGGCTGGGCATGAACCTGGTGCTGGCCGACGTGCAGCAAGACGCGCTGGACAAAGCCGTCGCCGAAATGCAAGCCGCAGGCGCGCCGGTGCTGGGCATGCGCGTAGACGTGTCCAAAGCCGACCAGATGGAGGCGCTGGGCGCGGCCACGATGGCCCGTTTTGGCGCGCCACATCTGGTGTTTAACAACGCCGGCGTCGGCTCGGGCGGCCTGATTTGGGAAAACACCTTGCAAGACTGGGAGTGGGTGATCGGCGTCAACCTCATGGGCGTAGCCCATGGCGTGCGCGTCTTTACGCCCATGATGCTCGATGCTGCCAAGCGCGACGCCAGCTACCAAGGCCATATCGTCAACACCGCCAGCATGGCCGGCTTGCTCAACGCGCCCAATATGGGCATTTACAACGTCAGCAAACATGCCGTGGTCAGCATGAGCGAGTCGCTCTACCAGGACCTGGCCTTGGTAACTGAGCAAATCAGCGCCAGCGTGCTGTGCCCTTTCTTTGTGCCTACCGGCATTACCGCCAGCGAGCGCAACCGCCCGGTTGACAAAAAAGCCGATGCCGCCGCCACCCGCAGCCAGTTGATCGGGCAGGCCATGAGCGAAAAAGCGGTGAGCAGCGGCAAAGTCAGCGCCGCCGAAGTGGCCCAAAAAGTGTTTGATGCCGTCGCCGCCAATCAGTTCTACATCTACAGCCACCCCAAATCGATCGCCTCGGTGCAAGTGCGCATGGAAGATGTGCTGCTCGGGCGCAACCCGACCGACCCCTTTGCGCACAAGCCCGAACTCGGCGTGGAGCTCAAAAAAGCCCTGCGCGCTTAGGCCGATCCGGCCCCCGGACGGGGCCGGCCAAAAAAGTGGTCAAATACGCCACCTTGTTTTCATTTCATTAGGAAAAATTCTCATGGGCAATTCCATCGTTACCGAAGCCGACCGCAAAGCAACCCCGGCACCCAAACCCATCTCCGGCATGAACGCCCGCACCGGCGGCCACGGCCAGCGCGTCAGCCTGGAGCGCGGCGTTGCCACCCGCAGCAAGAAAAACCCGGGCAAGCGCGCCAAAAAAGGCGGCTAAACCCGCGCGCATGCGCGCAAACCGCCAATAGCCTGTAAAAGCGGGCGGCAAATACCACCTTGGGAGACTGGGGTGGTATTTTTTTGCCCGAAATCGTCAATGTGGGCTGGCGTTGTGCGTGGTCTTTACTTTCCCACCTGCAAAAACGGAATGGGCGCGCCGGCATAAATGTTTTGCGGTAATTTGCCATCCCATTTTTCGGCCTTCACGCGCTCGACTTCAATACGTCGAAGGTCTAGCACTTCGCCGCTTTGTTTGAGCGCTTGGCTTTGCAGGCGGATCGACTCGGCCTGCGCGCTCGCCGTTGCCAAAGTGGCTTTTGCTTCTGCCTCAGCAATGGCGACTTTTTGTTTTTGCTCGGCCTCTACGGTTTTAAGTTTATTTTCCGCTGCGAGACGCAGTTGCTCTTGGGTGACTTTGTCGTTAATGGCGTGCATATACGACTCAGAAAATGAAAAATTACGCATGTCTATATTGATGACCTGTGCGCCGTACTGTGCGAGTTTCTCACGCAGCGCAGAATTGATATCTGCAGATACTTTGGAGCGCTGCGCGATCAGGTCGGGCGCCGTGTATCTGGCAGTGACTGCCTTAAATATTTCTTGCGTGGCAGTTTGTACGTACGAGGATAAATTCCCATCGTGCGAGTATTTCTCGAAAACCTCGGCGACGCGGTCTGGCGTAATGCTGTAGCGCACGGTCATGCTAACTTTGACCGGCTGCGTATCGCTGGTGCTGCCTTCGGCGCCTTCTATGTCGGCAGTTTCTGCGCGCACACTGAAATTGGATAGTTTGCGCCAAGGGGGCAAAACAGTGAGGCCTTCTGGCTCAATATCAATAATTTTCCCGAACTGGGTAATGACTCCGCGGCTGCCTGTGGGGACCGAGTAAAAGGGCCAGAGTATCCAAAGTGCAAGACTGCCTATGATCACCATAGTGGTGGTTTTGAGTTTTCCCGATTCCATATGTTTCTCCCAGTTGCGTGTTTATCTGAGTTTGGTTTCGTCGATTTCCTTGAGTGAAAATCATTCAAGGTTTAATTATTATAAATTTAATAATTAATAAGTCAAAAATATGGCCCCAAATGAGGCCACATTCCTTAATTAAACCAGGGTTATTTCGCGCGCTTCGGCTGGCTACGAGGCATTGACCATCACCAATTTGCCCATCACCCCGCGCGAGCCCATGTGTGCATAGGCCGCTTTGAGGTCTGCCATGGGCATGGTGCGGTCGATCACCGGTTTGATCTTGCCCTGGGCGTACCACTGCGCCAGTTCGGCCATGGCGGCCATGCTCGCCTGGGGTTCGCGGCGGGTGAAGTCGCCCCAGAAGACGCCCACGATGGAAGCGCCTTTGAGCAGCGCCAGGTTAAAGGGCAGGGCGGGGATGGGGCCGGCGGCAAAGCCGATCACCAGGTAGCGGCCGCGCCAAGCGATGGAGCGAAACGCCGGTTCGGCAAAGTCGCCGCCCACCGGGTCGTAAATCACATCCGGGCCCTTGCCGCCGGTCAGGGTTTTGAGGGCGTCGCGCAGGTTATCGGTGCTGTAGTTGATGGTCTCGTCTGCGCCAATGCTGCGGCACAGCGCGCACTTCTCGTCGGTGGAGGCCGCGGCGATCACGCGCGCGCCCATGGCCTTGGCAATTTGGATGGCCGAGGTGCCTACCCCCCCGGCAGCGCCGAGCACCAGCACGGTTTCGCCCGCTTTGAGCGCCGCGCGGTCCACCAGCGCATGGTGCGAGGTGGCGTAAATCATGATGAACGCGGCTGCGTCCACCATCGGAAAGTGGGGGGGCAGCGGCATGCACAGCATGGCCGGGGCAATCGTGTGTGTGCCAAAGCCGCCGGTACCGCTCAGGCAGGCGACCGCCTGGCCTACTTGGAGGTGCTTGACGCCTTCGCCAACAGCCTCGATGGTGCCGGCGTACTCTGAGCCGGGCACAAAGGGCAGGGGCGGCTTCATTTGGTATTTATTCTGCACAATGAGCAGATCCGGAAAATTAAGGCTAGCCGCCTCGATTTTGATCAGCACCTCGCCCGCTTTGGGGGTGGGGGTGGGTAGTTCTTTCCAGGTCAGCGCCTCGACGCCAACGGGGTTTTCGCAAAGCCAAGCATGCATGGAGGTCTCCAGTAAATGCGGCAATGATAGAGGCGCGGCCCACCTACAATCGCTGCAACCCCCAAAACCCCATGAAAATCCTCATTTCCAACGACGACGGTTACCAAGCGCCAGGCATTGTCGCCCTGTATGACGCACTCAAAGACGTGGCCGAGGTCGAGGTCATCGCGCCCGAGCACAACAACAGCGCCAAATCCAATGCGCTCACTCTCAATGCCCCTTTGTACGTGCACCGCGGCGCCAGCGGATTTCGCTATGTGAACGGCACACCGGCCGATTGCGTGCACATCGCCTTGTCGGGTTTGTTGGACTACCGGCCTGATTTGGTGGTCTCAGGCATCAACAACGGCGCCAATATGGGCGATGACACCATTTATTCGGGCACCGTGGGCGCTGCGATGGAGGGCTATTTGTACGGCATCCCCGCCATTGCCTTCTCCCAAGTGAGCAAGGACTGGCTTGAACTGGCGTCGGCCGCCCGCAAGGCCCGCGAGTTTGTGCTGGCGGTGCAGCAAGCGCAGCTGGTGGGCGGCGCTGCCTGGTTGCTCAATGTCAATATTCCCAATTTGCCTTATGCGGACATCCGCCCCGCGCAGCTATGTCGACTGGGCAAGCGCCACGCGGCCGAGCCGGTGATCAAACAAACCAGCCCGCGCGGCGAGACCATGTACTGGATCGGCGCGGCTGGCCCCGTCAAAGACGAGGCCCAGGGCACCGATTTTTTTGCCACCAGCCAAGGCCACATCGCCGTCACACCTTTGTCGGTGGACCTTACCGACCACGACAATTTAGGCGCTTGGGGCCAGCACATGGCGCGCATGTCTGCGCCATGAAAGAGCGGCCCTCCTTCCCGGCTCGATTGCCGGGCAGTGCGCCGGCCAAAAAAGCCAAGCCAGCCGCGCCCATCAACCAACCGCAAGGACTGGGCATGGACTCGAGCGCCGTGCGCCAGCGCATGGTGCAAAAGCTGGCCGGTCAGGGCCTGCGCGACCCCTTCGTGCTGCAGGCCATGGGCGCCGTGGAGCGTCACCGCTTTGTAGACAGCGCGCTGGTCAACCAAGCGTACGAAGACACTAGCCTGCCTATCGGGCTAGGCCAAACCATTAGCAAACCCGGCGTGGTGGCCCGCATGCTGGAGTTGCTGCGCAACGGCGCAAGCGGGCAGCTCGGCCGCGTGCTGGAGATCGGCACCGGCTGCGGCTATCAGGCCGCAGTGCTGAGCCATCTGGCCAGCGAGGTCTACAGCATCGAGCGACTGCGCGGCCTGCATGACAAGGCCCGCGAAAACCTGCGCTATTTGCGCCTGACCCGCCTGCATTTGCTGCTGGGCGACGGCATGCTGGGTTACCCAGCAGGCGCGCCGTACGCCGGCATCGTCGCGGCAGCCGGGGGCGAGGCGATTCCGCAGGCCTGGATCGACCAGCTGGCCGTTGGCGGACGCCTGGTGGCGCCGGTCTCGCACGCGTCGGGCGCGGTGGGCGGCCAGGCCCTGATGGTCTTGGACAAGACCGCCCAAGGCGTGCGCCAAACGGTGCTGGAGGCGGTGCATTTCGTGCCCCTAAAATCGGGCGTCGCCTAGCTGGCGCGCAACTGAGAAAGTAGACATGGTTTTTAGCTCTATGCCCTGCGGCATAACAAACAGGCGCTGGTGTGTGCTGCTGGTATTGGCGGCGCTGGCAGCCTGCAACAGCGCCCCCGTACGCCGCGCGCCAGTCGAAGACCGCACGGCACCCGTCAGCGCAGCCTCTGTGCACGACGGCACCGCGGCGAAACCGGCTCCCGTCGCAGTGACGCCCGCCGCCACCGCGCCCTTGCCACCCGGATCAGAAAATGCGGGCAAGCCCGGCTACTACACGGTGAAACCCGGCGATACCTTGGCACGCATTGGCTTGGAGGCAGGCCAAAGCTACCGCGAAATCGCCCGCTGGAATGGGCTGGACAATCCCAATCGCATCGAGGCCGGGCAGGTGATTCGCGTGGTGCCGCCTGGCCAGCCAGACGATGCCGTCGTGACCAAGCCGGTCGCCGGCGGAAAAATTGCGGCCGCGCCTTTGCCAGCAGTCGCTGCCAGTGCCACGCCGCCTGCGCGCCCCGTGACGCCGACACCCGCCGCGACGACAAGCCCTGCTGCGCCCGCTTCGGATGAGGACATCGCCTTCATCTGGCCTGCCAAAGGCGAGATCGTGACCGGCTTTGACGAGGCCAAAAACCGCAAAGGCGTGGATGTCGGTGGCGCCGCCGGTGACCCGGTGCTGGCCGCTGCCGATGGCGAGGTGGTGTATGCGGGCGCCGGTCTGCGTGGCTACGGCAACCTGATCATCCTCAAGCACAACAAGACCTATTTGTCGGCCTACGCCCACAACCAAAGCTTACTGGTCAAAGAAGGCAGCAGCGTGCGCCAGGGCCAAAAGATTGCCGAAATGGGCAATAGCGATGCCGACCAGGTCAAGCTGCACTTTGAAGTGCGCAAGTTGGGCAAACCGGTCGACCCGACCAAGTACCTGCCTGCGCGCTAGGCATGCCTGATTCCGCTGCGGCCCCCGCCGCCTACCCGCCCCCTGGGCGCCTGACGGTGCGCAGCCTGGACCTGGAAGGCCAGGGCGTGGCCCACCGCGAAGACGGCAAAGTGGTGTTTATCGACGGCGCCCTGCCGTTTGAGGTGGTGAGCGCGCACATCAACCGCGTTAAAAACAGTTTTGACAAAGGCACGCTGACCGAGATTCACCACGAATCTTCGCAGCGCGTGCGCCCGGCTTGCCCGCATTTTGGCTTGCATACGGGCGCCTGCGGCGGCTGCAAAATGCAGCATCTGCACCCGGCGGCGCAGGTGGCGGTCAAGCAACGCGCCTTGGAAGACCAGCTGTGGCATATCGGCAAAGTGCGCCCGGACAATATGCTGCGCCCCATCGAAGGGCCGGCTTGGGCCTACCGCTACCGTGCACGTCTGTCGGTGCGCTATGTGCGCAAAAAAGGCGAGGTGCTGATCGGCTTTCATGAGCGTAAAAGCCATTTTGTAGCCGACATGAAGGTCTGCCCGGTGCTGCCTGCGCACGTCAGCGCAATGTTGCTGCCCTTGCGCGCGCTGATTGGCGCGATGGACGCGGTCCAATCCCTGCCGCAAATTGAATTGGCCATTGGTGACCGAAGTGGTGACGGGCAGGGCGACGTGACGGCCCTGGTGCTGCGCCATTTGCAGCCTCTGAGCGACGCCGACAAAGAACGCCTGCGTGCCTTTGCCCAGGCGCACCCGGGCGTGCAATGGTGGCTGCAGCCCAAAGGCCCGGACACGATCGCGCTGCTGGATCCAGAGCGCGAGGCCGATACCGGTGTTTTGGCCTACAGCCTGTCGGACTACGGCATCACCATGCCGTTTCGGCCCACCGATTTCACACAGGTCAACCCGCATGTCAACCGCGTGCTCGTTGCGCGCGCCTTGGGGCTGCTGCAGGTGCAGCGGCACGAGCGGGTGATTGACTGGTTCTGCGGCCTGGGCAACTTCACGCTGCCGCTGGCTACGCAGGCGCGCGCGGTGCTGGGTATTGAAGGCGCGCAGTCGCTGGTAGAGCGCTCGCGCGACAACTACGCGCTCAACCAGGCCAAGCGGCCCGCTGGCGCCACTTTGGCGCCCACGACTTTTGCGGTCCGCAATCTGTTTGAGATGAGCCCGCAGGTGCTCGCTGCCGATGGTGCTGCCGATAAATGGCTGGTAGATCCGCCACGCGAGGGCGCGTATTCACTGGTGCAGGCCTTGGCCGCTTTGCAGCAAGACGCCGGTCTGCGCGGCGACTGGACGGCGCCCAAGCGCATCGTCTACGTCAGTTGCAACCCGTCCACTTTGGCGCGTGATGCGGGGGTTTTGGTGCAGGAGGCCGGTTACCGCTGCGTGGCGGCCGGGGTGGTCAATATGTTTGCCCACACCGCGCATGTGGAAAGTATTGCCGTATTTGAGCGCGACCCCGATGCACCGCTGCGGCCTAGCGCCGCTTAAGCACCCAGACGGCAATATGCCCATCGCTGGGGTGGCGCACCAGGGTTTTGGCCTCCCACAGACTGGTGTCAATTTGGCCGGGTAGCGCATCGTCGGCGGCGGGGGCGACCAGCATCCAGGGGCAGCTTTGCAGCGCTGCCGGGGAGCGCAGCGGCAACTGCCCAATCCACCGTAGCGCGGCGGCCTGGCCGCTGTCCAGGTTCTGGCTGGTCACGCAGCCCGGACTTGGAATTTGCAGTGCCACCAGACGCGCCCAGCCGTTGTAGCTTTGGGTGTAATCCAAAAGCGGCAGGCCCATGCTCATGAGCAACGTCCAGCACCAAGCCGCACCGCCTGCGGGCAGCACCAGGCTGCGCCAAAGCACCGGCCGGTGCCGTCCTACGCGCCAATGCACCAGCAAGCCCCAGGCGGCGGTCGAAGCCAATCCCATGAGCAAAGCCCACCACGAAAAATGCGCCTCAAACCCGGGTGCCAGGCGTGCAATATTGGTAGCCGGATTGGCCGGAAAGCCGGTCAGCATGGCGATGCAATGCACCCACACCACTATTCCGCAGCCGGTGAAAAAAAGCAGCGTAAACCAATCAATCAAGGAGGCCACTTGCCGCTTGAGCGTAGGCAGCGCCAAGGCCGCCAAAGTGGCCATGGCTGGTAGGCCCAAGAGCAGGGTGTGGTCTGAGGCTTCCATCCACCAGGTGGCACTCAGGGTGACCAGCACAAACCACAAAGGCAAGGCCAGGTGCCGCCCCACATGGCGGCTAAATATATGCCTGCGCCAAACCCACAGTGTCCACAAAGCCAAAGGCCAAGCCGGCCAGGTAAACCACAGCAGCAATTGCCCATAGCCGTGCCAATGGGCCAGCGAATCGGGCGGGCTGGACACTTTCCAGCGCCACAAATGCAATATGCTGGCCAAAGCTGCGCTCGCCGCCATCGCCAAAGCCAGCGTGAGCGCCCCGGCGCGCGGCGCGTCTGCAGCCGTATTCGCCGATGGCAGGCGCAGTTGGTGCAACTCAAAAAGCAGCGCGCCCGCGCCCAAGACCAAGGCCAGCGCCGGCGCGCCGCTGAGCGTCAAGCCCAACAAGCCGAGCACCACGGCCGCGCAGGCAGCCACGGTGCGCACGGGCAGGGCGCTCAGGCCCGCAAACAGCAGGGTGACAAAACCCATTTGCACCAGTTCAGGCGTGGTTTCGTGCGCCAACTGGGCCAAGCCCAAACAGGCGATCAAGGCCAGCAGGCCGCCGTCGGCAATCGTGCGGGCGTAGTCGGCGGGTGCGGCTTGGCCGCCAAAGGCAAAACTAATGGGCTGGGCCGCTTCGCTGCGCGCCAAAAAATAGGTGCCGTACCAACTGGCAGCCATGGTGAGTACCAGGAATAGCGCAAAAGGCAGGCGCACCCACCAGGCGGTCGGATCGGCGTCAGGGCTCAGGCCCATCATCCAGGCGCCCAGCCAGTAAGGGAGCAAAGCGCCTTGGTCGGAGGCTTGGCCGAGCAAAGTCGGGTGCCACCAATTGCTGCCTTGGCGCGCCAGCTCGGCCATATAGCCGACAGCCGTCATGTCGGCGCTCTTCCAGGCGCTGCGCCCGGCAAAGCCCATTAGCACATACGCGGCGCACAGGGCCAGCAAGGCCAGGCGGGGCAGGCGCTGGGCACCGGCGCGGGTGACGATGGCGGGATTGGTGTTCACGGGGCGAGTGTCCATGAAAAAAGGCAGCGCGGAAATCCGAGCTGCCTTTTTTGGCGGGCGTCAGGCCAGGGCCTTGCGACGCGCTTATTTGGCGGTTGTTTTGCCGAAACGGTTGCGGAATTTCTCCACGCGTCCGCCCATGTTGTCCACCGATTTTTGGGTGCCGGTGTAGAAGGGGTGCGACTCGCTGGACGTATCAAGCTTGTACAAGGGCAGCTCACGGCCGTCGTCCATCTTGATCATTTCTTTGGTGTTTGCGCAGGAGCGTGTGACGAACTTGAAATTGTTCGACAGGTCCATGAAGCACACTTCGCGGTAGTTGGGGTGAATGCCGTCTTTCATATCTTTTTTCCATCAGGTGCGGTAGCCGCCACTGGCCCTTGAACAACCCATTGTCCAATTCCAAGCCAAAAGTACTTGCCGCAGATAACCCCGCATTCTATCCCAAGGCGATTTGGCGGCCTTGCGCCGCACAGGCCGGGCGCGTTTAGCCCACCAAAGCGGCCGATTTGACCTGCGCCCAGACGGCGCTGCCCACCTGCAGGTCCAGGGCCTGGGCGGCCCGCGCGGTTATGCGCGCCCACACCCCTTGCCCGCCACAGTGCAGATGCACCAGCACCTGCGACGGGTGCGTCTCGGGCAGCAGGGCTGCAACGGTGGCCGGCAGCAGGTTTTGGATGCTGGTATCGGTGGCGCGGCTGCGCGCCAGGCTGATATCGCGGGCCCACAGCCGCAGGCGCACAGGGCTACCAATGGGCTGCCCGCCGTCTTTGATCCACAGGCTGGCGTCGCCAAACTGCACTTGCATCAGATGCCAGCGCGGGTCGCGCGCCTGCACCGTGGCTGAAAAAATCGCAGCCATGTCCTCGCCTAAAGCGATGGGTGGCGTCAATCCCGCCAGTACCTGCGACACCGGCCCGCTGGCCTGCACCTGCCCGCCAGCCAGCACGAGCAGGTGGTCGGCCAAGCGCGCGACTTCGTCTACCGAGTGCGTGACGTAAAGCATGGGAATGTGCACCTGGTCGCGCAGGCGCTCCAGCCAGGGCATGATTTCTTGCCGGCGCGGCGCATCCAGGGCGGCCAGCGGTTCGTCCAACAGCAAGAGGCGCGGGCGCAGCGCCAGTGCGGCGGCAATGGCCACCCGCTGGCGCTCGCCGCCACTGAGGGCGGCCACCTCGCGTGCCAGCAGCGGGCCGATGCCCAGCAGTTCTATGGCCTCGTGCAGCGCGGCGGGGTCGGGGTTCTGGGCGCGGCGCAGGCCGTAATGCAGGTTGCCGCGCACATCGAGGTGCGGGAACAGGCTGGCTTCCTGGAAAACATAGCCCACCGGGCGCTGCCAGGGTGGAACAAAAATCGGTCCTTGGTCGTCCTGCCAGACCTGACCATGCACCTGGATGCGCGCCCTCTGGGGTCGGTCCAAGCCCGCCACGCAGCGCAGCAAACTGGTTTTGCCCGAGCCGCTTTGCCCGAAAACCACCGTAATGCCTTGCTCGGGCAGTTGCACCTCCACGCTTAATTCAAAGTCTGGCCTTGGCAGGCGCAGTTGGATGCTGATGCGGTCGTGGGCGCTCATGGCGCGCCCTTGGCCGCAGCGCTCCGTGAGCGCTGCAAAAACAGCAGCACCGCGAAGGAAAAGGCCACCATCAGCGCCGCCAGTACGTGCGCCTGGCGGTATTGCAGCGCTTCGACGTGGCCGTAAATCTGCGTCGACACCACGCGGGTCTGGCCCTCGATATTGCCGCCCATCATGAGCACCATGCCGAACTCGCCCACCGTGTGCGCAAAGCTCAGTACCGCCGCTGTCAGGATGCCCGGGCGCGCCAGGGGCAAGGCCACACTAAAAAACGCATCCCAGGGCGAGGCGCGCAGCATGGCCGCCAGTTCCAGGGGGCGGCGCCCCATGTGTTCGAAGGCATGCAAAAGCGGCTGCAGCGCAAAAGGCAGCGAATAAATCACCGACGCCAGCACCAGGCCGGCAAAAGTAAAGGGAAGGCGCCCCCAACCCAGCCATTGGGTGAGCTGTCCGCCCAGGCCGTCCGGCCCCCAGAAAATTAGCAAATAAAAGCCCAATACCGTGGGCGGCAGCACCAGCGGCAGGGAGGCCAGGGCGGCAATCGGCGTGCGCCAGCGCGAACGGGTGTGCGCCAGCCACCAGGCCAGCGGCAATGTGAGCGCCAGCAAAACCAGCGTACTGAGCGTAGCAAGTTGCAGCGTCAGGCCCACGCTGGCGAGGTCTTGCGGGGATAGCAGGGGGTTCATTTGTCGACCGAATAACCGTAAGCCTGGATGATGGCCTGGGCCGCAGGGCTTTTGAGAAAACGCATCAGCGCCAGCGCAGCGGGCTTGTCTTTGCCGGTTTGCAATAGCACCGCGTCTTGGCGCAAAGGCGCATGCAGATGGCTGGGTACCAGCCAGTACGCGCTTTTGTTGTTTTCAGTGTCGGCCAGAATTTGCGACAAGGCGACAAAGCCCAGTTCGGCGTTGCCACTGGCCACAAACTGGTAGCTCTGACCCACACTGTCGGCATTCACGACCCGGCTTTGCAGCGCCGGCCACAGGCCCATCGCTTTGAGCACTTCCAGCGCCGCCTCGCCGTAGGGCGCCAGCCTGGGGTTGGCCATGGCCAGGTAAGAAAAATGGCCTGTGCGCAACACCGCACCTTGCGCGTCGACCAGGCCCGCCTGGCGGCTCCATAGTGCCAAGCGCCCCGTTGCGTAGCTAAAACGGCTGCCAGCGACGGCCAGACCCTCGGCTTCCAGGCTCGCCGCAGTCTGGCTGTCGGCAGACAAGAACACTTCAAACGGCGCGCCCGACTTGATTTGGGTCGCTAGTTTGCCGGTTGAGCCAAGGGCTGTTCGAACGCGGTGCCCGCTGTCCTCCTCAAAGGCTTTGGCGATTTTTTGCATCGGCCCCGCAAAATTAGCCGCCACTGCCACTTGCACCTCGGCCGCGCCGCCCACCGCGGGGCAGCAAAGCGCCCAAAGCGCTGCCAGCGCCCCAAGCGTTCGAGGGTTGAAAAGCAAGCAAGCGAGTGTCATGGTGCAGGCAGATGCGTCGGTGAAACCAGTATAGAAGCCCCTGCGAGGGCAAAGAAAAAGGCCCCGAAGGGCCTTTTTTCCTGGTGCCAGCGGCGCGGTCAGTCGCGCTCGCCGCCAAAGATGCCCAGCAAAGCCAGCAGGCTTTGAAAGACATTGATGATGTCCAGGTACAGGGCCAGCGTGGCGCTGATGCAATTGGTCTCGCCGCCGTCAATGATCTGCTTGATGTCATACAGCATGTAGGCGCTAAAAATGGCGATGGCGGCCACCGACATAGCCAGCATGCCGGCCGTGGAGCCGACAAACATATTGATAACGCCGCCCACGACCAAGGCCATGGTGCCCACAAACAACCATTGCCCCATGCCCGAGAGGTCGCGTTTGATGGTTGTAGCCAGGATGGCCATAACCAAAAATACGCCAGCTGTGCCGCCAAAAGCGGTCATCACCAGATCGGTTCCGTTTTTAAAACCCAGCACCGACTCGATCAGGCGCGACATGGTCACGCCCATGAAAAACGTGAATGCCAGCAACACCGGAACGCCGGTGGCCGAGTTTTTGGTGCGTTCGATGGCGTAAATAAACCCGAAAGCGCCTACCAGGAACAAGACCATGCCCAGGCCGCCGCTAAATACATGCCCCAGGCCCAGGGCGACTCCAGCCCAAGCGCCCAAAACCGTGGGTACCAGGCTCAAGGCCAGCAGCCAGTAGGTATTGCGCAAGACTTTGTTGCGTTCCTCGGCGCTGATGCCGTAGGAATAGTCGCTGTCTAAAACGGAAAGGTGCTCATTCATCATCAATCTCCTGTGTGTACCTCGGTGAGTTGCGGCAATTCTAGGCATTTACAAGGCCTCGTGCGGACCGCGCGGGGCCTATTAGCCCGATTTTTGGCAGGGTTGTCGCGCCTGCGGGGCCGGCAATCGGCCGCCGCGCAGCGGTTATGCTGGCGATTTTGACCCCCAGGAGCGGCCCCTATGAAATCCAAAACCACCCTTGAACTCTCCGATCTGAAGGCCATGGGCGCTGCCGCCGAGGCCGAAGCCCTCAAGCATGGCTGGGCCGTGAGCATTGCCATTGTCGACGATGGCGGGCATTTGCTTTGGTTTGCGCGCCTCGATGGCGCGGCGCCGGTTTCCTCTTTTATCGCCCCCTCCAAAGCCCGCACCTCGGCCATTGGTCGGCGCGAAAGCAAGGTCTACGAGGACATGATTAACAGCACCCGCCCGGCATTTCTGAGTGCCCCCACTTTGGACGGCATGCTCGAAGGCGGCCTGCCCATCATGAAAGACGGGCAATGCCTGGGCGCCATTGGTGTGAGCGGCGTCAAGTCTAGCGAGGACGCGCAAATTGCGCGGGCCGGGCTGGCAGCCATTGGCCTGTAAACGGCGGCGGGGCTAGTAGACCAGCCGGTCGGGCTGGAGCTCTTGCAAGATGGTGGTGGCGATTTCTTCGATCGACTTGGTCGTCGTCGAAAGCCAACGGATACCCGCGCGGCGCATCATGCTCTCGGCCTCGTGGACTTCCATGCGGCAGTTTTCCAGCGAGGCGTATTTGGAGTTGGGACGCCGCTCATTGCGAATCTCGCTCAGGCGCTCGGGCTGGATGCTCAATCCGAAAAGTTTGTGCTTGTGCGCCAGCAAGGCGGCGGGCAGTTGGCGGCGTTCAAAATCTTCGGGAATCAAGGGGTAATTGGACGCTTTCATGCCGTATTGCATGGCTAGGTACAGCGAGGTGGGGGTTTTGCCGCTGCGGCTCACGCCCACCAAAATCACGTCCGACTGCTCTAAATCGCGGTTGCTTTGGCCGTCGTCGTGGGCCAAAGAAAAATTGATGGCCTCGATGCGGTCGTGGTACTCGCGGCTTTTGCTGGCGTCGCTAAAGCGCCCGATGCGGTGGTTGGATTTGGTATCGAACTCGCGCTCCAGCGGGTGCACAAAGGTGCCAAACATATCGAGCAGCATGCCTTGGCAGCCCTCGCGGATGACTTGCAGCACCTCCATATTGACCAAGGTGGTGAACACAATTGGCCGCTGCCCATCGATCTGACCGGCATGGTTGATTTGGCGCACCGTTTGGTGGGCTTTGTCCACCGTATCGACAAAAGGCACGCGCACCAGGCGGGTGCGCACCTCAAATTGGGCCAAGATGGCCTTGCCAAAAGTCTCGGCGGTGATGCCAGTGCCGTCCGAGACAAAAAATACGCTGCGTGGGGCCATGCTGGAGTTGTCCAAAAAATGCCCGGCCCGCCCGTTTGCGGCGCTGTGGCGGGGCCTATTTTGCGCCAAGGGTTGGTGAGCCTATGCGCCGCCGCTGGCGCAGAGCGTCAGACCTACAATTGGGCTTCGCCTCAAGGCCCGGTCAGCGCGCATTTCCTACAAGCACAAATCCAAAGAATTGCCCCCTGATGAGCCGCCAGGCCGCCCGTGCAGGACGCTTAGCGCCGCCGGCTGACAAGTTTTTAACTTTGGAGTTCGTATGTCAGCACTATTTGAAGCGACCGATTGGGTCGTTCCCTTTGAGCATTTGCGCATGTCCGACGTGGAGGTGGTCGGCGGGAAAAACGCCAGTCTGGGAGAAATGATCTCCCAACTGCCCGACGGCGTGAAGGTTCCGGGCGGGTTTGCCACCACCGCCCATGCCTTTCGCGAATTTCTCAAATTTCAGGGTTTAGATGACCGTATCGCCGCAGTTTTGACCGCTTTAGATACCGAAGATGTGCGCGCTTTGGCCGTCGCCGGCGCCCAAATCCGGGCCATGGTGGAGGTGCAACCTTTCCCAGCCGCCTTGGAGCAGGCCATTGGCGAGGCTTTTGCCCGCTTGCAGGGCAGCAATGTCCAAGCCTCGTTTGCAGTGCGCTCCTCGGCAACCGCCGAAGACCTGCCCGACGCCTCTTTTGCCGGCCAGCAGGAAACCTTTCTCAATGTGGTCGGTATCGACGATGTGCTGCACAAAATCCGCGAGGTCTTTGCCTCGCTGTACAACGACCGGGCCATCAGCTACCGGGTGCACAAGGGTTTTGCGCATGCGGGCGTGGCGCTTAGCGCGGGCATTCAGCGCATGGTGCGCTCCGACTTGGGCGCCGCCGGCGTCATGTTCACCATCGATACCGAGTCGGGCTTTTCTGACGTGGTGTTTATCACATCGAGCTACGGCCTGGGCGAGACGGTGGTGCAAGGCGCCGTCAATCCGGACGAGTTTTATGTGCACAAGCCTATTTTGCGGGCGGGCAAGCGCGCCATCATCCGGCGCAGCCTGGGCTCCAAGTTGCTGCAAATGGAGTTCACCAGCGCCGCCGAGCAAGCCGCAGGCGCCAAATTGGTCAAGACCACCGACGTGCCCACCGAGCTGCGCAACCGCTATTCGCTCAGCGACGCGGATGTGGAGCAACTGGCGCGCTATGCACTGGTCATCGAGGAGCATTACGGCCGGCCGATGGACATCGAGTGGGGCAAAGACGGCATCGATGGCGCGCTGTATATCCTGCAAGCGCGGCCCGAGACGGTGAAAAGCCAGGCTGCAAATACCACGGAGTACCGCTACAAGCTCAAAGGCACCAGCACCGTGCTGGCCGAGGGGCGTGCGATTGGCCAAAAAATTGGCACTGGCCCGGTGCGCATTGTTCACCACATCAGCGAGATGGACACGGTGCAGCCCGGCGATGTGCTGGTGACTGACATGACCGATCCCAACTGGGAGCCGGTGATGAAGCGGGCCTCGGCCATCGTGACCAACCGCGGCGGGCGTACCTGCCACGCGGCCATCATTGCCCGCGAACTGGGTATTCCAGCGGTGGTCGGCTGCGGCGACGCTACCGAGCGGCTGACCGAGGGCACGCTGGTGACCGTCAGCTGCGCGCAGGGCGACACCGGCTTTATTTATGACGGCCTGCTCGAGACCGAGGTCTCCGAAACCCAGCGCGGCGAAATGCCCGACATCCCGATCAAGATCATGATGAATGTGGGCAATCCGCAGCTCGCTTTCGATTTTTGCCAGCTGCCTAACCACGGCGTGGGGCTGGCGCGCCTGGAGTTCATCATCAATAACAACATTGGCGTGCACCCCAAAGCGATTTTGGATTACCCCAATGTGGATGCAGATCTGAAAAAAGCCGTGGAGTCTGTGGCGCGGGGCCATGCCTCGCCGCGCGCTTTTTATGTCGACCGGGTAGCCGACGGCGTGGCCACCATTGCCGCAGCCTTTTGGCCCAAGCCGGTCATCGTGCGCCTATCGGACTTCAAGTCCAACGAGTACCGCAAGCTCATTGGCGGCAGCCGCTACGAGCCCGAGGAAGAAAACCCGATGCTCGGCTTTCGGGGCGCGGCGCGCTATCTCAGTGCCGACTTTGGCGAGGCCTTTGCAATGGAGTGCGAGGCGCTCTTGCGGGTGCGCAATGAGATGGGCCTGACCAACGTCCAAATCATGGTGCCTTTTGTACGCACCTTGGAGCAGGCGCGCAAAGTGACCGAGCTGCTGGCCCGCCAAGGCCTGGCGCGCGGCAAAGACGGCTTGCAACTGGTCATGATGTGCGAAATTCCCAGCAATGCGATTTTGGCGACCGAGTTTTTGCAGTATTTCGATGGCTTTTCGATTGGCTCGAACGACCTGACCCAGCTCACGCTGGGCCTGGACCGCGATTCGGGCATGGAATTGCTGGCGGCCGACTTTGACGAGCGTGACCCCGCCGTCAAGGCCATGATTCGCATGGCCATTTCTGCCTGCAAAGCGCAGGGCAAGTACGTCGGTATTTGCGGCCAGGGGCCCAGTGACCATCCGGACTTTGCGCGCTGGTTGGAGGAGGAGGGCATTTCTTCGCTGTCGCTTAACCCTGACTCCATCATCGCCACCTGGCAACAGCTCGCTAAAAAATGACACCAACGCAAGCTACGGGGTCCTGGCGGCTGCATGCCGTCTTGCTGACTTTGTGGTTTGCCGCGTCCTTTGGCGTGGTCTTTTTTGCCCGTGACCTGGGCGCGGTGGTGGGGGGGTGGCCCGTAGGGTTTTGGTTCGCCGCCCAAGGCACGGTCTTGGTTTTCATTGGCATTGTGGTGGTCTTTGCCTGGCGCAAAAACCGGGTCGACGGCGGCGCCGAGCCGCCCTGGCTGCCGGCGTACACCGCGCGCCTGCATCGCCGATTTTTCCGCGCCCTCGGCTTGGGCCTGCTGGGCGTGCTGGGCCTGGCGGCCGCGCAATATGCAGGCATGCCCAGGCCCTGGATTGCCGGCGTCTTTTTGGCCCTGACGCTGATGATGTACACCGGCATCGGCGTGTACGGCCGCACCTCGCGCGTCGATGAGTACTACGTTGCCGGCAGGCGCGTGCCAGCGGTGTACAACGGCATGGCCACGGCGGCGGATTGGATGAGCGCCGCCTCGTTTATCAGCCTGTCGGGTGGCCTGTATTTGCAGGGATTTAGCGGCATGGGCAATCAGCCCGGCGGCCTGGCCTATGTGCTGGGCTGGACCGGTGGGTTTTGCCTTTTGGCCTTGTGGGTGGCGCCGTATTTGCGCGCCTTCGATATCTACACGCTACCGGATTATTTTGCGCTGCGCTATGGCGGTGTCTGGCCACGGCGCATTGCGGCTGGGGCGGCGGTTTTATGCTCTTTCACCTATGTGGTGGCCCAGATTTACGGCGTTGGCCTGATCACCTCGCGCTTGACCGGCTTGCATTTTGAGATCGGCATTTTGCTGGGCTTGGGCGGCGTGCTCGTGTGTTCCTTTTTGGGGGGCATGCGGGCGGTGACTTGGACGCAGGTGGCGCAGTACGTATTGCTCATTCTGGCCTTTTTGTTGCCCGTGTCCTGGCTGTCCTACCAGCAAACTGGCAACCCGATTGCGCCCTTTGCCTACGGCCAGCAATTGCAAAAAATTACGCAATTGGAGGAGCAAATACTTCACGCGCCGGCTGAACAGGAAGTGATAGCCATCTACCAAGAGCGGGTCCGCCAGATCGATGCCAAGTTGGGCGACGTCGAGGCCGCGCTGCGCCTGGAAAAAACGACACTGCGCCACCAACTCCAAGACCTGGGCGACACCCCGGTCGACCAGGCCAAAGCCATGGCGCTGCGCCGGGAAATTGCCGCTTTGCCACGTGAAACCGAGGCGGCGCGCGCAATGTGGACACGTCAGCGCGAAGAAACGCTGGAGCAAGCCCAGCCCTTGGGCAATTTGCACCGCCACACCCAGGCCTTTGCGGGCGATCCGCAGGGCAGCGCCCAGGAGCAGGCGGCCTTCCAAAGTTCGCGGGCTAATTTTCTGGCACTGATGTTTTGTCTGATGGTGGGCACTGCGGGCCTGCCGCACCTCTTAAGTCGCTTTTTTACCACGCCGTCGGTGCAGCAGGCGCGCCAATCGGTGGCCTGGTCGCTGGGTTTTATCGCGCTTTTGTATTTGTGCGCGCCGGCCCTGGCGGTGTTTGTGAAATATGAGGTCATGGCCAATTTGGTCGGCCAGCACATCAGCGCGCTACCCAATTGGATGGGGCAGTGGTCGCGGGATCCGAGCTTGCTGTCTTTTGCCGACGTCAATGGCGATGGATTGCTGCAGTTCGCCGAACTGCACATTGGCGCCGACGTGGTGATGTTGGCTAGTCCGGAAATCGGTGGTTTGCCTTATATTTTTTCGGTCCTGGTGGCCGCCGGCGGCTTGGCCGCGGCCTTGTCCACCGCAGACGGCTTGCTGCTAACCATCGGAAATGCCTTGGCCCATGACCTGGCCTTTGAGGGCGACACCGACCCGGCCACCGCCATGCGCACCGTGATGTGGTCCAAATTTGCGCTCTTGGTTGTTGCCTTGCTGGCTGCGTATGCGGCGGCGCAGCGCCCGGCGGCTATTTTGTATTTGGTGGCGGCCTCTTTTTCCTTGGCCGGGGCGGGCCTGGTGCCGGCCATGGTGCTGGGGATTTTTTGGCGCAGAACCAGCCGCATCGGGGCGGTTTTTGGCATGTTGGCGGGCTTGGGTGTCACGCTGTTTTACATGGCAAGCAATTTACCGCCGCTCAAAGGCGTTCTGGGCTTGAGTTCGGGCGGCTTGTGGTGGGGCATTGCGCCGGTGTCGGCGGGTGTTTTTGGCGTCCCGGCGGGCGTGCTGGCGACCTTTTTGGCCAGCCTGGCCTGGCCCGAGCCCACGGACACTGAGGACCGGCCTGCCTAAGCCCGCTCGTGGCTCGGCGGGCCAGGCCTGATGGCGGGCTATAATGGCAAGCTTTTCGCCTTGCTGCACCCCGTTTAGACGCCGGGGGTGGCTTTTTCCGGCCCCCAAGGGGCCAATCCACAAGGAGTATTCATGCGTCACTATGAAATCATTCTCATGATCCATCCGGATCAGAGCGAACAAGTTCCAGCCATGCTGGAGCGTTACAAGGGCATGATCACCGCTGGCGGTGGCAAAGTGCACCGCGTTGAGGATTGGGGCCGTCGCCAGATGGTGTACCTGATTAACAAACTCGCTAAAGCCCATTACCTGTGCGTCAATATCGAAGCCGACCAGGCCGTGATGGCCGAACTGGAGCACGCCTTCAAATTCAATGATGCGGTTTTGCGCCACCTCACCGTTTCGAAGAAAAAAGCCGAAACCGGCCCTTCTTCAATGATGAAAACTGTCGAGCGTGAAGACGCCCGCAAAACCCAGCAAGCTGAATACCAGGCTTGATGCCGATTAGTAAGCACTGATTTTTGAAGCAGGAGTGTCCGCTAATTCCCTTGTTTTGACAGCCCGTATCGCAGAGGTGCAATCGCTGCGTTACACGCCCGCTGGGGTTCCAGCAATCAACCTGGTGCTCGAACATGAGTCGCAGCTCCAGGATCTGCAAGGCAGTAGGCAAGTCAAGATGGTGTTGAAAGCGGTGGCATTTGCCGCACTGGCTGAAAGGCTGGCGGCGCAAGCGGTAGGTAGCAGTTGGAAATTTCAAGGCTATCTCACCAACTCCAGGCTCGGTAAATCAGTGGTTCTGCAGATTCAGGATTTTTCGCAAGATTTGTTATAGGAGGCTTTATGGCCACGTTCAAGAAGTTCAATAAAGACAAGCGCCCCAAGCGCAATACCCAGTCGCTATTGTTCAAGCGCAAGCGTTTTTGCCGTTTCACCGTGACCGGTGTTGAAGAGATTGACTACAAAGACATCGACACGCTGCGTGATTTCATTGCCGAAAACGGCAAGATCATTCCCGCACGCCTGACCGGCACCCGTGCGATTTTCCAGCGCCAGCTCAACACCGCTATCAAGCGCGCACGCTTTTTGGCGCTGCTGCCCTACAGCGACCAACACAAGATCTAAGGAGCCCGACCATGCAAATCATTCTGCTCGACAAGGTCGTGAACCTGGGTAATCTGGGTGAAATCGTTAAAGTCAAAGACGGTTACGCACGTAACTTTCTGATTCCCTCGGGCCGCGCCCGCCGTGCCACCGAGTCGGCCAAGGCCGAATTCGAAGCACGCCGCGCCGAGCTCGAAAAAGCCGCTGCAGCCAAGCTCGAAGCGAGCCAAAAGCTGGGCGAGAAGCTGGCTGGAAGTACCATCAAGCTGACCCAAAAAGCCGGCGTAGATGGCCGTCTGTTTGGCTCGGTGACCAATGCGGACATCGCTGAAGAGCTGGTCAAGACCGGCTACCAGGTGGTCAAGTCCAACATCCGTATGCCCAATGGCCCCATCAAGGTGGTTGGCGACACCAACGTCAGCGTGGCTTTGCATACGGACGTCGTGGTGGACATCACGGTGTCGGTCTACGGTGAGTCGACCTGATTTAGGCCACTCCCCGCGATCAAGGTAAGCTACGGGCTCGCGGCCCGTAGAACCCTTATAAAAAGGCCGCAAGAGTACGCTCTGGCGGCCTTTTTTGTCGCCTACCGGACTCACTGAGCGTTGGATACCCGTGCGCCACCCGCTGCGCCCCGTAAGAACAGGAATTTTGCATGTCTGAAGACGATTTTGTGCCGGACGACGGCGTGCCCGACAGGCAGGTCGCCCAGCTGCGCATTCCACCGCATTCAATTGAGGGCGAGTCCAGCGTATTAGGTGGTTTGTTGCTGGACAACAATGCCTGGGACCGCGTCAACGACGTTCTGCAGGAGGGCGATTTTTACCGCTACGAGCATCGCCTGGTGTTCGCTGCGATCGGCAATTTGATCAACACCAGCCGGCCAGCTGACGTCATTACGGTGTTTGAGCACCTGCAAAGCCAGGGGCACGGCGACGAGGTGGGCGGCTTGGTCTACCTCAACTCGCTGGCGCAGTATGTGCCCAGCGCCAGCAATATCCGCCGCTACGCCGAGATCGTGCGCGAACGATCCATCCTGCGCAAACTGGTAACGGCCAGCGATGAAATCGCCACCAATGCGTTTAACACCAAGGGCCGCGCGGTCTCGGACATCGTAGACGAGGCAGAGCAAAAGATTTTCAATATTGGCGAGCAGGGCAAGCGCAATAGCCAGGGCTTCCAGGCCATGGACACCTTGGTCATCAGCCTCATGGACCGGGTCCAGGAGATGGCCGATAACCCGAATGACGTGACGGGCGTGCCCACTGGTTTTTATGACCTGGACCGCATGACGGCGGGCTTTCAGGCCGGTGACTTGATCGTCCTGGCGGCGCGCCCCTCGATGGGCAAAACCGCGCTGGCTATCAATATTGCCGAACACGTCGCGCTCAACGAAGGCCTGCCAGTGGCGGTGTTTTCTATGGAAATGGGCGCTTCCCAACTGGCTGTGCGTATCGTGGGCTCGATTGGGCGTATTGACCAAAGCCATTTGCGCACCGGCAAGCTAACGGACGAAGAATGGCCGCGCTTGGCCGAAACCATTGAAAAGCTGCGCACTATTTCCTTGCACATTGACGAGAGCGCGGGCCTGAGTTCAGGCGATTTGCGCTCCTCGGCACGTCGGCTGGCGCGCAATTGTGGGCAGTTGGGCCTGATCGTGGTCGACTATTTGCAGCTGATGAACGGCAGCAGCGATGGCGAAAACCGCGCTACTGAGCTGGGCGAGATTTCCCGGGGCCTCAAAATGCTGGCCCGCGAACTCAAGTGCCCCGTCGTAGCGCTATCCCAGCTCAACCGCAGCGTCGAGCAGCGCCCAGACAAGCGCCCCATGATGAGCGATTTGCGCGAGTCTGGCGCCATCGAGCAGGACGCGGACATCATCATGTTTATTTACCGCGACGAGTACTACACCAAAGAGGCCTGCAAAGAGCCTGGCGTGGCCGAGATCATCATTGCCAAGCAACGCAACGGCCCGACAGGCACTGTCAAGCTGGCATTTCTGCGCAATATCACCAAGTTTGAAAACCTCGCCCACGGAGGCGGGGGCGATTTCTAGGGGCGCGCTTTACAAAACGTCGCTGGCAAAGTCGGCCAGGCGCGAGCGTTCGCCACGTGCCAGCGTGATGTGCCCACCGTGCGGCCAGCCCTTGAAGCGATCGACCGCGTAGGTCAGTCCCGAGGATCCTTCGGTCAGGTAGGGCGTGTCGATCTGGGCTAGGTTGCCCATGCATACGATTTTGGTACCAGGGCCGGCGCGGGTGATCAGTGTTTTCATCTGCTTGGGCGTGAGGTTTTGCGCCTCGTCGATGATGACGTACTTGTTCAAAAAAGTGCGTCCGCGCATGAAATTCATGCTTTTGATCTTGATGCGGCTGCGGATGAGCTCCGAGGTCGCGGCCCGGCCCCATTCACCGGCGGTGGAGTCGGTTTTGCCCAGAACTTCCAGGTTGTCGTCCAGCGCGCCCATCCAAGGCCCCATTTTTTCTTCTTCGGTGCCGGGCAAAAAGCCGATGTCCTCGCCCACGCTGACGGTGGCGCGGGTCACGATGATTTCGGTATAGCGCCGGTCATCGAGCACTTGGGTGAGGCCGGCGGCCAGCGCCATCAGCGTTTTGCCCGTGCCTGCGGTGCCTGTGAGCGTGACGAAATCGACCTCAGGGTCGGTCAGCAGATTCATGGCAAAGTTTTGTTCGCGGTTGCGCGTGGTCACGCCCCAGACGGCATTTTTAACATGGTTGAAATCGCGCAAAGTCTTTAGAACCGCCGTGCCACCTCTGATTTCGGTGACGCGTGCATAGAGGCTGGGCTCGCCTGGCGCCTCGAAATACACAAACTGGTTGATCAGCATCTGCGGCACGCTGGGGCCGTTGATTTTGTAAAAAGTGTGTTGGCCTTGTTGCCAACTCTCGATTTTTTGCCCGTGCGTAGCCCAAAAATCTTGGGCCAGGGCCAGCGCGCCGCTATAGAGCAAGTCGCCGTCTTCTAGGGTCTTGTCGTTTTGGTAGTCGTCGGTCGCCAGGCCCAAGGCGCGCGCCTTCACACGCATATTGATGTCCTTGGACACCAGCACCACTTCCCGGGGGGCAAACTTGGTGCGAAGTGCCGCCACTACGCCCAAAATTTGGTTGTCCGCCTTGCCCTGGGGCAAGCTGGCAGGCAGGCTGTAGTCCAAAGGCAAGGTTTGAAAAAGCAGTTTGCCCTTGGCCTCACGCTGGCCGGTACTGCTCAGTTCAAAGCCGCTGGCGATATCGGCGCCCGGCGCGCCGGCCAAAGCATCGAGCGTGCGGCTGGTTTGGCGGGCGTTGCGGGCCACTTCGGTCATGCCTTTTTTGTGCCCGTCGAGCTCTTCGAGCACGATCATCGGCAAAAAGATGTCGTGTTCCTCAAAGCGGAACAGACACATGGGGTCGTGCATCAACACATTGGTGTCCAGCACAAACAGCTTGGTGGGGCCCGTGCCTTTGCGCGCTTTCTTGAGAGCCGATACCGGCGAGGCGAGCTTGGACGCTTTGGCGGGGGCCTGCGCGGCAGGCGCTTGCACTTCGCTGGCGATTGGGGCAACTGGATCGCGCATGCTCAGCGCAGGCGCTGTTTGCGGCTGCTCTAGCCTGGCCACCCGTGCGCCGGGTGGGGTTTTTAGCGGGGCGGTCTGGGCGACTTTCTTGGGGCTTGCGGGCTTTTCTTTTCTTGTCGAGGCGGTGAACGCGAGAGGGGCGAGTTTGTCAGCGGGCTTGGTCGGCGCGGGTGGCAAGGGCATGGCGTAGGTCTCAGGGCTGGGGTAACACAAACGGGCGCGCACAAAAAAGGCCACCTTGAAGCAAGGTGGCCTTTTCGGGGAAATTCAGTCGGTGGGCTGGCATTGATTCATTATGCACGAGGCCGGTGACAGGCCCGCTTAGCCGGCGCGGTGAGGCGATTTCAGGCCTTGACCTTGAGCGCCTTGACCGCGGCGAGCACCTCTTCCACGTGCCCCGGCACCTTCAGGCCGCGCCACTCTTCTTTGACCAGTCCGTCAGGACCGATCAAAAAGGTGCTGCGTTCAATGCCTTTGACCTTTTTGCCGTACATGATTTTGTTTTTCACCACGCCAAACATATGGCACATTTTTTCCTCGGTGTCGGCAATCAGCTCGAAGGGGAGTTCCAGACGGGTTTTGAACTCGTCGTGGGATTTCATGTTGTCCCGCGACACGCCGAAAACCTGGCTGCCCGCTTTGACAAAGTCCGCGTAGTGGTCGCGAAACTGCATGGCTTCCGTGGTGCAGCCAGGGGTATTGTCTTTGGGGTAAAAATACAAAACCAGCGTTTTGCCGGTGTGAGAATTGTTCGTTACGCGCACTCCACCGGTGGCGTTGGCTTCAAATTCAGGAAGGGGTTTGTTGACAACGATCGCCATAGGGTATTGAATCTCGCGTGCAGAATGTGTCAGGCAAGTCGAAGGCTCTAGGTAAGGATTTGTTGCGCTTCGACGTCAACTGCCGATTTTACTCCGAAATTACCCGGGAGCTGCGCCGTGCCCGCCGTGTCTTGTCCTTAGACCAGCAAGGCGGCAATGACTTTGCGGCCTTCTGCAGCCAAAAAGTTGTAGGTGCGGCAAGCCGCCTGCGTATCCATGGTTTCAACGCCAATGCGCCGTGCGTACAGGTCAGCAAGCCAGGCTGCCTGGGGAAAGCGCAGGCGATCGCCGCTGCCAAAAAGCACCAATTCGGCGCCCCAATCGGCCAGGTGTGCAAAGTGTGCCGGCCCCAGGGATGCAAAGTCAGTGCAAGCCCAGGCCTCTTGGTGCCCCATGCTGCTGAGCAAGACGCTGTGCGGCACCGATTGCCCGTTGATGGCCACCCAGCCTGGACCGTAGCCGGTAATGCTGGGCCCGTAGGCTTGGTCTGGCTGGAGTTTCATGGTGGATATTTTGTGGTGCGATGCAGCATGGCGCACTAGAAAAGTGCTGAACTGTGGTCAAATTATAGGTTTCCCCGTCTTGAGCCCCTACCGGAGTGACCGTGAAACCCATTCTCAAATCAGCCAAATTGGCGAACGTGTGTTACGACATCCGGGGCCCCATCATGGACCGCGCGCGCCAGATGGAGGAGGAGGGGCAAAAAATCATCAAGCTCAATATTGGCAATTTGGCTGTCTTTGGCTTTGACGCGCCGGAAGAAATTCAGCAAGACATGATCCGTAACCTGCCCAATTCGGCCGGTTATTCCGACAGCAAAGGCATTTTTGCCGCGCGCAAAGCGGTGATGCACGAGACGCAAAAGCAGGGCATCAAAGGCGTGACGCTGGACGACATTTACCTGGGCAATGGCGCCAGCGAGCTGATTGTCATGGCCACCAACGGCCTGCTCGATGATGGCGACGAAATGCTGCTGCCTGCGCCCGATTACCCGCTGTGGACGGCGGCGGTCAGCCTGTCGGGTGGCACACCGGTGCATTACCGCTGCGACGAGTCCAACGGCTGGATGCCCAATTTGGCCGATATCCGCGCCAAGATCACGCCACGTACCAAAGGCATTGTGGTCATCAACCCCAACAACCCCACAGGCGCGCTGTATTCCGACGCCTTGCTTCACGACATCGTGTCCGTCGCCCGCGAGCATGGGTTGGTCATTTTTGCCGATGAGGTGTATGACAAAGTGCTCTACGACGATGTGCGCCACACCGCCATCGCCTCGCTCAGCCAGGATGTGCTGACGCTGACCTTCAATTCGCTCTCCAAAAGCTACCGCTCGTGCGGCTACCGCGCCGGCTGGTTGGTGCTTTCGGGCGATAAACGCAGCGCCAAGGACTATATCGAGGGCCTCAATATGCTCTCCAATATGCGCTTGTGCGCCAATGTGCCGGGGCAATACGCCATCCAAACTGCCCTGGGCGGCTACCAAAGCATTGACGATTTGGTCTGCGAAGGCGGGCGTCTGCGCCGCCAGCGCGACCTAGCCTACGAGCTGATTACTGCGATTCCGGGCGTGAGCTGCATCAAGCCCAGCGCGGCGCTGTACATGTTTCCGCGCCTGGACCCCAAGGTGTACCCCATCCATGACGACCAGCAGTTTTTCCTGGACGTCTTGCAAGAGACGCGCGTCATGCTGGTGCAGGGCAGCGGCTTTAACTGGGAGGCGCCGGACCATTTCCGCATCGTTTTCCTGCCGCATGAGGACGACTTGCGCGAGGCCATCGGCCGCCTGGCGCGGTTTTTAGACCATTACCGCCAGCAGCACGCGCTAGCCCAGGCGGCCTGAACACCTTCATTTTTTGATTTTTTTCACTTTAGTTTGACCAGCACTATGAAACCCATTCAAGTAGGCCTTTTGGGCATTGGCGTCGTCGGAAGCGGCACCTTTAACGTGCTCAAGCGCAATCAGCAGGAGATTCAGCGCCGCGCCGGCCGGGGGATTGAAATCACGATGGTGGCGGATCTGGACACCGAGCGCGCCCGCGCCGCGGTGGGGCCCGATGTCCAGGTGGTCAACGACGCCCGCGCGGTGCTGGCCAACCCGGATATCGATATCGTTATCGAACTCATTGGCGGCTACGGCATCGCCAAGACCTTGGTGCTTGAAGCTATTGCCGCAGGCAAACATGTGGTCACGGCCAACAAAGCCCTGCTGGCAGTCCACGGGACCGAGATTTTCGCGGCCGCCTCGGCCAAGGGCGTGATGGTGGCTTTTGAGGCGGCGGTGGCCGGTGGCATTCCCATCATCAAGGCCTTGCGCGAGGGGCTGACGGCCAACCGTATCGAGTGGATTGCCGGCATCATCAACGGCACCACCAACTTCATTCTTTCGGAAATGCGCTCCAAGGGCCTGGACTTCGCAGTGGTGCTCAAAGAAGCCCAGCGTCTGGGCTATGCCGAAGCCGACCCGACGTTTGACATCGAAGGCGTGGACGCGGCCCACAAAGCGACCATCATGTCGGCGATCGCTTTTGGCGTGCCGGTGCAGTTTGACAAGGCCTACGTCGAGGGCATTACCAAACTGGCGGCGCAAGATATCCGTTACGCCGAGCAACTGGGCTACCGCATCAAGTTGTTGGGTATCGCCAAACGCCGCGCGGATGGCATCGAGCTGCGCGTGCATCCCAGCCTGATTCCGTCCAAGCGACTGATCGCCAATGTGGAAGGCGCGATGAACGCCGTGGTGGTGCAGGGTGATGCGGTGGGCACCACGCTGTACTACGGCAAAGGTGCGGGCTCCGAGCCTACCGCCAGCGCGGTGATTGCCGATTTGGTCGATATCACCCGTCTGCATACCGCCGATGCCGCCCAGCGCGTGCCGCATCTGGCCTTCCAGCCCAATGCCATGAGCGATTTGCCTATTCTGCCCATGAGCGCGGTGGTCACCAGCTACTACCTGCGACTGCGCGTGGCCGACCAGGCCGGCGTTTTGGCCAAGGTGACTGGCATTTTGGCCGAGGGCGGCATCAGCATTGACGCCGTGCTGCAGCGCGAAGCGGACGAGATTGACGCCGATAGCGCCAGCCAGACTGACTTGATCATCCTGACCCATGATTGCCAGGAGTCCCACATGGACGCCGCCCTGGCGCGCATGCAGGCCCTACCCACGGTGCTGCAAGATATTGTCCGAATCCGCAAAGAAGAACTGGCCTGATGCAATACATCTCCACCCGCACCCAGGGGCAGGGCGCGCCCAAGCGCTTTTGTGAAATCTTGCTCGAAGGCCTGGCGCCCGATGGCGGCCTGTACCTGCCCACGCACTACCCCAAGGTGGACGCGGCCAGCTTGAGCCGCTGGCGCACACTGCCCTATGCCGATTTGGCCTTTGAGATTTTGTCGCTGTATGTGGACGACATTCCAGCGGCCGACCTGCAGGCTATTTGCCGCAAGACCTACACCGCCGAAGTTTTTGGCACCGAAGCCATCGTGCCACTCAAGCGCCTGGAGGACGGTTTGTACCTACAGGCGCTCTCCAACGGCCCGACGCTGGCCTTCAAAGACATGGCCATGCAGTTGCTTGGCAATTTGTTTGAGTACGAACTGGCCCGCCGTGGCGAGCAACTCAATATCTTTGGCGCCACCAGCGGCGACACCGGCAGCGCCGCCGAGTACGCCATGCGCGGCAAAAAAGGCGTGCGCGTCTTCATGACCAGCCCGGAAGGCCGGATGAGCCCCTTCCAGCAGGCGCAAATGTTCAGCTTGCTGGACGACAACATCCATAACATCGCCATTCGCGGCGTGTTTGACGACTGCCAGGACCTGGTCAAAGCCGTATCCAGCGATTTGCCTTTTAAGCAGCACTACAAAATCGGCACCGTCAACTCTATTAACTGGGCGCGCCTGGTGGCGCAGGTGGTGTACTACTTTGCGGGCTATTTCCAGGCGACCACCGCCGACGACCAGCAGGTGTCGTTTTGCGTGCCCAGCGGCAATTTTGGCAACGTCTGCGCCGGCCATGTGGCCCGGATGATGGGCCTGCCCATCGCCCAATTGGTGGTGGCCACCAACGAGAACGATGTGCTCGACGAGTTTTTCCGCACGGGCCGGTACCGCGTGCGCACCAGCGCCGACACGCACGAAACCTCCAGCCCCTCAATGGATATTTCCAAAGCCAGCAACTTTGAACGCTTTGTGTTCGACTTGCTGGGGCGCGACGGTGCCCGCGTGGCTGGCCTCTTCGGAAAGGCTATCGCCCAAGACGGCTTTTTTGACCTGCACGCCGACCCCGCATTTGCCAAAGCCGCAAGCGACTACGGCTTTGCCAGCGGCAAAAGCACCCATGCCGATCGGCTTGTCACGATTGCCGACACCTGGGCGCGCTACGGCGTGATGGTCGATACCCACACGGCTGACGGCCTGAAGGTGGCACAGGGCTACCGCCAAGCCGGCGTGCCTATGGTGGTGTTGGAGACGGCCTTGCCCATCAAATTTGCCTCGACCATCGTCGAGGCCCTGGGCCGCGAGCCCGAGCGGCCGGCCAAGTTTGTCGGCATCGAAGAGCTGCCCAAGCGCGTGGTGGTGATGGATGCCGATGTCGCGGCGCTCAAGGCCTATATCGTGGCCGCCTGCGCCTAAGACTATTGCCCGCCATGGCCAGCAACGTCCGTCCCCCCTTGCTTGCCCTGGACGCGGCGCTGGCCCAGCTGCTGGCCACCGTGCCCGCTACCGCCCAGCGCCAGGAGCTGCGGGCCACCTTGGAGGCTGATGGGCGCGTGCTGGCCCAGGACGTGGTCTCGCACCTGGAGGTGCCGCCTCAGGACAATAGCTCTATGGACGGCTACGCCTTGCGCTGCGCCGATGTGCAAAGCGGTCGCACACTGCCTGTGTCTCAACGCATCGCCGCCGGGATGGCGGGTGCGCCACTGCAGGAGGGCACGGCTGCCCGCATCTTCACCGGCGCGCCGATTCCACCGGGTGCCGACGCGGTGGTGATGCAAGAAGACTGTGTGCTGACCCCCGCCAGCGGCGACGGTGGGGAGGCTATTGCGGTTCAAACAGCCCCCACCCCCGGCCAATGGATTCGCCGCCGTGGCGAAGACGTCATGCGCAATGCCACCGTCCTGGCGCGTGGGCAACGCCTGGGCCCAGCCGCCTTGGGCCTGGCCGCCAGCGTGGGCTTGGCGCAGTTGCAAGTGGCCTGCCCGCCGCGCGTCGCCTTGTTTTCCACCGGTGACGAACTGGTGATGCCTGGCACGGTAGCGCCTGCAGATATGCCTGCTGGCGCCATTTACAACTCCAATCGGTTTTTCTTGGCCGCCTTGCTGCGCCGCATGGGCTGTGTGGTGACGGACTTGGGCATCGTGCCCGACCGGCTGGAGGCCACCTTGGCGGCCCTGCAAGCCGCTGCACAAAGCCACGACCTGGTGCTGACCAGCGGCGGCGTTTCCGTAGGCGAAGAGGACCACATCAAGCCTGCCGTGCAGCAGCTCGGTCAGCTCGATTTATGGCAGATCGCTATCAAGCCGGGCAAGCCTTTTGCCCATGGACGCATTGGCACGGCGCACTTTATCGGTCTGCCGGGCAACCCGGTGTCCAGCTTTATTACTTTTTTGGTGTTGGTGCGGCCATTTCTTTTGCGCATGCAAGGCGCGGTCGATGTGGCCATGCCTGGCCAAAACCTGCGTGCCGACTTTGCCTGGCCCCGGGCCGATAAGCGCCGCGAGTTTTTGCGCGTGCGCCGCAACGCCGCCGGTGGGCTGGACCTGTTTCCTAACCAAAGCTCGGGCGTGCTCACCTCGGCGGTTTGGGGCGAAGGTTTTGTGGACAACCCGCCGGGCCAAACGATTGCGCCTGGCGACACCGTGCGCTTCGTTTCCTTTGGCGACTTGCTGGCTTAAGCAGCCCCATACCCAGAAAAGACCAGCCATGCAGGTGCACATCAAATACTTTGCCAGCATCCGCGAGGCCATAGGCCAGAGCGTCGAAAGTGTTGACACGCAGGCCAGCACCTTGGGCCAGTTGCGCGATGCGCTGATTGCGCGTGGCGGACCGGGGGCGCAGGCGCTGGCCCGCGACCGCGTGCTGCGCATGGCCTTGGACCAGCAACTGGCCGAAGAAAGCGCCATGCTGCACGCGGGCTGCGAAGTCGCTTTTTTCCCGCCGGTCACGGGGGGCTGAGCATGGTGGTGCCCCCGATCACCGATGCGAGCCCCCGGGTACGGGTTCAGCATGCTGTGTTTGACGTCGCCCAGGAGGTGGCTGCTTTGCAAGCCTGTGACCCGCGCATTGGCGCGATTTGCACTTTTCTGGGCACGGTGCGGGACCGTAACGCACCGGGCCAGGCCGGCAGTGTGCAGACCTTGGAGCTGGAGCATTACCCCGGCATGACCGAAAAAGCCATTGAGGCCATGATTGACGAGGCCCACCGGCGCTTTGATATTGTGGGGGTCCGCGTGGTGCACCGGATTGGCGTCATGCACCCGACCGAGCCCGTGGTGCTTGTGGCGGCCGCCAGCGCGCACCGGGCCGAGAGTTTCCAGGCCTGTGAGTTTGTGATGGACTACCTCAAGACCCAGGCGCCGTTTTGGAAAAAAGAGCAAACCCCCCAGGGTAGCCAGTGGGTGGACGCGCGCGTGTCCGACGACGACGCCCTTGCGCGCTGGGGCATCGACAAGCCCAACGCCTGAGCCCCCCGTGGGCTGGGTGCTGGTCGATCAGTGGGTGTAAACCGGTTTTTTGGTGCGCCGCAGCGGGCGCTCGTCATCGCCGTCGTCGCGGTTAGCGGCAGCGAGCGGCTCCAGCCATTGCGAGCGGTGCACCGCCTGCTGAAGCAAATGCAGCAAGCCATGCACCATGAAAGATTGCAGATTGAGCGTGACCGTGCGCTCGGGCTGGCCTTCATCGCCCGCGTCTTTCATCACCAGCTGGGTCAGGCCGTCGGCATGGACATGGATGGTCACTTCGGTCACCAGCAGGGCATGCTCGCCCAGCAGCAGCTCGGTGGTTTCCTCTGAAAAAGGAGTTTGCAGGTCGGCCTTTTTGAGGAAATCTTCCTGCTTGAGCTGCACCAATATTTTGCGCGACTCCTCGTCGGCCAAAGTCACCGAGGGGTCCAGCGACTCGATGCGCGCCACCGTGGTCACCAGCGGCTCTACCAGCTTGACGCCGATGCGCCGGGTGAGCCACAGGCGCAACTCTTGCTCCTGGACGGTTTTGACCCGCACCAGCAAGCGGTCTTGACGTTCGTCATACTGGACGTTGAGCTGGTGGATGTTCATTGCCTTGATTTTAGACAAGCCCGGCGCCGCGCTTTAGCTTGAAAATCGGCTAAAGGCCCCAAGCTGCGGTCTAACCGAAGGACGGCACCATGCGAATTGACAAACTGACCACCAAATTCCAGGAAGCGCTGGGCGAAGCCCAAAGCGCCGCCCTGGGCCAGGACCATGCCTATATCGAGCCCTGCCACGTGCTGGCGGCCATGCTGCGCCAGGAGGACGGGCCCAAAGCCTTGCTGCAGCGCGCTGGCGTCAACGTGCCGGTGCTGCTGGCGCAGGCGGACGCGGCCATGAAAAAACTGCCCCAGGTGCAGGGCCAGGAACAAGTGCAGGTCGGACGCGACATGGTCAGCCTGCTGCAGGCAGCCGAGAAAGAGGCCATCAAGCGCGGCGACCAGTTTGTCGCCAGCGAGCTGTTTTTGGTGGCGCTGAGCGAGGCCAAATCCGACTTTGCCAAGGCGGTGCAGGCGCTGGGCCTGAACCGCAAAAGCCTGGACACGGCCATTGCGGCCGTGCGCGGCGGGCAGGGCGTGGATAGCGCGGACGCCGAGGATCAGCGCGAATCGCTCAAAAAATACTGCGTGGACCTGACCGAGCGCGCCCGGGCCGGCAAGCTCGACCCGGTGATCGGCCGGGACGACGAAATCCGCCGCGCCATCCAGGTGCTGCAGCGGCGCACCAAAAACAACCCGGTGCTCATTGGCGAGCCTGGCGTCGGGAAAACCGCCATCGTGGAGGGCTTGGCCCAGCGCATCGTGGCCGGGGAGGTGCCTGATTCGCTCAAAGGCAAGCGCGTGCTGTCGCTGGACATGGCCTCGTTGCTGGCCGGTGCCAAGTTCCGGGGCGAGTTCGAAGAACGCTTGAAAAACGTGCTCAAAGACTTGGCGAAGGATGAGGGCCAAACCATTGTTTTTATTGATGAATTGCACACCATGGTGGGCGCTGGCAAGGCCGAGGGCGCCATGGATGCGGGCAATATGCTCAAGCCCGCGCTGGCCCGCGGCGAGCTCCATTGCATGGGCGCCACGACGCTGGATGAATACCGCAAGTACATCGAAAAAGACGCCGCGCTGGAGCGCCGCTTCCAGAAAATCCTGGTCGGTGAGCCCACCGTGGAAGCCACCGTGGCTATTTTGCGGGGCCTCAAAGAGCGCTACCAGGTGCACCACGGCGTCAATATCACCGACCCGGCCATCGTCGCGGCGGCCGAGCTGAGTCACCGCTACATCACCGACCGCTTCCTTCCGGACAAGGCTATCGACCTGATTGACGAGGCGGCGGCCAAGATCAAAATCGAGCTCGATTCCAAGCCCGAGGTCATGGACAAACTGGACCGGCGGCTGATTCAGCTGCAAATTGAGCGCGAGGCTGTCAAGAAGGAAAAAGACGAGGCCTCGATCAAGCGCTTTGAGTTAATTAACTTAGAAATCAAAGACTTGCAGCGTGAAATTGCGGACTTAGATGAGATTTGGAAGGCCGAAAAAGCCACTGCCCAAGGCAGCGCCCAAATCCGTGCCGAGATGGACAGCCTGCGCCAGCAAATTGACGCGCTGACCCGCAAAGGCGATCTGGCCAAGGTGGCCGAATTGCAATACGGCAAGCTGCCGGCCCTGGAAAAGCGCCTCAAAGACGCGCAAGACACCGAGGCGGGCCGTGCCCAGGGTGGCGAGGGCGCGGCGCCCCAACTGCTGCGCACCCAGGTGGGCGCCGAAGAAATTGCCGAAGTGGTGGCGCGCGCCACCGGCATTCCGGTGAGCAAGCTGATGCAGGGCGACCGCGAAAAGCTGCTGCTCATGGAAGAGCGCCTGCACCAGCGCGTCGTCGGCCAGGACGAGGCGATTGCCGCCGTGGCCAACGCTATCCGACGCTCGCGCTCGGGCCTGTCGGACCCGAACCGGCCGACTGGCTCCTTTTTGTTCCTGGGGCCCACCGGTGTGGGTAAAACCGAGTTATGCAAGGCGCTGGCGGGCTTTTTGTTTGACAGCGAAGACCACCTGATCCGCATCGATATGAGCGAGTTCATGGAAAAGCACTCGGTAGCGCGCCTGATCGGTGCGCCCCCCGGCTATGTGGGCTATGAAGAAGGCGGCTACCTGACCGAGGCCGTGCGCCGCAAGCCCTATAGCGTTTTGCTGCTCGATGAGGTGGAAAAAGCCCACCCCGATGTGTTCAATGTGCTGCTGCAAGTGCTGGACGACGGCCGCCTGACTGACGGCCAGGGCCGCACCGTGGACTTCAAGAACACGGTGATCGTCATGACCAGCAATATCGGCTCGCAGCTGATCCAAAGCATGGTCGGGCAGGACCGCGACGACATCAAAGAGGCGGTGACTGGCGAGCTGAAAAACCATTTCCGGCCCGAGTTTGTCAACCGTATTGACGAGACGGTGGTCTTCCATGCGCTGGATGCCTCGCACATCGCCAATATCGCCAAAATTCAGTTGCAAACGCTGATGGACCGGCTGGCGCGCATGGACTATGTGCTGGAGGTGTCGGATGCGGCCGTGGCCGAATTGGCCAAGGTGGGCTTTGACCCGGTGTACGGCGCCCGTCCGCTCAAGCGGGCGATCCAGCAACGTCTGGAAAACCCGCTCTCCAAGCTGCTGCTAGAGGGGCGTTTTGTGCCCAAGGACACGATTCATGTGGGTGTGGACCCTATTCGCAATCCGGGCCAGTTTTCCTTCAGCTAAGCCGCTGGGGCTGGCGTTCATGGGGTAGGGCTGCCCGGCTGGTTGACCCGGCGGGCGCCGTCAAAGCGGCGCGCCCAGTAGGCCATGCCCATGTCCTCGACGCGCACTTCGGCGCCAGGCTTGGGCGAGTGGATGAATTTGCCATTGCCCACATAGATGCCCACATGGCTAAAGGCTTGGCGCATGGTGTTGAAGAACACCAAATCGCCGGGGCGCAATTCGGATCGGTCTATGGTTTGGGTGGCCGCCGCTTGCTGGGCGGCGCTGCGGGGCAGGACCAGACCGACGGTTTGCTCGAACATAGCTTTGACAAAGCCGCTGCAGTCAAAACCCATGTCGGCCGTGCTGCCACCGCGTTTGTAAGGCACGCCCAGGAAACCCATGGCCCCCACGACCAGGTCGGAGGCCTGGTTTTGGATCTGGTTGCCCGCCTCGCTGATGCGGCTGAGCAAGCCTTTGTCGGCGATGAACTTGCCCAAATCGTCATTGGCAGGCGCTGTTTGAGCGGCCGCCAGCTGGCAGGCCAAAGCCAGTGACAAAGTGAGGGCAGGGAGCTTACACATGGAGCGAGGATAGCCCAGGACCGGGTGGACTGTCAAGTTTGGGTGCTCGGCGTGTGCCGCTAAGTATTTGGTTTGTAAAGAGTTTTTGGAAATTTTGCGAGCCGGGGCTGGGCCGCATACGCCGCCTTGGGGCGGCAATGGTTATGCTGCACGTTTTGCCGAAACTTTGCTGATAAAAAGGACGATTGCATGCTGCTCGATGCCAAAGAATGCCAGTTGGTGCTGGTCGACTACCAGGCGCGCCTGATGCCCGCCATGCACGAGGCGGCCAGCGTGCTGGACAACGCTGCGCGACTGGCCCGTATGGCGGCGCTGCTGCGGGTGCCGTCGGTACTGGTGGAGCATTGCCCGGACAAACTAGGCCCCAGCGCCGAGCCGCTGCGCCTGGCCTGCGAGCCGCTGCAGGCTGCCGGCTTGCTGCAACACCTGGCCAAAACCCACTTTAGTGCGCTTGCAGACGGCCTGGGTGAGCTGTTGCGCCCGCCCGCGCGTCCGGTGCAGGGCAATGCACGCAGTCTGCCCAAGCATTTGCAAAAAGCCGTGCCCCAGGTCGCCCAGCGCAGCAGCGTGGTGCTGGCCGGTTGCGAGGCCCATGTGTGCCTGCTGCAAACTGCGCTGGAGTTGCTCGAAGACGAGCTGGAAGTCTGGGTCGTCACCGACGCCTGCAGCGCCCGCACCGAGCGCAACCGCGATGCCGCTTTTGACCGCTTGGCCGGCGCCGGTGTGGAGCTGGTCACCACCGAGATGGTGGCGTTTGAGTGGCTGCGGTCGGCTGAGCATGCGCAGTTCAAGGCCGTCCAGGCGCTGATCAAGTAGGCGCGGGCAAGGCGTCTGCGCTGGCGCCGGGCGCGCGAAGTCAGCCCGCTGCAAGTTGCCTCACCATAATGGGCGGCTGTACCCGCACCGGCCAACGAACTATCCGTGGAGACACAACGCCATGCCCAATTACAAAGAATTTCACCGCCGATCCATCCAGGACCGCGACGGTTTTTGGGCCGAGCAGGCCCAGCGCATCGAGTGGCAAACCCAGCCCCAGCGCATTTGCAATTACGACAACCCGCCTTTTGCCCGCTGGTTTGAGGGCGGCACCACGAATTTGTGCCACAACGCCATCGATCGGCACCTCAAAGACCGTGCCGACCAGCCGGCGTTGATCGCCGTTTCCACCGAGACCGATACCGAGCGCACCTACACCTACGCCCAGTTGCACGCCCAAGTGCAATGCATGGCCGCCGCCTTGCAGGACCTGGGCGTGCGCAAGGGCGATCGCGTGCTGATCTATATGCCCATGATTGCCGAGGCCTCGTTTGCCATGCTGGCCTGCGCCCGCATTGGCGCAATTCACTCGGTGGTGTTTGGTGGTTTTGCTTCGGTCTCGCTGGCCTCGCGCATTGAGGACGCCTCGCCCACGGTCATCGTGAGTGCCGACGCCGGATCGCGCGGCGGCAAGGTCGTGCCCTACAAGCATTTGCTTGACGAGGCCATTGCGCTGTCCAGCCACAAGCCCCAAGCCGTGCTGATGGTGGACCGCAAATTGGCCCCCATGGCCCTGACCGCCGGGCGCGACCACACCTGGGCCAGCCTGCAGCAAAAGCACCAAAACGCGGTAGTGCCCTGCGCGTGGGTGGATGCCACCCACCCCAGCTATACGCTGTACACCAGCGGTACGACTGGCAAGCCCAAAGGCGTGCAGCGCGACACCGGCGGCTACGCGGTGGCGCTGGCGACCAGCATGGAAACCATTTTTTGCGGCAAACCCGGCGAAACCTACTTTTGCACCAGCGACATTGGCTGGGTGGTGGGGCACAGTTACATCATCTACGGCCCGCTGCTGGCGGGCATGGCGACCATTCTTTACGAAGGCCTGCCCATCCGGCCAGACGGCGGCATTTGGTGGAGCCTGGTCGAGAAGTACAAAGTCACCGTCATGTTCAGCGCGCCCACCGCGATACGGGTGCTCAAAAAGCAAGACCCCGCGCTGCTCTCGCGCTACGACCTGAGCAGCCTGCGCAGCCTGTTTCTGGCCGGTGAGCCGCTGGACGAGCCCACGGCCGCCTGGATCAGCCAGGGCCTGGGAAAAGCCATCATTGACAACTACTGGCAGACCGAGAGCGGCTGGCCCATCCTGACCATCGCCAATGGCGTTGAGAAAGCAGCCAGCAAGTTTGGCAGCCCCGGCGTGGCCATGTACGGGTATGACGTTAAGCTGCTGGACGAGTCCACCGGCGAGGAATTGCTGGGCGCCGACCACAAAGGCGTACTCACCATTGAAGGCCCGCTGCCGCCAGGCTGCATGCAAACGGTCTGGAAAGACGATGCCCGCTTTGTCAAAACCTACTGGGAAAGCATCCCCGGCAAGCTGGTGTACAGCACTTTTGATTGGGCAACGCGCGACCAGGACGGCTACTACTTCATTCTCGGGCGCACCGATGACGTGATCAACGTCGCAGGCCACCGCCTCGGGACCCGCGAGATTGAAGAATGCATTGCCGGCCACCCCAATATCTCCGAAGTAGCCGTTGTCGGCGTGGCCGACAACCTGAAAGGCCAGGTGGCCATGGCGTTTGCTATCGTGAAAGATGCCAGCGGCTTGGTGGACGACGCGGCCCGGCTGGCCCTGGAGGGCGAAGTCATGAAACTGGTGGACCAGTCCATTGGCGCCATTGGCCGCCCGGCCCGGGTGCGGTTTGTGACCCTGCTGCCCAAAACCCGCAGCGGCAAACTGCTGCGCCGCGCCATTCAGGCGGTGTGCGAAGGGCGCGATCCGGGCGACCTGACCACCATGGAAGACCCTTCTGCCTTGCAGCAAATCAAGGACATGGTCTGAGTTTTCTGCATGGAGACGGCCCGTAGGGGCCAAGGGCCCGAACGACCGGGCCCGGTTTCGATGGCAGAATACGCCCCGTTACCAAGGCGCTTGCCGCCAAAGTCGCATCCGCCATCCGGTCAAGCCGTACAGCGGAAGGTCTATTAACCAGCTTATGTTTCCCTGGAGGGAAACGGAGGTCAGCGAAAAATGAGTACGACACCGTCCGTCTACAGCGCCTATTTGGGCAACACTTTTCTCTTCGGTGGCAATGCGCCCTATGTCGAAGAGATGTACGAAAAATACCTCGACAACCCCGGCAGCGTGCCCGATACCTGGCGCGACTACTTTGACGCCCTGCAGCATGTGCCTGCCGTGGACGGCAGCAATGCCCGCGACGTCGCCCATTTGCCGGTGGTCAACGCTTTTGCCGAGCGCGCCAAATCGGGCGGCACCCGCGTCGTGCTGGCCAGTGCCGACGCCGAAATGGGCCGCAAGCGTACGGCCGCTCAACAGCTGATCGCCGCTTATCGCAATGTCGGTCAGCGCTGGGCCGATCTGGACCCGCTCAAACGCACCGCCCGCCCTGCCATCTCGGACCTGGATCCGGCGTTCTACGGTTTTGGCGACGCGGACCAGGAAACCGTGTTTGACACCAGCAACACCTTTTTCGGCAAGAACACCATGTCCTTGCGCGAGTTGCTCAATGCCTTGCGCGAGACCTACTGCGGCACCGTGGGCGCCGAGTTCATGTATGCGACCGACCAGGACGAGAAACGCTGGTGGCAGCAAAAGTTAGAGAGCGTGCGCAGCAAACCCAATTTCAACGCAGACAAGAAAAAGCACATCCTGGGCCGCCTGACGGCCGCCGAGGGCCTGGAGCGCTTCTTGCACACCAAGTATGTGGGCCAAAAGCGCTTCTCGCTGGAAGGCGGCGAGAGCTTTATCGCTGCGATGGACGAGCTGATCCAATCGGCTGGCGCCCAGGGCGTGCAGGAGATCGTGATCGGTATGGCCCACCGCGGGCGCCTGAACGTGCTGGTCAACACCATGGGCAAGCAGCCCAAAGACCTGTTTGCCGAGTTTGACCATACGGCCCCCGAGGAGCTAACTGCCGGTGACGTGAAATACCACCAAGGCTTTAGCTCGGACGTCAGCACCCCTGGCGGCCCGGTGCATTTGTCGCTGGCCTTTAACCCCTCGCATTTGGAAATCGTCAATCCAGTGGTGCAAGGTTCGGTGCGTGCGCGCATGGACCGCCGCTCCGACCCGCAGGGCAAGCAAGTGCTGCCGGTGCTGGTGCACGGCGATGCGGCCTTTGGCGGGCAGGGCGTCAACCAAGAGACTTTGGCGCTGGCCCAAACCCGTGGCTACACCACGGGCGGCACGGTGCACATCATCATCAACAACCAAATCGGCTTTACCACCTCGGACCCGCGCGATATGCGTTCCAGCGCCTTTTGTACCGACATCGTCAAGATGGTCGAGGCGCCGGTGCTGCACGTTAACTCGGACGACCCGGAGGCGGTGGTGCTGGCCACCCAGTTCGCGCTGGAATACCGCATGAAGTTCCGCAAGGACGTGGTGGTGGACATTATTTGCTTTCGCAAACTGGGCCACAACGAGCAGGACACCCCGAGCCTGACGCAGCCCTTGATGTACAAGAAAATCGGTGCCCATCCCGGCACCCGCAAACTCTTTGCCGACAAACTGGCCGCCCAAGGCCTGGGCGAGGGCTTGGGCGATGAGATGGTCAAGGCCTACCGTGCCGCCCTGGATGAGGGCCGCCACACCTCGGACCCGGTGCTGACCAATTTCAAGACCAAGTTCACCGTCGATTGGGCGCCTTTCCTCGGCAAAAAATGGACCGACGTGGGCGACACCGCGCTGCCCTTGGCCGAGTGGAAGCGCCTGGCCGAGCGCATGACCAAGATTCCGGACAGCGTCACGCCGCACCAACTCGTGCGCAAGGTTTATGACGACCGTGCCGCCATGGGGCGCGGCGAAATTCCGGTGGACTGGGGCATGGGCGAGCACATGGCTTTTGCCTCGCTGGTGGCCAGTGGCTACCCGGTGCGCTTGTCGGGCGAGGACTGCGGACGCGGCACCTTCACCCACCGCCATGCCGTGATCCACGACCAAAACCGCGAAAAATGGGACGTGGGCACCTACGTTCCGCTGCAAAACGTGGCCGATAACCAGGCCCCGTTTGTGGTGATCGACTCCATTCTGTCCGAAGAGGCGGTGCTTGGCTTTGAGTATGGCTACGCCTCCAATGACCCCAACACCATGGTGATTTGGGAAGCGCAGTTTGGCGACTTTGCCAACGGCGCGCAGGTGGTGATTGACCAGTTCATCGCCTCGGGCGAAGTCAAGTGGGGCCGCGTTAATGGCCTGACCTTGATGCTGCCGCACGGCTACGAAGGCCAGGGCCCGGAGCACAGCTCGGCGCGCCTGGAGCGCTTCATGCAGCTGGCGGCCGATACCAATATGCAAATCGTGCAGCCCACCACGGCCAGCCAGATTTTCCATGTGCTGCGCCGCCAAATGGTGCGCAATGTGCGCAAGCCGCTGATCATCATGACGCCCAAGTCACTGCTGCGCAACAAGGATGCCACCTCGCCGCTGAGCGAATTTACCCGTGGCGGCTTCCAAACCGTGATCGGCGAGACCGCTGAGCTCAAGGCTGAGAAGGTCAAGCGCATCGTGGTCTGTTCGGGCAAGGTCTATTACGACCTGGTCAAAAAACGCACCGAACGCGGCGCGGACGACGTGGCCATTGTGCGTATTGAGCAGCTCTACCCCTTTGCCCACAAGGCTTTTGGCAACGAGATCAAAAAGTATCCCAATGCCACCGAAATCGTCTGGACGCAGGACGAGCCGCAAAACCAGGGCGCCTGGTTTTTTGTGCAGCACTACATCCACGAAAACATGGTCGACGGGCAGAAACTGGGCTATTCCGGACGCGCGGCATCGGCCTCGCCCGCAGTGGGCTACTCGCATCTGCACCAGGAACAGCAAAAAGCGCTGGTTGACGGCGCCTTTGGAAAGCTCAAAGGCGTGGTGCTGACCAAGTAGTCCGCCCCGTCCGCCCCGCAACCTCATTGAAAGAATCGTATGGCAATCGTAGAAGTTAAAGTCCCCCAGCTCTCTGAATCCGTGGCAGAAGCCACCATGCTGCAGTGGAAAAAGAAGGTCGGCGACAGCGTCGCAGCCGATGAAATCCTGATCGAAATCGAGACCGACAAAGTCGTGCTCGAGGTGCCGGCGCCCGGGGCTGGCGTGTTGTCCGAGATTTTGGTGGCCGATGGCGGCACGGTCACGGCTGAGCAGCTGATCGCCCGCATCGATACCGACGGCAAAGTCGCTGCCAGCGCAGCGCCCGCCGCGGCCGCGGCCGCTGCACCGGCGCCAGCGGCCGCGGCCGCGGTAGCTGCTGCACCCGCCGCAGGCGCAGGCGCTAAAGCCGGTGTGCAAATGCCCGCAGCAGCCAAGCTGATGGCCGACAACCACCTGGCGGCCGGTTCGGTCGCCGGTACTGGCAAAGATGGCCGCGTCACCAAGGGCGATGTTCTGCAAGCCCTGCAAACGCCCGCTGCGGCTGCGGCCATCCCCACTGGCGTGCCCCAAACCGCCTTGCCTCAAGTGTCCGCACCGGCGGCCACTAGCCTGGGCGAGCGCCCCGAGCAGCGCGTGCCTATGAGCCGCCTGCGCGCGCGCGTGGCCGAGCGTCTGTTGCAGTCGCAAGCGACCAATGCCATCCTGACCACCTTCAACGAAATCAATATGGCCCCGGTCATGGAGATGCGCAAGAAGTTCCAAGACCGTTTTGAGAAAGAGCATGGCATCAAGCTGGGCTTTATGAGCTTTTTCGTCAAAGCCGCAGTCCATGCACTCAAAAAATACCCCGTGCTCAACGCCTCGGTGGACGGCAATGACATCGTCTACCACGGCTACTTTGACATCGGCATTGCCGTGGGTTCGCCACGCGGCCTGGTGGTGCCGATTTTGCGCAACGCAGACCAGATGAGCTTTGCCGATATCGAGAAAAAGATTGCCGAATTCGGCGCTAAAGCGCGCGACGGCAAGCTGGGCATTGAAGACATGACCGGGGGTACCTTCTCGATCTCCAATGGCGGCACTTTTGGCTCCATGCTGTCTACGCCCATCATCAACCCGCCCCAATCGGCCATTTTGGGCGTGCATGCGACCAAAGACCGTGCTGTGGTGGAAAACGGCCAAGTGGTGGTGCGCCCGATGAATTACTTTGCCATGAGCTACGACCACCGCATCATCGACGGCCGCGAAGCCGTGCTCGGCCTGGTGGCCATGAAAGAGGCGATGGAAGACCCTTCGCGCCTTTTGTTTGACATCTAAATAGGCGCACACCATGAGCAAAGAATTTGACGTCGTCGTCATTGGCGCGGGCCCAGGCGGTTATATCGCCGCGATCCGCGCAGCCCAACTCGGGTTCAAAGTCGCCTGTATTGACGAATGGACCAACGCCAAAGGCGGCCCCGCGCCCGGCGGTACCTGTACCAATGTGGGCTGCATTCCGTCCAAAGCCTTGCTCCAATCGAGCGAGCATTTTGACCAGGCGCTCCACCATTTCGCCGACCACGGCATCAGCGCCAAGTCGGTGACCATGGACGTGGGCCAAATGCTGGCTCGCAAAGACGCTGTTGTGCAGCAAAACAACGACGGCATCTTGTATTTGTTCAAGAAAAACAAGATCAGCTTCTTCCACGGGCGCGGCGCGCTCGATGTCTCGCAAGGCGGTTTGCACACGGTGCAAGTCAGCGGTGCGCAGGCCGAAACGCTGTTAGCCAAGCAAGTGATCATCGCCACCGGATCGAGCGCGCGGGCTTTGCCCGGCACTCCTTTTGACGAGGTGCAAGTGCTCTCCAATGACGGCGCCTTGCGCATCGGTGCTGTTCCCAAAAAGCTCGCGCTTATTGGCTCGGGTGTGATCGGCCTGGAGATGGGTTCGGTCTGGCGCCGTCTGGGCGCGGACGTGACGATCCTGGAAGGCCTCCCGACCTTTTTGGGCGCGGTGGACCAGCAAATCGCCAAAGAAGCCAAAAAAGCATTTGACAAGCAAGGCCTGAAAATTGAGCTGGGCGTCAAAGTCGGCGAGATCAAGTCGGGCAAAAAAGGCGTCTCCATTGCCTATACCAACGCCAAAGGCGAAGCCCAGACTTTGGATGCCGACAAACTGATTGTGTCCATCGGCCGCGTGCCCAACACCACAGGCCTCAATGCGCAGGCGGTAGGGCTGGCCCTGGACGAGCGCGGCGCCATCGTGGTCGACGCCGAGTGCAAAACCAATGTGCCCGGTATCTGGGCGGTGGGCGACGTGGTGCGCGGCCCTATGCTGGCGCACAAGGCCGAGGAAGAGGGCGTAGCGGTGGCCGAGCGTATTGCCGGTCAGCACGGACACGTGAACTTCAACACCATCCCTTGGGTGATTTACACCAGCCCGGAAATTGCCTGGGTGGGGCGCACCGAGCAGCAGCTCCAAGCGGACGGCGTGGCCTACAAGGCCGGCACCTTCCCCTTCCTGGCGAACGGCCGCGCCCGTGCGCTAGGTGACACCACCGGCATGGTGAAGTTCTTGGCGGATGCGGCCAGTGATGAAATCCTGGGCGTGCACATTGTCGGTCCCCTGGCCAGCGAACTGATTTCCGAGGCCGTCGTGGCCATGGAATTCAAGGCCAGCGCTGAAGATATCGCCCGCATTTGCCATGCGCATCCGTCCCTGAGCGAAGCGACCAAAGAAGCCGCTTTGGCCGTGGACAAGCGGACCCTGAACTTCTAAGCCGGTCCGGCCACGCGGTGCCGCCCCTGCGCTTTGGCGCGGTACAGGGCGGCATCGGCTTCTTGAACCAGGGCAGCAGCTTTGGAGCCTTGGTGCGGGTAGGCCGTCGCCACCCCAATGCTGACCGACACCCGCCCATAGTGGCTGCCCTCATGGGGCATGCCCAGTGCAAATACCTCTTGGCACAAATAGTTGGCGATGGTTTGGATACCGTTGTGGTCGGTATCTGGCGCAATCAGCACGAATTCTTCACCACCATAGCGGGCAATCAGGTCGCCGTTGCGCATGACACCGGCTTCAAACACCCGGGCCAATTGGCGCAGGCACTCGTCGCCGGCGGGATGCCCGTAGCAATCGTTGTAGGACTTGAACCAGTCCACATCAATCAAAGCAATAGACAGCGGACGTTTGTCGCGCGCGGCGCGGCCCCATTCAACCAGCAGTGTCTCGTCAAAGCGACGGCGGTTGGCCACGCCGGTCACGCCATCCACGGTGCTCAAAGACTCCAGACGCTGGGCGGCGAGCGCCAGTGACTGGGTGCGCTGGGACACGGTGGCCTCCAGGTCAATCTCCATTTGGCGCGCGCGCTCCAGGGCCTGGTTTTGCTGGGTGAGCAAAGTGCGCAGCGCTTGCAACTGGGTTCGCAGCTTGTGTGCCTGCTGCAGCCCAACGGCCAAACCGAGCAGGATCACACCCACGACCAGGCCATTGTGCGCAGGCGGGGCCAACATCAGCATCGGGTCGGGCGAGGCACTGTCGGCCAGCGTTTGCCCATAGGCCACCACAAGAGGCAGCACCTGGGCAACCAAAAACAGGCCTGCAGTCCAACCCTGGCGCAGCGTTTGGGTGGCGGTCAGCGCAAGCAAAGCCAGGTAGCTCAGACCCAGGAAATAGGGCACCAGGGCACCGCTGAGTGCCGGCCAGAACAGCAGGCAGGCCAGTGCTATCGCGCCAAGCGCCCAAATTTTGGTGAGTTTGTCGACGCCTGGTGCCAGTTTGGCAAGGCCCAGGGCATGGCGCAGGAGTGCCACTCCTGCGGCGCACAAGGCCAGGCTGGTGAGCGAAGGCAGCATAGGCGTGAAGCTGCAGTCTTTGCACTCCACCCAGCCCATCATTTCGCCAGAACGCTGGGCCAGCCACACCATGGCGAGCAGCACAACGGTGGCATACAGCGGGTAAATGGCGCGACGGCTTACCGACCACAGTAGCAGGGCGATCGCCAGCGCAGCGCTGCACACGCCCATGCGCCACGCATTGCGCGCAGACGATTCGATTTGGGCGGCCTCAAACTGCGCCTGTGTCATCAACAGGCCTGAGGCGTCGGCAGAAAACGGACTGTGGACCCGCAGCCAGACGGATTGCTCCTGGCCGGGCCCCAGTGGCAGCGGCAGCGCAAATAGCGGCGTGGGCAAGGGCCGCGTTTCGGTGTCCATGGCCCAGCCTGTTTTGTACTGCACCAAAGCACCGTCCGCAGACTCGACATAAGTGTCCAAATGGTCTAGCAATGGGTTGGCCAAAACCAGGACGCGCGATACCCCGGCGCTACCCCGGTTGCTCACGTGAAAGTTCAGCCAATAGGCATTGGTGCTGGGGCCGAAGTCTGCGCTCCAATTGCCGGCGCCTGGGCCCTTCCACTGCAGCGCAGAGGGCGCTGCGCGCACCTCGTCAAAGCGTAAGACGCCTTGCGGTTCTGGTGCCCAGCGCGCCACCGTGGTGATGTCCACAGGTTTGTCGGCTCCCTGGGAAAAGTCCACATCTTTGGCACTTGCAGCAGCCATGGCCACACAGGAAAGTGCGGCTAACAGGGCCAAGCGCATGCCCACGATGGTGTCAGAAAAATTCAAAGCGCCCCCTTGTCCGTTAACGGCTGTCTATTTTTGTATTACTTTAGGTGTAAATTTTCTTTTTCTTATGAAATATTAAAACACATTGCATCTGCAGGCGTGCTGCTTGGACTCGCCAGGCATGTGTGCCGGCCAGGACAAGGTGTTAAAGTTGTCGCAACTTTCAAAGGATTACCTTGGCTACTCCCAATTACGGATACGAAAAACGCCAAAAAGAGTTGGCAAAGAAGCGTAAAAAAGAGGACAAGCTCAAAAGCAAGAGCGAGCGCAAGCAAGGCGGCGATGAGGCGCCGGCCTCCGGCGCCACCTGGGTGGATCAGCCATTGCCTGGCACAACGCCCGTGCCGCCTTCGGGCCCATCGGCGGACTGAACCAAATTGCGCGCCAGCGCTGCCATCGCGCCCAAGCTGCGATCGGTGGGGCGAAGTTGGGGCGCTGATTCGAACTGGCTGAAATTGCGCTCGATCGATTGCAGGTACACCGGGTCGTAATGCTCGGTCAGCAGGGCCTGCACCACGCTGGCCAAGTCGCCCTCGCGCACCGCTGTTTTCCAGGCCTCGATACAGGCTTTGCCTTTTTGGGCGGTGAGTGCATCCAGGCGCTCGCAAAAACGGTCCGGGTTGTCGACAAAGTAACGGTAGTCTTCGAGCAGCAGTGCCACGCGCTCGGGCAGCGCCAGCTCCAGCATCAGGCAGGCACTGCGGCGCATGGCCTCGACCAGGCTGGCGTGGATGGCCACATTGCCGACTTTTTTGCTTTCACTTTCCACAAAGACGGGCCGCGCCGGGTCAAAGCGGCGCAGCTGCTCCCACACCAGCGTGTCAAAGCGCTTTTGGCTGGGCTGTGGCTCGCCGGGGATTGCACCCAGCACCGAGCTGCGGTGGCGCGCCAGATGCTCCAGATCCAGCACCTGTGCATCTTCATGGGCCAAAGCGTGTAAGAGCCGGGTTTTGCCCGATCCCGTAGTGCCGCATACCACCTGAAATTGCAAAGATTGGGCCAGCCGTTCCAGGTCCAGGAGCATGGCGGCGCGAAAAGCTTTGTAGCCGCCCTCGACCAGGCTGACCCGAAACCCGATCTGGTCCAGCACCAGCGAGAGCGAGCCGCTGCGCTTACCGCCGCGCCAGCAATAGGCCAGCGGCGCCCAGTCACGCGGCTTGTCCAGCACCTCGCGTTCGATATGGGCGGCAATATTGCGCGCCGCGATGGCGGCACCGCGCTTTTTGGCTTCAAACGCATTGACTTGTTTGTACATGGTGCCAATGGCTTGGCGTTCCTCATCATTGAGGGTCGGCCAATTGCAGGCGCCAGGCAGGTGGTCCAGCGCGTATTCGGACTCGCTGCGCGCGTCGATGACGGTATCGAACTGGTCCCACAGCGCGATGGCTTGGTCAGCGGGAAGAAGGCGCAGGCTCATGGGAGGATTTTCTTGACCTGGGGCCAAACGTTTTGCAAAAGCTGCGGATGCGCAGCGGCAACGGGGTGAATACGGTCGGCCTGAAACAGGGAGTCCGCCTGCGCCCCATCGGCCACGCCGTGCAGGAAAAAGGGCACCAAGGCGCATTTGCGTTGTTTGGCGACCTGCGCGTACATGGCGGCAAACTGGGCGCTGTACTCGGGCCCGTAATTAGGGGGCACCTGCATACCCAGCAAAAGCACTTTGGCGCCCTGGGCCTGGCAGGCTTGCACCATGGCGTCCAAATTGGCTTGCGAAGCGCTCAGGGGCAGTCCGCGCAGGGCGTCATTACCGCCCAATTCAATGATGACGGCCTGGGGCTTGTGCTGCGCCAGCAGCGGCGCCAGACGCGAGCGCCCGCCCGAGGTGGTGTCACCGCTGATGCTGGCGTTGACCACTTGCACCGCCGACCCCTCGGTCTTGAGCCGCTCGGCCAGCAGCGCCACCCAGCCGCTGCCCCGGGGCAGACCGTACTCGGCGCTCAACGAGTCGCCCACCACCAGCAGCGTCCCGCTGCCTTTGGCCTGTGTGGGAAAGCAGGCCGCCCAGGCCAGCGCCAACGTGCTTGCGTTAAAGTACCTGCGATTTAGTGAAAGTGCCATGTCTGATTCAATTATCGCGGTTCAGCGTGTCTGCAAGTCGGTCACCGATTCCACCGGAACCCTCCACATCCTGCAAGACATCAATTTCTCGCTGGCCCCGCGCGAAACGGTGGCCATTGTGGGAGCCTCCGGCTCGGGGAAAAGCACCTTGCTCTCCATCATCGCCGGCCTGGACACGCCCTCGGGCGGCCAGGTGCATATCGGTGGGCAAGACTTGTTTGCCCTGGACGAGGACGCCCGGGCCGCCTTGCGGGCGCGTCAGCTCGGGTTTGTGTTCCAGAGTTTTCAGCTTTTGGGTAATTTGACAGCGCTGGAAAACGTCATGCTGCCCCTGGAATTGGCGGGTCGCAAGGACGCGCGTAAAAGTGCCACGGCCATGCTCGAGCGCGTGGGCTTGGCCCAGCGGCTGAACGCCTACCCCAAGGTCCTGAGCGGCGGCGAGCAGCAGCGCGTAGCTTTGGCGCGTGCATTTGTCGTCCAACCGGCGGTGCTGTTGGCCGACGAGCCCACCGGCAGCCTGGACTTTGCCACCGGCGAGACCATCATGGCGCTGATGTTCGCCCTCAACCAGGAGTGGGGTACCACGCTGGTGCTCGTCACGCACGACCGCGGGATTGCGGCGCGCTGCGCCCGGCGCATCACCATCGAGGCCGGGCGTATTGCCTCGGACGAGGCCCAAAGCCTGGCTTAGCGCGAGCCGCCGATAATCGCCCCATGGCTGCACATCACATTCTTTTTGGTTTTCATGCACTCGGCGTGCGCCTGAAAATCGCTCCGCAATCCATTGTGGAGCTGTACTACGAGCCTAACCGGCGCGACGCGCGGATGCGCCAATTTTTGGAAAAAGCCCAATCGGCCGGCGTACGCTTGATCGAAGCCGACGGCATGCGCCTGTCCAAACTGTGCGGCAGCCACGGCCACCAGGGCGTGGCGGCGCGCACCCAGCCGCTGCCCCAGGCGCGCTCACTCGATGTTTTGCTGGAAGATTTGGAAGCGGCCCAGGCCGCGCTGCCGCCGGCCGAACGCACGCCCGCTCTCTTGCTGGTGCTCGACGGCGTCACCGACCCGCACAATCTGGGCGCCTGCTTGCGCGTGGCCGACGGCGCCGGCGCGCATGCGGTGATCGCCCCCAAAGACCATGCTGCAGGCATCAACGCCACGGTAGCCAAGGTCGCTAGCGGCGCGACCGAGACTGTGCCGTATTTCATGGTGACCAATCTGGCGCGCACGCTGATGGAGCTCAAGGAGCGCAACATCTGGATCACCGGCACCAGCGACACCGCGCCGGGCACGCTCTACCAGGCCGATTTGCGCGGCCCCACGGCTTTGGTGCTGGGCGCAGAGGGCGCGGGAATGCGCCAACTGACGGCCAAGACCTGCGACCAGCTGGTCAGCATCCCCATGCAAGGCGCAGTGGAGAGCCTCAATGTGTCGGTCGCCAGCGGTATTTGCCTTTATGAAGCACTGCGCCAGCGCAGCCATGTGTCCATCACTTCAGGAGCCAAGGTATGAAAGCTATGCCGTATGTACAGCGCGTTTTGCTGGCCGGGATGTGCGCCGGCCTGGCCCTGGCTTTGGCGTCCTGCACCCAGGAGCAGCAGAACAAAATCAGCCGCGATATCCAAAATTGGACCGGCACCAACGGCGTGTTGGAAGTCTATGCCGGCGACAAATTAGTGCGCCGCTTCCTCAAGATCGACAAGTTGAGCACCGCTATGGGTACCGATGACAACAAGCCACGACCCTACCGGTTCGGCTACGGCGTGTTGGACGAAAACCTCAATATGCAGGTCGATTCCGGCGAGAAAAAAGTGTATTTCGAAATCAGCGACTACGCCACCAACTACGTTTTCTTCGAAAACCCGCGCTAAGCGGCGCCGCTAAATCAGGCCGAACGCGCCCAAGGCGGTGCCCACGGCCAGCAGCCACAGGATGTGGATGCGCGTCTTCCAGACCAAGACTGCCGATGCCAGGGTCAGCAGCCACAAAAGCGGTGCTTCCTGGACGTTGCCATGGCTGGAGGTCAGCAGCCAACCCGTCGATACCAACAAGGCCACTACCATGGGCGCCATCGCCTGCTTAAAGGCGCGCACGGGCGCACGTTCCCGGTTTTGGTGGCCCCAGCGCGCCGCGAAATAGGTGAGCGTGGTGCTGGGCAAAATAATGCCCACCATGGACACGGCCATCGCCGCAGCGGACAAGGCCCAGGCCATGGGCGCGCCCGCAGGGACCGACGCCGCGCCCACATTCCAGCCCAACACCGCAACAAACAAGACATTGGGCCCCGGTGCGGCCTGCGCCAACGCAATCGACGCACTAAATTGGCTTTCGCTCAGCCAATGGGTTTGTGCCACCAGGTAGCGGTGCATTTCGGGAACGGTGGCAATCGCGCCGCCCACAGACATCAGCGAGAGCGACACAAAGCAGCCCAGCAGGCCCCACAGATCGGTGGCCTCAAAGCCGTTCATGCGCCATCACCTTGGCGGCTTTGAATCTGTTGGATTTGCCGCAATGCCCAGAAAAACGCCGGCAGTCCCAGCCCGAGCAAAACCCAGCCCAGGGGCACGCGCAGCCAGGCGATACTGACAAAGGTAAGACCGACCAGGCCTGTGCAGACCAGCAAACCCATGACGTTGCTGCGCAAAGCGGGTACCAGGCGCAAGCCCGTACCGGCAATCAGACCTGCAGAGACAGCGCCCATGCCGCGCAATGCGCCCTGGACCTGCGCCACCTGCCCCAGGCCCGAGAGCGCAATCGTCAGCGCCATGACCACCAGCAAGGGCAAAAAGAGCATGCCGCCCAGTGCTGCCAGGGCACCACGCCAGCCAAAATAACGATCGCCGACCATCAGCGCCAGGTTCACCACATTGGGGCCGGGCATGATTTGCGCTACGGCCCAGTCTTCGACGAATTCTTCCAGCGTCAGCCACTGCTTTTTCTCGACGAGTTCGCGCTGTACCACGGCCAACACGCCGCCAAATCCCTGTAAGGCCATCATGTTGATGGCCCAAAACAAGGCGCGCAAAGAAGCAGGCCGTGGACGCGGTGCTGAGATCGAGGGCGCGGCGTCGACCAGCGGCGCAGAGGGCGTAGACATAGTTACAAAAGGTAAAGCCGCCATCCTAGCGCAAGGCGGGCTATCGCTGGTGTGCGCTCAGGCCCCGTCCAGGGTCTGGTAAACCCAGCGCAAAACACCCGGGTCGCGGCACAGTTGCAAATGCCCTAGGCCAGGGAATGCTTGAACAGCCAAGTAGGGCAGGGTTTGCGCGGTTTGCGGAAAGACAATCGCGTCTTGGGGCGTAAGGGCTAAGCGCAGCAGCGCACGCTCGGCATGCGTGGTGTGGGCCTCTAGCTGCGCCAGCCACGCGCTATGCCAGACCATTTGTTTTGCGTTGGGCAGGCGCGCATGCGGCGTGATTTGCGTGCCTTGGTGCGGTGTTCCCAGGGTGATGGCCACTTTGGCCTGAGCGCAGCCGTGGGCGCGCATCCAGGCGCGGATGACCAAGCCGCCCATGCTGTGGCCGACCAAGGCAATCTGGCGCTGTCCGGTGCTGGCGCACAACTGCTCCACGGCCGCTTGGACCTGGGCCGCGTAGTCGTCTATGGAGCAAAACAAGGGCTCCAGGCTGATGGCCATCACGCTGTGGCCGCGCGCGCGCAAATCGGAAAAAACCGCGTCCCACACCCGGTGGTTGCAGCAGTAGCCATGGATCAGCAGCACGGGCACGCGTTCGCTGTCTTGCGTGCCTTGGTGCACGCGAGAGCCGGTCCAGGTCCAGGGCATGGCCCAGATGAATACCCGGTAAACCGCCCAGGTCTCGCCCCATATGGCGCGCCACCACAGCAGTGCACCGGCTTGTGCGCCCTTGGAGCGCCAGGTTAGCCGCACGGTCCAGGCCAGCACGCCCAGCCAAGGCAGGGCCAACCACAGGCCCAGCGCCCACAGCGGCCCCCACGGAGAAAACCAGGAAAACACCCCGCCTAGCAGCGCCATGCCCAAGGCATAAGCGAGCGCGCCTTGGCGCAGCAACTTGGACAGCATCTAAGGCCCGTGGGCCGCTTCGCAGCGCAGGGTGCGGCGTGCGGTTTCCAGCATGGACTGATCGGCCTGGTAATCGGAGGCGAGCACACGCATCAACAAAAAGCCTGTTTTGGAGGGGCTGACCACCACTTCGGCGCCCGCAGGTACCGCGTCTTGTGCGGGTGCACCATTGGCGGGCACCAACCACACATCGACCGGTTTGCCTGCCGCCTGGCGGTCATTGCGCACAAAGAAGTTATCGCTGTTGGCGCTGTACAGCGCGATCGACCAGTAGCTGGGCAACTGCGGCGCAGCACGCACCCGCATTGCGCCTTGGCTGAGGTCGTAGACACAGACCGAGTACAGCAGGTCCGGGCTGGGCATGACGACAGCGCGCGATTGGGCGGTGACAGGCGGTGGAAAGGCCGCCTGGTTGTGCATATTGAGGCTTTGCGCCATGGGGCCGTGCAGCACCACCCGCATGATCAGGCGCGGTACCGCCCAAATGGTCAGCAGGTGGGCTAAGAGGGCGGTAACCAATAGCGTCAAGCCCCGGTAAAACCACAGGCGTTGTGTCGCGGATAAGTGCTTCATAGACATTCCCCGATGCGCTCGATCTGCGGCGCGAGCAGGCTTTGGGGCGCTGCTTGCAGCGCGGGCTCGGGGTTGTACAGGCGCAAGGTCAGCACCATGCCACGCTTGCCCGGTGTGGGCAGCCAGTAGCTGCCGGTCTGCTCGGTGGGGCCGGTGGTGAAGTCAAAACGGCCCTCGGCGCTGCGCTTGGCAATGTCGCCGTTGAGGCTGTAATGCCCATTGGGCGCATCAAACAAAAACATATCGTCGGCGTAGGCGGTAATGCTCCACCAGCGCGCGGCCGGTGCGCTGCCTTGGATGCGGTAATTGCAGTTAGAGCGCAGCGCCTGCCCGCTGTCGTCGTGGGCGGCGACGAAATACATGGTTTCTTCGCGGCCCAATGCCAACAGGCCGTTGACCGCAACGCTGGCACGGGTGTACATGTCGGCATTGACGCTGCCGGCGAGCAAATTCACGCGCCACGCCCCCACCTGTACCGAAGGGTTGAGCCAGGGCGATTTTTTCAGCACCAACAATGCCGAGCCCACGCCCACCAGCACCGCGCCAAGGTATAAAAGTGCGCCGATGAGCCAGCGCTTGCGGTTTGCAGTTTGGGAAATGCTCATGGCGCTGCCTGCTCCTGCGCCGCCTGGCGCGCCCGGCGAGCCAGCGGCATCCAGTGCAAGAGTCCAAAGAGCAGGGCCAGCAGCACACTGACGTACAGCGGGCCGTCATAGGTTTTGATGTATCGAAAGGCCAAAACCGCCTCCAGCACATGCACCAGGATCAGGGCCAAGGCCAGCGTCTGCAAGACTTCGCCGGCCTGCATGGGAAAGCTGACAAAGTGCGATGCGATCGCCAGCAGGTAGACGGCGATGCAGTTGGCTTTAAAAAATGTATTGAGCATAAAAACCCGCGGGTAATTAAAGAAGGCGTTTTTTGGTCACGTCGGTGGAGTTGGCGGGCAGGCTAAAGAGCATGCCGTCCTCGCCCACGGTGATGGGCCCCTTGAAAAACTGCGCCGCGTCGCCCACAAACGCCGGGTAGGCAAAACGCACCGGCATGGGTGGCACGATATGGTTGAACACCAATTGCTTGACGTGCGCCGCATCCGCTTGCTGCGCTGCTTCTTCGGGCGTGGTGTGGTAGGTCAGGATGTCGCGCATCACGTGGGCGAGGTTGTCCATTTTGCGCTGCGTAAATTCGTCGCCCAGGATGGCGACCAACTTGGGCTGCAGCGCCTCGTGCACCAGGATGTCAGCGTTTTGGGCTGCGGCTACCAAGCCAGGTGTTTTGGTGGTGTCGCCACTAATCACGATGGACCGGCCTTTGTAATCAAAGCGGTAGCCCACTGCAGGCTCCACGGGTGCATGGTGGACCCTGAATGCGGTGACTTTGAGGCCCTCGCTGTCCAAAACCACCACGCTGTCGCCCTGGCCCACCGGGGGCAATTCAAAAGGCATGGCCTTGCCGCCACTGCCGTCAGGGGGCATGATTTTGTCGGTGTGGTGGCTCACCCGGTAGCCGTAATCGAGCACATAGGCGGCCCGAAAACCATCGACCACCTTGTCCACGCCGCCAGGCCCATACACAGGCAGGGGGGCGGTCGCAGAAGCCAGGCCCCAGTGCTGCAGCATGATAGGGCCCATGCCATCAATATGGTCCGAGTGGAAATGCGTAAGAAACAAGGCCTTCGCTTTGCCCACGGGTATACCCATGTAACCCAAATTGCGCGCCGCGCCTTCACCTGCATCGACGATAAAAATCCGGTCACCGGCGATCACCACCGAGCAGGGCCCGGCGCGTGTCGGGTCAGGAAATGGCGAGCCCGTACCGCACAGCGCCAGGTGCAATCCGTCGGGCAACTCCGGGACCACATTGCGGCCAATATTGGTGTGGGCCACACGCTGTAGCAGCAAGGTGCTGACGTCGCGCCGAAAGGCCAGCGCCAGCACACCGAGCAAAATCACCAAGGCCAGAAGGCCCATGGCCACGCGTTTAAGGGTTTGCATCATTGCGCCTTATAAAAAGAGGAGTCCGGCAATTATGCACAGGTGTATGGAGCGCGCCTCAATACACCGGCTGGAACTTGGCAATCGTGGCCTGCACCTCGTCGCTCAACGCAAAACCATCACCATGGGCCGCGGCCAGGCTAGCGCAGCGGGCCGCGAATGCGGGCAAGCCCATGCCGTAAATAAACTGCATAGCGCCTCCCGTCCAGGCCGGAAAGCCGATGCCCATGATGGAGCCGATGTTGGCGTCGTGCACCGAGGTGAGCACACCTTCGTGCAGGCAGCGCGCAGTTTCCACGGCTTGGCGATACAGCAAGCGGTCTTTGAGGGTTTGGATATCCCAGGCCACGGCAGGTTTTTCGTACAAGGCTTTGAGGCCAGGCCAAAGGAATTTCTTGGCGCCTTTTTCGGCCGGATATTCGTAAAAACCGCCACCACCGGCGCGCCCGGGGCGTGCGTGCTGCTTGACCATCTCGGCGACCAGGGCCTCGCCGGGGCGGGGCACATAGGTTTTGCCCTCGGCGGCAAAGTCGGCCATGGTTTGCTCCATCACGTGCACGCTCAGTGACAGCGCCGTTTCGTCCAGCACCGCCAGCGGCCCGACCGGCATGCCGCATTGCATGCCTGCGTTCTCGATGGCTGCGGCTGGAATGCCTTCGCCCAGCATGGCCGCGCCTTCCATGACAAAGGTGCCAAACACCCGGCTGGTAAAGAAGCCGCGTGAATCGTTGACTACGATCGGCACTTTGCCAATAGCCTGAACATAGTCAAACGCATGCGCAATGGTGGCCGCGTCGGTCTGAGCGCCGCGGATGATCTCCACCAATTGCATTTTGTCCACCGGGCTGAAAAAGTGGATGCCAACAAACTTGCCCGGCGCCGCGCTGGCCTGGGCCAGCCCGCTGATCGGCAAGGTGCTGGTGTTGGATGCAAAAAAGCCGCCTTCGCGCAGCATCGGTTCAGCCTCTTGGGTGACGCGGGCTTTGAGTTCGCGGTTTTCAAAAACCGCCTCGATGATCAGGTCGCAGTCTTGCAAGTCGGCCACATCGCCGGTGGCATGGATCAGATCGACCATGTGGGCCATGGCTGGCAAGGTCATGCGGCCTTTGTCCACCATGGCCTGGCCCAGTTTGCTGCTGTAGGCCTTGCCTTGCAGGGCCTTTTCCTGGCTCACATCCTTGAGCACCGTGGCAATACCTTTGCGCGCCTGCACGTAGGCGATGCCCGCACCCATCAGGCCGGCGCCCAAAATACCGACCTTCTTGGGCGCAAAGCGCGGCACATCGGCCGGCCGTGAACGCCCGCTTTTGATGGCGTTCATATTGAAGAAGAAGGTGTTGATCATGGCGTGGGCATTGATGCCCGTCATGAGCTTGGCCAGGTAGCGGCTTTCAATGCGAAACGCTGTGTCCACGTCCACTTGCAAACCTTCGACCATACAGGCCAATATGGCCTCGGGCGCAGGGTACAGGCCGCGCGTTTGCTTTTTGAGCATGGCCGGGGCTACGGGCAGCATGTTGGCAATCTTGGGGTTGCTCGGCAGGCCGCCGGGCACTTTGTAGTCTTTGCCGTCCCAGGGGTGGTGTGCGCCGGGGTTGGCGGAGATCCAGGCCAGAGCCTGCGCGCGCATGGTGGCGGCGGCGTCCGGGCCGGGCGCGACCAGGGCGTGGACCAAGCCCATTTCCAGCGCTTGCGCCGGGCCAAACAACTTGCCCTCCACCAAAAAGGGCTGCGCGCCCAACAAACCAAGGTGGCGCGTCATCTTGGTCACGCCCGTGGCACCGGGCAAGAGGCCCAGGCTGACTTCGGGCATGCCAAATTGAATCTTGCGGTCCTCGATGGCGATACGGTGGTGCGCAATCAGCGCCACCTCCCAGCCGCCGCCCAGTGCCGTGCCGTTGAGGCAGCTGACCACGGGTTTGCCCAGAGTCTCGATGGTGCGGAAGGTTTTCTTCATGCGCTCGATGCCCGCAAACACGGTTGGCGCGTCCGAGGCTTTGAGGCGCATGGTGGCTTTGAGGTCAGCACCGGCAAAAAACGTGGATTTGGCAGACTTCAGCACGATCCCGTCGATGGCGTCCTTGTCCTGCACGATGCGCTCGGCCAAGGCGACCATATCGTCTTGCCACTGCAGGCACATGGTGTTGACGGGGGAGTTGGGCTCGTCAAAGGTGACGACGGCGATGCGCCCGTCCAGCGCGTAGCGGATGTTTTGCATGCTCAGATTCTTTCCACAATGGTTGCAATACCCATGCCGCCGCCTACGCACAGCGTGGCCATGCCGTAGCGCAGATTGCGCCGGTGCAGCTCGTCGATCAAGGTGCCCAAAATCATGGCGCCGGTCGCGCCCAGCGGGTGGCCCATGGCAATGGCGCCGCCGTTGACATTGGTTTTTTCATGCGGTACTTTCATCTCTTTCATAAAGCGCATGGCCACGGCGGCAAAGGCTTCATTGATCTCGACCAGGTCGATCTGGTCCATGGTCATGCCCGCCTTGGCCAGGGCCTTGCGCGCGGCCGGCATAGGGCCGGTGAGCATGATGGTGGGGTCGGCCCCGCTCAGGGCGGCGGCTACGATGCGCGCACGTGGCGTCAGGTGGTGGCGCTTGGCGGCCGCTTCCGATCCAATCAGCACGGCCGCTGCGCCGTCCACGATGCCCGAGGAGTTGCCCGCATGGTGCACATGCGCGATGCGCTCGACCTGTGGATAGCGCGTGAGCGCTATCTGGTCATAGCCCATGGCACCCATTTGCTCGAAGGCGGGCTTGAGCCCGGCAAGCCCCTCCAGCGTGGTGCGCGGTTTGATGAATTCGTCCTTGTCCAAAATCACATTGCCCACCGCGTCGTGCACCGGGATGACCGAGCGGTCAAAGTAGCCCTGCGCCTGCGCGTGCGCTGCGCGGCGCTGCGACTCCATGGCGTAGCTGTCCACGTCGTGGCGGCTAAAGCCCTCCAGGGTGGCGATCAGGTCGGCACCGATGCCCTGGGGCACGAAGGCGGTTTGCAAATTGGTTTCGGGGTCTTGGGCCCAGGCGCCGCCGTCCGAGGCAATCGGCACCCGGCTCATGCTCTCGACGCCACCGGCCACCACCAAATCTTCCCAACCCGAGCGCACTTTTTGCGCGGCCATATTGACCGCCTCCAGGCCCGAGGCGCAAAAGCGGTTGATTTGCACGCCCGCGCACTGGAAATCCCAGCCCGCCTTGAGCGCCGCGACCTTGGCGATCACACTGCCTTGCTCGCCTACCGGCGAGACCACGCCCATCACCACGTCGTCCACCTGCGCGGTATCAAACTGGTGGCGCTGCTGCAAATCGGTCAACAGACCGGCCAGCAGGTTGATGGGCTTGACTTCGTACAGGCTGCCGTCTTTTTTGCCCTTGCCGCGCGGGGTGCGGATGGCGTCAAACACATAGGCTTCGGTCATGGTCTGTCTCCTAAAAATAGGTGGAAAGGCGCTTTTGTGGGGGCGCTTGGAGGGCATTGCGCCCGTTTGCGTTGGAGTATATTGTTTAGCACCCGGCAAACGGGACGCCCTTGGCGCCCGCTTGTCTCTTGCATGACTAGCCCAGAGCACCTCCCCATGATTGAACGCAGCCTGTTTAGCCCCGAGCACGAAGCCTTTCGCGATAGCTTTCAACGCTTTATTGACAAAGAAATCGCGCCCCACCACGCCGCCTGGGAGGAGCAGGGCTATGTGGACCGCGCGGTTTGGAACAAAGCGGGCGACAACGGCTTTTTGTGCATGTCCATGCCCGAGGCCTATGGCGGCGCGGGTGCAGACCGCCTGTATTCGGTCATCCAAATGGAAGCGTTGGGGCAAGCCGGCTATTCGGGCATCGGCTACAGCCTGCACAACGAAATTGTGGCGCCCTATATTGAACGCTACGGCACCGAAGCGCAAAAAGCCCGCTATCTGCCGAAAATGGCCAGCGGCGAAATGATAGGCGCCATCGCCATGAGCGAACCGGCCGCCGGCTCGGACCTGCAAGGCATCAAAACCACCGCGCTGCAGCAAGCCGACGGCAGCTATCTCTTAAACGGCAGCAAAACCTTCATCACCAACGGCTGGCATGCCGATCTGGTCATCGTCGTGGCCAAAACAAACCCGGCTGCGGGCGGCAAAGGCACCAGTTTGCTGCTGGTCGAGCGCGGCATGGCCGGCTTTTCGGTGGGCAAAAGGCTGCAAAAAATGGGGCTCAAGGCGCAGGACACCTCCGAGCTGTTCTTTGACCAGGTGCGTGTGCCCGCCGACAACTTGCTGGGCGGCCCGGCTTTGGAGAACAAAGGCTTTATCTGCCTGATGGAGCAGTTGCCCTGGGAGCGCTTGCAAATTGCCATTGGCGCAGTTGCCGCAGCGCAGGCAGCTATTGGCTGGACGGTGGACTACGTCAAAGAGCGCAAAGTCTTTGGACAGCCGGTGGCCAGCTTTCAAAACACGCGCTTTACGCTGGCCGAACTGCAAACCGAGGTACAAATTGCCCGCGTTTTTGTGGACAAATGCACCGAGCTACTTCTGCAAGAAAAGCTGGACACCGCCACCGCCAGCATGGCCAAGTACTGGTGCTCTGACCTGCAATGCAAAGTGATGGACGAATGCGTGCAGCTTTTTGGTGGCTACGGCTATATGTGGGAATACCCCATCACCCGCGCCTACGCCGACGCCCGCGTGCAGCGCATTTATGGCGGCACCAACGAAATTATGAAAGAGGTGATTACGCGGGCGATGGGTTTGGGCGGGAAGTAAAGGCGGGCGCTACCGCTACTTCAAGCTTCCCGACAAAAACTGTCCCAGCCGCTCGCTCTTAGGCGCGGCCAGCACCTCGCGCGGCACGCCTTGTTCTTCGATCTGGCCTTTGTGCAGAAAGATCAGCTGGTTGGCCACCTCGCGGGCAAAGCCCATTTCGTGGGTGACCACGACCATGGTGCGGCCTTCTTGGGCCAGGGTTTGCATAACGCGCAGCACTTCGGTCACCAGCTCGGGGTCCAGGGCGCTGGTGGGTTCGTCAAAAAGCATCACCTCGGGTTCGACCGCCAGTGCGCGGGCGATAGCCACACGCTGTTGTTGGCCGCCGCTCAGGTGCGAGGGGTAGCGGTCTTCCATGCCCACCAGGTCCACGCGCTGCAAGTAGCGGCGGGCGGTTTGCACGGCCTGCTCGCGGCTGATGCCCAGCACATGCACCGGCGCCTCGATGATGTTTTGCAAGACCGTCATATGGGCCCATAAATTGAAGTGCTGAAACACCATAGCCAGTTTGGTGCGCAGGGCTTGCAGTTGCTTGGGGTCGCGGGCGCTGAGTTCGCCGTTTTTGTCGGGCACCAGCATCAGCTCCTGGCCCGCCACGGTGATGCGCCCAGCGTTGGGCCGCTCTAGCAGGTTGATGCAGCGCAGCAGCGTGCTTTTGCCCGAGCCCGAGCTGCCGATGATGGCGATCACATCGCCGGCTTTGGCCGACAGCGAGACGCCGCGCAGCACTTCGTTATTGCCAAAGCGCTTGTGGATGTCGTCGATTTGCAGTTTGTAGGGCGTTAAGGGCATGGCGGTAAAGAGGTCGTGGTTCAGGCGCCCAGCAGTTGGCCGGTTTTAAAGGGCACGGCCCCGGCTATTTTGGCCAGCTCGCAGCCGGCCGTTACATAGCGGTCGCGGATATGGGCGTACAAAACGCCGTCCACCCCGGCGCAGATGCGCTCAGCGCTGTGCGCGATCGGGTCGATGACTTCGGCCACCAAGTCGCCTGCTTTAAGACGCTGCCCGGGCGTGGCGGCAAACACCACCAGGCCCGGCGTATTGGCGTAAAGGGTTTGCGAGCCCGCCAGCGGTGTGGCTGCACACAGAGGCGCCGGCGGCGCGGTGGCGGGCGCATCGCGCAGCACGCCCAGCCCGCGTAAAAATGCGGCAATCGCCTGGGCGTCCTGGGCGGCCAGGTCATGCTGTACCTGGGCCTCCCCGCGCAGCTCGATGGTGGTGCTGTGGCAGGCCTGGGGCAGAGGTAAATTTTTGCCTTGTGCAGCCAGTGCCTCGGCCAGGCGCCACCACACGCCCGAGAGGCATTCGTCAAACGGGTGGCTGCCCGAGTTTTTGGCCAGCAAAATAGCCTGGCTTTGCAAGTGGTGGGCCAGCGGGGCGAGCGCCTCCCAGCAGCTTTCCTCGCAATAAAAGTGCATGACCGACTCGCAGTCGCAGTGCAGGTCCAGCACGTAGTCGGCGTCGCAGGCCAGTTGCAGCAGGGTGCGGCGCAGGCTGTGCAACTCGGTGCGCGGTGTCCAGCGGTGTAAATACTGTTGCATGGCCTGGCGCACCAGGGCCACGTTGGCCCGTGCGTTAGGGCCCATGCGGGGCAGCACGTCTTGCGCAATATGGGTGGCAAAGTCGGGGTAGTTGCGGTTGAAGTTCTCGCTGGTATCAAACTCAAAGCGCCCCATGGGCTTGTGCAACAGGCGCTGGGCTGCGCCTATCGGGTTGGCCATAGGCACCAACACGATCTCGCCCTGGATCTGGCCGGCCGCGTCCAGCCGCTCCAGCAGCGGGCGCAGGTGGTAGGCGGCCAGCATGCCGGGCAGTTCTTCAGCGTGCAAACTGGCCTGGATGTAAATCTTCAGACCCGTGCCGGGCTGGCCAAAGTGAAAGCTGCTCAGCGTCTTGTGCGCGCCCAGGCTGGACGATAAAAGCGGGTGGTCTTGGCGTTGCATCGGGTGGTGTCCTAGGCCTTTTGGGGTGCAAGATACGCCAGAAAATGCCGCTCGGCCAGTCGGAAAATCCCCACCAGCGCAAACGTGGCTAGCAGGTAAATGCCTGCCGCAAACAAAAAGGCCTCAAAAGGCAGGTAAAACTTGGAGTACACGCGGCTGGCCGCCGAGGTGAGGTCCAGCATGCTGGGCACGGCGCTGGCCAGGCTGGTGCTTTGCAGCATCATGACCACTTCGTTGCTATAGGCTGGCAGCGTGCGGCGCATGGCGCTGGGCAGCACGATGCGCCACAAAATCGCCACCGGGCCCATGCCATAGGCCTGGGCCGCTTCAATTTCGCCCGCGCTGGTCTCGCGGATGGCACCGGCCAGCATTTCGGCGGTGTAGCCAGCGGTGTTCAGGCTGAAGGCGAGCAGGGCGCAGAAAAAAGGCTCTTTAAAGTAGGTCCAGGGCCACACCTCGTCCCAGCGGGCCTGAATCCATTCCAGTTGGCCCAGGCCGTAGTAAATCAGATAGACCTGGATCAGCAGCGGCGTGCCGCGCACCACGTAGGTGTAGGCGCCCACTACTGCGCGCAGCACCCGCCAGCGGCTGGTCAGCGCCAACGCAAAGGCCAGCGCCAGGACGGCGCCGATGGCCAGGCTGGCAAAAAGCAAATACAAGGTGGTCACCACGCCCTGGCCGTACAAGGCCAGGTTGGCGGGTTGGAAAATGACGTCCCACTTCATGTCCACTGCGCCCTGCGGGTTCCTAGGCTGAAATGGGTGTGCGCTCGACGCAGCACCCACAAAGAGGCACTGGTAAACAGCAAAAACAGCGCCGCCGTGAACAAAAAGAAGGCAAACGGCGAGCGCGTCGCGGCGCTGGCTTGCTTTGCCAAATAGGTCATCTCTTGCAGGCCGATCAGGCTGACCAGGGCGGTGGACTTGATCAGCACCAGCCAGTTATTGGTAAAGCCGGGCAGGGCGTAGCGCACCATTTGGGGCGCCACGATGCGGATAAATGTTTGGGTACGACCCATGCCAAAAGCCAGCGCGGCCTCCGATTGCCCGGTCGGAATGGCCAATATGGCGCCGCGAAAGGTCTCGGTCATATAGGCGCCGTAAATAAAACCCAGGGTCAGGACGCCAGCCACAAATGGATTGATGTCGACCGAGCCCTTGCTGCCGGCCGCTGACATCAGGTAATTGAGGCCCATGGTGCCGCCATAAAACACCAGAAGCATCAGCACCAGGTCTGGAATGCCGCGCACTACCGTGGTGTAGACCGTGCCCACCGCCCGCGCCAGCGCGTTATGCGACAGGCGGGCCGCTGCGCCTAGCAAGCCAAAGACCACCGCAAGCAGCAAAGAGCCCAGCGCGACCGCCACGGTCATGAGGGAGCCTTGCAAAATGCTGAAGTAGTAGCCGTTCATTGCCTGACAGTGTGCCGCGAAAAAAGCCCATCCCAGCCCCACGGGCGCTTAAAAAGCGAAAAAAAACGGCGTCCGCAGCATCTGCGGGCGCCGTCGGAGCGGCTCCAGGGGGCGAAAGCCCCACTGCGCGCTTAGTCGCCGTACACGTCGATATTGAACTTGGCGAAGTATTTGTCGTTCAAAGTCTTGTAGCTGCCGTTGGCGCGAATCGCCTTGATGGCGGCGTTGAGTTCGCCTTTGAGCGCGTCCTCGCCCTTGCGCAGCGCGATGCCAGCGCCGTAGCCAAAGTACTTGGGTTCTTTGAGGTCAGGGCCGGCCAGGGCGAATTTCTCGCCTTCGGGCTTGCTCAGGAAGCCGCCGGTCACTTCCATGAAGTCGGCCACGGTACCGTCCAAGCGGCCCGATTTGATGTCCAGGTAGACCTGGTCTTGTGCTTCATAGGAGCTGACCACCACGCCTGCGGGCTTGAGCTCACCCATGGCATAGGCCTCTTGGGTGGAACCTTTGAGCACGCCGATTTTCTTGCCCTTGATGGAGGCCGGGTCGGTGTACTTGACGGTTTTCTTCAGCACGATGCGGCTGGGGGTGTTGTAGTACTTGTCGGTGAAGTCGACTTCTTTCATGCGGTCATCGGTAATCGACATGGAGCTGATGATGACGTCGTATTTTTTGGCGTTCAGGCCGGGGATCATGCTGTCCCAGACTTGCTCGACGAACACGCATTTGCGTTTGATTTGCTCGCACACCGCGTTGGCGATGTCCACATCAAAACCGGTGGGCGTGCCGTCGGCGGTCTTGAAGGTAAAGGGCTCGTAGGTCGGGTCGATGGCGACTTTGAGCTCTGCGGGGGCCGCAGCGGGTGCCGGTGCCGCAGCAGGCGCTGCCGCCTCTTCTTTTTTGCCGCAAGCGGCGACCATGGCCAGAACGGTCAGGCTCAGAAACAGTTTTTTCATGAAACAACCTTTGAAAAGTGTGGGGTACCCCCGGACGCCAATGCCCGGGCGAGCCCAAGGATTCTAGGTCCAACGGTAAACTGCCGCAATGAACGCCCCCCTTGACGTCTCCTTTTTTGCCCGCGCCGCCAAGCCGCTTGGTAGCTACCGCAAGTATTGGGCGGCGCGCTTTGGGACGGCGCCCTTCCTGCCCATGAGCCGGGCCGAAATGGACAAACTGGGCTGGGACAGCTGCGATATTGTCCTGGTGACGGGCGACGCCTACGTAGACCACCCCAGTTTTGGCATGGCCGTGATCGGGCGCATGCTGGAGGCCCAGGGCTTTCGGGTCGGCATCATCGCCCAGCCCGACTGGCAAAGCGCCGAGCCCTTTAAGGCGCTGGGCAAGCCCAATCTGTTTTGGGGGGTGACCAGCGGCAACATGGATTCCATGATCAACCGCTACACCGCCGACCGCAAAATCCGCACCGACGACGCCTACACGCCGGGCGACATTGGCGGCAAGCGCCCGGACCGGGCGGCCATTGTGTACAGCCAGCGCTGCCGTGAGGCCTTTAAAGACGTCCCGATCGTGCTGGGCGGCATCGAGGGCAGTTTGCGCCGCATTGCCCACTACGACTACTGGAGCGACAAAGTGCGCCGCTCCATCGTGGTCGATGCCAAGTGCGACCTGCTTTTGTACGGAAATGCCGAGCGCGCCATCGTCGAAATCGCCCACCGCCTGGCAGCGCGCGAGCCGGTGCAGTCGATTACGGACGTGCGCGGAACAGCCTTTGTGCGCCGCTCGGATGATCCCAGCGGCAAAGACTGGATCGAAATCGATTCGACCAGTGTGGACCTGCCGGGCCGCGTGGAGGCCCACTACAACCCGTATATGACGACCTCGGAGCTGGCCATCGAAAACGGCGCCAGCTGCGCCCGTGACGAGGAAGCCGCCCAAGTGGCCCAGGCGGCCGAGCAAGAAGGCGCCGCCAAGCGGGCTGCGCCGGCGCCCAGCGCATCATCCCCAACCGGCCAGCCGGCGCAAGCCATGGTTTTTGTCGCCAATCCGGCGCTCAAAGGCAAGCTCAAAGTGCCCCCACGCGAGCGCTCGGTCATCCGCCTGCCTAGCTACGAGCAGGTGCGCAGCGACCCGGTGCTCTACGCCCACGCCAACCGTGTGCTCCATTTAGAGACCAACCCTGGCAACGCACGCGCTCTGGTGCAGGCCCACGGCGAGGGCGCCAGCGCCCGCGATGTCTGGATCACGCCGCCGCCCATTCCCTTGACCACCGCTGAAATGGACATGGTGTTTGACCTGCCCTACGCCCGCAGTCCGCACCCGGCTTATGCCGACGAGGCTGGCAGCCACGACGGTGCAACCAAGATCCCGGCCTGGGAGATGATCCGCTTTAGCATCAACATCATGCGCGGCTGCTTTGGCGGCTGCACGTTTTGCTCGATCACCGAGCACGAGGGCCGCATCATCCAAAGCCGCTCAGAGGACTCGGTGATTAAAGAAATCGAGGACATCCGCGACAAAGTCAAAGGCTTTACCGGCACGATTTCCGACCTGGGCGGCCCCACGGCCAATATGTACCGCCTAGGCTGCCGATCGCCCGAGATCGAGGCGGCCTGCCGCAAACCCAGCTGCGTCTACCCCGGCATTTGCCAAAACCTGACGACCGACCATGGCCCCTTGATCAAGATGTACCGGCGGGGCCGCGCGCTCAAGGGCATCAAAAAAATCCTGATTGGTTCGGGCCTGCGCTACGACCTGGCTGTCAAAAGCCCGGAGTACGTCAAAGAACTGGTGCAGCACCATGTGGGCGGCTACCTCAAGATCGCACCCGAGCACACCGAGCAAGGGCCTTTGTCCAAGATGATGAAGCCCGGTATCGGCAGCTATGACAAATTCAAGGCGCTGTTTGACAAGTACAGCGCCGAGGTGGGCAAAAAACAGTTTCTGATTCCGTATTTCATCGCCGCCCATCCGGGCACCAGCGACCAGGACATGATGCACCTGGCCGTCTGGCTCAAGAAAAACGGTTTTCGCGCCGACCAGGTCCAAACCTTCTACCCCAGCCCCATGGCCACCGCCACGGCGATGTACCACAGCGGACGCAACCCTTTGCGCAAAGTGCGCCGGGCCGTGGAAAACGAGGAGGAGAGCGTGGACATCGTGCGCGGCGAGAAGCGCCGCCGTCTGCACAAAGCCTTTTTGCGCTACCACGACCCTAACAACTGGCCTTTGCTGCGCGAGGCGCTCAAGACCATGGGGCGCGCCGACCTGATCGGTAACGGCAAGCACCACCTGATTCCTACCTTTCAGCCGCTGACCGACGGCGGCTACCAAAGTGCGCGCCGCAAGAACTCGACGGCGGCACCGGCACCCCGCAAAGCTGCGGCCCCGAAGCCGGGCACCATGCTCACCCAGCACACCGGCCTGCCACCGCGCGCGGGCACAGGCGCTGCGGGCGCAGGGCGCAGGCGCAAGGCGACGTAAGCGAGGCCTCATCGAGGCCTTATCGAGCCTTGCGCGGGGCCGATTTGTGGCCTACGCCGGCCTGTGCTTTAAGCCGCCGCGCCCCATTGCAGCGCCAGTTGGGTGCCTTCCAAAATTGCGCGTTTGGCGTCGAGCTCGGCGGCCACCGAGGCCCCACCAATCAGATGCACCGTAACGCCTGCGGCTTGCAGGTCCGCCTGTAAGGCCCGCTGGGGTTCCTGGCCGGCGCAGACCACCACCGTGTCCACCTGCAGCGTCATGGGCTGATCGCCTACGGTGATGTGCAGGCCGGCATCGTCGATGCGCTGGTAGCTCACGCGGTTGAGCATCTCTACCTCGCGGTTTTTGAGGGCAGTGCGGTGGATCCAGCCGGTGGTTTTGCCCAGGCCGTCGCCCACTTTGCTCTTTTTGCGCTGGAGTAAATAGATTTTTCGGGGCGGGGGTGCAATGTCGGGCGCTTGCAGGCCGCCACCGGTGCGGTATTGGCGGTCCACGCCCCATTCGGCAAAAAACTTGGCCGGGTCCAGGCTGGGGCTCACGCCTTCGTGCAGCAGGTATTCCGCCGTATCAAAACCAATGCCGCCGGCGCCAATCAGGGCCACGCGCTGGCCGACGGCACATTTGCCTTGCAGCACATCCAAATACCCGCGCACGCTGGGGTGGTCAATGCCCTCGATGTCCGGGGTGCGGGGCGTCACGCCGGTGGCCAGCACCACCTGGTCAAAGCCGTGGGCCACAAGGTCTTGCGCGCTGACTTTGGTGCCTAAGCGCAGCGCCACGCCGGTCAGCGCAATTTGCTTGGCGTAGTATCGCAAGGTCTCGTAAAACTCTTCTTTGCCGGGGATTTGCTTGGCAATATTGAATTGCCCGCCGATCTCGGAAGCGGCGTCAAACAAGGTGACGTCCAGGCCCCGGCGTGCAGCGTTGGTGGCAAAGGCCAAGCCGGCCGGCCCTGCGCCCACGACGGCGATGCGCTCGCGCCGACGCGCTGGCGTTTCGATCAGGATCGTCTCGTGGCAGGCACGCGGATTGACCAGGCAGGAGGTGATCTTTCCGCCAAAAGTGTGGTCCAGGCAGGCCTGGTTGCAGCCTATGCAGGTGTTGATTTCGTCGGCCCGGCCTTGTGCGGCCTTGAGGACAAAGTCGGCGTCGGCCAGTAGGGGGCGGGCCATGGAGACCATGTCGGCCATGCCGTCGGCCAAAATTTGCTCAGCGATCTCGGGCGTATTGATCCGGTTGGTCGCCACCAGTGGAATACCGACTTTGCCCTTGAGCTGCTCGGTCACCCAGGCCCAGGCGGCGCGCGGTACTTTGGTTGCAATAGTTGGGATGCGCGCCTCATGCCAGCCGATGCCGGTGTTCAAAATCGTCACGCCCGCTGCCTCCAGGGCTTGGGCCAGCGCGATCACCTCAGGCAGCGTGGAGCCGCCCTCGACCAAATCGAGCATGGACAGCCTGAAAATAATGATGAAGTTGGGCCCCACCCGCGCGCGGGTAGCGCGCACCACTTCCAGCGGAAAACGGATGCGGTTTTCGTAGCTGCCACCCCACTGGTCCTCGCGCAAATTGGTGTGCTGGGCGATGAACTCATTGATCAGATAGCCCTCCGAGCCCATGATCTCCACGCCGTCATAGCCTGCGCTTTGCGCCATGGCGGCGCTGTGGGCATAGTCTTCAATGGTTTGCACGATTTCGTCATGCGTCAGCGGGTGCGGCACATAGGGGTTGATGGGCCCTTTGATTGCGCTGGGTGCCACCAGGTCCGGGTGGTAGGCGTAGCGGCCAAAGTGCAGCACCTGCATGGCAATTTTGCCGCCAGCATCATGCACCGCCTGGGTGACCACCTTGTGCTTGTCGGCGTCTTCCTGGCAGCTCATGCGGGCGCCGCCGGGCAAGGGGCGGGCGCGGTCGTTGGGGGCAATGCCGCCCGTGACGATCAGGCCCACGCCGCCGCGTGCGCGCTCGGCATAGAACGCAGCCATGCGCTCAAAACCGCCTTTGACTTCCTCCAAGCCTACGTGCATGGAGCCCATGAGGACGCGGTTTTTGAGGGTGGTAAAGCCTAAATCGAGAGGCGCTAACAGATGCGGGTAAGGGGTCAAGGTGCAATCCTTTAGGGGTTCAGCATGAGATACGGCAAGTCTTTTCCAGCCGCCAAAGCGTCCAATCGGGCACAGGGCGGCTAGGGGCCATGCGGGCTGAGCCAGATGATAGAGGCAATAATCGCAGCTTAAGGACCGTCCGGTTTGTGCCAACTGAGAGCTCAAATCCAGCGGTCTGTCTACAAAAAGGGGGTTGTTGCGTGAATTCCGATGTTTTGAGCGGGGATCTTTTTCCGGAATTGCCCAAGCCCGCACCTATGCCCGCACCTCGCAAACGCAAAGCCACTGCGCCAACGCCTGCGCCCAGGCCCCCAACGCTGCAGGCGTCAACACCTGCGCCCGCAGCCGCACCTACGGCCCCAGCGGCCGCTTCGCCCGTCCCTGCTGCGCCTGCGCTGTCCATGCCCGACCCGCAAGCCTGCGCCCAATGGCTGGACGCCCACCCCGATTACCGCGTTTTACGCCGCCTGCCGGTGCAGCTCGATTGGCGTGGACCGCCGGCCAAGGCCATTACCCGCATCGTGGTGCTCGATACCGAGACCACCGGCTTGGACCAAGCCAAAGACAAAATCATCGAGCTGGCAATGCTGCGTTTGAGTGTGGACAGCAGCACAGGCGCCCCCCAGGGCTGGGTGGAGGTGTTTGACCAACTGGAGGACCCCGGCTTTCCAATCCCCAGCGAAGTGAGCGCCTTGACCGGCATCCGCGACGACGATGTGCAGGGCCAGCGACTGGACGAGGCGCGCATTGCCCAGATGCTCCAAGGCGTGGACCTGGTGATTGCGCACAACGCCGGCTTTGACCGGCCGTTTTGCGAAGCGCGCATTCCTGCGTTCCGAGACATTCCGTGGGCCTGTTCCTTTGCCGATATCGATTGGAAAGCGCAAGGGCAAAGCTCCAGCAAGCTCGAATCGCTGGCTCTGGCCCAAGGCTGGTTTTATGACGCGCACCGCGCCGAGATGGATTGCCACGCTTTGCTGGCGGTGCTGACCGCGCCGCTGGCCCAATCGCCCGCCGAGATCGGCATGGCGCGCTTGCTTGCCGCGGCGCGCGCGCCCTCGTACCGCCTGTACGCCACGCACGCGCCTTTCGAGTCCAAAGATCTGCTCAAAGCCCGTGGCTACCGCTGGAACGCCGAGCAGCGCGTGTGGTTTACCCGCCTGGGCGACGAAGGCGCGCTGCAAACCGAATGCCAGTGGCTCAAAGCGCAGGCCTACGGCGGACGCAATGCAGTGGTGGCCATTGAGCAGATGGACGCCTTGGGCAAATACTCGTCGCGCCCGGGCCGCATGACGCAGCGCCAGTTATGAAAGCCAAGCTTCTGAGCGTGCAGGCTGGGCATGTGCGCAAGGTGCTGATTCAGGGGCGCCTGGTGCCCAGCGCCCTGCGTAAAGTGGCCCAAAGCGGCCCGGTGCAGCTGGGCGCGCTAGGCTTGCTGGCCGACGAACAAGCCGACTTGTCGGTGCACGGCGGGCTGGACAAAGCGGTGTATGCCTACCCCGCAGAGCACTACGATTTTTGGCGCGCAGCCCGCGCCGAGGCTGGTCTCGATGCGATCGACACCAGCCTGGACTTTGGTGCCCTTGGCGAAAACCTGAGCTTGCAAGGCCTGCTCGAAGCCGATGCCTGGGTAGGCGACGAGCTGCACTTTGCCCACTGCCGCCTGCGTGTCACCGAGCCGCGCGAACCGTGCTTTAAGTTCAACGCCGCCATGGGTTTTTCCGGCGCCTCCAAGCTGATGGCGCAAAGCGGTTTTTGCGGCTTTTATCTGGCCGTAGACACGCCCGGCACGCTAAGCGCAGGCGAAGACTGCGAACTCGTGCCCGGCCCGCGCCGCGTCTCTATCGCCGAGCGTTTTGCTGCCAAGATGTTCAAGCACCTGCGCTAGGCGCGCGTTCAAGCGCTGATATTGCATTCCCGGCGCAACAGCGCCAAGGCGTCGTGCAAGGCGTAGTCGGCATCGCTTTGCAGCGTGGCCTGGGCCTCTTCCACAAAGCTGTCCCACATACGCAAATAGTCAGCCTGGTAGGCCGCCGGTGCGTGGGTCAGCACAAAGTCGCGCGCAGCCTGGGTTTGCAGGCCGTTTTTGCGGATTTTGCGGATCAGGGTGCCTGCCGCTTTTTCAGTGAGCAGGGTTTTGTGTGCGCTGCCCGCTGCCACGCACAGCAGCAAAGTGAGCAAAGAGCCTTCGTCGTCATGGCCGCCGGTGGCTTGGGTCCAGGCGCCCGAGACCTGGCGCTCAAAATCTTCCACCAGCGCCAGGCCGTCTTCCAGCCAGAAATAGCGCCCGGTGAAGGCCGGGTTGTTGGCAAACAGCTTGCGCGGGGTCTCGCCGCTTTCCATGATGCGGCCCCAGTCGGCCTGCACGCTGGGCATCAAAGCTTGGGCGGCGCCAGCGCAGTCGGCAGGCATTCCTTTGGGCAGCGGTAGCGGCGGGGGCTTTGGGCTGGCTGCGTATTTCTTGCGCAAGGCCTGCACCGTGGCGGCAAATGCCGGCCAGTCCGGGCTGGCTTTGCGTTTGGCCAGGCTCCAGAGCAAGGCGGTGCGGATGACGGCTTCAGCGTCGGGGCCTTCCTCGTGCAAGCTGTCTATGTCGATCTCCCATTGCGCCGCGCACCATACGGCCGCTGCCATCACCTGGGCGACGCGGGCGCGCTTATCCAGTTCGGCGCGGTAATCGGCCCAGTTTTTGAAGGTCCAGCGCTCCAGCACGGGGATGTGCTCATCGCCAAAGCCGCGCCCGTCTTGCATGCCAAAGTGGGTGTTTTGCGGCATGGCAATCAGCGCTTTGAGCAGGTCCGAGCCGCCTTTGGAGCGCGAGAGTAGCGAATGTTCGCGCAGCGCCAGCGCGGCGCGGTGCAGATCGCCTTGGCAGCTTTCCTGCAGGTACAGGCTGATGAGGCGGACCATGCGCTCGCGGGCTTTTTCCAGGTCCGGGCGCAAATACTCGGTGCCAAAGTAGCGGGCGATTTGCACCATGCCTTTGGGCGCTTCTACGCGCATGGCGGCGATGCGCGCCGCGTCGATCAGGCCGTGGGCCACACCATAGGCCAGAGCTTTTTCAAAAAAAGGCCGCTCGTCAAAAAGCGCCATGCCGCCGCTGACGGGCGCTGGGGTAGGCGTCGGTGTGCTCATGCGGTTTATCAGCCCGTGGCGATCAAATCGCGGATTCTTCGTCGGCATCGAGCGCGGCTGGCGTGGCCTTGCCCCGGTCGGTGTCGCCGGTTTCGACTTTGCCGTCGTCCTCTTCCAGCTCGAATTCTTCGCCGCGCCCTGCGTCAAAGGCACGGGCTTTAGCCCGCAACACCAGCAGCGTTTCGATGAACAAGTCCACGCACTGGTAGCGCAAGGTGTAGGCCATTTGCATCCAGTCCTGGTCAGCGACTTCGTCCTCGTCGATGCGCGGCTTGGCATAGGCGTTGGCGTACAAATCGGTCTCTGAGATCATCTCGCCGTCGTCTTCGGCGGTGTCAAACAGGCCGGTGCGGGCAAAGGCCTCTACGCGGCTCCAGCGCTCGGCAAAGTAGTCGGCCAGCGCTTCGCTGCCGCCTTCGAGCTCGCCAATGGCCGTCAAAAACTCCACCGGGTCGCCCCCCGAGCGAAAAATCACCGAATTGATCATGCCGCGCAAATGCGTGCGGCTCAAATCCTTGTATTGTTTTTCGATGACCACGGCGCGGGCAAACTGCTCGGGCGAGACCAGCAGATTGACCACCGACTCCTTGGAGTTATCAAACTCGCGGATGACGGCCAGGATGTCCTTGGGCGGCAGCTGCTCGAGCACCACCATCAGCGCCTGGTCGCCCTCGGCATCGGCCAGCTCGACCAGCGCGCGCTCGGCGCCGGAAATATCGCCTGCGGCAATCAGGCTTTGGGTTTTAGAGATCAGGGCGAGGTGTTGGCTCATAGTGGGTTTCCTTGTGGGGTGCGGCGCGCGCGGCTTTATTCCTTGCGGTCAAAACCTTGCTCGGCCATCCAGTCGTTGCCCGCTTCTTCGGCCGCGCGGGCTTCTTGCTCTTCCTCGGAGTCGGCGTCCTCGTCCTCGTGGTCTGCGTTATCGTCAGCGGCTGGCTGGCCCGGTGTGTGGTGGAACAGGTATTCCATGGCGGCGGCCAGCACCATAAAGGCATCGCCGCCAGGCTCCTTGCACAGGTCTTGCGCCAGAGGCTCGGCCCAAGCCTCCAGGCTCACCGAGGCTGACAGGCTGGCCCAGTCGGGCAGGGCGCTGGCATCGCGGCCCACCAGCGCGTCCATGGCGGACGGCTTGCCAAAGTGCATGCCTTGGTGGAACACGATGGCCACCATTTCGGGGGCCGAGGCCATCATTTGGCGCAAGAAAGGCAGTTCTTTGCGGCGCTGGGCCAGGCGTTGGCGCAGCACGTTTTTGCCTTCGGAGTCAAAGGCCATGTCATTGATTTCGGCCTCATAGGCCGAGCGCAACTGCGCAAAATAGGGCGAAAGCTTCATGGTATGGGGCTTGCTTGTTGCAGCACTTTGTCCAGGTAGGGGTTCCAAATATCGCTGGCCGTTTGCAGCGGGTCGTCCAGCAGGTTGCGCCGTCGGTTGTCGTCGTAGGCTTGGCGGCGGGTCTCGTCGCTAAGCACCTCGTAGGCTTGCTGCACTGCCCGAAAGCGCGCGGGCGCCTCCGGGTCGCTGTTGCGGTCGGGGTGGTAGGTGGCGGCAAGCTGGCGAAACGCCTTTTTGATATCGGCGAGGCTGGCGCTGCCGCGCAGGCCCAGGGCGCTGTAATGGTCCGTCATAGCCCGCTATTGTCGCCGCCCTGGGCCCGGGTGCCCTTTTATATCGGCAGACCCACCAGATCGTGCCCTTGGGTGGCGACGATGCGCGCCCGGGTAAATTCACCCACTTTCAAGGTTTTGCTGATTTTTTCGGGCGGTAGCAAGCGCACCACGCCGTCAATTTCGGGCGCGTCGGCGTAGCTTCGGCCCACGCCGCCTTTTTTGCCCAGACCGGGCGCAGAATCGACCAGCACTTGCATGGTCGCGCCAATGCGAAGGCGCAGGCGCTGGGCCGAGACTTCCTCGGCCACCGCCATAAAGCGGGCGCGGCGCTCTTCGCGCACTTCTTGGGGCAGCATGCCCGGCAGTTCGTTGGCCGTGGCGCCATGGACTGCGCTGTAAGCAAAGCAGCCGGCACGGTCGATTTGGGCGGCGCGCACAAAGTCCAGGAGGTGTTCAAACTCCGCCTCGGTCTCGCCCGGAAAACCGGCGATAAAGGTGCTGCGCACCACCAGCTCGGGGCAGGCCTCGCGCCAAGCGGCGATGCGCTCGAGGTTGCGCTCGCCACTGGCCGGGCGCTGCATGCGCTTGAGCACATCGGGGTGGCTGTGCTGCAGCGGCACATCCAGGTAGGGCAAGACCAGACCTTGGGCCATCAGCGGCAGCAGCTTGTCCACCGTGGGGTAGGGGTAGACATAGTGCAGTCGCACCCAAGCGCCAAACGGCGCGGCCAGCGCGCCCAGGGCCTCGACCAGCTCAAAAGTGCGGGTTTTGAGCGGCTTGCCGTCCCAAAAACCGGTGCGGTACTGGGTGTCCACGCCATAGGCCGAGGTGTCCTGGCTGATCACCAGCAGCTCTTTGACGCCGCCTTCAAACAAGGCGCGCGCCTCGCCCAGCACGTCGCCAATCGGGCGCGACACCAGGTCGCCGCGCATGGACGGGATGATGCAAAACGTGCAGCGGTGATTACAGCCTTCACTGATCTTGAGGTAGGCGTAATGGCGTGGCGTGAGCTTGATGCCGGCCACCCCAAAGCTTTGGGGCACCAGGTCCACAAAAGGGTCGTGCGGTTTGGGCAGGTTCAGGTGGACCGCGTCCATCACTTCCTGGGTCGCATGCGGCCCGGTAACGGCCAGCACCTTGGGGTGCATTTGGCGCACCAAATTATTGCCTTCGCCATCGGCGCGTGCGCCCAGGCAGCCGGTCACGATAACGCGCCCGTTGTCGGCCAAGGCCTCACCAATCGTGTCCAGGCTTTCCTTGACCGCGTCGTCGATAAAGCCGCAGGTGTTGACGATGACCAGGTCGGCGCCCGCAAAGGTTTTGGAGGTCTGGTAGCCCTCGGCGCTCAGTTGCGTGAGGATCAGTTCGGAGTCGGTCAGCGCCTTGGGGCAGCCCAGGCTGACAAAGCCGACGGTGGGTGCGCGCGCGGCGCTGGGGCCGTCGGGGGATGCAATAGTCATGAATTAAGAATTAGCGCTTGATGCCAAAAGTGCCCAAAAACTGCTCGGTTTGCTTTTGCATTTGTTCTTGCATCTGCTGGAACACGTTGGTGCCCATGACGCCGGGCACGATGGGCACGGGCATTTCCATCAAAGTTTGGATGTTTTTTTCCATGATGCCGCCCATAAAGCCCTGCATCGAATGGCCATAAAAACGGATGATGTTGGCCAACACCGGCGCGGTAAACATGGGCGAGCCGCCGGCTTCTTCTTCCAAAATGATTTGAAGCAGCATGCTGCGCGTCAAATCCTCTTGGGTTTTGGCGTCGACCACGGCAAATTCCTCGTGCTTCATCACCAGCTCTTTGATCTCGGCCAAGGTGATGTAGCTGGAGGTATGCGTGTCGTACAAGCGCCGGTTGGGGTACTTTTTAATTACCCGCTGCGGCAGGTCCTTGGAGGGTTCTGTTTGTTTTGGCATGGCAGCTGCAGGTTTGCTTGTTATGGCGCGCATTGTAGGCAGGCGCTTTGCGGGCCCGCCACAGGGTTATCCCCTGCGCACGGCGGCCGGCCTAGTCGGCGGTCTTGCCGCGCAGCGCTTTGATGACGCTGCGCTGGCTTTTGTCCTGCAGGCGCCGCTCCTTGGAGGCGCGCGTGGGCCGGGTAGGGCGCCTGGGGGTGGGCGCCACGGCCACGCTGTCCACAATGTCGTGCAAGCGGGCGTAGGCGTCCAGGCGGTTGAGGTCCTGGCTGCGGTGGCTTTGGGCCTTGATGACCAGCACGCCTTGCGCACTGATACGGCGGTCACGAAGACCCAAAAGGCGCTCTTTCACGTCCTCGGGCAGTCGCGAGGCGGCAATGTCAAAGCGCAAATGGATGGCGCTGGAGACTTTGTTGACGTTTTGCCCGCCCGCTCCTTGGGCGCGTATGGCGGTGATTTCCACGTCGGCTTCGTCAATGGTTAGATGGGGCAGCACGGCAGCTTTCGGGAGGGCGGTTACACTGATTCGGGCTTTTTATCAATACTTTGCACAGGAGACGACGCGATGGCCAAAGGTCAGCAAAAAACCAACAAAGAGGCCAAGAAGCCCAAGAAGGATACTTCACCCCCCAAAGCCCCCTCGGGCGGTGAACCGGTGCGCGCCACCATTGTCACGGCCGTCATTCCGCGCGGCAAGATCAAGAACAAATAAGTCCGCGCTGCTGCGCCTTGGCGCGCAGCCGGGCCACGCCTATGGCAAAGCGTATGCAGCTTCAAGATATTTTGTATTCCCAAGGCTTTGGCACGCGCCGGGTATGCGCCGGCCTGGTGCAGCAGGGTTGGGTGCAGATTTACGGGGACGAGCCGGGCGCGCCGCCCCAAAGCTGCACCGATGCTTTGGCCGAATTCATGCCTGAAGGCTTGCGCATGCGCGTGCAAGGGCAGGATTGGCCCTACCACGCCAAAGCCTATGTGATGCTGCACAAACCGGCGGCCACCGAGTGCTCGCAAAAGCCTTCCACTTACCCCAGTATTTACACGCTCTTGCCATCGCCTTTGCGGCTGCGACCCCAAAAAGGGGCGGTGCAGGGCGTGCAGGCGGTGGGGCGTCTGGACCAGGACACAACGGGCCTGCTGCTGCTGACCGACGATGGCCAGTTCATCCACCGCATGAGTTCTCCGCGCCACCACGTGCCCAAGGTCTACGAGGTGACGGTAAAACACCCGCTGGACGCGCACCAAATAGAGCGCCTGTGCCAGGGCGTGGTGCTCGATGACGACCCCAAGCCGGTGCGCGCTGCCGCCTGCGAGGCGGTGGGCCCGCTGCACCTGCGCCTGACCCTGACCGAGGGCAAATACCACCAGGTCAAACGCATGCTTGCCGCTGTGGGTAACCGGGTGGAGGCATTGCACCGCTCCCAAATCGGGCAATTGCGCTTGCCCGACGATTTGGCGCCGGGCCAATGGCGCTGGCTCGATGCGGCACAACTGCGCTTGATTGCAGGGGCCTAAGCGCCTGCTTTGGCTGGGTGGGCGCCCACGGTGTGCCAAGCGCTCGCAGGCAGGCGGGCCGTTACACTAGGTGCTTACGCATTTAAAGGCTTTTGTGAAACCGTCGACCCCCCGGAACCTCTTTTTAGCCCTGGTTTGGGCCCTTTTCTCGCTCACGGCGCACGCGGCAGACGCCCCGCCACCGATTTTTGTTCTCAATTCGCTCGACGCCTCGGTCAGCGTCATTGATCCGGGCACCTGGAAAGAGACGCACCGCATCCCCACGGGCAAAGAACCCCACCATTTGTACCTGACGCCCGACGAAAAATCACTGTTGGTGGCCAGCGCGGTAGGCGATTCACTGCTGTTTGTCGATCCGCGCACGGCAGCCGTGCAGCGCACGGTGCGCGGCATTTCTGACCCTTACCAACTGCGTTTTTCGCCTGACATGAAGTGGCTGGTCACGGTGGCCAACCGCCTCAACCACGTGGATATCTACCACTGGAACGGCACCGAACTGACCCTGGCCAAGCGCATCGCCTCCAGCAAAACACCCAGCCACGTGTGGATAGACAGCACCAGCACCACGGCCTATGCCACCATGCAAGACAGCGATGAGCTGGTCGCCATCGATTTGGTCAGCCAAACCCAGAAATGGCGCATTAAAACGGGCGCGACGCCCGCAGACGTCTTTGGCACGCCGGACGACAAATTTTTGCTGGTCGGTCTGACAGGCGGTACCGGCGTTGAGGTGTACGAGCTAGGCAAAGGCCAGCCGCGCCGCACCAAAACCATACGCACCGGCGCCGGTGCCCATGCGTTTCGGGCGCTGGGTGATAAGCGCCACGTGCTGGTGAGCAACCGGGTGGCCAACACCATTAGCAAAATCGACTACACGACCATGGAAGCGGTGGACTCTTACCCCGCGCCGGGAGGCCCTGACTGCATGGATGTTTCCGCCGATGGCCGCTTTATTTATGTGGCCTCGCGCTGGATCAAGAAACTGACCGTGATCGACATGGCGGCCCATAAAGTGGTGCAGCAAGTGCCTGTCGGGCGCTCGCCCCATGGCGTCTGGACGCTGGACCACGCGCCGCGCCATTGAGGCGCAAAGCTTTGCCTATGCGTGTGCTCGGGTGTCACATCGGCCTGGTTGTGCTAGGACTCCTGGCACCTTTGGTGGCAGCCCAGGCGCAGTGCAAAAAGCCGGTGTACCTCACCTTTGATACCGGCCACATGGAAGTGGCCCCGCTGATCGCGCAGGTGCTGGCGCAGCACCACGCCAAGGCTACGTTTTTTGCCGCCAACGAGCCCACCAAGGTAGGCGATGGCAGTTTGGGCACGCATTGGGCCCCCTGGTGGCGAGAACGTGCCCAGGAAGGCCACAGCTTCGCATCGCACACCCTGGACCATATGTACTGGCGTGCCGATCTGCCCGACACCGGGCAGGGCCTGCGCTTCAAAATGCAGCCTACGGCCGGAGCCCAGGCCGGCCAGATGCAGGTGCTGACGGCCCAGCAGTATTGCCAACAAATCCAGGCCAGCGCGCAGCGACTGGCGCAGCTGACCGGGCAGCCCGCCTTGCCCTTGTTCCGGGCACCGGGCGGCAAAACCTCGCCTGCGCTATTGGCCGCCGCCCGCCAATGCGGTTTTGCCCACGTCGCCTGGGCCGATGCGGGTTTTCTGGGCGACGAACTGCCCAGCGAGAAGTTCAGCAACTCGGCGTTGCTGGCCAAAGCGTTGAAAAACATCCGCAGCGGCGACATCCTGATGGCCCATCTGGGCATTTGGTCGCGCAAAGAGGCATGGGCGCCGGCCGTGTTAGAACCTCTGCTGAGCGGTTTGGAGGCACGCGGATTTTGTTTTGCCAGCCTCAAGACGCACCCGGCTTACCAGGACTGGATTGCTGCCCACCCCTTGTGAGCACCCTTCTCAACATGCATGCGCCATGGACTTTTTGATTGACAGTTTTGCCCAGGCCCAGGCCTGGCTGTACGAAAGCTGCTTTCAGCCTGTGCTGTTTGCTCTGGGCTTTGGCGGGCTGCTGGAATCGGCCTATGAAGCCACGGGCTGGCTGCTCGTTGGCCTGTTGCAGCTCTTGGTGCTGCTGCTGGTGATCGCCCCCTTGCAGCGCTGGCGGCCTGTCCAGCCTATCACTGACAGCGCTGCCGTGCGCACCGACGTGCTCTACACCCTGATCCATCGGCTGGGGCTGTTTCGGGTGGCCATGTTCTTTACCCTGGAGCCCGTGCTGGACCATGCGGTGGGCTTGTTGCGGGTCTGGGGCTTGCCGACCTTTCAAATCGACGACCTGTGGCCGCAAGTGACCTCCACGCCCTGGGTGAGTTTTGTGCTGTACCTGCTGGTTTTTGATTTTTGCAATTACTGGTTTCACCGCGCCCAGCACCAGTTTGGCTGGTGGTGGAAGCTCCACGCGCTGCACCACTCGCAGCAGCAAATGACGATGTGGAGCGACAACCGCAACCATCTTTTGGACGACATGTTGCGCGACCTCTTGTTTGCGGTGGTGGCGGTGCTGATCGGTATTGCGCCAGGCCAGTTTGTGGCCTTGGTGGCGCTGATGCAGCTGAGCGAAAACCTGCAGCACGCCAATGTGCGCCTGTGGTTTGGTGCCTGGGGCGAGCGGCTGTGGGTTAGCCCGCGGTTTCACCGGCTGCACCACAGTATCGGCATCGGCCATGAAAGCGCGCCGCCTGCGCCCGGTAGCGGGAAAACGGTGTTGGGCGGCCACAACTTTGGCGTGCTGCTGCCCTGGTGGGACATGCTTTTTGGAACGGCCGATTTCACCCTGCGCTACCTGCCTACCGGCGTGCGCGACCAGGTGGAGCAGGGCGTGGACTATGGCCACGGCTTTTGGGATCAGCAGTGGCGTGGCCTTTTGAGATTGGCGGGGCGCCATGCATAAGGTCTTGTCCGCGCTGGCCCGTGCGGTGGGCTACTGCATGCTGCCGCAAGCCATCTGGATTTCGGTGCTGCCTCTGTTGGTGGCCACCGGTACGGCGGGCGTTTTGGCCCACTTTTTCTGGCAACCGGCGCAGGAAGCCTTGGTGGCGTTTTTGGATGCGTCGGTGATCGTTTCCACCATGGGCGCCTGGCTGGCGGCGGTGGGCTTGCCCGGCCTCAAAAACATGCTGGCACCGCTGATTTTGATCGTCGTGCTCACCCCCGTGGTGGCGGTCTCTTCGGTGTTGCTGGTCTCCACCACCATGACGCCGGCTTTGGTGAACCTGGTGGCCCGGCGTCGATTCCCCGATTTGCAGCGCCGCCAAGGTGCCTCGTTTGTCGCCAGCGTGGTGTGGGCCTGCATGTCCTCCCTGCTGGCCTTGCTGGTCACGGTGGTTTCTAGCCCGATGTGGATTGTTCCGCCGCTGGTGCTGATATTGCCGCCGGCCATTTGGGCCTGGCTGACCTACCGCATCATGGCCTTTGACGCCTTGGCCGCCCACGCCAGCGCCGCCGAGCGCCAGGCGCTGATGCAGACGCACCGCGTATCGCTGATGGGCATGGCGCTGGTGGTCGGCTTTTTGGGCGCGGCGCCCAGCCTTTTGTGGTCTATGGGGCTGATGGCCATTGCCATGGCGCCCTTGCTCTTGCCTGTGTCCGTTTGGCTGTATTCCCTGGTGTTTGTGTTTGCCTCGCTGTGGTTTATTCACTTTTGCCTGGACGCCTTGCACACCCAGCGGCAGGCCCAAGAGGCCGAGGTGTTTACCCCCGTGGTGCCCGAACCCCCGGTGCAGGAAATGCTTTTATGAAATTTGGCCTGCTCATCATTGGCGACGAGATCCTGTCGGGCAAACGCGCCGATAAACACCTGGCCCAAGCCATTGCCTTATTGGGCGCGCGCGGCCTGCAGGTCGCCTATGCGCACTATGTGGGTGACGACCCCGAGCGCATCACCGCCGCGCTGGCGCAGGCCTTTGCCAGCGGCGACACGGTGTTTTCCTTTGGCGGCATAGGTGCCACGCCCGATGACCATACCCGCCAGTGCGCGGCCCGCGCGCTGGGCAGGCCCTTGGCGCTGCACCCGGGCGCCCGCGACCTGATTTGGGAGCGCATGCAGGACATCGCCCGCGAAAACGGCAGCGTCTTTGACCCTGAGCGCGATGACAACCGCCACCGGCTGGAGATGGGCAAATTCCCCGAAGGCGCGGCGCTGATTCCCAACCCCTACAACAAAATTCCAGGCTTTAGTCTGCCCGGCCTAGGCGCAGGGGCGGTGCACTTTGTGCCCGGTTTTCCCGTGATGGCCTGGCCGATGGTGGAGTGGGTCTTGGACACCCATTGCCGCGCTTGGTTTGCAACCGAGGCGCAGCTGGAGCTGTCCGTCATCGTCATGGGCGCCATGGAGGCAACCCTGACGCCGCTGATGGAGGAGATCGAGGCCGGTTTTGCGGTCAAGGTGTTTAGCCTGCCCAGCGTGGACCACCCCACGTATGGGCGCCATATCGAATTGGGTGTCAAAGGCGCCGAAAGCGAGGTACCTGCGGCTTTCGCGGCGCTCAAACAGGGCTTGCAAGAGTTCTCGGCGCAACTGGGCCCAGAATTGGTGCGCAAAGGTGCTTTGGCATCAACTTAGGCTGGATAGCACTGTAATGGTGCAATAATGCACAAAAATAGTGCGCAAATTCCATCCGAAAATTCGGCGGCCAAAGTCCGCAGCCCAAGTCAAGGCAAAATACAGAGTGGAGATGCAATATTCCCCTAAAAATGCCGCTCTGGCATAAAAGCTGCGACTAGTCGCGAGCAAACCTTTTTTACAACCGTGCAACAGGAGTATTTGATGGCCAAGACCGTCGCAGATGTGATGAAGATGGTGAAAGAGAACGAGGTCAAGTTTGTTGACTTCCGCTTCACCGACACCCGTGGTAAAGAGCAGCACGTGAGCGTGCCCATCTCGCATTTTGATGAAGACAAATTCACATCCGGCCACGCCTTTGACGGCTCGTCGATCGCCGGCTGGAAGGGCATTGAAGCCTCGGACATGCAGCTCATGCCCGACCCCAATACCGCCAACATCGACCCCTTCTTTGAAGAGACCACCCTGTTCATGAGCTGCGACGTGGTCGAGCCCAGCGACGGCAAGGCCTACGACCGCGACCCACGCTCCATCGCCAAGCGCGCAGAGGCCTACCTCAAGGCCTCGGGCATCGGCGACACCGCCTACTTCGGCCCCGAGCCCGAGTTCTTCATTTTTGACGACGTGCGCTGGAACACTGATATGTCGGGCACCTTCTTCAAAATTGACGAAGCCGAAGCCCCCTGGAACAGCGGCAAAACCATGGACGGCGGCAACAAAGGCCACCGCCCCACGGTCAAGGGCGGTTACTTCCCCGTTCCCCCGGTGGACAGCACCCAAGACATGCGCGCAGAAATGTCGCTGATTTTGGAATCCCTGGGCGTGCCTGTGGAAGTGTTCCACCACGAAGTGGCTGGCGCTGGCCAAAACGAAATCGGCACCAAGTTCAGCACGCTGGTGCAACGCGCCGATTGGACCCAGATCCTGAAGTACGTGGTGCAAAACGTGGCCCACAACTTCGGCAAGACCGCCACCTTCATGCCCAAGCCCATCGTGGGCGATAACGGCTCCGGTATGCACGTGCACCAGTCCATCTGGAAAGACGGCAAAAACCTGTTTGCTGGTGACGGCTACGCTGGCTTGTCTGATTTTGCGCTGTACTACATCGGCGGCATCATCAAGCACGCCCGTGCGCTTAACGCTATCACCAACCCTGGCACCAACAGCTACAAGCGTTTGGTCCCTGGCTACGAGGCACCGGTCAAGCTGGCCTACTCGTCGCGTAATCGCTCGGCATCGATCCGTATCCCCTTTGTGGCCAACCCCAAAGGTCGCCGCATCGAGGCACGTTTCCCCGATCCCCTGATGAACCCCTACCTGGGCTTCTCGGCCTTGATGATGGCCGGTCTGGACGGCGTGGAAAACAAAATCCACCCCGGCGAGGCCGCTACCAAAGACCTGTACCACCTGCCACCGGAGGAGGACGCTTTGGTCCCCACCGTCTGCCACAGCCTGGACCAGGCGCTGGACTGCCTCGCTGCAGACCACGCCTTCCTGACCAAAGGCGGCGTGTTCACCGAGAGCATGATCGAAGCGTATATCGAACTCAAGATGGGCGAAGTGACGCGTCTGCGCCAGTCCACCCATCCTATCGAATTTGATATGTATTATTCGCTCTGATGCCGTCTTGGCGGCAGCCACTGCTGGTCTTGCGTCCCCGGGGCGCAAGCGATGCAGGTGCAGCCGCCCAGCCAGCTCGAGAAAAAGACGGCTGCGGCCGTCTTTTTCACTTCAGAAGCTCTCTTTTATGAACCGTCCATCGATTCTCCTCGCGCTTGCGGCCTCGGCCATTTTCCCAGCCGCCGCGCAGGACCGGATTTACCGATGCGGCAATGAATACACCAATGTGGTGGTGCCCGGGCAGGAGTCCAAATGCACGCTGATCACCACCGGCAATGTGACCGTCGTGCCCGCCACCCGTGTGCCCGCCAATACGACGCGGTCCAATGGCCCACGCCCCGACGCGGCGGCCCAGCGCGCCAAAGATTCCGAGGCACGCACCATCTTGGAAACCGAATTGCGCAAGGCCGAGGCCCAACTGGCCAGCCTGCAACAAGAATACAAACAAGGCGAGCCCGAGCGCCAAGGCGATGAGACGCGCAATTACCAAAAATACCTGGACCGCAAAGCCGAACTCAAAGCCAAGGTCGAGCGCACCGAGGCCGATGTGGCCAGTTTGCGCCGCGAGCTTTCGCGCTTTGGCCCCAGTTTGGCAGCCAGCCCCTAACACGCCATGACCTTGCCCCCGCACCCGAAGTTTCAAAGCTACGACCTGCTGGCCAGTCTGGTGGCCGTGGTGCGCAAGGATGGGGTGGTGGTGTTTTCCAATGCTGCGCTTGAAGACGCGCTGGGCATTTCACGCCGGGCGATTGTGGGGACCGGGCTGGCCGAGATATTTACCGAGCAGCGCTCGCTGCGCAGCGCCTTGGATGGCGCGGCCGGCAATGCCTTTGCCGCGCTGCGTTATGACGCTTTTATTCGGCGCGCAGGCCAGGACGTGCTGCCCGTGCACGTGATCGTCACCGACGCCGAAGACCAGCGCCATTTTGTGGTCGAGTTGGTGCCCCAGGAACAGCAAACCCGCCAGGACCGCGAAGAGCGCCTGGCCGAACAGGCCCTGGCCAACAAAGAGCTCATCCGCAATCTGGCGCACGAGATCAAAAACCCGCTGGGCGGCATTCGCGGCGCGGCGCAGTTGTTGGAGATGGAAATCGCCTCCAGCGGGCTGACCGAGTACACCCAGGTCATCATCCGCGAGGCCGACCGCCTCCAAACCCTGGTCGACCGCTTGCTGGCCCCGCACCGGCGCCCGCATATGGTGGGCGATGTCAATATCCACGAGGTCTGCGAGCGCGTGCGCTCGCTCATCGTGGCCGAGTTTCCCAAGGGCTTGCGCGTGGTGCGCGACTACGACATCTCCATCCCCGAGTTCCGTGGCGACATGGAGCAGCTCATTCAGACCGTGCTCAACATCGCGCACAACGCCTGCCAGGCGCTGGCCGAGCGCATCGCGCAGGGCGACGCCGAGTTGCGCTTTTGCACCCGTATTGCACGCCAGGTCACCTTTGGCAAGATGCGCTACCGGTTGGCATTGGAATTGCATGTGATGGACAACGGACCTGGCGTGCCAGATTCGATCAAGGACCGCATCTTTTACCCGCTTGTGTCGGGCCGAGACGGCGGCTCCGGTTTGGGGTTGACCTTGGCGCAAACTTTTGTGCAACAACACCATGGCCAGATCGAAGTCGATAGCGTCCCGGGCCGGACTGATTTCAAAATATTGATTCCCCTTCCATAGTTGGAAAACCTAGAGAAAGCGCCACCCATGAAGCCGATTTGGATCGTAGACGATGACCAGTCCATCCGGTTTGTGCTGGAGAAGGCCTTGCTGCGCGAGCAGCTGCCCACCCGCAGCTTTTCCAATGCCCGCGATGTGCTGGCCGCGCTGAACAATCCGGGCGAAGAGGCGCCGCAAATTTTGGTCAGCGACATCCGCATGCCTGGCGGCTCGGGCCTGGATTTGCTGGAGAAAGTCAAAGCCAAATACCCCGGCCTGCCAGTCATCATCATGACGGCCTTTTCTGACCTGGACAGCGCCGTCAGCGCCTTTCAGGGCGGGGCTTTTGAATACCTGCCCAAGCCCTTTGACCTGCCCAAAGCCATTGAGCTGATCCGGCGCGCCGTGCAAGAAAGCCAGCGCGAGGAATATGCCGACGAAGGCATGGGCGAGACCCCCGAAATGCTGGGCCAGGCGCCCGCCATGCAAGACGTTTTCCGTGCCATCGGCCGCCTCAGCCAAAGCAATGTGACGGTGATGATTACCGGCGAATCGGGCTCGGGTAAAGAGCTGGTCGCCCGTGCGCTACACAAACACTCGCCCCGCGCCAGCGGCCCTTTTGTGGCCATCAATACGGCGGCCATCCCCAAGGAACTTCTCGAGAGTGAGCTCTTTGGCCACGAACGCGGCGCCTTCACCGGCGCGCAGGCACAGCGGCGCGGCCGCTTTGAGCAGGCCGACGAAGGCACGCTGTTTTTGGACGAGATTGGCGATATGCCTTTTGAGCTGCAAACCCGGCTTTTGCGCGTGCTCAGCGACGGGCATTTTTACCGCGTGGGCGGGCACAGCGCCATCAAGGCCAATGTGCGCGTCATCGCCGCCACCCACCAAGACCTGGAAATGCGCGTGCAGCAAGGCGCCTTTCGCGAGGACTTGTTTCACCGCCTGAACGTCATCCGCCTGCGCCTGCCCGCGCTGCGCGAACGGCGCGAAGACATTCCCATGCTCACGCGCCACTTTTTGCAGCACAGCGCCAAGCAGCTGGGCGTGGAGCCCAAGCGCATCGCCGACAGCGCGCTGGCCGCCCTGGAGGGCTTTTCCTTCCCAGGCAATGTGCGCCAGTTGCAAAACGTTTGCCATTGGCTGACCGTCATGGCGCCCGCGCAGGTGATCGAGCCCAAAGATTTGCCGCCCGAAATTGGTGTGCTCAAAGGCCACGCAGCCGCTGCCGCACCAAGTGCGGGACCGGCCGAGGGCACCACGCCAGTGCATTCTGGTGTGTATGAAGGCAGCGAGCCGGACGGCGTGGCCTCGCCCGAGGCGGCCGCACCGGCCACCGTTATGGTCTGGCCGTCGGAACATGGCCTGGCCCCCGCTGCGCCGGCGCCGCTCACCGGCTGGGAAGTGGAGCTGGAGGACGAGGCCCTCACGCTCTTGCGCAGCGGCCATGGGGAGGTGTGGGACACGCTGACCCGCCGTTTTGAGGCCCGCATGATCCAGGCGGCGCTGACCAACACGCGCGGCCGGCGCATCGAGGCGGCCCACAAGCTGGGCATAGGGCGCAACACCATCACCCGCAAAATCCAGGAGCTGGGCCTGGACAAAAAGCTCGCGCTGGCGTCTGAGGAGTAGGGCGCAGGGCTGAGGGCTCTAGGTGGCCGCTCAGGCCACCGTGAGCACCACAGGCGTGTGGTCGCTGGGCCGCTCGTTCTTGCGCGGCGCCTTGTCGATGGCGCAGGCCGTCGCCCGCGCCCGCAGGGCTTCGCTCACCAAAATATGGTCGATGCGCAGGCCCCGGTTGCGCCGAAACGCCATGTCCCGGTAATCCCACCAGCTATAGCTTTTGGGCGGCTGAGGAAACAGGCGCAGGCTGTCATGCAAACCCAGCGCCACCAGCGCACGCAGGTGGTAGCGCTCTTCCTCGGTGCAATGGATTTGGTCTTGCATGCCTTGCGGGTCCCAGACGTCGTCATCGTCAAAGGTGATGTTGTAGTCGCCCATCAGCAGCAACTGCGGGTGGGCCGCCATCTCGTCCTTGACCCAGGCGCGCAGGCTTTTGAGCCACTCCATCTTGTACTCAAACTTATCCGTACCCGGCGCCTGCCCGTTGGGAAAGTAGGCGCCAATCACGCGCACGCCCTGCACCGTGGCGGTGATGACGCGGGCCAGTTCGTCGTCAAAGCCGGGGATGTTCTTCACCACCTCGGTGGCCGGTGCCTTGGTCAGCAGGGCGACGCCGTTATAGGTTTTTTGGCCAAACCACTGGGCTTGGTAGCCCGCTTGGGTGAAGGCCTCGTGCGGAAACTTGTCGTCAGTGAGCTTGGTCTCCTGCAAAGCCAGCACATCGACCGGGTTGGTGGCCAGCCAGTCCAGCACCTGGGGCAGGCGCACGGCTAAAGAGTTAACGTTCCAGGTGGCGAATTGCATTTTCGTAAATATTTATATAAATCAGAGTACTAAAGGTATTTTCTAAAGCAATTTATTAAATTAAATCCTGGTTTCTTGATGCTTTCCAGCCCTTAATCAGCAGGCTTTGGCCTGAATCATAGCGCTGCGCGCTCCGCCCGAGCGGTGGCCGCCGTGCTGCGGGCAGACCCACACGAAAATTCCCGAATGCGGATTTGAATTGTACAATTGCACAATGGATGTAACCATCGACACCTCGGCCATTTTGGCGGTCTGTACCAATGAAGGGCTCAAGCCGCGCATGGTGGAGTTGACCGTGGGCGCCCGATTGCTAGCCCCCGTCTCGGTGCACAGTGAGGTGGGTAACGCACTGTCTGCCATGCTCAAAAGAGAGCGCATCACGCTTGCGCAAGCCTTGGCGTGTTTGGATGCCTACAAGCAAATCCCTGTCAAGTGGCTCGAAGTTGACCTGCCCCATGCTGTGCAATTGGCGCACCAATTGGACCTGTATGCCTACGACGCCTATTTGCTGGCATGCGCGCAAACGTCGCGCTCACCGCTTTTGACGGTGGACAAAGCATTGATGCGCGCAGCCCGCGAAGTGGGCGTTCAAACCCTGGAGGTGTACGTATGAAGGTTTATTCCTATTCCCAAGCGCGGCAGCAGTTGGCCGCGGTGCTCGACTGCGCAGAGCAAGACGGGCAAGTCAAAATCACCCACCGCGATGGGCGGTCTTTTGTGCTGCAGCCGGAGGCATCGAGCCAATCGCCCTTGGCTGTGCAAGGTGTGACACTGGATTTGAACAGCCTTGAAATCGTACAAGCGGTGCACGAAGGGCGCAGGGGCTGATCGGCTAGCCCGGCCTTACCGATTGGTATTGCACAAAGCTAAACGCCAAGCCGGTAGCCGAAGTGTGGTTTTCGCGGCTCGCCTCTTGCCACTGATCGCCCAGCACCGGCGCAAACGCATCGCCGGCCACGTGCAGTTCGATTTCTGTGACCACCACGCTATGCGCCAGCGGCAGGGCCTGCGCGTAAATTTGCGCTCCGCCGATGACCCAGGTGTCGGGCGCTTGCGCGCACAGGGCCAGCGCCGATTCCAGGGATGCGGCGGTTTGGGCGCCCTCGGCCTGCCAGCCTTCTTGGCGGGTGACGACCACATTCAAGCGCCCGGGAAGCGGGCGGAATTTGGGGGGCAAAGAGTCCCAGGTTTTTCGGCCCATGATGACCGGGCAGCCCAAGGTGGTGCGCTTGAAATGCGCCAAATCCTCGGGCAGGTGCCAGGGCAGGGTGTTGTTGGCGCCGATCACGCCATTGGCGGCGCGGGCGTAAATCAGGTGCAGGCGGGTGGCCATGGCCGCTGCGCCTAGACGGCCACCGGGGCCGAGATAGCCGGGTGCGGCGCGTAGCCCAGCACTTCAAAGTCCTCGTAGGCGTAGTCAAAAATACTGTCCGGGCGGCGCTTGATGTGCAGCGTCGGGTAGGCTATGGGCGCGCGGCTGAGTTGCAGCTCCACCTGGGTGTGGTGGTTGCTGTAAACATGGCAGTCGCCCCCGGTCCAGATGAAGTCGCCCACGTCCATATCGCACTGCTGGGCAATCATGTGCGTCAGCAGGGCGTAGCTGGCGATATTGAAGGGCACGCCCAGAAAGATATCGGCGCTGCGCTGGTAGAGCTGGCAGCTCAGGCGCGGTTTGCTGTCTGGCCCGGCCGCTGGCGCTACGTAAAACTGAAAGAACGCATGGCAGGGCATGAGCGCCATTTTGGACAGATCGGCCACATTCCAGGCGCTGACAATCATGCGGCGCGAGTCCGGGTTGCTTTTGAGCGTGGCCATGAGTTCGCTGATCTGGTCAATGTGCTTGCCGTCGGGCGTCGGCCAGCTGCGCCATTGCACGCCGTAGACGGGGCCTAAGTCGCCATCGGGCTGGGCCCACTCGTCCCAAATGCTGACGCCGCGCTCTTTAAGCCAGTTGTTATTGCTCGAACCGGTCAAAAACCACAGCAACTCCTGGATGATGGAGCGCAGGTGCACTTTTTTGGTGGTCACCAGCGGAAAGCCTTCTTGCAGGTCAAAGCGCATTTGGTAGCCAAACACGCTGGTGGTGCCGGTGCCGGTGCGGTCTTGCTTGCGTACGCCCTGGGTGTAGGCGTGGCGCAGCAGGTCTTCGTACTGCTGGCGAACGGGGCGGGTGCTAGCAGCGGCGGAGTGGTCGGGAAGGGAAGCCATGGGCCAGAAAAAAAGTCAGTGGTCGCGTGCAGCCAGCATGCGCCCGGGGTTAAACAGATTGTGCGGATCCAGCGCGGTTTTGATCGAGCGCATCAGGCCTAGCGCCACCGGTGATTTGTGCTTTTCCAGTTTCTCGCGCTTGAGGCTGCCAATGCCGTGCTCGGCCGAGATCGATCCCTTGTAGGCGTCCACCAGCGCATAGACCACCGCGTTGACCGCGTTTTCCTGCTCGCGCAAAAAGGTCTCCCCGTCCTGGCCCGCGGGCGCTTGCACGTTGTAGTGCAAATTGCCGTCGCCCAGGTGGCCGTAATTGACCAGGCGCACACCGGGGAAGGCCTGCTCCAGCGCCGCATCGGCCTGCGCCACAAAATCGGGGATGCGCGAGACGGCAATCGAAATATCGTGCTTGATATTGAGCCCCTCTTGCGCCTGCGCCAGCGGAATGCTTTCGCGGATATGCCACAGCGCGCGTGCCTGGGCCATGCTTTCGGCCACCACGGCGTCGGTGACGCAGCCTTTTTCCAGGGCCTCTTCGAGCAGGCGCTCGAGCTGGCTGCGGGCGTGGCTGTCGGACTCGGTGTCCGAGTTTTCAAGCACCACGCAGTAGGGCGCGCTCTCGTAAAACGGCACCCGCTGCTGCGGGAAGTGTTTGACCACCAGGCGCAGCGCAAACTGGCCCATCACCTCAAAGCCGGTCAGCCCCGCGCTCAGGTGCCGGTGCGCCAGGCCCAGCAGGTCGACCGCTGCTTGCAGCGAGGGCACGGCCGCCAGCGCCGTCAGTTGCGATTGGGGCAGCGGGTACAGCTTCATGGTGGCCGCCGTAATGACGCCTAACGTGCCCTCCGAGCCGATAAACAAGTGCCGCAGGTCGTAGCCGGTGTTGTCCTTGCGCAGGCCGGTCAGGCCGCTCCAGACCTCGCCCTGGGCGGTCACCACTTCCAGGCCCAGACACAGCTCGCGGGTATTGCCGTAGCGCACCACCTGGGTGCCCCCGGCGTTAGTGCCCAGATTGCCGCCAATGGTGCAACTGCCCTCGGAGGCCAGACTCAGCGGGAACAAAAAGCCCGCCTGCTCGCACACCTCTTGCAAGGTTTGCAGCACGCAGCCGGCCTCTACCGTGATCGTCAGGTTGGCCGCGTCCAGGGTGCGCACCGCGTTCATGCGCGTAAGGCTAAGCACCACCTGGGTGCCGCTGGCGTCGGGCGTGGAGCCCACCACCATGCCAGTGTTGCCGCCCTGGGGCACGATGCTCACGCCTGCCGCGGCGCAGGCCTTCACCACGGCTGCCACCTGCTCGGTCGAGGCCGGGCGCACCACGGCCAGGGCCTTGCCGTGCTCGCGCTTGCGCCAGTCCAGCTCGTAGCCGGTCAGGTCACCCTCGGTGAGCACATAGGCCTCGCCCACGATGGTGCGCAGCGCAGAAAGGAGGGCGGGGTAGCGGTTCATGCGGGCAACTCGGCGGGGGTGGGCTCGTCCATCAGGCCGGCCAGGCGCGCATCGCGCAGGCGCAGGCGGATGTGCAGGGTGCAGGCCACAAACAGCACCAGGCACAGCAGCACTTCCAGCAGGGCGCAGTAATTGCCCGGCGCCTTGTCGCCCCAGGCGCGCACCACGCCTTCTATGAAATACAGCCAAATCACCAGCGCCACCCAGCGGTAGGTGTACATGCGGTTTTTCAGCAGCCCGGCCAGCGGCAGGCACAGGGGCAGGGCCTTGAGCGCCAGCAGCGAGCCGCCGGGTTTGATGGGCGCCAGCACAAGCTCCCAGGCCAGGCTCAGGGCGATGAGCCCCAGCAGGCAGGCAACGGCTACGTTGCGGCTCCAATGGACGTGGGCGGCGGGCGGGCCGCAGAGGGGGGTTTCGGAGTGCAAATTCATGTCAGTGGCATCATACCGGCCCATGACACTGCTTTTACGCTTGCAACAATGGCTGGCCGACGTGCGCCAAGTCCGGTGGCGCCCGGCGCTCTACACCCTGCGCGAGCGCTTTCGCGAGGACCGCCTGGGCCTGACCGCCAGCAGCCTGACCTTCACCACCATCATCGCCATGGTGCCCTTGCTCACTGTGGTGCTGGCGGTGTTTACCGCGTTCCCGATGTTTGCCAAGTTCCAGGACGTGCTGCAAAAGTGGCTGGTCGCCAGCCTGATACCGGACGACATCGCCCGCCAGGTGCTGGGCTACCTCAACCAGTTCGCCCGCAAGGCCAGCAAGCTCGGCGCGCTCGGTCTGGGTGCGCTGCTGCTCACCGCGCTGACCCTGATCTTCACCATCGACCGCACCCTCAACAGCATCTGGCGCGTGCGCAAGCTGCGCCCCCTGGGCCAGCGCCTTCTGATTTACTGGTCCGCCATCACCCTGGGGCCGCTGATTTTGGGCGTGAGCATCAGCTTTAGCTCGTATGCGGTTTACGCCTCGCGCGGGCTGGTCGATAGCCTGCCCGGCGGTGTGGGCCCGCTGCTTGACGCCATGCAGTTCCTGATGGTGGCCGGCGGCATGGCCGCCATGTTCCATTACCTGCCCAACACCCGGGTGCGCTGGGGCCACGCCTGGATGGGCGGTTTGTTCGTCTCCACCGGCCTGGAGCTGGCCAAGCGCCTGCTGGCCGTGTACCTGGGCATGGTGCCCACCTACTCGGTGGTCTATGGCGCTTTTGCCACCTTGCCGATACTGCTGGTCTGGATTTATGTCTCCTGGGTCATCGTGCTGCTGGGGGCGGCGCTCACGGCCTATGTGCCCAGCCTGATCGCCGGCTTGCCGGCGCAGCGCAGCGGGCCGGGCCTGCGTTTTACGCTGGCGCTAGACCTGCTGGGCAGCCTGAGCGCGGCCCGCACAGCGGCCACGCGGGGCATGAGCACGGCCGAGCTGTGCGCTGCCACGGGCGTAGACCCGCTGGCGCTGGGCGAGGTGGTCGATGTCCTCAAGGCCATGGACTGGATCGGCAAGCTGCAGGAAGAAAAAACCGCCGACGGTGGCGCCCGCTGGGTGCTGCTGATCGACCCGGTGCAGACGCCGGTCGCCCCCTTGGTGCAGGTGCTGCTGCTGGCCCAAAGCGGCGCCACGGCCAGCTTTTGGCGCAACGCGCTGCGCCCGGGCTGCATGCTGCACGAGGTACTGGCCTGAGGCGTGGCGTTGGCCTATGAGATAACCTTTTCCAAAAAAGAGAAGGTTGTAAATCGCGCTATCGATAGCATCAAGAATGCCATGCAGTCGGTGTACTATCGCACCCGCTGTACGCATTGGGCTCTTCGTTGGAGTCTGTATTCATATCAACATTGATGACCGTTCTGTTTATGCCAAGTACCAAAAAGAAACTTTTTGAGCACCTCCAAACTGAAGTGTTTTGCCGCCTGGGCGTCTCGCCCGTGCATGGCATTGGGGTGTTTGCCATCAGCGCTATTCCCAAGGGCATCAACCCCTTGCACTCCCGGCTGAAGTTCCATGAAGTCAAATTTACCCATGACGAGGTCAAGAAACTGCCCGCCGGCGTGCGCAAAGAAATGAAGATGTTTTGCTACTACGACAAAAAGCACGTTCTGGTGCCCGAGATCGGGCTCAACTCCATGAACATGGCGGTCTACCTGAACCATTCCAAGACGCCCAACGTCAAATACCGTAAAAACGGCCAGCTAGTCACCCTGCGCGATATCGCCAAGGACGAGGAGCTGATGATGGACTACGACGACAGCTTTGGTGAGACCCACGTCTTTAAATAAAGCGGCGTTTGCCCCATAAAAAAACCGGCCTCGAGGGCCGGTTTTTTGTTGCCTGTCTGCGTGCGTTGTGCAGGGCAGGCTTACTCGGACCGCACGCGGTAAATCTGGTTCCATTCTTCGCGCTTGAAGTCGGTGTGCAGCGGCGAGGTGGTGTCCAGGGCCAGCGGGTGGTCCAGGTCGGTCAGGGCCAGCGCAAAAATGGGCTCGTGGTCGGTCACGAACAGCGCTTTGTAGCCGTAGTCGCCGACCGGGCCCAGGTTGTAATAGGCATAGCCGTTTTTCTGGGTCCAGCGCGCTGCCAGCAGGCAGGCATAAATGCCGGGCGAGCGGTTTTTGTAGTCCACATTCCACTGGCAAAAGCTGCCATAGACCTGGTTGCGCTCGGGCAGCACGATGGACACGTCGCTGAGCACCAAGTCGCCGTTCTCCGCATGGGCCTGGATGATCACCACGTCCAGGTTTTGCACATAGTCCACAAAGCCGGCAATCTCGCGGTCATGGATCTCGTAGGCGTCGAAATGCTCGCTACCCAGCTTGAACACGTCTTCCACCGTCAGTTCACGCCCGGGCACCACGCGCTCGGTGACGGTAAAGCTGCGGCACAGCTTGTCGAGCTCCTTGAACTTGCGGGCGCGGCGCTCGTCGGTCCAAAACTCGGGCGAACCGGCATGCACCATGCCGTATTTGTCATTGATCGGCACGCCGTAATTGCCCTCGGGCGGCAGTGCGTAGACGATAAAAGGTTTTTTGGCCACCGCCAGCATCTCGGGCGAGACGTCGATGTAGGGGCACAGACCATCCCAGCGGCTGGTGTAGTACTTGGTTTTCTCGTGAAAACTCTCGACGCAGAGGTTTTCGGGGGTCCAGGTCTGGTGGAGAAGCTTTTGTACTTCGGCGGTTTCCGCGCCTGAAGGGGCGTGGTCGTGGGCGGAAGAATACAAATCAATGCTCATGGTCGGGTTTCCTTCGGCTAGGCCTGTCGCCGCAGGGGCTTGAGGTCAAAGTAGTCAGAGTCAATGCGGTGGTTTTCGCGCAAAAACGCCACATCCGTTTTGTGCAGCGCCGCAATCGCGGTCTGCATCGAGGCCAGATGCGCGGAGGCCTCGCTGGTGGGCGACGCCAACTGGGCCTGGTACTCGGGCATCAGCGGGCAGTCGGAATCGAAAGAGAATTTTTTGGAGCGCGGGTTGTAGGACAGCGGGTAGAGCTTGCAGCTCAGCGGTTTGTCCTCGCCCATGGTGCAGCCACGGGGCCCGAGGTGCGTGCATGCGGTCTCGATGCAAACGCTGCCCATGCGGCTTTTTTCCTGGGCGGTAAGGGTAATGTCCAGTGGCGGATAACCCGGTTCGATATGGCAGCACTGGCGGCACTGCGCACAATGGTCAAACAGCACGTGCGCTTCCGGTGGGGGCTAAACGGCAGTGGCCGATTGCAAGAAAGGAAACAGAAATCTTGCAATGCAAAGGCATGCAATGAGTATCAACCTGCGTCTCAGTTTCCAACATACGTATTCTTGAACCCTAGTTTTTGTAGGTATTTATAGTATCCACGATTTTCACACTTTTGTAACGAGGAATTCAATTTTTTTTAGGTGGCCGCAGCCCGAGAAAAATCGCACAGAAAAACACCCGAATGGGAGGCGAGATAGTAATTGCAAAACCATACAAAACTGCCAACATGGGCCCGCATTCATTGCACTATTTTGAATGAACTGTCAGCCTAATTTTCGCACTAGCATCCACACCACACTTGCACTGCTATTGGTCCAATCTAATCACCCGCTTACCTACCTATGTGCCTTATCGCCTGGGACTGGCAACCTGATGCCGACATGCCGCTGCTACTCATCGCCAACCGCGATGAGTTTTACGCGCGCCCCACGCAGGCTTTGCATGCTTGGGAAGCTACGCCCATCGTCGCAGGCAAAGACCTGCAGGCCGGTGGCAGCTGGTTGGGCGTGGCGGGCGCGAGGCGCTTGGCGGCGCTGACCAATGTGCGCGATTTGCGCCACCACCGGCCCGACGCGCCTTCGCGCGGTGCGCTGGTCAGCGGCTTTTTAAGCGGCCAGCAAACGGCGGCCGACTACTTGGCGCAAGTGGCGCAAGAAGCCACCCAGTTCAATCCCTTCAATCTGCTTGTATTTGATGGCGACAGCCTATGCGGCCTGCAAAGCCAAAGCGCGCACGTGCAGCACTTTGCGCCGGGCTTGGGCGCGGTATCGAACGCCGGTTTTGGCACCCCTTGGCCCAAGCTGCTGATGCTGCAATCGGGCCTGGGCGCCTTGCAAGGCGCCCAGCGCACCGATACGGACGCGCTCTTTGCGTTGCTGGCCCACGACCAAAGCGCGCCAGACCACCTGCTGCCCGACACCGGCCTGCCACCCGAACGCGAGCGCCTTCTCTCACGCGCCTTCATCCGCAGCGCCGACTACGGCACCCGCGCCAGCAGCATCGTCATGCTGCGGCGCAACAGCGCCGAGTTCACCGAGCGCAGCTTTGACGCGCGGGGACCGACGGGGCAAGTGCGCATTGCGCTATAGCCTCCAAAACGCTTTAAATAGCCTGATCCGTGTCATTTCAGCCCGGGATCAGCACACCAAAGAGAGAAAAATTTATGCCCAACACCAGCAATAAAGTCAAAGCCTCCGCCCAGCCCAAAGCGATCCCCAAGTTTGTTGACGAGGCGCAGGAACGCGCTTTTTGGGAGGCCGCTGGTACCGACGCTACGGCATTTTTCGATACCCGCGCCCTGGCGCCGGTGACACTGAAGAACCTCAAACCGTCAACCACCAGCATTTCTTTGCGTTTGAGCGACAGCCTGCTCGCCGGCATCCGGCGCGAGGCCAATAAACTGGACGTCCCCTACCAGTCGCTAATGAAAATTTGGCTCACTGAAAAGCTCGCCGAACAAGCTGCTCGCTAGGCGCGCACGCTCTAGGGCTCGCCGGTGTGCAGGTTTCGTCGCAACACCGCAGCCAATCAATTCCTAAAAAGGCAATAATCACCGCTTTCTAAACTAAAAAAGCGGCAGGGATGACGGTCACACTGAGCAGGGACGAAATCGTCCGCCGGGCCAATGGCTTTGTGCGGGAGTTTGCGCAGGCGCGCTACGAGATGGGCGAGGGGCAGGACTTTATCCGGGGCCTGTGCGAGGTATTTGGCTTTTCCAACCGGCGCCTGGTCAATTTTGAGCAGCGCGTCAGCACCCTGGGCGGCAAGCACGGGCGCATTGACGGCTTTTACCCCGGCAAGCTGCTGATTGAGATGAAGTCGCGCGGCGAAGACCTCCAAAAAGCCTACCGCCAGGCCACCAAGTACCTGCCCGGCCTGCAGGAGGCCGAGCTGCCTCAGTACATGCTCATCAGCGACTTTGAGCACCTGCACCTCTACGACCTGAACGCCCACGCACCGCCGCTCACCCACACGCTGCCCGACTTTGCCAAGTACATCGACAGCTACTTGTTTTTGGCCGGTTACGAGTCGCAGGCGCAGCAGCAGCAAATCGCGGTGGACGAAAGCGCCGCCCGTCTGATTGCCAAGTTGCACGACGCCATGCGCGCCGGCGGCTACACCGGCACCGACCTGCAGCGCTACCTGGTGCGCCTGCTTTTTTGCCTGTTTGCCGAGGACACCGGCATTTTTGCCCAGCGTGGCGACTTTGCCCGCTACCTGCGCCAGCACACCCGCGAAGACGGCACCGACCTGGACGGCGCGCTGCAAAACCTGTTTGACGTGCTCAACCGCAGCCCCGACCAGCGTCCGCGCACCTTGCCGCAAGCGTTGCAAAGCTTTCCGTACATCAATGGCAGCGTGTTTGAGGGCCAGCTGGCGCGCTGCTACTTTGACAGCGCCGCCCGCCAGACCTTGCTCGCCTGCGCCGAGCACTTTGACTGGTCGCAAATCAGCCCCGCCATTTTTGGCTCTTTGTTCCAGGCCGTGATCCACCACGACGAGGAGGGCGTCACCGGCAAAAGCAGCAAGCGGCGCGAGCTAGGCGCCCACTACACCAGCGAGACCAACATCTTGCGCCTGATCGGGCCGCTGTTTTTGGACGCGCTCAAGGCCCAGTACCAAGATGCGCGCAGCATGGGCGGCAGCCAGGCCAAGCTGCAAGCGCTGCTGGCGCGCCTGCGCAGCATCAACTGCCTGGACCCGGCCTGCGGGTGCGGCAACTTTTTGGTCATCGCCTACCGCGAGATCCGCCGCCTGGAGCTGGACGCCGTCGAGGCGCTGCAGGCCATCGCGCGGCGCAACCGGGGCGTGAGCGACACCCTGGACGCCAAGGAGTTTGCCTACATCCAGTGCGATGTGCACCAGTTCCACGGCATCGAGATCGAGCCCAGCGCCGCCCATATCGCCACCGTGGCCCTGTGGCTGACCGACCACCAGGAAAATCTGCGCGCCAGCCGCGCCCTGGGCGGCAACTTCAACCGCCTGCCGCTGGTGCGCCGGGCCAACATCGTGCTGGGCAACGCCCTGACGCTGGATTGGGCCACCGTGCTGCCGCCCGAGCTGTGTGACTATGTGATTGGGAATCCGCCGTTTATTGGCAAGAAGGAAAAAGGGACAGACCAAAGGGCCGCCTTCGCGGCGATCATGTCGGCCGTCCATGGCGGCGGTGTATTGGATTTTGTGGCCGCCTGGTACGTCAAAGCGGCGCGCTACCTCGCTGACGCTGCTGCGCGCACGGGTCAGGCGCCGGGCGCTCATAAGCCTGCGGCTCAAAAATCGCGCCCAACGCCCGCCCCGTACGCGCCGCAGCGCGACCGCGCTTTCAGCGTGCGCACGCGCTGCGCCTTTGTGTCGACCAACAGCATCACGCAGGGCGAACAGGTGGGCGTGCTGTGGGGGTGGATGCTGGCGCAGGGCATGAAAATCCAGTTTGCCCACCGAAACTTCCAGTGGAACAACGACGCCCGGGGCGTGGCGGCGGTGCACTGCGTGATCATCGGCTTTGGCACCGATGCGTTACCAGGAAAAGTTATTTTCGACTACCCCGACCCCAAGGGCGATCCGGTGGCAATACCGGCAGCGAATATCAATCCTTATTTGAGGGACGCGGCGGACGTGGCTTTGGCCAAGCGCGCTATCAATATTTCAGGCGCGCCCACAATGACCTATGGAAGCATGGCCAATGACAACGGCCATTTGTTATTGGACGAAATCGAGCGCGAAGAACTGCTGCGTGAGCATATTCATTTAGCGCCTTATGTGCGGCCATTCGTCGGTGGGCAAGAATTTATTAATGACGAGCGCCGCTGGTGCCTTTGGCTTCGGGGAATCTCGCCTGCGGTGCTGAAGGCGTCCAAACCCCTGCTGGCTCGCGTGGATGCGGTAAAGAAATTCCGGCAATCCAGTGACCGGGCTGCAACTCAAAAGTTAGCGCAAACGCCTTATCTATTTGGGGAAAACCGGCAACCCAATACTCCCTATTTATTGCTGCCAAAGGTTTCTTCCGAGAAGCGGGAATATATGCCGATCGGGTTTATGGATCCGCAAACCATCGCCAACGGCAGCGCCTTGGTCGTTGCGCAAGCAGATTTATGGACTTTTGGCGTTTTGCAGTCCGCGATGCACATGGCTTGGATGCGCGTAACTTGTGGGCGCCTGGAAAATCGTTACCAATATTCCATAAATATCGTCTACAACAACTTCCCCTGGCCCGACCTCAGCGCCCCCACAGGCCGCAAACTGTCCAACGCCAACCCCGACAAAAAGCGCGCCGCCATCGAAGCGGCCGCCCAAGCCGTACTAGACGCCCGCGCCACCCACCCCGGCGCCACGCTGGCCGACCTCTACGACCCCCTGGCCATGCCCCCTAACCTGCGCAAAGCTCACCAACACCTCGACAAAGCCGTAGACCAAGCCTACGCCTACACCGGCCCCCCGGACGACGCGGGGAGGGTGGCGTTTTTGTTTGGTTTGTATGCGCAGCTGAATTAAAACCCAAGCTGTTTAGGTTTATGAGAAAATGCCCACGATTTTGACGATATTTGCTTGGCGCGTCGCGATTTATCCCAACGATCACCGTCCAGCGCATGTCCATGTGTTGGGCGGCGGGTGCGAGGCCGTGTTCCATTTGCAGTGCCCCGACGGTCCGCCGGTACTGCGTGAAAACTACGGTTTTAGCCGAGGCGATTTAAACAAAGTGCTGCTTCAACTGGAGGCGCATTTAGCCCCTATGTGCCGCGCATGGAGAGCCCTATATGGCGATTTCTAACGAAGACTTCGACGCCGCCAAGCAGCGTGGTGCCCAATTGCAAGCGCGCCACGCATTGGCGAGGACCGTGCGTTTTGACAAACGGCGTAAACGCTTGGTGGTGCGGCTCGATTCGGGGGTGGAGCTCGCTTTTGCACCGCATTTGGCGCAAGGTCTGGAAGCGGCGCAGACGGCCGACTTAGAGGTGGTGCAAATCAGCCCTTCAGGCCTGGGCTTGCATTTCCCCGCCCTGGACGCCGATGTGTATTTGCCCGCGCTCTTAGACGGCCTACTGGGTTCGCGCCGCTGGATTGCAGCGCAAAACGGCAGGGCCGGCGGCCAGTCCCAAAGCGCGGCAAAAGCACAGGCCGCCCGGCGCAATGGCACCAAAGGCGGTCGCCCCAAAAAATCAGCCTCAGCCTGAGGAAATCGCCTTGCTCCCCACCCTGCACCTCAGCCCCCCCGGCAGCGCCGCCTGCGCCGGTGCGGTTTGTAGGCGCGTTAGGCGTGCGTTGCCTCGTAACGACGGTTTCAGATATATTTTTTCAAGTTGTCAATTGACAACCAATTAGTTTTATTATGCGAAAGACTGTGGCGATGAAGCGCTCCGCACACCCCAAAAAGGACGTGGAAAAGGCCTTGCAGTACGCCGAGAGTCAGGGTTGGCGCGTGGTGCAGGGCGGCTCGCACGCTTGGGGAAAGATGTATTGCCCCGCCAATGCAGCCGATTGCCGATGTGGAGAGTTTTGTATTGAATGAACTAAATCGAGCTTGACTATGGATTACACATTCACCCTCAAATACAAATTGCCAGCGCATGAAACTGATATGGATGCACTGGTAGAGCGCCTTGGGGCCCAAGGCTGCACGGACGCCACCGTCGGTATCGGCAAAGTCGGGCGGCTCGGATTGCAATTTGTGCGCGCTGCGCGGTCGGCCGAAATGGCCTTGCGCTCGGCGGTCGAGGACGTTTACCGCACCATTGCCTCCGCCCAATTGGTGGAAGCCGGACCTGATTTTGTAGGTTTATCGGAAATCGCCACCTACGTTGGCGTGACCCGACAAAACTTGCACAAATTGACGCAAACGCATTGGTCTAGCTTCCCGTCGCCCATTCACGAGGGAAGCGCGCCAACCTGGCATTTGGCAGAGGTATTGCAATGGTTGCAAGAGCAGCAAAACTACCCATTGGAGCGGGCGCACATGGATATTGCGCGGGCCTGCCAGGCTCTCAACGCCATGAATCAATTATTGAGGCACCAGACCGGAAAAATAGATGCAGGGCCGATATCTGCCATGGCGATGCTAGAAACCGGTCGGTCAATTGCAGAGCTTTTGGAGAGCATACATTTGCGCGGCAAAGTCCAAAGTGCAGCCTCGGCCTGATCGCGTAAGTCTCTGTTTAGCTCTCATTTTTTCTATGCTCCCCACCCTGCACCTCAGCCCCCCCGGCAGCGCCGCTTTTGGTATTTCTACGCTTATTTACGGCAGGCGCGGGCACCGCTTGCGCGAGTGCAACGAGCTGCTGGCCCACGGGCCTTTGCAGAGCATGGGCACCGAGGCGGGGCGCCAGGCGCGCTGGGCCTACTTTGCCCGCGTTTGGCAGGTCGATGCGCAGTGGCGCGGGCCGCTTTTGGAGTCTTTGCGCGGGCATATTGGCCTGCGCGATTTGCGCCCGCCGCCGCGCAGCGGCCAGCCCGCGCTGCTGTGGTGCGATGGCACGGCCGAGGGGCAGTTGCTGCTGCGCGCCGTGTGCGCACTGTGGCCGGGCACGCCGCTGTGGGTGGCCGATGCCAGCTGGCTGCCCGACGTGGCCGCGCCGCTCGGTGCACTCAGCCCACAGGATTTGGCGCGCCTGGAGGCGCTGGCCCAGCCGCTGCCGCGCAAGCGCCAGGCCGATTTGTCCGCGCAGTGGAAGGCGCTGACCTACAGCAACGCGCTGCTGCGCGTGCTGCAAGGCGGCCAGCCGGTGGGCGTACCCGAGTCGATTTTTGATGCCGAATTGCTCGCCCTGTGCAGCCCGGTGGCGCAGCTGGCGGGCCGCGTTGCCGGGGCGCACCAGGCGGACGCAGCCCAGTCATGCAGCGATGCGTTTTTGTACTACCGGCTGCAGTATTTGGCGGGCCAGGGGCGCTTGCACTTGGATGCCAGCCACCCCAACCCGGCGTACTGGCAAGTACGCAGCCCCGTGGGCCAGGGCTGCGCTTTACCGGTTTAAGCCAGCGTGCGCCAAGCGCGGTGGCTCTCGCCCAGCAAAGCGTCGGCGGCGGCCGGGCCTTCGGAGCCCGCCGCATAGTGCGCCAGCGGGGCTTTGGGGTCGGCCCAGTATTCCTGCAAGGGGCGCACGATGTCCCAGCCGGCCATCACGCTGTCCGAGCGCTGGAAGAGGGTGGCGTCGCCAATCATGCAGTCGTAGATCAGGGTTTCGTAGCCGGTGCTGGGCGCGTTTTGGAAGTAGTCCTTGTAGTGGAAGTCCATGTGCACCTGGCCGATTTGGATTTTTGGGCCAGGGATTTTGGCGCCGAAAGTGAGCATGGCGCCTTCGTCGGGCTGTAGCTTGATGACCAGCGCGTTGGGCGTGAGTTCTTCGGTGGCCGTGTCGCGGAACAGCGAAAACGGCGGGCGCTTGAACTGGATAACGATCTCGCTTTGCCGCTTGGCCATGGCCTTGCCGGTGCGCAGGTAAAAGGGCACGCCGGCCCAGCGCCAGTTGTCGATGCCTAGTTTCAGGGCGACATAGGTTTCGGTCTTGCTACCGGGGTTGACGCCATCTTCTTGCAGGTAGCCAGCCAGGGCTTGGCCATCGCGGCTGCCTGCGCTGTACTGGGCGCGCACGCTGTCGGTGACGGCGTCCACGCGGTGCACCGATTGCAGCACCTTGGTTTTTTCATTGCGCACGGCGTCGGCATCAAACGAGGCGGGCGACTCCATGGCTGTCAGGGCCAGCAACTGAAAGACGTGGTTGGGCATCATGTCGCGCATGGCGCCGGTGGTCTCGTAAAAGGCCGCGCGTTTTTCCACGCCCACGGTCTCGGCCACGGTGATTTGCACATGGTCGATATGGTCGCGGTTCCACAGCGGCTCGAAGATGCCGTTGGCAAAGCGCATGAGCATGATGTTTTGCACGGTTTCCTTGCCCAGGAAGTGGTCCATGCGGTAAATCTGCGATTCGGCCAGGCTGTGGCGCAGCTGGGTATTGAGCGCCTGGGCCGAGGCCAGGTCGCTGCCAAAAGGCTTTTCGACCACGACGCGACGCCACTTGTGGTTGGTCTCGGTGACCAGACCGGCAGCGCCCAGCTGGTCGACGATGCCGCCGAAAAAGCGCGCACCGACGGCCAGGTAAAACATCACGTTGTCATTGACATGGTGGCTGACCTTGACCGCTTCCAGGCGCTTGCCCAGCTCGACGTAGGACGCGGCGGCGCCAAAGTCGGCTGACAAATACGTCATGCTGGCCAGCAGGCGCTTGAGGTTGCCTTCGTCCAGGGTTTGGGCGTAGTGCTTGTCGGCGGCGAAAGCGCGCACCGACTCTTCTACGTGGCTGCGAAAGGCCTCGTCGCTCATTTCCAGCCGGTCCACGCCGATCAGCGCGAAGTTGGTGGGCAGCAGATTGGTGCGCGCCAGGTTGTAGAGCGCGGGCATGAGCAAGCGCTTGGTCAGGTCGCCGCCGGCGCCAAAGATGACGACGGTACAGGCGGGTGCGCGTTCGCCGTGGGCGGTTTTTTCGTGTTCGATGTCTTGTGCCACGGGTGCTCCTTATGCTTTGCCGGGTTCTTTGTGGCCGCCGAACTGCTTGCGCATGGCCGAGAGCACTTTTTCTGCAAACGTGTGCTCTTTGCGCGAGCGAAAGCGGGTGTACAGGGCGGCGGTCAGCACGTCGGCGGGCACGGCTTCTTCGATCGCGGCCTGGATAGTCCAGCGGCCTTCGCCGGAGTCTTCCACGTAGCCCGAGTAGGACTTGAGCTCCGGGTCTTCGGCCAGCGAGATGGCGGTCAGGTCCAGCAGCCAGGACGAGACCACGCTGCCCCGGCGCCACAGTTCGGTAATGTCGGCCAGGTTCAGGTCGTAGCGGCGCTCGGCGGGGATGCTGTCTTGGTTGACACCCTTAAGAATGTCCAGGCCTTCGCCGTAGGCCTGCATCAGCCCGTATTCGATGCCGTTGTGCACCATCTTGACAAAGTGGCCCGAGCCGGCCGGGCCGGTGTACAGATAGCCGTCTTCCGCGGTCGATTTGCGGCCTTCGCGACCGGGAGTTTTCTCAATGGTGCCGATGCCGGGCGCCAGGGTTTTGAAGATCGGGTCCAGGTGGTCAAAAGCGGCTTTGTCGCCGCCGATCATCATGCAATAGCCCCGGTCCAGGCCCCACACGCCGCCGCTGGTGCCCACGTCGATGTAGCGGATGCCTTTTTCGGCCAGCGCCTTGGCGCGGCGCACGTCGTCCTGGTAATTGGAGTTGCCGCCGTCAATGATGATGTCGCCGGCCTCCAGCAAGCCGGACAGGGTGTTGACGGTCGATTCGGTAATGGCGCCCGCCGGCAGCATGACCCAGACGGCGCGCGGTTTTTGCAGCTGGCTGATAAAGCTGGCCATGTCCTGGCTGGGCGTGGCGCCCTCGGTGGCGAGCTGGGCCACGCTGGCGGCGTTGGTGTCATACACGACGCAGTTATGTCCGTTGCGCATCAGGCGGCGCACGATATTGCCGCCCATGCGACCCAGTCCAATCATTCCCAGCTGCATATTGACTCCAATCTGTTTAATTTAAAAGATATGCGAAAAATAGAAAATCTATTATGAACCAAACTACTTGCAAGGCCGCGACAAGCCGGTTACGGCGCGTAAACACGGCGACACCGCCATACAGCGTATGCTGCAAAATTGTGAAATTCGTTAATATTGATGAATTAACACTATTCGTGGCCCACTGCATTTAGTTTGGAAGGAATCTCATGGAAAAGCCCACGCACTGCCAAGTATTAGGTATTACCAGCGGCCAGTCAGGCGTAGGTAAGACCACGGTGTCGGTCAACCTGGCGGTGGCGCTGCACGATATGGGCTATTCCGTGATGATTTTGGATGCCAACTCCAGTATCCACAACGCCCAGGAGGCGCTGGGCACGGTCTGCCCCTTCCATCTGGGGCATTTTTTGGGCGGCGAGAAGTCGCTGCGCGAGATTATTCTCAAGCGCCGCTACGGTATCAACTTGATCGCCGGGGCCAACACCATCGAGGCCATGACCACCCTGGACCCGGCCAAGGCCACCCGCGTGGTCGAGCAGTTTGGCGCGCTGGAGAGCGAGCTGGACTTTTTGATTGTGGACATGCCGCCGGGCACCGAGACCTCGGTCCTGTCGTTTATGGCCAGTACCAGCCGACGCATTATTGTGGTGCGCAACGACCAGGCCGGCGTGACAGACGCCTACGCCATGATCAAGGTGCTGTGCAGCGACTTCAAGCTTGACGAAATCCACATCATCGTCAACGGCGTGCACAGTGAGGCCGAGGGTCAAAAAATGTTCGAAGTGCTGGACAAAATCAGCCAGCGCTTTTTGGCCCGCCCCCTGCATTACCTGGGCAGCGTCAGCCAGGACGAGCTGATTGTGGAGGCCGGTGCGCGGCATTTATCGGTCACCGAGCATGCCCCGACCAGCCGCGGGGCGCGCGATTTTCGGCATATCGCCGACAAAACCAGCCATTTGGCGCTGCAAAAGTTCGTCGAGGGGGGCATCGCCCACTTTGTCGAGCGCCTGCTGCACCTGCACGATCTGACCACGCACTAGGCGCCTGCCGGTGGCGGACGGCCTTTTTAGGACTTAAAACAGCCCCATTTCATCCTGGCGTCGCTTAGGCGGTGGCGTTTTGACATGAGTCAATTAGAATGAAAAAAACACTTTTCATAATTAAAAATGTCAAATTCACATTCCAATGACCATTCGTCGGCCAAGATGGGTGCTCTGATTTTGGGCGCCCTGGGCGTCGTTTTCGGCGATATCGGTACCTCGCCGCTGTATGCGCTCAAGGTGTCCGTAGAGTCGGCCGGCGGCGTGGCCGGGACCGATTTGTCGCACGTGGTGCTGGGCGTGCTCTCGCTCATTACCTGGGCGCTGATCGTGGTGGTGATGCTCAAGTATGTGTTCATCATCATGCGCGCCGACAACAAGGGCGAGGGCGGCATTTTTGCCTTGACGGCGCTGGTCTCCTCGGGTTTGCGCGAGGGTTCGCGCTGGCGCTGGGTGGTGACCTTGGCCGGCGCCCTGGGCGCAGCGCTGTTCTTTGGTGACAGCATGATCACCCCGGCTATTTCGGTGCTCAGCGCGGTCGAAGGTCTCAAAGTGCTTTCACCGGACCTGGAGCGCTTCATTATTCCGATTGCCCTGGCGCTGATTTCTGGGCTGTTTGCCATTGAGCGCTTTGGCACCGGCAAGATCGGTATCGTCTTTGGCCCCATCATGCTGGCCTGGTTTGCCTCTTTGGGCGCCTTGGGCCTGGTGGAAATTGTGAATAACCCCGGCGTCTTTATGGCGCTCAACCCCTGGGCGGGCCTGAGCTTGTTGATGGAGCACCCCGGTTTGGCCATCGCGATTTTGGGCTCGGTGGTCTTATCGGTGACGGGCGGTGAGGCGCTGTATGCCGACATGGGCCATTTTGGCCGTACCCCGATTCAGCGCGCTTGGTTGTTTTTGGTCTTTCCCTGCCTCCTGCTTAATTACTACGGGCAAGGTTCTTTGTTGTTGTCAGATTCGAATGCGCTGGACAACCCGTTTTACCGCCTCGGGCCCGATTGGGCGCTGGTGCCCATGCTGGTGTTGGCGGCACTGGCCACCATCATCGCCTCACAGGCGGTGATTTCGGGTGCGTTCTCCATCGCTACGCAGGCGGTGCGCTTGGGTTTTATCCCGCGCTTGCGCGTCAAACACACCTCGCCCGAGGAAATGGGCCAGGTCTATGTGTCCAAAATCAATATCTTGCTGTTTGTGGGCGTGGTGGTGCTGGTGTTGGGCTTTAAGACATCGGACAACCTGGCCTCGGCCTACGGCGTTTCGGTGACGGGCGCCATGGCGATTGACACCATCTTGGCCGGCTTTCTGATGGTGGCCTTCCGTGGTTGGAATAAATGGATTTTTGTCCCCTTGTTTACCGCCTTGTTTGCCATCGATCTGATGTTCTTGGGCACCAATATGTTCAAGTTCTTCGAAGGCGGCTGGCTGCCCGTCAGCGTGGCGGCGGTGCTGATGCTCATGATGGTCTCCTGGATTACCGGCCGCGAGCGCCTGCTCAAAGCGCGCTGGGACGCGGCCACCGAGCTCAAAGGCTTTTTGGATGGCCTGAACGGCCGCCTGCCCCAGCGCGTGGCCGGCACGGCCATCTTTATGGTGCCGCATTCGCACATCGTGCCGGTGTCTTTGTTGCACAACATCAAGCACAACAAGGTCATCCACGAGCGCGTCATCCTGATGCACATCCAAACGGTCAATGAGCCCTATGTGGACGACAAAGAGCGCGTCACCATTGAGCACCTGGACCACAACTTCCACTCGGTCGAAGTGCGCTTTGGCTTTATGGAAGATATGCACATCATGCGTGCGGTGGCCTACCTGCGGGCGCGCGAGTTCCACTTCAGCCTGATGGAGATTTCCTTCTTCGTGGGTAAAGAGCAGGTGGTGGCCACCCATTCCAACCCGCTGTTGGTGGCGCCCTTTATCTATATGCACCGCTCGATGCAGGGTGCCTCGGAATACTTCAAGATTCCGCTGGACCACGCCATCGAACTGGGTGGCTACGTCGAGATTTAAGCGGCCAGAAATTCGCGGATCGCGTCCAGCGCCTGGTCGGGCACCTCTTGCAGCATGGCGTGGCCGGCCTGCAAGGTGCGTACGGTAGGCTGGCGCGCCAGGCTGATCAGGCTTTGCGCCGCCTTGGGTGGGGTCATTTGGTCATGGGCGCCCAGCAAAAACAAGGTGGGGCACTGCACGGCAGCCATGGCCTCTAGGCCGTGGTCGTAGCTGTCGCAGGCTTTAAAGCTGGTGTAGAAAACATTGTCTTGGGCGTTGCTGGCCAGCACGCGGCGCATCAGCGCGCGGTTTAAGCCGTGCAGCCAGGTGCCCGGCCCCAGGAGCGAGGGCGGCGGCCCCATCATCGAGAGCGAAAAGGTGTTGACCATATCGATGCCTTGCATCTGGGCGTTTTGCGCCGCATCGAGCAGCGCGGGCGAGACCCGCATCGGAAAAGCCGTACCCGCCAGCACCAGGTGGCTTACGCGCTGGGGGTTTTGGGCGGCCAGTTCCAGGGCGATCAGCGAGCCCAGGCTATGGCCGATCAGGGCGGCCTGCCCGATATCCAGCGCGTCCAGCAGCCCGAGCACGCTGGCTGCCGCTTGTTCCACCGTGGTGGGCGCGGGTCCGCCGCTTTTGCAGTGGCCGGGCAGGTCGATGGCCAGCACGTTGAACTGGTGGTTGGCCAGGTAGCGGCTTTGCAAGCCCCACACGCTGTGGTCGTGCAGGGCGCCGTGGATCAGCACCACGGTGGGCAACTCCGGCCGAAAGGCTTTGCCTGCGGTGTAGGCGTACAAAGAGGCGTTGTTGACGGTGATCAGCACGGGGCGGGTCCTCAAAAAAATGGCTTGCAGATGGCCCATTGTGCACAATCGGCCTATGCATGATGCCAACCCAAGTATTGAAGAAGTGGACGCCGTCGTCATTGGCGCAGGCGTGGTCGGCCTGGCGGTGGCGCGCCGTTTGGCGCTGGCCGGCCATGCGGTGTGGGTGCTGGAGGCGCAGGCCGCCATTGGCACCGGCGCCAGTGCGCGCAATAGCGAGGTGATTCACGCCGGTTTGTACTACCCCGCCGGCTCCTTGAAAGCGCGCCTGTGCGTGCAGGGCAAGCACATGCTCTACGACTATTGCGCCGCGCGCGGCATAGCGCACCGGCGATGCGGCAAGCTGCTGGTGGCCACCAGCCCAGCGCAATTGGCCCAACTGGATACCGTGATGGCCAAAGCCCATGCCAACGGTGTCACCGACGTGGTGCGCCTGAGCGCCGCCCAGGCGCAGGCGATGGAGCCCGCGCTGCATTGCCTGGGTGCGCTGCATTCGCCGAGCACCGGCATCGTGGACAGCCACGGCTTGATGCTGGCCTTGCAGGCGGACCTGGAGCAGGCCGGCGGTATGGTGGTGCTGCGCACGCCGGTGCAGCGCGTGGACCTGGCGGCGCAGCCCGGCGCACGGCATACGGTGTGGACGCAGGAGGGCATGGGCCTGGCCGCGCGCGTCGTGGTTAATGCGGCTGGCCTGGACGCGCCGGCCCTGGCCCAGCAGTTTGCCGGCTTGGCGCCTCGCCATGTGCCCACCGCATTTTTTGCCAAGGGAAACTATTTTTCGCTGGCGGCCAAAGCACCTTTTAGCCACTTGATTTACCCCTTGCCCGAGCCCGGCGGTTTGGGCGTGCACCTGACGCTCGATTTGGCCGGTCAGGCCAAATTCGGGCCTGATGTGCAGTGGGTGCCCGATGCCAGCGACTACCAGGTCGACCCGGCGCGCGGGCCGGCCTTTGAGGCCCAGGTGCGCAAGTTCTGGCCTGGTTTGCCGCCAGGCGCATTGCAGCCGGCCTATGCGGGCATACGCCCCAAGATCAGCGGGCCCGCGCAGGACGCCGCCGATTTCTGCCTGCAAGGCCCCCAGACGCACGGCGTGTCCGGGCTGGTGAACCTCTTTGGCATCGAGTCGCCCGGTCTGACCAGCGCGCTGGCGCTGGGCGAGGCGGTGTTGGAGGCGCTTTAAGCGCTTGCTTAGGCGGCTTTTTCGGCTGCCTTCAGGGCGCGCTTGAGGTCATCGAGCAAGTCCTCGGGGTCTTCCAGGCCGATCGACAGGCGGATGGTGCCCGGCCCTATGCCTGCGGCCTGCAACGCCGCGTCGTCCATGCGAAAGTGGGTAGTGCTGGCCGGGTGAATCACCAGGCTGCGGCAGTCGCCCACGTTGGCCAGGTGGCTGAAAATCTTGAGCGCTTCAATAAATTTTTGCCCCTGTAGGCGCGAGCCGCGGATGTCAAAGCTAAACACCGAACCCGCCCCGCGCGGCAGCAGCTTTTTGGCCAGCGCGTGGCTGGGGTGGCTCTCCAGCATCGGGTGGCCCACGCGCGCCACCAGCGGGTGGCTGGCCAGGAACTGCACCACTTTTTCGGTATTGCTGGCATGGCGGGCCATGCGCAGCGGCAGGGTTTCGATGCCTTGCAAAATCAGCCAGGCGGTGTGCGGGCTCATGCAGGCGCCAAAGTCGCGCAGACCTTCGCGCCGGGCGCGCAGCAAAAACGCGCCCACAGTGCTTTCCTCTGAAAACACCATATTGTGAAAACCGGCGTACACGGCGCTGAGCTCGGCAAATTTGCCCGAGGCCTCCCAATCAAAGGCGCCGCTGTCCACCACCACGCCGCCCACCACCGTGCCGTGGCCGGACAAAAACTTGGTGGCCGAGTGGTAGACCAGATCGGCGCCATGGTCAAAAGGCTTGATCAGCCAGGGCGAGGTCAGCGTGGAGTCCACCAGCAGGGGCACACCGTGGGCGTGGGCGATGCTGCTCACCGCCTCAATGTCGAGCACGTCCATGCCGGGGTTGCCCACGGTTTCGCCAAAGAACAGCTTGGTGTTGGGCCGCACAGCGGCTCTCCAGGCATCCAAATCGTTGGGGTTGACGAAGGTGGTTTCGATGCCAAAGCGGCGCAGCGTGTAGTGCAGCAGGTTATGCGAGCCGCCATACAGCGCCGTGGAGGCCACGATGTGCGAACCGGCGCCCATGAGCGTGCAAATTGCCAGGTGCAGGGCGGCTTGCCCGCTGGCGGTGGCGATAGCGCCAATACCGCCTTCGAGCGCGGAGACGCGCTGCTCAAACACCGCGTTGGTCGGGTTGCTGATGCGGCTGTAGACGTGGCCGGCGCGCTCCAGGTTGAAGAGGGCGGCCGCCTGGTCGCTGGACTCGAATACAAACGAGGTGGTCAGGTGAAGCGGCACGGCGCGCGCGCCGCTGGCGTCCGGTGTGGCGCCTGCGTGCAGGGAAAGGGTGTCAAAGCCGGGGTCGGCGTATCCGCTCATGGGCATTCTCCAGGGGGTGGGCCAGTGGTACAGGGCCAGATTGTGGGCTATATTAGAAGCGTAGCCCGCGCCCGTATCTGATACGGGGCCGCGCGCCCTCCAAAGGAAGCACCATGAAAGTCAGCGACATACTGCGTCTTAAAGGCGGAACCCTGTTTACCGCCACCCCCGACGAACCCCTGGCCGAGGCCGCCCTCCTGATGGCCGAGCGCGACCTGGGCTCTTTGGTGGTGATGGAGCACGGCGATCTGGTGGGCATGCTGACCTTTCGCGAAGTCATCCAAAGCGTGGTCAAAAACGGCGGCACCATTGGCAGCACCCTGGTGCGCAGCGCCATGGACGACGCGCCCCTGACCTGCACCATGGAAACCGACATGGACGAGGTGCGCCGCATGATGCTGGACCGCCACGCCCGCTACATGCCCGTCATGGACAAGCGCATGCTCATGGGCGTGATCAGCTTTTACGACGTGGCCAAGGCCGTGGTGGACAGCCAAAACTTCGAAAACAAAATGCTCAAGGCCTATATTCGCGACTGGCCGGGGCAGGACGAAGCCGGAAAAAGCGCCTAATTGCCCGCGATTTAGCGCCCTGGCGCGCTCGGGGATAATCGCCCCATGAGCGGAAATACCTTTGGACACCTCTTCGCGGTCACCAACTTCGGTGAGTCGCATGGCCCGGCGATCGGCTGCGTGATCGACGGCTGCCCCCCCGGCATGGAACTGAGCGAGGCGGACATCCAGCACGACCTGGACCGACGCCGCCCGGGCACCAGCCGCCACGTCACCCAGCGCCAGGAGCCCGACCGGGTGCAAATTCTGAGCGGCGTTTACGAGGGCAAGACCACCGGCACGCCGATTGCGCTCCTGATCGAGAACACCGACCAGCGCAGCAAAGACTACGGCAATATCTTGGACACCTTCCGGCCGGGGCATGCCGATTTCACTTATTTGCGCAAATACGGCCTGCGCGACCCGCGTGGCGGTGGGCGCTCGTCTGCGCGGCTGACGGCCCCTATGGTGGCTGCCGGCGCCGTGGCCAAAAAGTGGCTGCGCCAGCACTGCGGCACGGAGTTTCGCGGCTGCATGACGCAGCTGGGCGACCTGCCCATCGGCTTTGAAGACTGGGCGCACGTGCCCCACAACCCGTTTTTTGCGCCCATTACCGACGTGCAGGCGCTCGAAGACTATATGGATGCGCTGCGCAAGGCGGGCGACTCCTGCGGCGCCCGCATCCGCGTATGTGCCACCGGCATGCCCGTGGGCTTAGGCCAGCCGCTCTATGACAAGCTGGACGCCGACATCGCCTACGCCATGATGGGCATCAATGCCGTCAAAGGCGTGGAGATTGGCGCCGGTTTTGCCAGCGTCGCCCAGCGCGGCAGCGTGCATGGCGACTCGCTCATGCCCACCGGCTTTGCCAGCAATCACGCTGGCGGCGTCCTGGGCGGCATCAGCACCGGGCAGGACCTGGAGGTAAGCATTGCCATCAAGCCCACCAGCTCCATCCTGACCCCACGCGATACGGTCGATGTGCAAGGCAACCCGACCCAGGTGGTGACCAAAGGCCGCCACGACCCCTGCGTAGGTATCCGCGCCACACCGATTGCCGAGGCCATGCTGGCCTTGGTGGTGATGGAGCATGTGCTGCAACACCGCGCCCAATGCGGCTGACAAATTCCCCGGAGCGCCTATGAAAACCGTGATGATTCTGAATGGCCCGAACCTCAATCTGCTGGGCACCCGCGAGCCCCAGGTCTACGGCGACCAAACCCTGGCCGATGTGCAGGCCTTGTGCGAGCGTGCCTGCGCGGCCAATGGCTTTGCGCTGGATTTCCGTCAAAGCAACCACGAGGGCGAGCTGGTCGATGCGCTGCACGAAGCAGGGCGCTTGCAGGCCGGCGGCACGCTCGCTGGCGTGGTGCTCAATGCGGGCGCCTACACGCACACCAGCGTGGCGCTGCATGACGCGATCAAAGGGACGGGCGTAACGCTGATCGAGTTGCACATCAGCAATGTGCACGCGCGCGAGGCATTTAGGCACCACTCCTACATCTCGCCCGTGGCCAAGGCCGTGATGGCCGGCTTTGGCGTAAACGGCTATGCGCTGGCGATTGCCGGCCTGGCGGGCATGCAGTAATCCCCATTTTTTCTTCTTCATAAGGCGCCGCTATGGCCACAAAAATCAAAATTGACTTCGTCTCGGACGTCGCCTGCCCCTGGTGCGCGGTCGGTTTGGGCGCCTTGGAGATGGCCATTGCGCGATTAGGCGAGCAGATCGAGGTGGAAATGCAGTTCCAGCCCTTCGAGCTCAACCCCCAAATGCCGCCCGGCGGGCAAGATATTGGCGAACATTTGGCCGAAAAATACGGCTCTACGCCCGAGCAGCAAGAACAAATCCGCGCCACCATCCGCGAGCGCGGTGCCGAGGTGGGTTTTACCTTCAGCGCCCAGGGCAGAGGCCGCATTTACAACACCTTGGACGCCCACCGTCTGTTGCACTGGGCCAAGTACACGGGCCGGCCTGGCGCGCAGTACGCGCTCAAGAAAGAATTGTTAGAGGCTTACCAGGGGCGGGCGGAGAATATCGAGGCGCCCGAGGTGCTGCTGGCCGCGGTGGCCAAAGTGGGTTTGCCGGTGGGCCAGGCCCGCGCTATTTTGAATAGTCAGGAATATGCTTTTGAGGTCCGCACGCTGGAGGAGTATTACCAGCGCGCGGGCATTCATGCGGTGCCTGCAGTCATTATTAATGACCGGCATTTGATCTCTGGTGGGCAACCTGCAGATACTTTTGAGCGTGCCCTGCGCGAAATTGCTGCGGCTTCTGCAGAAATCACCCAGTAATGCATTTATTATCAATTAGAATATATTTAGAGGGGAGCTAAATAATACAGATGTAGTGAAGGCTATGCATTGGGATAATAGCGACACCATAGTCGCAACCCAGCGCCGCAGCGGTTCATTACTGGGAATGCGTTAATGGCCTTATCAGGCGTGGGTATCCGATGCAATCAAGATCGGAGCTCGCTTTTATTTGCAGCCCCTGCGGCGGTATATCTGCTGGCATGGGTGCTTGCCATAGTCCCCCATACCGTGCTTGCAGCGCCCTCGGGCGGGCAGCTTATCTCCGGTGCCGCCACTATCAGCCAAAGCGCGAGTGCGGGGAAAACTACGACCACTATTGTCCAAACCAGTGCGCAAGCCAGCCTGAACTGGCAAAGTTTTAATGTGGCTGCAGGCGAGACGGTGAGTTTTGTTCAGCCGTCTGCCAGCGCCCTGGCCATTAATCGGATTGCCGACGTGCAGGGTTCGCAGATATGGGGGCAGATCAAGGCCAATGGGCAGGTGTGGCTGATCAATCCCAATGGCGTCTTGTTTGGGCAAAGCGCACAAATCAATGTGGGTGCGCTGGTTGCCAGTACGCTGGAAGTGCGCGATGCAGGGGCCAGTGCCGCAAGTTTTGGGGGCAGCAGCGGCGCATCGGTGCGCAATTGGGGAAGTATCCAGACGCCAGCGGGCGGCTATGTGGCTTTGCTGGGCCATCAGATTGATAACCAAGGCAGCATCAGCACCCCGCAAGGGGCTAGCGCGCTGGCCGCAGGAAATGCGGTGCGCCTTCAATTTGGCGATAACAAGCTGTTGGGCCTGGAGGTGCAGGAAAACCAATGGAATGCGCTGGTCGCCAATGCCGGCATTATTCAGGCCGACGGTGGCCACGTGCTGCTAAGCGCGGGTGCCCGCGATAGCCTGTTGGCCAGTGTTGTCAACAACACGGGCGTGGTGCAGGCGCGCACCCTGGGCACCCAGGGTGGCCGCATTGTGTTGCTCGGAGGCATGGCGGCGGGCAAAGTGCAGGTATCGGGCAGCCTGGATGCTTCGGCGCCCCAAGGGGGTGATGGCGGGTTTATCGAAACCAGCGCGGCCAGCGTACACATTGCAGACACCGCCCAAATCAACACCCTGGCGGCGAATGGGCAGACCGGCAGCTGGCTGCTAGACCCCAGCGACTTCACGGTGGCCTCCAGTGGCGGCGATATCACCGGGACCGCGCTGAGTGCCATGTTGGCCACGACGAATGCCGGTATTGCCTTGCCCAGCAGCGCTGCGGCCAATATCACAATCAATGACGCGATTACCTGGGGATCGGCGTATTCCCTGACCTTGAATGCACAAGGCAGTATCTATATCAATGCCCCTATTCAATCGACCCATTCGAGCGGTAAGTTGATTTTGAAGTATGGCCAGTCCGGTGCGTATTATGTGAATGCGCCCGTGTCGCTTGCTGCGGGCGTTGGTAATTTCCAGACGCAGCAAGGAACGGGTACGCTGGTTTCTTACACCGTGATCACCGCACTCGGTACCAAAGGCGATACCTCGAAAACTACTTTGCAAGGTATGGCCGGTGGACCGAGCGGTAATTACGCGCTCGGCGCGGATATTGATGCGTCAGCCACTGGGGATTTAAATGCCTGGTCGCAAGACCCCACCGGTTGGCTGCCTATTGGCACCTCGGGCAATCCATTTTCGGGGCAATTTGAGGGCCTGGGGCACGCCGTCAGTAATTTGTTCGTGTACCGAACCGGTTCGCCTTTGGCCGGGTTCTTTGGTCAGACCAAGAGCACGGCCAATATCAGAAACGTCGGACTGATGGACGTTTATATCCGCGATTACAACGAGGGTAGTTATCTCGGTGGATTGGTCGGCCTCAATTACGGCACGATCAGCAATACCTATGTCACCGGACTGGTGCGCGCCGCCAAGCCAGGGGTGGGAACTCCGGCTATTGCCTATGGTTTGGGTGGGCTTGTGGGCACGAATGCCGGGACTATTTCCAATAGTTACTCCACCGCGTCGATATCGACGATTGTGCCCAACACCGCAGATTTGGGTTCCCAACTGAAAATCGGTGCCTTGGTGGGCGTCAATACCGGCACGATTCGATCGAGCTACGCGGCCGGTGAGTTTTTTAGCAACGGCAGTGCGGGTTTTGTAGGTTTGAACAGCGGCACAGTGGCTAGCAGCTACTGGGAATCAAAAACCAGTAGTGCTCCGGGGACGGTGTACAGCCTTACGGGAAATACCGTACTGGCGGGCGCCGATACCAACCCTTTGAGCCAGGCCGCCTACACCGCACTGGATTTTGCCTCGACCTGGACGATGTACGGTGGATATTCCCGCCCACTGCTACGCACCTTTCTCACGCCTGTCAATCTTCAGTTAGTGGCTGGCAGTGCCAAAGTCTATGATGGGACGACCGACTATGCGGCGGGCAGTTACAGCTATACGCCCACGGGCACGAAGCGTATTTTGGGGTCGCCATACTATTTTCTGGATGGTAAAGACGTGGGTAACCATGTGCTGTCCGTGGCCGGCCTTTATTCCGACCAGCAAGGTTATTTGATCACCGTCAAGTCAGCGACCAGCCTGGTGGCGGTAACAAAAAGGCCGCTGACGGTGAGCGCCAACAACGCCAGCAAAACCTATGGGGATGCCAACCCGACGCTGTCTGCCACGCTGAGCGGCTTTGTCAATGGCGAGAATCTGGCCAGTTCCGGCGTTTCTGGCGCAGCCAGCCTGAGCACTAGTGCCACCTCAAGCAGCGGCGTGGGCAGCTACACCATCAGCGCAGGCATCGGCAGTTTGTCGGCCAGCAACTACGACTTCAGCAATTTTGTGGACGGTGCCCTCAGCGTCAGCAAAGCGTCTTTGGCGGTGCGGGCGAACAACGCCAGCAAAACCTACGGCGACGCCAACCCGGCGCTGTCTGCCACGCTGAGCGGCTTTGTCAATGGCGAGAATCTGGCCAGTTCCGGCGTTTCTGGCGCAGCCAGCCTGAGCACCAGCGCCACCCAGATCAGCGGCGTGGGCAGTTACACCATCAGCGCAAGCATCGGCAG
>CANGNS010000003.1 GCA_947455465.1 Comamonadaceae bacterium | reverse complement strand
GGCATGGCGATTTTTGACACCATGAGCTTCATCAAGCCCGATGTATCTACGCTGTGCGTGGGCATGGCGGCGAGCATGGGGGCGTTTTTGCTGGCCGCTGGCGCCAAAGGCAAGCGGTTTTCCCTGCCCAATTCCAAGGTCATGATCCACCAGCCGCTGGGTGGCACGCAAGGCCAGGCCACCGAGATCGAGATCCACGCCCGCGAAATCCTCAAAACCCGCGAGCAGCTGAACAAAATCTTGGCGGAGCGCACGGGCCAGCCGCTGGAAAAGATTGCCAACGACACCGAGCGCGACTATTACCTGTCGGCACAAGAGGCCAAGGACTACGGCCTGGTGGACGAGGTGATTGCCAAGCGTCCCTAAGCCTTGGGCGCGCTGCGGCCCCAGGAGGCGTCCTTTTTCACGGAGGGACGCCTTTTTTATGTGGTTATCATTGAGATATCGTTAAGCAAAGGCAAAAACTGACATGGCCGAAAAAAAGGGCGCTTCCGGCGAGAAAAACCTCTACTGCTCGTTTTGCGGCAAGAGCCAGCACGAGGTCAAAAAGCTGATCGCAGGGCCTTCGGTCTTTGTGTGCGACGAGTGCATTGACCTGTGCAATGAGATCATCCGGGACGAATTGCCCGCCAGCACTACGGCCGCCGAAGGCCGTGGCGGCCTGCCAACCCCCTCGGAAATCAAGCGCAATTTGGACAATTACGTGATCGGCCAAGAGCCGGCCAAACGCACTTTGTCGGTCGCGGTGTACAACCACTACAAGCGCCTTCGGCACCAGGAAGGCGCCAAAAAAGACGAGGTGGAGCTGACCAAAAGTAATATTTTGCTGATCGGCCCCACCGGTTCGGGCAAGACGCTGCTGGCGCAAACCCTGGCGCGCATGCTGGACGTTCCCTTTGTAATGGCTGACGCCACCACGCTCACGGAGGCGGGCTACGTCGGCGAGGACGTGGAAAACATCGTGCTCAAGCTGCTGCAAAGCTGCAACTACGACGTAGAACGGGCCCAGCGCGGCATTGTGTACATCGACGAGATCGACAAAATTTCCCGCAAATCGGACAACCCGTCCATCACCCGCGATGTGTCGGGCGAGGGCGTGCAACAGGCCTTGCTCAAACTGATTGAAGGCACCATGGCCAGCGTGCCGCCCCAAGGCGGGCGCAAGCACCCCAACCAAGATTTCGTGCAAATTGACACGACCAATATCCTGTTCATTTGCGGCGGCGCCTTTGCGGGACTGGAAAAGGTCATTGAAGGCCGTACCCAGACCTCCGGCATCGGCTTTGGCGCGACCGTCATGAGCAAAGAGCAGCGCAGCCTGACCGAGACCTTCAAGGATGTTGAGCCCGAGGATTTGATTAAATTCGGTCTGATTCCCGAGTTGGTCGGCCGTATGCCGGTGGTGGCCACCTTGGCCGAGCTGACCGAGGACGCCATGGTGCAGATCCTGACCGAGCCAAAAAATGCGCTGGTCAAGCAGTACAGCAAGCTCATCGCCATGGAAGGCGCCGAGCTGGAAATTCGCCCAGAGGCGCTGCGGGCAATCGCCAAACGGGCTTTGGCCCGCAAGACGGGGGCGCGGGGCCTGCGCTCTATTTTGGAGCAGTCGCTGATCAACACCATGTACGAGTTACCTGACAGCAACGATGTCGAAAAAGTGGTGGTCGACGAGTCCACTATCGTGGAGAACCAGGCGCCCTTGCTCGTCTACCGGGAAGTGGCCAAAAAGGCCTAAGATGCCCCAGGGTTGCCGTCGCTAGCCGCCAAAGCGGTGGGCGGCCCCTAATTTCAGCGTTTGGGGCTTGAATTTGGCGCAGTCTGGGCCATATTGAGACGATACACAGAGGTTTTATATGTCCGGTTACACACCACTCGAAGCGCTACCCGTCGATTTACCCATGTTGCCGCTGCGCGACGTGGTGGTTTTTCCGCATATGGTGATCCCGCTGTTCGTCGGGCGCCCTAAAAGCATCAAGGCGCTAGAGGCGGCCATGGAGGCCGAGCGGCGCATCATGCTGGTGGCCCAGAAAACAGCGGCCAAGGACGAGCCGGCGGTAAGCGATATGTTCGAGGTCGGCTGCGTCTCGACGATTTTGCAGATGCTCAAGCTGCCCGACGGCACGGTCAAGGTTTTGGTCGAAGGCCACCAGCGCGCCGACGTGAACCTGATTACCGATGGCGAGCAGTACTTCACGGCTAATGTCACGCCGATTGAGCCGGCGCGCATCGACGATTCCAGCGATGAAGCCAGCGAAATCGAAGCCCTGCGCCGCGCGGTGATGCAGCAGTTTGACCATTACGTCAAATTGAACAAAAAAATTCCGCCCGAGATCTTGACGTCCATTGCCAGCATCGACGATGCGGGGCGCTTGGCCGACACTATTGCGGCGCATTTGCCGCTCAAGCTGGAAAACAAGCAGGCGGTGCTGGCGCTCTCGCGGGTGAAGGCGCGCTTGGAAAATCTGTTTGAACAAATCGAGCGCGAAGTCGACATATTGAATGTGGACAAAAAAATCCGTGGTCGCGTCAAGCGCCAAATGGAGAAAAACCAACGCGATTTCTACCTGAACGAGCAGGTCAAGGCCATCCAAAAAGAGCTGGGCGATGGCGAAGACGGCGCGGATATCGAGGAAATCGAGAAAAAAATCAAAGCCGCCCGCATGCCTAAAGACGCCTTGAAAAAGGCAGAAAGCGAGCTCAAAAAGCTGCGTCTGATGTCGCCGATGTCGGCCGAGGCGACCGTGGTGCGCAATTACATTGACGTCCTGGTCGGGCTGCCCTGGGCTGCCAAGACCAAGATCAAGCACGACCTGGGCAACGCCGAAAAGGTCCTCAACCATGACCATTACGGCCTGGACAAAGTCAAGGACCGTATCCTGGAGTACCTCGCGGTGCAGCAGCGCGTGGACAAGGTCAAGGCGCCTATTTTGTGTTTGGTGGGTCCGCCTGGTGTGGGCAAGACCTCGCTGGGGCAATCCATTGCCAAGGCCACCGGGCGTAAATACGTGCGCATGGCCCTGGGCGGCATGCGCGACGAGGCTGAGATCCGCGGCCACCGGCGCACCTATATCGGCGCTATGCCGGGCAAAGTGCTGCAAAGCCTGACCAAAGTGGGCACTCGCAACCCCCTGTTTTTGCTCGATGAAATTGATAAATTGGGCACCGATTTCCGGGGCGACCCGAGCAGTGCCTTGCTCGAGGTATTGGACCCGGAGCAAAACCACAAGTTTGGCGACCATTACGTCGAGGTCGATTACGACCTGAGCGATGTGATGTTTGTGGCGACCTCCAACTCCATGAAGATTCCGCCTGCGCTCTTGGACCGGATGGAAGTGATTCGCCTGTCGGGCTACACCGAGGACGAAAAAACCAATATCGCCATGACGTATTTGCTGCCCAAGCAGATGAAAAACAATGGCGTCAAAGAATCCGAATTGGCCATCACCGAGGCCGCAGTGCGCGACATCGTGCGTTACTACACGCGGGAGGCGGGCGTGCGCTCACTGGAACGCGAACTCTCCAAAATCTGCCGCAAGGTGGTTAAAGCCTTGCTGCTCAAAAAGCTGACGCCCCAGGTGACGGTGGACGTGGACACCCTGAACGACTACCTGGGTGTTCGCAAGTACACCTACGGCCGTGCTGAGGAACAAAACCAGGTAGGGCAGGTCGTTGGCCTGGCCTGGACCGAAGTGGGCGGCGACTTGCTGACGATTGAGGCCGCGCTGATTCCCGGTAAAGGCGTGATTACCCGCACCGGTTCGCTAGGCGACGTGATGAAAGAGTCGGTCGAGGCCGCCCGCACCGTGGTGCGCAGCCGCGCCCGGCGCCTGGGCATCAAGGACGAAGCCTTCGAAAAGAAAGATATTCACATCCACGTGCCCGATGGCGCTACGCCCAAAGACGGCCCCAGCGCCGGCGCGGCGATGGCAACGGCCTTTGTGTCTGCGCTCACCGGGATCCCGGTGCGTGGCGATGTGGCCATGACCGGTGAAATCACCCTGCGTGGCGAAATTACCGAAATTGGCGGCCTGAAGGAAAAGTTGCTGGCCGCGCTGCGCGGCGGCATCAAGCTGGTGTTGATCCCTGAAGCCAATGCCAAAGACCTGCAGGAAATTCCAGACAACGTGAAAAGTGGTCTGGAGATCGTGCCCGTGCGCTGGATTGACCAGGTGCTGGAGCTGGCCTTGGTCTCGCAGCCGGTGCCCTTGCCCGACGAGGAGCCTGCCGAGGCGGTCCCGGCCGTCGCGCCGGTTGCGGCGGCGGAGCCAGCAGCAAGTGACAGCTTGAAACATTAATTGCAAAAATCTGTAATTGCTTCATAGAATTTCAGAAAAGTAGAAATTACACGCTATAATTCAAGACGTTTCGCGGGAATAGCTCAGTTGGTAGAGCGCAACCTTGCCAAGGTTGAGGTCGAGAGTTCGAGACTCTTTTCCCGCTCCACATTCCTAAAGGGAAGCCTGGTGCTTCCCTTTTTTCATAGCCTTGAAATTCTTCGCAAGGCTTGCCCTGGATACGGCGCGGTAGCAAAGCGGTTATGCCCCGGATTGCAAATCCGGTTAGTCCGGTTCGACTCCGGACCGCGCCTCCAAATTCAGCGGTTCTGCACCGGGCATTTAAAGTCATCGTCCCAGGGAATGGGCGGGGTCTCGGCCTCTTCACAATCGACATCGCCTTTTTCGCAGACGGTACGCAGGTCCTTGAATTCCAGGCGTAGCGCGACGCGGCGGCTTTTCTCGGGTTTGTCCAAAATCGCGGCGTTAAAGGACGAGCCGCCCACTAAGAATTGCTGCCGAATCGTTTTGCGGTCAGCCCGGTTGGGTGCGTTGGGGGCGCTGGCGTCGAGCAGCACGCACAAAACCCGCTCGGAGCGCTCTAGGCTGAGATTGAGGTTGTGCAGGTAAGAGCCTTCCTGGCTTGCAAAACCTTCCACCACAAAGCGACGCAGCCATTGCTGGCACTGGGGCTTGCGGGACACTTCCAGCACCTTGGGCACAAACGCTCGCAAGAAGGCCATGCGCTCCTCAGACAGCTGATTGCCATTTTTTCGAAATTCGGCCAACGGGCCGAAATCGATGGTGTGGCCGGTGATCTTGACCCCGGCAAATTCGCTACGCCGGGCCAAGCCCTCCATGTCGGCGATGCAGGACTTGATGCTCTCCTCGCGGTCGCGCCGCTTGTCCTCGATGGTGCGCAAGCCCTGGGTGAGCACCATCAGGGCCACGGCCATAGCGATCAAAAACAAGACCATCAAGGCCGTCATCAAATCGGAAAAAGAGATCCAGAAGGGCTTTTCCGCCTCTTCCTTAGCATGCCGGTTGCGGGGCGTTTGCAGGTCGAACATGGGCTTGCCGGTCAGCGGGGGGAGGGTGCCGCAGCACGCAGGGCATCGAGCAGCTCGCTGAGCAGTGTCACCTGCGCCTCTGTGGCGACGACCAGGCGTTCCAGGTTTTCCTGGCCTGAGCCGGCCTCAAACATGCTGTCGAGCAGGTTTTGCAGTGTTTCCACTTGCGCGTAACGCGCCGTCAGCAGCGCTTTTTCAATCCAGGTAAACAGCATGGCCAAAGAAATGGCCAGGGCAGATACAAAAAAGGCCTGCCCCACGGTTTGCACCAGCACGCTGAGCTGGGCCTGCGTATTTTCGGGATTGGATACATCGAAATGCACCAGGCCCATGATCAGGCCTGAAAAAGTTCCGATGATGCCCAGGCCCGTCAATATGCCCGGAATGTGTTTGTAAAAGTCCGAACGCAAGGGCGAATCCACCAGTGCATGCTCCGAGAAAAAAGTCTCGGCCAGCGCGGAGGCGCGCCAGCGCCGCGCGCGGCTCGGCAGAGGCTGCGGGTCTTGCCCCAAGGTGTCCAGCGCCTGGGAATACTGGGCCCACAGGTCCGACAGATGCGGGTCATTGGCCACGTGTTGCTCAATATTGCGCATATCCACTACCGTGCCGCCGGACTTGGCTTTCATGGCGGTAAAAAACATTTCCGAAAGCACTTGCACGCGGTTGGCGCTGCGTGCGCCACCGCTGGCAGCGGCGCTTTGGTCCCAGGGCACATGCAGGCAGTGGGTGTATTGGGCCCACAAATGGCCCATTCGGGGGCTGTGCATGACCTGGGTCTGCACCTCTTCGAGTGCAATTGCCCCCTCGGCAGCTTGCGCTTTGAGGCGGCGCAGACCCTCAATCGCCTCATCCAAGGTGATCCCAAGCGCCAGACCGGCACGCACAAACTTGATTGCAAAATTCAGGGCAACTGCGGCAATCAAGGCGAGCACAAAAAGCAGCTGCCATTGTTCCCAAAACCCGGTGTGTTGAATGCTTTGCATGGTGCGTGGTCTAGTAAATGGTGCCGATAAACCAGTTTAACCGCCCAGCTGGCGGGCCAACTGGCGCGCGCACCGCGCGGCGCCGGGCGATGGGTAGAATCAGCGCCCAGGTGCTTTACGCCCGCATTTGCCAAGTGATGGTGAATGCTTCAAGGGCCCGAGTGGTGAAATAGGTAGACACATCGGACTTAAAATCCGCCGCAACGTGAATAACGTGCGTACCGGTTCGATTCCGGTCTCGGGCACCATCAAAGGGCGGCTATTGCGGCCCCGCCAATTCCTCTACACTGGCACCAGCGCAGATTCCTAAACCCAGTGCCCATGTCACGCTTCCACACACCTTTTGAAATCCATGTCCACGGCCAGGTGCTGGTCCGTCCGGACGTTAAGTTGGCGGAAATCCACGAGGCACTTAAGCCCTTTTCGCGCTATGTAGGCGCGCGCTCCTTCCCCGACATTGCCCAAAGCGCCTACGAAGATGAGCCGGGAATTGAGTTTTTTCCCCAGGAATCCAAGCTGCAAATGTGCTGGACGGTTGCGGGTGGCGACGATTTCCGCCAGGTGCTTGACGAGGTGTGTATGAACCTGAACGAGCTGGCCGCCGTGGGCGCCGCCCTGGAGGTCACTTTTTACGACACCGACTACGAAGAAGAGGAGTCGTCCGAGCAAGACGAGTCCCGCGACGATTTTGTGATGCTGTTTGTCGGCCCCACGCCGGCGGCCATCATGCAAGTGCAGCGCGACCTGCTGGTGCAAGACCTGGTGCACATGATGGAGCGCCATTTTGACGGCTCCGAGCTGGTGGGCGTGGTGGCTGAGGTCGATAAGCTGTTTGCCCAGCGCTTTGACGCGCTGGTCAGTTCGCTGGAAATTGGCAAGCCACCGCGCGGCCCCGGCGGCGGTGGTTTCGGCAGCGGGCACGGCGGTGGGCGCAAGCCGCGCCACCTGCATTAAGCCTGCATCGAGCCGCCTGGCAGCGCCAGGCGGGCCCCGGCGCCGGGCTAGCAGCCGCGGGTGATCGGCATTTCCACGGGTTTGGCGTGGGCTGCGTACTTGCCCAGCTCCATTTTGGCGATTGCGTTGCGGTGGACCTCGTCCGGGCCATCGGCAAAGCGCAGTGTGCGGGCGCTGGTAAAGGCGTAAGCCAGCGGGAAATCGTCAGACATACCGCCACCGCCATGCGCCTGCATGGCCCAGTCGATCACCTGGCAGGCCATATTGGGTGCCACGACCTTGATCATCGCAATTTCGTTCTTGGCAAATTTGTTGCCGCCCACATCCATCATCCAGGCCGCTTTGACGGTCAACAGGCGGGCCATGTCGATACGGCAGCGCGCCTCGGCGATACGTTCTTGGGTGACGGTTTGCGCAGCCACGGTCTTGCCAAAGGCGACGCGGGAGGAGGCGCGCTTGCACATCAGCTCCAGCGAACGTTCGGCCAGACCGATCAGGCGCATGCAGTGGTGAATGCGCCCTGGCCCCAGGCGGCCCTGGGCGATTTCAAAGCCGCGGCCTTCGCCGAGCAAGATGTTGCTGGCTGGCACACGCACGTTTTCAAACAACACTTCCATATGCCCGTGGGGTGCGTCGTCGTAACCAAATACCGTGAGCGGCCGCACGATGGTGATGCCTTTGGTATCGGCGGGTACCAACACCATGCTTTGCTGCGAGTGGCGGGGCGCTTCGGGGTCGGTTTTGCCCATGACGATGTACACGGCGCAGCGCGGGTCCCCCGCACCGGAGGTCCACCACTTGCGGCCGTTGATGACGTAGTCGTCGCCGTCGCGTTCGATGCGGGTGGCGATATTGGTCGCATCGCTGGAGGCTACCTCCGGCTCGGTCATGGCAAAGGCCGAGCGGATCTTGCCTTCGAGCAAAGGCTTGAGCCAGCGCGCCTTGTTGGCGTCCGAGCCGTAGCGGGCGATGGTTTCCATATTGCCGGTATCGGGCGCTGAGCAGTTAAACACTTCGCTGGACCACATCACGCGGCCCATGATTTCGGCCAAGGGCGCGTACTCCTGGTTGGTCAGGCCGGCACCGTGGTAGCCCGAGGCTTCGGCGCTGTCAACGGGCAAAAACAGATTCCACAAACCTTGCTCCTGGGCCTTGACCTTGAGCGACTCGATGAGCTGCAGCGGGGTCCAGCGTTTACCCGCTTCTGCGTGCGCGCGGATTTCATCGTGGTAGGCCTTCTCGGCGGGGTAGATGTACTCGTCCATGAAACGGGTGAGCCTGGCCTGCAAGGCCTTGGTTTTGTCTGAGTATTCGAAGTCCATACGTGCTCCAGTGGGGGTAAATAGGGTGAAAAAGAAGGGGGGCTGCTTTAGGCGGGGCGGTATTTCTGCGCAAAACTCCAGGCCAGCTGGGCCAGGGGCCGGGCACCGGCGGCCGAGCTGACGGCCTGGGCGCTCGAGGCTGTACCCGCCTCAACCCGCTTGGCAATGCCTTGCAAAATCGCGGCAATACGAAACATGTTGTAGGCCATGTAAAAGTTCCAGTCCGCCCGCACATCCTGCGGTTGCAGGCTGCCGCCCTGGGCGCAGTACATGGCGATATAGGCCTCTTGCGTGGGGATGCCCAAGTCCGCAAAGTCGCTGCCGGCAATACCTCTAAAGCTACCCGGCGGAATATTCCAGGCCATGGCGTGGTAGCTGAAGTCGGCCAGCGGGTGGCCCAGCGTGGACAACTCCCAGTCCAGCACCGCCAAAATGCGCGGCTCGGTGGGGTGAAAAATCAGGTTGTCCAGCCGGTAGTCGCCGTGCACGATGCTCACCATGGACTCGTTTTTCGCCATGGCTGGGATGTTGTGCGGCAGCCAGGCGATGAGCTGGTCCATTTCGGCAATCGGCTGGGTGATGGAGGCCAAATACTGCTTGCTCCATCGACCAATCTGGCGTTCAAAATAATTGCCCGGTTTGCCGTATCCGGCCAAACCTTGCGCTGCGACATCGACCTGGTGCAGGGCGGCAATAACGCGGTTCATCTCGGCATAAATGGCGCCGCGCTCTGCCGCTGTCATGCCCGGCAACGTCTGGTCCCACAAAATGCGCCCTTCGATAAATTCCATCACGTAAAAGGCGCGTCCAATGACCGACTCGTCCTCGCACAGGCAGTACATATGCGGCACGGGCACCGGCGTGCCGGCCAGGCCGCGCATCACGGCGAACTCGCGCTCGATGGCGTGAGCCGAGGGCAACAGCTTGGCCACCGGGCCCGGTTTGGCACGCATCACATAGCTGCGCTGGGGCGTGATGAGCTTGTACGTCGGGTTGCTTTGGCCGCCTTTGAAGGATTCGACGCGCAGCGGCCCGCTAAATCCGGGCAAATGCTGCTGCAGCCAGGTGGCCAAGGCGTCGGTGTCAAAGGCGTGTTTGGCCGATACCGCTTGCGTGCCGATGAAATGGTCAAAGTCGCTCATGGGGAAATCTCGTGGGTAGGTTGGGGGCCGATTAGCCGACGTCGGCCTCGGCTATACGCATGATGGCCGCGCGGTCGCGCACCACCAGGCCGCCCGGCTCAATGCGGATGATGCTGTCGCGCTCCATGGACTTGAGCTCCTGGTTGACCCGCTGGCGCGAGGCGCCCAGCAGCTGCGCCAACTCTTCCTGCGCCAGCTGCAGGCCGATGCGCGTTTCGCTGCCGTCGCTCAGAGACGGAATGCCATAGCTGCGCACCAGATGCAGCAACTGCTTGGCCAGGCGCGCGCGCAAGGGCAAGGTGTTGAGGTCTTCCACCAAGCCATAGAGCTGCCGAATGCGACGGGCATGCAGGCGCAGCAGCGCCTCGTACAACTCCACATGGTTGGACAGGATTTTCTTGAAGTCTGCTTTGGCGACGCACAAGGCGGTGGTTTCGCCATGGGCGTAAGCGTCGTGCGTGCGGCGGTCGCCGTCAAAGATGGACACATCGCCAAACCAGATACCCGGCTCGACATAGGTCAGGGTGATTTGTTTGCCCGAGATCGAGGTGGAACTGACTCGTACCGCGCCTTTGGCACACGCGATCCATTCCTCGGGGGGCTCGCCGCGCGCGGCGATCAGGTCGCCATCGCGGTAGCGCCGCACGTAGGCGCAGCGCAGTATGTCGTGCTTGAGCGAGGGCGAGAGCGCCGAAAACCAGCGTCCGGCATTGATCGCATTGCGTTCATCGACCGAGAGAATGGGCTCGTCCATGGCGGAACTCTAGGCGAAAAGGGCAGGCTGGCGCATGGGCGCATTGTGACCGCAAGCAGGCCGGCGGGCCCCAGGTTTTGTCGCCTGCGTGTCAAAGTGCGCAGCCGCTGGGGCGCCGGGCCTTGGCGCCCCCGGGCCGCAGCCTCACATGAGCATGGTGTTGCGGATCAGGCCGACCGCCAGGCCCTCGATAGCAAAGGGCTCGCCCGGCTGGACGACGATGATTTGGAAGTCGGGGTTTTCCGGGTGGAGCTCAATCAAGTTTTTGTTACGCCGAAAGCGCTTGACGGTAACTTCCTCGCCAATGCGCGCGACGACGATTTGCCCATTTTTGGCCTCCTGGGTGCTTTGCACCGCCAGCAAGTCGCCATCCATGATGCCCGCGTCCCGCATGGACATGCCGCGCACTTTGAGCAGGTAATCGGGTTGGCGCTGGAAAAGGCTGTTTTCCACGTAATAGCTCTGGTCTACATGCTCCTGGGCCAGGATGGGCGAACCGGCGGCCACACGTCCAATCAGGGGCAAGCACAATTGGGCCAGGCCGGGCATGGAGAGTGAAAACTGCTTGGCGCGCGAACTTTGGATATCGCGCAGCGAGGGCGCGCGTAAGCGGATGCCGCGCGAGGTGCCGCTGACCAGCTCTATCATTCCCTTGCGCGCCAAGGCCTGCAGATGCTCCTCGGCCGCGTTGGCAGATTTGAAGCCCAGTTCGGCAGCGATTTCCGCGCGCGTGGGTGGTGCGCCGGTTTGGGCGATTGCGTTTTCAATCAGGGAGAGAATCTCCTGCTGGCGGGCGGTGAGTTTGGGCGCTTCAAGCATACGGGCTCCTTGGAAAATGGGCAGTACTGGCTGGGTTTGCAAACATACTGTTTTATTGCACAGTAACTGTATTTTTATCCAGTTTATAGCTTTTTAGCAAGGATTATTTGATTTCATGGCGCATTCCATCGTTTTTCTCGGTACCGGCGGCACGATTGCGGGCGTAGCCAAGCAGGCCGGCGACAACCTCTCTTACGCCTCGGGAACACTGGCCTTGGCCGATTTGCTGCGAGACATGCCAGGCCTTGCGCCTTTGTTGCGGGGCCACGAAATGGTGTGTGAGCAGGTGTTTCAACGCGATAGCAAAGATTTGGACGCCGGCCATTGGGCGCAGCTTTCGGCCCGCACTGCACACTATTTGGCGCAGCCAGAGGTGGCTGCGGTGCTTATCACCCACGGCACCGATACCTTGGAGGAGAGCGCGTATTTCTTGGCGCGCACCTTGGATCCTGCGCTCTTAGCCCACAAACCAGTGGTGTTTACCTGCGCTATGCGCCCGGCAAGCTCCCTGGCGCCGGACGGCCCGCAAAACCTGCGTGATGCGGTGTCGGTGGCGCTCCATCCGGACGCCTGCGGCGTGGTGCTGGTCTGCCAAGGCGAGGTGCACGGCGCCTTGCCGCTGCGCAAAGTGCACCCTTACCGCCTCCAAGCCTTCGACTCGGGAGAGTCTGGGCCGCTGGCAGTCGTGGAGGAGGGTGCGGTGCGCGCCTTGGCGCCCTGGTCGCAGGCGCTGGATTTTGCGGCCTTGGCGGGCTTGGGGGCAGTGCACCACCCGCTCGACAGCGAGGCGCCGTGGCCTCGGGTGGACATTATTTTTAGCCACGCCGGCGCTGATGGTTCGGTAGTCCGGGCACTGTGCGCCGCGCCGGCGGCCGGTGACGCGCCTCTGGCGGGCTTGGTGGTTGCGGGCACTGGCAACGGGACTTTGCACCATGCCTTGGAAGCCGCATTGCACCAGGCACAAATCCAAGGGATTGCGGTCGTGCGCACCACCCGGTGCGCATTGGGGCAGGTCTTGGTGCGGGCGGACGGCCTGGGCACTGGATTGGCAGCCTGGCCGCTACCGGCGGTGAAGGCGCGCGTGGAGCTGATGCTGCGATTGCGCAGCACCGATTAATTGCCGACTTTAATTGGGGGCTTTGAACGGCACCCCCGCGAGCTTGCCGCCCGCTTTCAGCCCTTTTTTGGCAAACCAGCCCTGGTTGGTTTCTAAAACGAAGCGCACCGGCTTGCTCGAGCAGTGCGACTGCGTGGTTTGCGGCTGCATGTCCTCCAGGTTGACGATGGTGCCGTCATCGGCCACGAAGGCGGCCGTCAGTGGGATTAAGGTGTTTTTCATCCAAAAACACTGTTGGCTGGGGGCGGGGAACACAAAGAGCATGCCTTCGTGGGCCGGCATCTCGGTGCGAAACATCAGCCCGGTGGCCTGCTGCTCGGGCGTGGCGGCGACCTGGACTTGTAATTGGTGAAATCCGATGGACAAGGTGGTGCGCGGCAGGTTCATCTGGGGCTGGTTTTGGGCGCTGGCGCCCGCGCCAGTGAACCCCAGCAGCAGGCTCAGGAGGAAGGAAGCAGAGATTTTCATGGTCCGCATTGTGAATCAAGGCCTGCCTTCGCTGTGGCGCGGGGCGGGGATCTTTACACGGCCGCCTTGACAGGATGGCGTAAAGGTTTGGGTCTAAAATTAGCCTCGGAAACAGTGCCAAGCCCGCTGTGACGGGGCCAAAAGCCACCGTGCGGGCTAGGGAAATTTACCTACTAAGAGACTCATTCCATGTACCAGCACATCAAGGTCCCCGCCCAAGGCCAGAAAATCACCGTCAACGCGGATTTTTCCCTCAATGTCCCCGACGAGCCCATCATTCCTTACATCGAGGGCGACGGAACCGGGCTGGACATTACGCCGGTGATGCTCAAAGTGGTCGACGCAGCCGTGGCCAAGTCCTACGGCGGCAAGCGCAAGATCCATTGGATGGAAGTCTTTGCCGGCGAGAAGTCCACCAAGGTGTATGGCCCCGACGTCTGGCTGCCCGAAGAAACATTGCACGCCATCCGCGACTATGTGGTGTCCATCAAAGGCCCGCTGACCACGCCGGTGGGCGGCGGCATCCGTTCACTCAATGTGGCGCTGCGCCAGGAGCTGGACTTGTACGTCTGCCTGCGCCCCATCCAGTACTTTGACGGCGTTCCCAGCCCGGTCAAAGAGCCGCACAAGACCGACATGGTGATCTTCCGCGAAAACTCGGAAGACATTTACGCCGGCATCGAGTTTGAGGCGGAGTCGGACAAGGCCAAGAAACTCATCAAGTTCCTGATGGACGAGATGGGTGTCAAGAAAATCCGCTTCCCCAATACCTCGGGCATCGGTATCAAACCCGTCTCGCGCGAAGGCACCGAGCGCCTGGTGCGCAAAGCCATTCAGTACGCCATCGACAATGACAAGCCCAGCGTGACCATCGTGCACAAGGGCAACATCATGAAGTTCACCGAAGGCGGTTTCCGTGACTGGGCCTACGGTCTGGCGCAAACCGAATTCGGCGCGCAATTGGTGGATGGCGGACCTTGGTGCAAGTTCAAAAACCCCAAGACGGGCCGCGAAATCACGGTCAAAGACAGCATTGCTGACGCCTTCTTGCAGCAAATTTTGTTGCGCCCGGCCGAGTACAGCGTGATTGCCACGCTCAACCTCAACGGCGACTACGTCTCGGACGCGCTGGCGGCCCAGGTCGGCGGCATCGGCATCGCCCCAGGCGCCAACCTCAGCGACACGGTCGCCATGTTTGAGGCCACCCACGGTACGGCGCCCAAGTACGCCGGCAAGGACTACGTCAATCCCGGCTCAGAAATCCTATCGGCTGAGATGATGTTGCGCCACATGGGCTGGAAAGAGGCGGCTGACCTGATCATCGCCTCCATGAAAAAGTCTATCCACAGCAAGAAAGTCACTTACGACTTCGCCCGCCTGATGGACGGCGCCACCCAGGTGAGCTGCTCGGGCTTTGGCCAGGTCATGATCGACAATATGTAAACCCGGTAACGAGGGCGGTCCGCTGAGGCGGGCCGATCCCTGTTTCCCGCAACCCGGCGCGCGCAAGCGAGCCGGGTTATTTTTTTGCCTGCCGCCTTGAATAGCCGCCGCTGCGCTCCAATTACCCTTGGCGCTGCGCTAGGATGTGCGCACCGATAGAATGATTTCATGGCCACGACCCCACCTAAACCCCCCCGGGAACTCCCCAAGCAAAGCCCCCAAAAGGACGATGGCGGCGGGGCGATCGTGCTCGAGCGGGTGCCGCAAAAGCTGCAGCCCCCGGCCATGCACCAGGTTTTGATGCTGAATGACGATTTCACGCCCATGGAGTTCGTGGTGTCGGTCATCCAAGAGTTTTTTGCGAAAGATTTGGCCACTGCCACCCAAATCATGCTGAAAATCCATATTGACGGCAAAGGCGTGTGCGGTGTGTACACCCGGGACGTGGCGGTGACCAAGGTGGACCAGGTGATGGATGCAGCCCAAAAGGCCGGGCATCCCCTGCAATGTGTGAGTGAGCCGGTAGGCTTTTAGGCGATAAGACGCGTGTGGCGCCCGACCAGGGGGCGGCGTCACTTGGAATGAACAACGGATTCGTAGAAGGAAAAGTCATGATCGCCCAAGAATTGGAAGTCAGTCTGCATATGGCGTTTGTCGAGGCGCGCCAGCAGCGCCACGAGTTCATCACGGTGGAGCACCTGCTGCTCGCGCTCTTGGACAACCCCAGTGCCGCTGAAGTGCTGCGCGCCTGCTCGGCCAATGTGGACGAGTTGCGCAAGTCGCTGAGCCATTTCATCAAAGACAATACGCCCCAGGTCTCGGGCGTGGACGAGGTGGACACCCAGCCGACGCTGGGCTTTCAGCGCGTCATTCAGCGCGCCATCATGCACGTGCAGTCCACCGGAAGCGGTAAAAAAGAGGTCATGGGCAGCAACGTCTTGGTCGCTATTTTTGGCGAGAAAGACTCCCACGCGGTTTATTACCTCCATCAGCAGGGCGTGACGCGTCTGGATGTGGTTAATTTCATTGCCCACGGCATCAAAAAGAGCGACCCGCCCGAGTCCAGCAAAGGCCCCGAGGGCAGCCCTGAAGCCGAAGAGGCGACCAGCGAAAAGAACGAAAAAGCCTCGCCGCTGGAGCAGTACACCCAAAACCTGAACCAGCTGGCCAAAGACGGCAAGATCGATCCCCTGATCGGCCGCGAATACGAGGTGGAGCGGGTGATCCAAATCCTGTGCCGCCGCCGCAAAAACAACCCGCTGTTGGTCGGCGAGGCCGGCGTTGGCAAAACCGCCATCGCCGAGGGCCTGGCATGGCGCATCTCCCAAAAAGATGTGCCCGACGTGCTGGCCGACTCGGTGGTTTATTCCCTGGACATGGGGGCGCTGCTGGCGGGCACCAAATACCGCGGCGACTTTGAGCAGCGGCTCAAAGGCGTGCTCAAGTCGCTCAAGGACAAGCCCAATGCGGTGCTGTTTATTGACGAAATCCACACCTTGATTGGTGCCGGCGCCGCCTCGGGCGGGACGCTGGACGCTTCCAATTTGCTCAAACCCAGCCTCAGCTCGGGCCAGCTTAAGTGCATTGGCGCCACCACTTTTACCGAATACCGTGGCATTTTCGAGAAAGACGCGGCCTTGTCGCGCCGCTTCCAGAAGGTGGACGTCGTCGAGCCCACGGTAGAACAAACCGTGGAGATTCTTAAAGGTCTGAAATCCCGCTTTGAGGAGCACCACAAGGTGAAGTACGCGGTCGCCGCCTTGCAGGCTGCTGCAGAACTGAGCGCCAAGTACATCAACGACCGCCACTTGCCCGACAAGGCCATCGACGTGATCGACGAGGCCGGCGCCGCCCAGCAAATCCTGGCTCCTAGCAAGCGCAAAAAAACGATTTCCAAGACCGAGGTGGAGGAAATCGTGGCAAAAATCGCCCGCATTCCCCCTGCCAATGTCTCTAATGATGACCGCGGCAAGCTCAAAACCCTGGATCGCGACCTCAAAAGCGTGGTGTTCGGGCAGGACAAGGCGCTCGACGTGCTGGCCTCGGCCGTCAAAATGGCGCGTTCAGGCTTGGGCCGCGCGGACAAGCCGATTGGCTCTTTCTTGTTCAGCGGCCCCACCGGCGTGGGCAAGACCGAGGCGGCCAAGCAGCTGGCCTACATCATGGGCATCGAGCTTATTCGCTTTGACATGAGCGAGTACATGGAGCGCCATGCTGTGAGCCGTCTGATCGGCGCCCCTCCGGGCTACGTAGGGTTTGACCAGGGTGGCCTGCTCACCGAAGCGGTGACCAAAAAGCCCCATTGCGTGCTGCTGCTCGATGAGATCGAGAAAGCCCACCCGGATATCTTTAATGTGCTTTTGCAGGTGATGGACCACGGCACCTTGACCGATAACAACGGGCGCAAGGCCGATTTCCGCAATGTGATCATCATCATGACCACCAACGCGGGCGCTGAGACCATGAACAAGGCGACCATCGGCTTTACCAACCCCCGCGAGGCGGGCGACGAGATGATTGACATCAAGCGCCTGTTTACGCCCGAGTTCCGCAACCGCCTCGATTCCATCGTGGGCTTTAAGGCGCTGGACGAAAACGTTATTTTGCGGGTGGTGGACAAGTTCCTGCTTCAGCTGGAGACCCAATTGGCCGAGAAAAAGGTCGAAGTCACCTTTACCGACAAGCTGCGCAAGCACTTGGGCAAAAAAGGCTTCGACCCGCTCATGGGCGCACGCCCCATGCAGCGCCTGATCCAGGACACGATTCGCCGCGCCCTGGCCGACGAGCTGCTTTTTGGCCGCCTGACCGAAGGCGGACGCTTGACGGTCGATCTGGACGACAAAGACGAGTCCAAAACCGAGGTTTTGCTCGATATCCAGCCCCTGCCCAAGCGCGAAGGCCGCTCCAAGTCGGAAGAGGCGGCCGCCAGCTGATGTAAAATTAGCGGGCTTTGCTCCGGGGTGCCTTTAAATCGGCGCCCCGGGCCAAGTAAATCACAAACCGGTTCTATCAAGGTGTTCCCCCTGCAGGCCCCTGGCGTGCGCGGGAAAAATCGAGCCGGATTTAAGACCTAACCTTTGGAGTTTTTATGTCAGTCACTATGCGCGAAATGTTGGAAGCGGGTGTCCATTTTGGTCACCAAACCCGTTTCTGGAACCCCAAGATGGCCCCCTTCATCTTCGGTCACCGCAACAAAATCCACATCATTAACCTGGAAAAATCGCTGCCGATGTTCCAGGAGGCCACCAAATTTGTGCGCCAACTCTCTGCCAAGCGTGGCACCATCTTGATGGTCGGCACCAAGCGCCAAGCCCGTGAAACCGTGGCGATGGAAGCCCAGCGCGCCGGCATGCCCTTCGTGGACCAGCGCTGGCTCGGCGGCATGTTGACCAACTTCAAGACGGTCAAGACCTCGATCAAACGCCTCAAGGACATGAAAATCCAGCAAGAAGCTGGTTTGGACGCCATGAGCAAGAAAGAACAGCTGATGTTCGCCCGCGAACTGGCCAAGCTGGAAAAAGACATTGGTGGCATCCAAGACATGGCCACTTTGCCTGACGCGATTTTTGTGATCGACGTGGGCTACCACAAGATCGCTATCGCCGAGGCTCGCAAGCTGGGCATCCCGCTGATTGGCGTCGTGGACTCCAACCATTCGCCCGAAGGCATCGACTACATCATTCCTGGCAATGACGACTCTTCCAAAGCGGTCACGCTGTATGCCCGTGGCATCGCAGACGCCGTCCTGGAAGGCCGCGCCAACGCCGTGGACGACCTGGTCAAAGCGGTTGTGGCCGAAGGTGAAGACGAATTTGTCGAGGTCGACGAGGCCGCTTAAGCGTCCCCCGACCCTTAAAAGGGGGCTTGTCAGCCCCTTTTTTTTAGCATTTCAACGATTTTTAACGGATACGGAGTAATAAAAATGGCAGCAATTACCGCAAGCATGGTCGCCGAGTTGCGTGGCAAAACCGACGCACCCATGATGGAGTGCAAAAAAGCCCTGACCGAGGCCGATGGCGACATGGCCAAAGCGGAAGAAATTCTGCGCGTCAAGCTCGGTAGCAAAGCCGGCAAGGCCGCCGCCCGCGTGACAGCCGAAGGCGTGGTCGCCATCGCCACGGCCGGCGCAGCCAGCGCCATGATCGAAGTCAACTGCGAGACCGACTTTGTTACCAAGAACGACAGCTTCCTGGCCTTGGCCAAAGCCGCCGCCACCCTGGTCGCCGAGCACAACCCCGCCGACGCCGACGCACTGGGCGCCCTGGCCTGGTCGCAAGACGGTTTTGGCCCGACCCTGGAAGACGTGCGCAAAGGCCTGATCGGCAAGATTGGCGAGAACATGACCTTTCGCCGCTTCAAGCGTTTTGGCTCGGCCGCCAAAGTGGCTTCTTACCTGCACGGCACCCGCATTGGTGTGGTGGTGGAGTTTGATGGCGACGAAGTCGCAGCCAAGGACGTTGCTATGCATGTGGCCGCTATGAAGCCGGTATCCCTGTCCAGCGCCGATGTGCCCGCCGAGTTGGTCGAGCGCGAGCGCTCTGTCGCAGCCGCCAAGGCGGCTGAGGATGCAGCGGTGGCCACTGCGGCCGGCAAGCCCGTGCAGTCCCCCGAAATCGTGCAAAAGCGCATTGAAGGCGGCGTGCAGAAATACCTCAAAGAGGTGTCGCTGTTCAACCAGTCTTTTGTGAAAAACGACAAGCAAACCGTGGAGCAAATGCTCAAAGCCTGCGCCACGACAGTGCACGGATTCACCCTGTATGTGGTGGGCGAGGGCATTGAAAAGCGCGTGGACGATTTCGCTGCCGAAGTGGCCGCCCAGGTTGCCGCTGCCAAGCAGGGCGCCTAAACTAGGGCCCTGACCGGCCCGTGCCGGGCGACTGGCGCCCGGCAATTTCCCCAAACCCGCCTCAACGCCGTTGGAAGCACTTATGACCCACGCCAAGCCCGCCTACAGTCGAATTTTGTTGAAACTGTCCGGCGAGGCCTTGATGGGCGATGACCATTTCGGCATCAATCGCGACACGATTGTGCGCATGGTCGATGAAATCGCCGAGGTCACCCGTCTGGGTGTGCAGGTGGCCGTGGTCATCGGTGGCGGCAACATCTTTCGTGGCGTCGCTGGGGGTTCGGTAGGAATGGACCGCGCCACGGCCGATTACATGGGCATGCTCGCAACCGTCATGAACGCGCTGGCCTTGGGTGACACCATGAACAAAGCCGGCCTGACCGCCCGCGTGATGTCGGCCATCGGCATTGAGCAGGTCGTCGAGCCCTATGTGCGGCCCAAGGCGCTTCAATATCTGGAAGAAGGCAAGGTGGTGATTTTTGCCGCCGGTACCGGCAATCCTTTTTTCACCACCGACACTGCTGCCGCTTTGCGCGGGGCCGAAATCGGCGCCGAAATTGTTCTCAAAGCCACCAAGGTCGACGGCGTGTATGACGCGGACCCGAAAAAAGTACCCACGGCCAAGCGCTATGCTGCGCTGACTTTTGACAGCGCTATGCAGCAAAACCTGGGCATCATGGATGCAGCGGCTTTTGCCCTGTGCCGCGACCAAAAATTACCCCTCAAGGTGTTTTCTATATTCAAGCATGGCGCGCTCAAGCGTGTCGTGATGGGCGAGGACGAGGGCACTTTGGTGCACGTTTGATTCTTTGGAGTAAAGACTATGGCGATTGCAGAAATCCGCAGCGGTGTGGAAGCCAAGATGGAGCAATCCATCGCCAACTTCAAAAACACCTTGACCAAGGTGCGCACCGGGCGCGCTAACCCCGCCTTGCTTGATACGGTGCAGGTGGAGTACTACGGCTTGATGGTGCCGCTGAGCCAGGTTGCCAACCTCAATTTGATCGATTCGCGCACCATCGGCATCCAGCCTTGGGAAAAAGGCATGGGCGCCAAGATTGAAAAAGCCATCCGCGAGAGCGATTTGGGCCTGAACCCGGCCAGTATGGGCGACCTGATCCGCGTGCCCATGCCCATGATGACCGAGGAGCGCCGCAAAGAGCTGACCAAGGTGGTGCGCAGCGAGGGCGAAAGCGCCAAAGTCGCGATCCGCAATCTGCGCCGCGACGCCAACGACGCGGTCAAAAAGCTTGAAAAAGACAAAACAGTCTCCGAGGACGAGCAAAAGCGCTCCGAGGCCGATATCCAGAAGCTGACGGACCGCTTTATTGCCGACGTCGACAAACTGGTGGCGGCCAAAGAACAAGAGATCATGGCCGTTTAGGCCCCGCCCATGCTAAAGCAGCGGATCATCACGGCGGTGCTTATGCTGGCGGTGTTGATCCCCTCGGTTTGGGCCGAGGATCCACGCGTTTTCGTCTTTATCACCACCGCGATGATTGGTGCTGGCGCCTGGGAGTGGTCCCGGCTCTGTGGCTGGCGTGGGCCCCGCGCCTGGTGGGCGGGCCTGGTTGCTGCGCTGGCGTGCGCGCTGTGCTGGTGGGGAGGCGTGGCCCAGGTCAATTTATTTGCTTTGTGGGCGCTGGTGGGCGCGGCTTGGGTGCTGGTGGCAGCCCGTTTTTTGGCTACCGGTGTCGCCGCCTGGGTGACGGTGGCCCCAGCGCTGCGCTTGGCAGGCGGCCTGGTGGCCCTGGTCAGTGCCTGGCTGGCGCTGGTGCAGGCGCGTCTTTTGGGTATTAATTTCTTATTTTCTGTGTTGGTTTTGGTGTGGGGCGCCGACGTGGCCGCTTATTTTTGCGGGCGCTTTCTGGGGGGGCGCTGGATTCAACGCAAGTTGGCAGAGCGCATTAGCCCGGGGAAAACCTGGGAGGGCGCCTTGGGCGGCCTGCTCGCCGTGCTGCTGATCGCCTTTGTCTGGCAGGCCCAAGAGGCGGGCGGCGCCTGGGGCGCGCCCAGCCTGTATGCACGTCTGTTCAGCGCAGGACCGCTGTTTGCGGTGGTCGCCGTGCTGTTTCTCACGACCATGAGCGTGGCGGGCGACTTGCTGGAATCGCTTTTCAAGCGTGCGGCTGGCGTCAAAGACAGCAGCGCGCTGCTTCCCGGGCACGGTGGCGTGCTCGACCGTGTGGACGCGTTGCTGCCGGTGCTGCCCCTGGCCCTGCTGCTGTGTACTGCGTAAACGGATAGGCCTATGCAACAAAAGAAGCAAGTTGTCACGGTTCTGGGCTCCACCGGCTCTATTGGCGCCAATACGCTGGATGTCATCGCCCGGCAAAGCGCCGATTACGAGGTATTTGCACTGACCGCCAATACCCAGGTGGACTTGCTAGCCGCCCAATGCCGGCAATTTCGGCCCGCTTTTGCCGTCATGGTCAGCCAAGACCATGGCCGACGCTTGCAGCAGCTGCTGCGCGAGGCCGGTCTTGCCACCCAGGTGCTGTGGGGCAGCGCGGCGCTGGACACGGTGGCCGCCGACCCGCAGGTCACTACGGTGATGGCCGCCATCGTGGGCGCCGCCGGTCTGTCCTCGTGCATCGCTGCGGCGCTGGCGGGCAAGCGTTTGCTCCTGGCCAATAAAGAGGCCCTCGTGGTGGGTGGCGACTTTTTCATGAACGCGGTGCGCCGTGGCGGGGCCACGCTCTTGCCCATCGACAGCGAGCATTCGGCGATTTTCCAGTCCCTGCCCGAGGACGCAAGCACCTGGCCGCAGGTGGTGGACAAAATTATTCTGACCGCCTCGGGCGGCCCTTTCCGCCAACGCGACCCGGCCACTTTGCACCGGGTCACGCCCCAAGAGGCCTGCGCCCACCCCAATTGGTCGATGGGACGCAAAATTTCGGTCGATTCGGCCACCATGATGAACAAGGCGCTGGAGGTCATCGAGGCCAAGCATCTGTTTGCCATGGCGCCCGAGGCCATTGAGGTGCTGATCCATCCGCAGTCGGTTATCCATTCCATGGTGCAGTTTGTGGACCACTCGGTGGTGGCGCAGCTGGGCACGCCCGATATGCGCGGCCCGATTGCCTACGGGCTGGCCTGGCCCCGGCGCCATGTCTCGGGCGCCAGCGCCATTGACTTTGCCACGCTGTCAGCCCTGACCTTTGAGCCCCTGTCCACGCTCGGCCACTCCGAGCGCTTTGCCGGATTGCAGCTGGCCTGGCAGGTCTTGCGGGCGCCTTCGGGGACCTCGGCCGTGCTCAACGCAGCCAACGAAGTGGCAGTGGCGGCCTTTTTGGACGGGAAAATTCGCTTTGACCAGATCCATGCCGTTAATGTAGAAGCCTTGGGCCGCTACCTGCCGCCCCCACCCACGACCTTGGAGGACTTGCTGGCCATCGACCAGCAGGCGCGCGCCGTGGCGCAGGCCTATGCCGCCAGCCTGCAGGCATGAGCCCCTTACATGAGCCCGTTATGATGGCGCCCGGTGCATTTCGCGACAACGACCCTGCAGGGGCCTCTTGATTGCGCCTTGCCCACACACTTATTACTATGCCCCAAGCTTTCATGCAGATTATTCGCCTCCTTGCCGCGCTGTCCCTGGCTTTGTTTGCCCATGTGGCCCTCGCGCTGACGCCTTTTGTTATTGAGGATATCCGGGTGGAGGGTTTGCAGCGGGTCGAGGCGGGAACGGTGTTTGCCTCCTTGCCGGTGCGCGTAGGGGACACGTATTCCGACGACAAGGCCTCGAGTTCCATCCGATCTTTGTTTGCGCTGGGGCTGTTTAGCGATGTGCGCATCGACGTCAAAGGAAAAATCCTCATGGTCGTGGTCGCGGAGCGGCCCACCGTGGCGTCCGTCACCTTTACTGGCACCAAAGAATTTGACAAAGACGTGCTGATCAAGGCGCTCAAAGACATTGGCTTGGCCGAGGGTCGCCCCTTTGACAAGGCCATGGCTGACAAAGCGGAGCAAGAACTCAAGCGCCAGTACATCAACCGCAGCATGTACGCCGCTGAGGTGGTCACCACCGTAACCCCTATCGAGCGCAACCGGGTGGATCTGAGTTTTGCCGTCAGCGAGGGCGACACCGCCAAGATCAAAGACATCAGGATCATCGGCAACAAGGCTTTCTCCGAGGACACCTTGCTGGGCTTGTTTGATTCGGACAGCGGCGGCTGGCTGAGCTGGTACACCAAGTCAGACCGCTATGTGCGCACCAAGCTCAACGCCGACGTGGAAACCCTGCGCGCCTACTACACCTCGCGCGGCTACCTGGAGTTCTCGGTGGACTCTACCCAGGTGGTGATTTCGCCCAACAAACAAGACATCAGCGTCACCATCAACGTCAGTGAAGGCGAGCGTTTTGTGGTCTCCAAGGTCAAGATGCAAGGCAACTTCCTGGCCAAGGACGCGGAGTTTGAAGCTCTGGTGTCCATCCGCGTAGGCGAGCCCTACAACGGTGCCGAAGTGGCCCAGACCACCAAGGCTTTTACCGACTACTACGCTAACTTCGGCTACGCCTTTGCCGTGGCAGAGACCCAAACCTCGATTGATCGCAGCACCAACCAGGTGGAAATCACCATCAAGGCCGACCCCTCGCGCCGGATTTATGTGCGCCGCATCAACATTACCGGCAACGACACGACGCGTGACGAGGTGATTCGCCGCGAGTTTCGTCAGCTCGAGTCAGCTTGGTACGACGGCTTCAATATCAAAATGTCGCGCAACCGGGTGGACCGCTTGGGTTACTTCAAAGAAGTCACGGTCGACACCCAGGACATTCCTGGCTCGCCCGACCAGGTCGATCTGGTGGTCAATGTGTCCGAAAAACCCACGGGAAGCATCAGCCTGGGTGCAGGCTACTCCAGCGCCGACGGCCTGGGCCTCAATTTTGGCTTCAAGCAAGACAACGCCTTTGGCTCGGGCAATTCGGTAGGCATTGAAGTCAACACCAGCAAACTCAACCGCACCTTGGTGCTCAGCACCACCGATCCGTATTTCACCACCGACGGCGTCTCGCGCAGCATCGACCTGTACCAGCGCACCACACGTCCCTATGCCGATATCAACAGCTACTCGCTTAGCAATATTGGCGCCAGCGTGCGCTTTGGCGTACCGTTCTCCGAGACGGATACGGTGTTTTTCGGTATAGGCTATGACCAAACGACCATCGAGCCGGGTACCTTGCTGCCGACTGCTTACAGCGATTTTGCGGATTTATTCGGATATACCGCCACCTCGGTGCCCTTGACGGTTGGCTGGGGCCGTGACAGCCGCGACAGCGGGCTGGTCCCCAGTTCGGGCCGTCTCATCCGCGCCAACGCCGAGTGGAGCGTAGCGGGCGAGCTGACCTATTTGCGCGGAACCCTGACTGCGCAGCAGTATTACCCGGTTACCAAGAAAATAACCTTGGCGCTCAATGGCGAGCTGTCCTTGGCCACGCCGACCAACGGCCAGGCCTACCCCTTGTTTAAAAATTACACCTCGGGCGGTTTGGGCTCGGTGCGCGGCTTTGAGCCGGGCAGCCTGACCACCGCTGAGCAGCGCGCCCAAGGCGCGGTCGCGATCGGCGGCACCAAGAAAATCACCATGAATGCCGAGCTGCTCTCGCCCCTGCCCGGCGGCGGCAGCGACAAAACGCTGCGCGTCTATGCTTTTGTGGATGCAGGCGGCATTTACGGCCCCAATGAATCGATCCAGCTGGGCGACATGCGCAGCTCGGTGGGCGTGGGTATTAGCTGGATCTCGCCGGTCGGCCCGCTGCGCCTGGCCGTCGCCAAGCCGCTCACCAAGTTCGATAGCGATAAAATACAGTCACTTCAATTCCAAATTGGAACCTCTTTCTAATGAAAATCCATTCCTTCCTCCTTGGCTGCACGCTGGCCCTTGCCACTTTGGCACACTCCGCTTTTGCCCAAGAGTCAAAAATCGGCTACGTCAACACCCAGCGCATCACGACCGAGTCGGCGATTGCCAAATCGGCCCAAGCCAAGCTTGAGCAAGAATTTTCCAAGCGCGGCAAAGAGTTGGCCGATTTGCAGACCGCCCTGAAAAACTTCAGCGATAAGTTTGAGCGCGATGCGCCCACGCTGACCGAATCCCAGCGCAATTCCCGGCAAAAAGAGGGCGCGGAACTCAGCCGTGACCTGCAGCGCAAACAGCGCGAGTACCAGGAAGACCTGAACGGCCGCCGCAACGAAGAGCTGCAACAAGTGCTCGACAAAGCCAACAAGGCCGTACGCAAAGTCGCCGAAGATGAAAAATACGACATCGTGATCCAGGAAGTGGTGTACAGCAATGCCCGCCATGACATCACGGACAAAGTCCTGAAGATCCTCAACACGGGCGCCAAATAAGGTGCAGCCCTGTCAGCGGCGTGGCTGAAATCCGGCTTGCTGAAATAGTGGCCGCCTTGGGCGGCACGCTGCATGGCGAGGGCAGTCTCGTGATTCGTGCCTTAGCGCCCCTGGAGGACGCCGGCCCGCAGGACATCAGCTTCCTGAGCAATCCGAAATACCAGCAGCAATTGGCCAACAGCCAGGCCGGTTGCGTGGTGGTCAGCCCTGCCATGCAAGCGCAGGCCGTGGCACGCGGAAGCTGCATCGTCGCCGAAAACCCCTATTTGTACTTTGCCAAGCTCACGCAGCTCTGGCGCGCCCGCACCAGCGGCTCGGTGGCCGTGCGCGGCCCGGGGGACTGGGTGCATCCCAGCGCGGTCGTGCATCCCGACGCCTTGGTGCACCCCAGCGCACGCATTGGCGCCTTGTGCGTGATCGAACGCGGAGCGCGCATCGGCGCCTTGACCGAATTGCGCTCGCGGGTCACGGTGGGCGAGGACTGTGTGGTCGGGCAACGCTGCCTGATTCACCCGGGCGTAGTCATCGGCGCTGACGGCTTTGGTTTTGCGCCCGACGGCCCGCGCTGGGAAAAAATTGAGCAACTCGGCGCGGTGCACATCGGCGATGACGTCGAAATCGGCGCCAACACCTGCATTGACCGTGGCGCGCTGCGCGATACGGTGATCGAAGACGGTGTCAAACTCGACAACCTCATTCAGGTCGGGCACAACGTGCACATCGGCCGCAACACCGCGATTGCGGGCTGCGCCGGCATTGCCGGCAGCGCCCGCATTGGCGCGCAATGCACGATTGGCGGGGGCGCCATCGTGCTCGGGCATCTCGAAATTGCGAACGAGGTGCATATTTCGGCGGGCACCTTGGTCAGTAAATCCATACACACGCCGGGCCATTACACCGGCATATTTCCTTTGGACGAAAACAGCGCCTGGGAGCGCAATGCCGCATCGCTCAAGCAGTTGCACAAGCTGCGCGAACGTATCCGGGTACTTGAAAGTGAACACAAAAAATGATGGACATCCACCAAATTCTTAAACAATTGCCGCACCGCTATCCCTTCTTGATGGTGGACCGGGTGCTGGACATTGACAAGGGCAAAACCATCAGGGCACTTAAAAACGTGACGATGAACGAGCCGTTTTTCGAGGGCCATTTCCCGCACCGCCCGGTGATGCCCGGTGTTTTGATGCTCGAAGCGCTGGCGCAAGCGGCTGCCTTGCTGGCCTTTGACGCGCTGGACACCTCGCCCAGCGATGACTCGGTGTACTATTTTGCGGGCATCGATGGGGCCCGTTTTAAACGCCCGGTAGAGCCTGGCGACCAGCTGATTTTGGAAGTGGAGCTGCTGCGCATGAAGGCCGGCATCTTTAAATTCAAGACCCGCGCCAGTGTGGAAGGTGAAACCGCCGTCGAAGCCGAGCTGACGTGCGCCATGCGCGCCATCCCGACCAAGGCCTAAGGATGCCCACGATTCACCCCACCGCCCTGGTTGATCCGGGCGCCCAATTGGACGCCGGCGTGCAGATCGGCCCCTACACCGTGATCGGCCCGCATGTGCAAATTGGCGCGGGAACGACGGTAGGCGCGCACTGCGTCATCGAAGGACATACCCGCATTGGGCGAGACAACCGGATATTTCAGTTCAACTCCCTGGGTGCCATCCCGCAGGATAAAAAATACGCGGGCGAGCCCTGCGAGCTGGTCATCGGCGACCGCAACACGATCCGCGAGTTTTGCACCTTCAATATCGGCTCGCCGGGTGATACCGGCGTCACCCAGGTCGGTAATGACAACTGGATCATGGCCTATGTCCATTTGGCGCACGACTGCGCCGTGGGCAACCACACGATTTTTGCCAACAACTCGCAGTTGGCCGGCCACGTGAGTGTGGGCGACTGGGTCATTCTGGGCGGCTTTACCGTCGTTCACCAGTTTGTGCGCCTGGGCGCCCACAGCATGACGGCCATGTGCTCTTTGCTGTTTGCCGACCTGCCGCCTTTTGTGATGTGCCAGGGCCAACCGGCCGGCGCACGCTCCATGAACTACGAGGGTTTGCGGCGGCGCGGCTTCTCGGCCGAACGCATCGCCGGCGTCAAAGCCATGCACAAAGCCCTGTACCGCCAAGACCTGACTTTGGAGGCCGCTCAGGCAAAGATCGCCCTCATCGCGCAGGACCAAGCGCAATGCGCCCCGGACGTGGCGATGATGTGCGACTTCCTCGCCCAGACCAGCCCCCAGCGCGGCATCGTGCGCTAAATGGGACGCGGCAGGTGACTGCAAGCCCCGCCTTGAATCTGGCCATGGTGGCCGGCGAAGCCTCGGGCGACGTGCTCGCTGGGCTGTTGCTGCAATCGCTGCGCGTGCGCTGGCCCGGTCTGCATGCAGCGGGTATCGGCGGCCCGCAGATGGCGGCCCAAGGTTTTGAGGCCTGGTGGCCGCACCACAAACTGGCGGTGCACGGCTTTGGCTGGGACGTGCTGCTGCGCTTGCGCGAAATCCTGGGCATCCGCAATGCGCTGGACCGGCGATTGGCTGCGCAGCCGCCCGCGCTGTTTGTCGGCGTGGACGCACCGGATTTCAACCTCGCGCTGGAGGCGCGCTTGCGGGCACGCGGCGTGAAAACCGTGCATTTTGTGTGCCCCTCGGTCTGGGCCTGGCGCGCTGAGCGTTTACGCACCTTGCAGCGCAGCGTGGACCATGTGCTGTGCCTGTTTCCCTTTGAGCCCGTGCTGTTGGCGCAGCACGGCATCGCCGCCACCTATGTCGGGCACCCGCTGGCACAAGTCATTCCGCTGGTGCCGGACCGCCTGGCGGCACGCGCCCATCTGGGTTTGGCGCCCGACGCGCAGGTGCTTGCCTTGCTGCCGGGCAGCCGACTTTCAGAAATTAATAATCTGGCCGGCGTGTTTTTTCAGACTGCCGCCCGTATCGCCGCGCAGCGTGCGCAGGTGCAGTTTGTGGTGCCGGCCGCACCGGGCATGCAGGATTTGATTCGCCAAGCGGCGCAGTCGGCAGGCATGGCGGGGCGGGTGCACATCGTCGCAGGCCAATCGCACGCTGTGCTGGCCGCTTGCGACGCCACCTTGATCGCCAGCGGCACCGCCACCTTGGAGGCCGCTTTGTTCAAACGCCCCATGGTGATCGCTTACCGCATGGGCACTATTGCCTGGCAGCTGATGAACCGCAAGCGCTTGCAGGCCTGGGTCGGTTTGCCCAATATCTTGTGCCAAGACTTTGTAGTGCCCGAGTTTTTGCAAAGCGCAGCAAGGCCGGACGCGCTGGCCGCTGCCTGTCTGCAATGGCTCGATGCCAAGGCGCACAACCCGACGGCTTTGCACGACTTAGAACAGCGGTTTTTGCAGCTGCACCACACCTTGCGCCAAGACACCGGTGCCTTGGCCGCGCAGGCCATAGAAAATACGCTCCATGCCTAAAGTGAAAGCGCCTATCCAAACAGCTCTGCCCTGGGACGTCAGCGGTCTGGTCGCAGGCGTGGACGAGGCGGGGCGCGGCCCCCTGGCCGGGCCGGTCGTGGCTGCGGCGGTCATCCTGGACGAGCGCAACCCGATTGCCTATTTGGCCGACTCCAAGGTGCTCAGCCCAAAGCGGCGCGACTACCTGTTTGATGAAATTCGGGCTAAAGCCCTGTGTTTTTCGATCGCCCAAGCCAGCGCCGAGGAAATTGACAGCCTGAACATCCTGCAAGCGACGATGCTGGCCATGCGCCGGGCCGTGCAGGGCCTGCGCCTGCCGCCCAAGTTGGTGCTGGTCGATGGCAACCGCATTCCGGTGCTGGATGTGCGGGCTGAAGCCATCGTCAAAGGCGACAGCAAGGTGCCGGCGATTTCGGCCGCCTCGATTTTGGCCAAGGTGACGCGCGACCGCTGGTGCGCGCAGTACCACCAGGAGTTCCCGCAGTACGGTTTTGAGGCGCACAAAGGCTATCCGACGCTGGCGCATTTGCAGGCCTTGCGCCAGCACGGGCCCTGTCCGCAGCACCGCAAATCCTTTGGGCCGGTGGCCGAGTGGGTGCTGTGAGCGCAGCGCAGTTCATCCAGTCGCGCGATAACCCGCAGCTGCGCATGGTGCGCAAACTGGCCAGCGACAACACCGCCTACCGCAAAGCGGGACGTTTTTGGATCGAGGGCGAACATTTGTGCAGCGCAGCACTCCTGCGTGGTGCCAAGCCCGCCATGGCTTTTTTCAGCGAAAGTGGGTGGGCGCGCGCGCCTAGGCCTGAAGTTGCCGATGCGGTTTATGTGCTGCCCGAGGCCTTGTTTGGCAGCTTAAGCGCCCTGGAGTCGCCTGCCGATATGGGCTTTGTCATGGAGGTGCCGGCGCCCGCGGCGATCGACCCGCATGCGGCCACCTTGGTTTTGGACCGGGTGCAGGACGCTGGCAACGTGGGCTCCATGCTGCGCAGCGCCTCCGCTTTTGGCTTTGGCCAGGTGATTGCGCTGCGCGGGACGGCCGCTTTGTGGTCGCCCAAGGTGCTGCGCGCTGGCATGGGCGCGCACTTTGCGCTGTCTCTGCTCGAGGGCGCCGACCTGGACAGCGTGCAGGCCCTGGCGGTGCCGCTCTTGGTGACCAGTTCGCACGCGGGGTCACTGATCCAGGACTGCCGCTTGCCCTTTCCCTGCGCGTGGGCCATGGGACACGAAGGGCAGGGCGTACAGCCTGCCCTGATGGCAGGTGCTGCCCAGCAGGTTCGCATTGGCCAGCCTGGCGGCGAAGAGTCGCTCAACGTGGCCGCAGCAGCGGCCATTTGCCTGCACGCCAGCGCCTTGGCGGGTGCGGCGCGCTAGAGGGGCTGGGTTACAATGCGGGGCTTTCCAGAATCCAGCTCTCCCAAGCGCCTTTAAAGCTCCAATCCCTACCAACAACAGCCGCCAGGAAGCATTTCTGAGCGCTTGGGCGTACCCGTAAACCACTCGGAGAACCCCGTGCTTTTGTCTCTCAAGGGAACCCACCCACAGGCCATTTTGGCGCTCGCTGACGGTTCGGTCTTCACCGGAATTTCTATTGGCGCTAGCGGCAGCACCGTTGGCGAGGTCGTTTTCAACACCTCCATGACGGGTTACCAGGAAATCCTGACCGACCCCAGCTATTGCCAACAAATCGTTACCCTCACCTACCCGCATATCGGCAGCTACGGCACCAACCCCGAAGACGTGGAGTCTGGCGCGGTCCATGCTGCCGGACTGGTCATTAAAGACCTGCCGCTGCTGGCATCCAACTTTCGCAGTACCCAAGACCTGAGTGGCTATTTGCAGGCCCATGGCACCGTGGCCATCGCCAACATTGACACCCGCCAGCTGACGCGCCATTTGCGCGAACATGGCGCGCAAAACGGCTGTATTTTGGCCTTGGCGCCCGGCCAAGTGCTTGACGCGGCCACCCGTGCCCAGGCCATCGCCGCCGCGCAGGGCGCGCCCTCGATGGCGGGTTTGGACCTGGCTAAAGTGGTGTCCGCCAAGGCGTCTTACGCTTGGACGCAGTCCGAGTGGAAGCTCGGCAGTGGCTACGGCCAGTCTGACGCAGGGCGTTTTCATGTTGTGGCTTACGACTTTGGCGTGAAGAAAAACATTTTGCGCATGCTGGTCGAGCGCGGATGCCGCCTGACCGTGGTGCCAGCCCAAACCTCTGCGCACGAGGTGCTGGCCCTGCAGGCCGACGGCATTTTCCTGAGCAACGGCCCTGGCGATCCGCAGCCCTGCGATTACGCCATCGCAGCTGCCGGCACGCTCATTGAGTCGGGCATTCCCACCTTCGGTATCTGCCTGGGGCACCAAATCATGGCGCTGGCGTCGGGCGCGCGCACTTTTAAGATGAAATTTGGCCACCATGGCGCCAACCACCCGGTCAAGGACCTGGACAGTGGGCGCGTCAGCATCACCAGCCAAAACCATGGTTTTGCCGTGGACCACGAGTCCTTGCCCAGCCATTTACGTGCCACCCATGTCAGCTTGTTTGATAACACCGTCCAGGGCCTGGAGCGCACGGACAAACCTGCTTTTTGCTTTCAAGGGCACCCAGAGGCGTCGCCCGGCCCGCACGATATCGGCTATCTGTTTGACCGCTTCATTCGGGAGATGGAGGCGCGCGCCTGATCTTTGGCGGCCTGTGCGTGTGGACTGAGAAATTGAGAGAAGTTAGAAAAAATGCCAAAACGTAAAGATATTCACAGCGTCCTGATCATCGGGGCCGGGCCCATCATCATTGGGCAGGCGTGCGAGTTTGACTATTCGGGCGTGCAGGCCTGCAAGGCTTTGCGCGAGGAGGGCTACAAAGTCATCCTGATCAACAGCAACCCCGCCACCATCATGACCGACCCGGACACGGCCGATGTCACCTACATCGAGCCCATCACCTGGCAGACGGTGGAAAAAATCATTGCCAAAGAGCGCCCTGACGCGATTTTGCCGACCATGGGCGGTCAGACCGCGCTCAATTGCGCGCTCGATTTGTGGCACCACGGCGTGCTTGATAAATACCAAGTGGAGTTGATTGGCGCTACGCCCGAGGCGATTGACAAGGCCGAAGACCGCCTCAAGTTCAAGGACGCGATGACCAAAATTGGTCTGGGCTCGGCCCGCTCGGGCATTGCCCACAGCATGGAAGAGGCCTGGGCGGTGCAAAAAACCCTGGGATTCCCTACCGTCATTCGCCCCAGCTTTACGTTGGGCGGAACTGGTGGCGGCATCGCCTACAACGCCGAAGAGTTCGAGACGATTTGCAAGCGCGGCCTAGAGGCCTCGCCCACCAATGAGCTGCTGATTGAAGAGTCGCTGCTGGGCTGGAAAGAGTACGAGATGGAAGTGGTGCGCGACAAGGCGGACAACTGCATCATCGTCTGTTCCATCGAAAACCTGGACCCCATGGGCGTGCATACCGGCGACTCCATCACCGTGGCACCGGCGCAGACTTTGTCGGACAAGGAATACCAGATTTTGCGTAATGCATCGCTGGCCGTGTTGCGCGAGATTGGCGTGGACACCGGCGGCTCGAATGTGCAGTTTGCGATCAACCCCCTGGACGGGCGCATGGTGGTCATTGAGATGAACCCGCGCGTCTCGCGTTCCTCGGCGCTGGCGTCCAAGGCCACGGGCTTTCCGATTGCCAAAGTGGCGGCCAAGCTGGCGGTGGGCTATACGTTGGATGAGCTGCGCAACGACATTACCGGCGGCGCGACGCCGGCCAGTTTTGAGCCCAGCATTGATTACGTGGTCACCAAAATTCCGCGTTTTGCCTTCGAAAAATTCCCCGCTGCCGACAGCCGCCTGACGACACAAATGAAGTCGGTGGGCGAAGTCATGGCCATGGGCCGCACCTTCCAGGAGTCCTTCCAAAAAGCCCTGCGTGGCCTGGAAGTGGGCGTCGATGGCATGAACGAGAAAACCCAGGACCGCGAAGTCCTGGAAAAAGAGCTGGGCGCACCCGGCCCCGAGCGCATTTGGTACGTGGGCGACGCCTTTGCCATGGGCATGAGCGTGAACGAGGTGTTCGAGCTGACCCGCATCGACCGCTGGTTTTTGGTGCAAATTGAGCAGATCGTACGTCTGGAGTTGGAGCTGGAAAACCTGCCCGCCAACGCCGAGGGTTCGGTCTTGGACACCCTGGATGCGCCTACCTTGCGCGCCCTCAAGCAAAAAGGCTTTTCCGACCGGCGCCTGGCGCGCCAGCTCAAAACCACCGACGCGGCAGTGCGCAAGCGGCGTATTGCTTTGGGCGTGCGCCCGGTCTACAAGCGTGTGGATACCTGCGCCGCCGAGTTCAGCACCAACACCGCGTATATGTATTCGACCTACGAGGCCGAAGGCGCGCAGTGCGAGGCCGAGCCTACCGAGCGCAAGAAAATCATGGTGCTGGGCGGCGGGCCTAACCGCATCGGGCAGGGTATTGAGTTTGACTACTGCTGCGTGCACGCAGCCCTGGCCATGCGCGAGGATGGTTACGAGACCATCATGGTTAACTGCAACCCCGAGACCGTCTCCACCGACTACGACACCAGCGACCGCCTCTACTTTGAGCCCTTGACGCTGGAAGACGTGCTGGAAATCGTCGACAAAGAAAAGCCCCTGGGCGTGATCGTGCAGTACGGCGGTCAGACGCCACTCAAGCTGGCGCTGGGCCTGGAGGCGCATGGCGTGCCCATCATCGGCACCAGCCCGGACATGATTGATGCGGCCGAAGACCGCGAGCGCTTCCAAAAGCTGCTGCACGCCCTGGATTTGCGCCAACCGCCTAACGCCACCGCCCGCACCGAGGCCGAAGCCCTGGAAAAAGCCGCCGCGCTGGGCTACCCGCTGGTGGTGCGTCCCAGCTACGTGCTGGGCGGGCGCGCCATGGAGATCGTGCACGAGCAGCGCGACCTGGAGCGCTATATGCGCGAGGCCGTCAAGGTCAGCCACGACTCGCCGGTGTTGCTGGACCGCTTTTTGAACGATGCCATCGAATGCGATGTGGACTGCGTGCGCGATGCCAGCGGCGCCACCCTGATCGGTGGCGTGATGGAGCATATCGAGCAAGCTGGCGTGCACAGCGGTGACTCGGCCTGCTCGCTGCCGCCCTACAGCTTGTCTGCGGCCACCGTGGCCGAAATTAAGCGCCAAACCACGGCCATGGCTGCGGCTTTGGAGGTGGTGGGTTTGATGAATGTGCAGTTTGCTATCCAAAATGTGGATGGCAAAGACGTCATTTATGTGCTGGAAGTGAACCCCCGCGCCTCGCGCACCGTGCCCTTTGTGAGCAAGGCTACGGGCATCCAGCTGGCCAAAGTGGCCGCGCGCTGCATGGTGGGCCAGACGCTGGCGCAGCAAGGCGTGACGGCCGAAGTCTCGCCGCCGTATTTCAGCGTGAAAGAGGCGGTCTTCCCCTTTGTGAAGTTCCCCGGCGTTGATACGATTTTGGGCCCGGAGATGAAGTCCACCGGCGAGGTCATGGGCGTGGGAAAGACGTTTGGCGAGGCCTTTGTCAAGTCGCAGCTGGGCGCGGGCACGCGCTTGCCGCGCAGCGGGCGGGCGTTTATCTCGGTCAAGCAAACCGACAAGGCGCGTGCGGTCGAGGTGGCGCGCCATTTGGTGGCCATGGGTTTTGAGTTGCTCGCCACCAAGGGCACGGCCGCTGCGATTACCGCCGCCGGCCTGAGCTGCCGCGCCGTCAACAAGGTGACTGAAGGCCGCCCGCATATCGTGGACATGATCAAAAACGAGGAAGTGGCGCTGGTGATCAACACCGTAGAGGAGCGGCGCAACGCTATTGCCGACTCGCGCCTCATCCGCACCTCGGCCTTGCTAGCGCGGGTAACCACCTTTACCACCATGGCGGGGGCTGAAGCGGCCGTCGAGGGCATGAAATACCTGGACCATTTGGGCGTGATCTCGGTGCAGGAAATGCACGCCCAACTGTTGGCATAATCCGCCACTTACCCGGTCGGACAGAAGCGCGCAGCGGCGCACTTCTGTCCTTCTTCATTTTGTAGTTCCGTTGGACAGATTTTTCAGATGGCCACTATTCCAATTACCAAACGCGGCGCCGAAATCCTGAAGGCAGAGCTGCATCGCCTCAAAACGGTGGACCGGCCCGCGGTCATCAGCGCTATTTCAGAGGCCCGTGCCCAGGGCGACCTGAGCGAAAACGCCGAATACGACGCAGCCAAAGACCGTCAAGGCTTTATTGAAGGCCGTATCCAGGAAGTGGAAGGCAAGCTCTCCGTAGCCCAGGTGATCGATCCGGCCGCTTTGGATGCGGGCGGGCGCGTGGTCTTTGGTACCACGGTTGATCTGGAGGAAGAGGAAAGCGGCGAGCGCGTGACCTACCAAATCGTCGGCGAAGACGAGGCCGACCTCAAACTGGGCTTGATCAACATCAGCTCACCCATTGCCCGCGCCTTGATCGGCAAGGAAGAGGGCGACACCGCCATCGTGATGGCCCCCGGAGGCGAGAAGGCCTACGAAATCGTGGCCGTGCGCTACGTCTGACTGCGCTTTTTCAGGCTGATTTTGGGCTTGGGCTTGGCCCGCTTGACATTGCCGCCGGGCGTTAAGCGCTGGTTGCCCAGGACCCGCAGGGTTTTCACTTCAGGGCGCTGACCGGCACGTTTGCTGTATTTCAGCACCTTCACATCGCGCGGGCCGGCCTTGCGGTCTTCGTCCAGCACTTTGTCTTTGTCGGGAATCGGGCGCCACAGCACGAGCAGTTTGCCAATGTGCTGAATCGGCGCAGCGCCCAGTTCGTCCGCCAAGGTCTGGAACATGGCTTCGCGCGCCGGGCGCTCGTCCGAAAAAATACGCACTTTGATCAGGCCGTGGGCGTTGAGCGCCGCATCCACTTCTTTTTTGACATTGGCGGTCAGGCCATCGCCACCGACGAGGACCACCGGATCAAGATGGTGGGCAAGGGCGCGATGCACTTTGCGCTGCGCAGGAGTAAGTTCAATAAGGGCCATGCCGCTATTATCGGCGCAATGAGAAAACCGCCTTCCGCCTCTGCCGCCGCGCGCACTGCTGCACCGGCAAAGCCAAGCGCCCGTGGCGGCAAGGTCAACAAGGCCTGGTTGCATGACCACATTAACGACCCCTACGTCAAACTGGCCACGCGCGAGGGCTATCGGGCCCGGGCGGCGTACAAGCTCAAAGAGATTGACGAGGCCTTCGGTCTGGTGCGTCCCGGCCAAGTGATTGTCGACCTGGGCTGTGCGCCGGGGGCCTGGAGCCAGTACCTGCGGCGTCGATTGGCGCCCGGCGGCGCTGCCGCTGGCGCCTTAGAAGGCAAAATCATCGGCTTGGATCTGCTGCCCATGGAGGCCATCGAAGGCGTGGACTTCATCATGGGGGACTTTCGGGAGCAAGAAACTTTGGCCGCCTTGGAGCATTCGCTGGGCGGTCTGCAGGCGGACTTGGTGGTTTCGGACATGGCCCCTAATTTGTCGGGCATCTCGTCGGCCGATGCGGCGCGGGTAGAGCATTTGGTGGAATTGGCCATCGAATTTGCCCAAAACCATATGAAAAATCAGGGGGCCTTGGTGGCCAAAGTCTTCCACGGTGGCAGCTACGACGCGGTGGTGGCGCACTTCAAAAATGCCTTTCAGACGGTCAAGCCCTACAAGCCCAAAGCGTCCCGGGACCGGTCTTCGGAGACCTTTTTGGTGGGCATGCACCTGCGTTAAGCCCTGCGGGCGGGGCGGGCGGGCGCCCAAGTCCCTGCCGGAAATATGCCATCTGGCCCGGAAATCGCCTGTTTTGCCCCTTGAAAAGCCTAAAATGGCCGTCACCTGTGCGCATACCCTTTTGTGCGCCCTACCTGGAGTTTCGCTTGAACAATCAGTGGTTTTCCAAAGTCGCAGTCTGGCTCGTTATCGGCCTGGTCCTGTTTACCGTCTTTAAGCAATTTGATTCGCACAGTGGCAGCGGCGCGGTCACCTTGGGCTATTCGGATTTTCTTGAAGAAGTCCGAAACAAACATATCAAGAGTGCCGTCATTCAAGAAGGCCAGGGCGGCACCACGGAAATCGTAGCCGTCACCGCCGATGAGCGCCGCGTGAAAACGACGGCCACCTACCTGGACCGAGGCTTGGTGGGAGATCTGATTTCCAATGGCGTCAAGTTTGACGTCAAGCCCCGCGAAGAAGGCTCTTTGCTCATGACGCTGCTGGTTAGCTGGGGCCCGATGTTGTTGCTGATCGGGGTGTGGATTTATTTCATGCGCCAAATGCAGGGCGGCGGCAAAGGCGGCGCCTTCAGCTTTGGTAAAAGCAAGGCGCGCTTGCTGGACGAAAACACCAACACCGTTACTTTTGCCGATGTGGCTGGCTGCGACGAGGCCAAGGAAGAGGTCAAAGAAGTTGTCGACTTTTTGAAAGACCCGAGTAAATTCCAAAAGCTCGGTGGGCGCATTCCACGCGGGCTCTTGCTGGTCGGCCCGCCAGGAACGGGCAAGACTTTGTTGGCCAAGTCGATTGCTGGCGAAGCCAAGGTGCCGTTTTTCAGTATTTCGGGCTCTGATTTTGTGGAGATGTTTGTCGGTGTCGGCGCCTCGCGGGTGCGCGACATGTTCGATAACGCCAAGAAAAATGCACCCTGCATTATTTTTATCGACGAAATTGACGCCGTCGGGCGCCAGCGCGGCGCTGGTCTGGGTGGCGGCAATGACGAGCGCGAGCAAACGCTCAACCAAATGCTGGTCGAGATGGACGGCTTTGAGACCAATGTGGGTGTGATCGTGGTCGCCGCCACCAACCGCCCGGATATCCTGGACGCCGCTTTGTTGCGCCCCGGCCGCTTTGACCGCCAGGTATACGTCACCTTGCCCGATATTCGCGGGCGCGAGCAGATTTTGAACGTCCATATGCGCAAAGTGCCCTTGGGCCAGGACGTCAGCGCCAGTGTGATTGCGCGTGGCACCCCCGGTATGTCGGGCGCGGATCTGGCCAATTTGTGCAATGAAGCCGCCTTGATGGCCGCCCGGCGCAATGCGCGTTTGGTGGACATGGAAGACTTCGAGAAGGCCAAGGACAAAATCCTGATGGGCCCGGAGCGCAAGAGCATGGTTATGCCTGAGGAAGAGCGGCGCAACACCGCCTACCACGAGTCCGGTCACGCGCTCATTGGCAAGCTGCTGCCCAAGTGTGATCCGGTGCACAAAGTCACCATCATTCCGCGCGGACGTGCTTTGGGCGTAACCATGAGCCTGCCGGCGCAGGATCGTTATTCTTACGACAGCGAATACATGCTCAACCAAATCAGCATGCTGTTTGGTGGACGCATTGCCGAAGAAGTGTTCATGAAGCAAATGACCACCGGCGCCAGCAATGATTTTGAACGCGCCACCTCCATCGCCCGCGACATGGTCACCCGGTATGGGATGACAGACGCCCTGGGTCCTATGGTCTATGCGGAGAATGAGGGCGAGGTTTTCTTGGGCCGCTCGGTTACCAAGACCACGACCATGAGCGAGCAGACCATGCAAAAAGTGGACTCGGAGGTGCGCCGCATCATCGACCAACAGTACAAGCTGGCACGCGACCTGATCGAAGAGAACCAGGACAAGATGCACGCCATGGCCAAGGCCTTGCTGGAGTGGGAAACCATTGACAGCGACCAACTGGACGACATCATGGCCGGCAAAGCGCCGCGTCCGCCCAAGGATTGGACGCCGCCTGCCAAGAGCAGTGATTCGGGCGATGGCGGCAATGCCGCGCCCAGCGCCGCGCCCGACCCCAGTCCAACGGCGGCCTGACCGATGCATGTGAACGGGGCTTTGGGCCCCGTTTGCATTTGAGCGCTACCGATTTCTGTGAGCCATCGCCCATGTATTTTTGGCATACCAGCCGCTTTCGTATCGACCTGTCCAAGCCGCGTGTCATGGGCATCGTCAATATCACGCCTGATTCATTTTCGGACGGCGGACATTTCACGTCTACCAGCAGTGCCCTGGCCCATGGCGAAGCACTCTTGCGCGAGGGGGCCGATATTTTGGATCTCGGGGCCGAATCCACGCGCCCGGGCGCCCAGACGGTGCCCGAGGAACAGGAACTTGCGCGCCTCTTGCCTGTGCTGCGCGAAGCCGTGCGCTGGGGCGTGCCGATTTCGGTCGATACCTACAAGCCAGCTGTCATGCAAGCGGCTTTGGATGCCGGCGCGGACATCATCAATGATGTATGGGCTTTGCGCTGGTCCGAGCCCGGCAGTGCGCGCACGGGCGTCGATGTGCTGGCCGATCACAGCAGCTGCGGCGTGTGCCTCATGCATATGCATGGCGACCCCACGACCATGCAGGTCTCGCCCATGCAGGGCGATGCCCTGCCGCCCGTGATGGAATTTTTACAAACCCGTATGGCCGCCTTGCAGGCGCGTGCGGTGGGGCCCGAGCGCATCGTCATTGATCCGGGCATTGGCTTTGGCAAGACGGTGGAGCAAAACTTTAGCCTGCTGGCCCGTCAAAATGCCTTCCTGGCCCTGGGCGTGCCGGTGTTGGCCGGTTGGTCGCGCAAGTCCTCCTTGGGCGCGGTGACCGGCGCAGGCCCGGCCGACCGCTTGGTCGCAAGTGCTACAGCCGCCGCCTTGGCGGTGCAGCAGGGCGCCCGGGTGGTGCGTGTGCATGATGTGCAAGCGACGGTGCAGGCCTTGCAGGTATTGGCGGCGGTGCAGGTGGCCTAGGGCCGCGCTCGCAAGCTTGGGCGGAATTTTTTCGGTATTTTTGTAAGAAGAAGCAAGACATGACACGACGCTATTTCGGAACCGACGGCATTCGCGGTACCGTCGGGCAAGAGCCCATCACCCCGGACTTTGTGCTGCGACTGGCCAACGCAGTGGGCCGGGTGCTCAAGCAGTCGCAGGCGCGCCCTACGGTGCTGATTGGCAAAGACACCCGGATTTCTGGCTATATGCTGGAGAGCGCGCTAGAGAGCGGTCTCAACTCGGCCGGCGTGGATGTGGTGCTGCTCGGGCCCTTGCCGACGCCGGGCGTGGCCTACCTGACCCGTGCGCAGCGGGCCTCGCTGGGGGTGGTTATCAGCGCGAGCCACAACCCGTTTGAGGACAATGGCATTAAATTTTTCAGCGCGCAGGGCACCAAACTGCCCGACGCCTGGGAGTTGTCGGTCGAAGAGGCCTTGAGCCACCCACCGGCATGGGAGACATCGGCCCAGCTGGGCCGCGCCCGCCGACTGGACGATGCGGCAGGGCGCTACATCGAGTTTTGCAAGAGTACTTTTGACTCCCATTTGAGCTTGCGCGGCCTCAAGATCGTGGTGGACGCGGCCCATGGCGCGGCCTACCAGATCGCGCCAAAAGTGTTTCACGAACTGGGCGCCGAGGTCATCGCCATTGGTTGCGCGCCCGACGGCCTCAATATCAATCGCGATGTGGGCGCCACGCACCCGCAGGCGCTGGTGGAGGCGGTGCGCGCCCATGGTGCGCACTATGGTGTGGCGCTGGATGGCGACGCAGACCGACTGCAAATGGTCGACGGCCAGGGCCGTTTGTACAACGGCGACGAGCTTTTGTACCTGATTGCCGACGAACGACTTGCGCGGGGTGCGGTGATCGAGGGCGTAGTCGGCACCCTGATGACCAATATGGCCGTTCAACTGGCTTTTGAACAACGCGGCCTGGAGTTGGTGCGGGCCAAGGTAGGCGACCGCTATGTGCTCGAAGCCCTGCAAGAGCGTGGATGGATTTTGGGTGGCGAGGGATCGGGGCATTTGCTGGCACTGGACAAACACACCACCGGCGACGGCCTGATTTCCGCCTTGCAAGTCTTGCAGGCCTGCGTGCGTGCGGGTAAATCCATGGCTGCGCTGCTGGACGGTTTGCAGCTTTTCCCGCAAACCCTGATTAACGTGCGCTTGGCCCCAGGCACTGATTGGCAGGCCAATGGCGCCATGCAGACGGCCGTGCGCGACGCAGAAAAAGCGCTGGGCAAAGCCGGCCGCGTGCTGATTCGTGCCAGCGGCACCGAGCCCCTGGTCCGCGTCATGGTCGAGGCACGCGAGGCGGCCCAGGCCCAAGCGCTGGCGCAAAACATTGCCGACACGCTGCGATGACAACCCCACGGATACAAGCCTTTATTTGCCAGGCCGATTACGCCCAACCGGCGCACGCCCGGGCTTTAGTGGAGTTGCTCGATAGCTACGCCCGTGACCCCATGGGCGGCGGCGAACCCTTGTCCGATTTCGCCAAAGCGCACATCGTGCAGGCGCTAGCAGCGCGACCCCAGGCCTTTAGTGTGTTGGCCTTTGCCGATGCAAGCCAAGCCGAGCCCTTGGGCCTGGTTAATTGCTTTGAAGGCTTTTCCACCTTTGCCTGCAAACCCTTGGTCAATGTCCACGATGTGGTCGTGCTCGCGGCGGCGCGCGGCCAAGGTATTGCCGCAGCGATGCTGCGTACGGTAGAGGCTTTGGCCCGCGAACGTGGAGCGTGCAAGCTCACCCTCGAGGTTCTGTCAGGCAACGCACCGGCCATGGCGACCTACGTATCTTTGGGGTTTGCCAATTACCAGCTAGACCCCGCCGCCGGGCAGGCGCAGTTTTTGCAAAAGTGGCTGGACTGAGCGCTTAGCTCGCGCAGCGCAATTTTTGAACGAAAAAAAGCGGCCACCTTGTGGGTGGCCGCCAAACTCTAGAAATTTCGAAACGAAGGCAGGCTATCAGAAGTTATAGCGAACGCCCAATGTCAAAGCCGAGGGGTCGTTGCCGGCCACACCCACTGCGGGGAAGTTATCCGCATTGGTGAAAGTGCCTTTGGCTTTGGCGCTGTTTTGGATTTGGCTATAGCTGCCGTACAAATAGGTTTGCTTGTCCAAAGCGTAGTCGACTTCAAAGGTAGTCATGGTCAGGTCATCCTGCGCGCCCGAAAAAGATTCGCCCGACATGCCGTAGTTGAAGCGGTAGGTAAGTGGGCCGTCAACGAAGTTGAGCACCACCAAAGAGTTGGTAGTTTTACGGGCGTTGGCGGCCAAGGGTGCCTGGTTGTCCAGCGCGCTAAAAACCAAAGCACCGGACAGGTTGCCCATTTTGGCGCCCATGGTCAGTTTGGTGGCGTTCATGCCAAATGCCTTGGTCGACACGGCTTTGTTTTGGGTCGCAATACCCAGGTTATAGGTTCCGTTATTCCACTCCACCGAAGCGGCATACAGGGGCTGGTTAGCGGCATTGCCATCCACAGGCGACTCATCTGGCGAGTAAGAAAGCTTGACCACCATGTCAGCAAACTTGGGGCTCAGGTACACCAGGTTGTTGGTCTGGCGGGTGTGCACGTTGTCAAAATTAGAGCCCGAAGTCTTGGTGCCCTTGCCATGAATAATCACCTCCATGGCTTCGCCTTCACCTGTCAGGGTGCCGGCAAATCCGCCTGCATCCAAGGATTTCAGCGGCGTATCGTAGTTACCCACGAGCAAAGTCCCCAGGGAATTGCTTTTCAGGCCCACAAAGCTGTTGCGGTTGGCCAGGTAGCCCGTGTTGGTGGCAATATTTTGCGCCTTGCCGTCTTCCGGTGAAAACGCAGTTTCCACTTGGAAAATACCGCTCAGGTCACCGCTAAAGCCGCGCTCACCCTTGATGCCAAAACGCGATGCGAAGTTTTGCAACATGGTTTTGGTGAAGGCGCCGTCGTTAGCGCTTTCCAGACCCAGTTCGATGCGGCCATATACCGTCACGGAAGGCGCGGTTTGTGCGAATACCGAGCTTGCAGTCACCAGTCCGCAGGCCAGCGCCAGGGCGGTTTTCTTTGCATTGAATGTCATGAATAAATCTTTCATTAAGGGTTTGAACTAATTGCCAAAATTCAAAAATACATTTCGAATCGACGCGCAAGTGTTGATTTTTTGTATGACGTATCTGTGAATTTCATGTAAATCGAAAGACCTGTGGCACGAGGTCTACAGATTCTTTAAAAAAAGGTATTTGTCATTACGGCGCAATATCCATTTGCTAGAGAAAGCATGGGAAGTAATTGCAGCGCCCTTTGCTGCAATAGATTTGTCACTGAATTGACGTCTATATTTCACAAAACATTTAGACACTACGCTCCCGTAAGCATGAAATATGCGATGGGGATGTGTAATGTTGAGTAATAGTTTCTCTTCTGCAAATACCGAGAACCCCTTTGCCAGGCATCTAGGCCAGGCGGGCCATGAGCCTGCGCAGTCCGCGCAAGCCTTCCGGGGCCCTACGGGTGTAGAAGTGTCTTGGGCTCGGCACTTAGAGGAAGTCCGGGAGGCGCAGAAACTGCGCTTTGAGGTTTTTTCGCTAGAAATGGGTGCCCGCCTGCAAACGTCGGTTCCGGGCCACGACGTCGATCTATTTGATAACTATTGCGAGCATTTGCTCGTGCGCGCCAGCGATACGGGGCAAGTGATTGGCACCTACCGCGTCTTGACGCCAATCCAGGCCCAGCGCGTGGGAAGCACCTATAGCGATACCGAATTTGACCTGACCCGGCTTCGCACTATTCGCGACAATATGGTGGAGCTAGGGCGCAGTTGTGTGCATCCGGCGCACCGGCATGGCGGCGTTATTCTGGCTTTGTGGGGTGCTTTGACCGGTTTTATGGTCCGTAATCAGCTCGACACCATGATTGGCTGCGCCAGCATTCCCTTGCTCCACGAGGGGCGCGTTGATGGCAATATCGCTGCCAGCGTCTGGCACCAGGTTCGGCAAAAGCATTTGGCCTCGGTGCAATACCAAGTACTGCCGCGCAAGCCTTTTCCCATGGAGCGCCTCAATCACGAACTGCGGGTGTCACCCCCGGCATTGGTTCAGGCCTACTTGCGACTGGGGGCCAAAGTCATGGGTCCGCCTGCCTGGGACGCGGACTTTCAGTGCGCCGATTTGCCGCTGATGATGCGCCTGCAAGACCTACCAGCCCGCTACCGGCGCCACTTTTTGGGGCTGTCATAGGCCTGAAGTAAGCTATGCGCTGCCCCCGCGGGCGAGCGCTGGGGGTGCTAGACGAGGCAACTTAGAAAACCATGACCGTGCAGCAAACTTCCGTTGGATTTCCAGATTCGGTATCGGCCCCGCTGTGGGACCGCGATCACAGCCTGATCTCGTTCAACGAGCGGGTATTTAGCTGGGCCTGCCGGGACGACGTGCCGGTGCTGGAGCGCTTGCGGTATTTGTGCATTGTTTCTTCGAATCTGGACGAGTTCTTCGAGGTGCGCAGCGAGCCGCACCTGACGGCGGCGCGCAGTGGCGACAAGCGGGGCAGCCATTCGGTTAAATCGTTTCAGCGTCTGTCCGAGGCGCTGCACCATCTGGTTGAGCGCCAGTACACCCACTACAACGATGTTTTGTTGCCGGCCTTACAGGCCAAAGGCATACGACTCCTTTCGCACGGTGAGCGCAATGTGGCGCAAAGACGTTGGGTCAAGCAATACTTTGCGCGTGAAGTGCGCCCTTTGCTCATCCCCGTCGGGTTGGATCCGGCGCACCCGTTTCCGCAGGTCGCTAACAAGGCGCTGAACTTTATTGTCCGGCTGGGTGGTAATGACGCTTTTGGCCGCTCTAATGAAATCGCTATCGTTAAAGTGCCCCGGGTGCTGCCGCGCATCATCCGTATGCCCGACGCCTTGTCCGGCGGTGGTGCCGTCTTCGTCGCCCTGACCAGTGTGATCCGTGCGCACCTGGCCGAGCTGTTTTCCGGGCGCACCGTAGAGCAGTTCTCGCAGTTTCGGGTGACCCGCCATTCGGACCTGGCGGTAGACGAGGACGACGTACAGAATTTGCGTATGGCGCTGCGCCAAGGCCTGGTGCACCGCCATTACGGCGAGGCCGTGCGCTTGGAGGTGTCCTCCAGCTGTTCGGCGCATCTGGCGCAGTTCTTGTTGAAGCAATTTGACCTGCCCGAACTGGCGCTGTACCGGGTACACGGGCCAGTCAACCTGGTGCGCCTGACCCAGATGATTGACTTGTTGGAGCGGCCCGAGTTGTGTTTTCCGGTCTACAAGGCGCCCGCGCCGGTGCAAATGGACCTGTCGGCCAATTTGTTCGATCAGCTCCGGCAGGGCGATATGGTGTTTCACCAGCCCTTTGAAAGTTTTGAAGGCGTGCTGCTGTTTTTGCGCGCCGCCGTCCATGACCCGCAGGTGCTGGCCATCAAGCAGACCATTTACCGCGCCGGATCGGACTCGACCATCATGGATCTGCTGCGCGAGGCGGTGCGTCGCGGCAAAGAGGTGACGGTGGTGGTGGAGATCAAAGCGCGCTTTGACGAAGAAGCCAACATCAATTGGGCCGAAATGCTCGAATCCATAGGCGCCCAAGTCGTCTACGGCGTAGTGGGTTTGAAAACCCACGCCAAGATGCTGCTGGTGACCCGCCGCGAGGGCAAGCAGCTCAAGCGCTATGGGCATTTGTCCACCGGCAACTACAACCCGCGCACCGCCAGTTTGTACACCGATATCAGCCACCTGACGGCCGATGCGGCGCTGACGCAGGACATGGAAAACGTCTTTGTGCACCTGGCCAGCCAGAGCAAGCTGACCCCTTTGAAGAAGATGTGGATGGCGCCGTTCCAGCTGCACAAACAGCTGATCAAAAAAATAGGCCAACTGGCTGCGGCGGCGGCCAGCGGCCAATCCACGCGCCTGGTCGCCAAGATGAATGCCCTGACCGACCACGCCCTGATCGCGGCCATGCTGGAGGCCGCACAGTGCGGCGTGCAGATCGATCTGATCGTGCGCGGGGCGTGCATGCTGCCGGCCCAGGTGCCCGGCGTGAGCGAGCGTATCCGGGTGCGCTCCATCATCGGCCGGTTTTTGGAGCATTCGCGGGTGTTTTACTTTCGGGTGGGCGCGGTCGATGAGCTGTATTTGTCCAGCGCCGACTGGATGAACCGCAATATGGTGCGTCGCATCGAGCTGGCCTGGCCGGTCAGCGACCCGGTCCTGCGCCAACGCCTTATTGATGAATGCCTGCTGGCTTATATGCACGATGGGCTGGACGCCTGGGAGATGCAGGCCGACGGCAGCTACCACGCGGTGCGCGGCCAAACGCCGCATGGCGGCCACAGTGCCCAAACAGCGCTCATGGCGCGCTACGGGCTGCACAGTGCCCATCAGGGTAAGGAGTAGATCGCATGGATCTGGTTTTATGGCGTCACGCAGAGGCCATTGATTTGGAGCTGGTCGGCGATGACATGCTGCGCGGCCTGACCTCGCGGGGTGAAAAACAAGCCCAGCGCATGGGCGCCTGGCTGGACCGCCAATTGCCCGCCGGCACCAAAGTGTTTGCCAGCCCCGCCTTGCGGGCCGAGCAAACAGCCCGTGCCTTGGACCGCAAATTCAAGATCGCACCGGCCTTGGCGCCTTTGTCCGGGGTCGATGAGTTGCTCGCTTTGGCGCACTGGCCTGACTCGCCGGTGTGCGTCTTGCTGGTAGGGCACCAGCCCACGCTGGGCCAGGCCATATCGCGCTTATTGGGCCAGCCGGGACAGGCGATGTCGGTGAAAAAAGGCGCTGTCTGGTGGCTGCGCTACCGCGAGCGCAATGGCCAAACGGAAACCACTTTGCTCAGCGTGCAATCGCCGGACATGCTGTAGGCCGGGGCGGCGCGCATGCCCTCAGCCAGGGCCAAGAATGCTGAAATCCCCGCTAAACCAGCCGTTTTGCCACTCCCAGCGTGCCACCCGCCAGCCTTGGGGCAGGCGGACCCACTGGGTGACGTAGTTACCACGGGCGGTGAACTCCCGGGTGTCGTCCTTGCCCGCTGCCCGGTGGCTGGCGCAGACAGCGGCCCAACTGTGGGCATGGTCGCCTTGAACGTCGATATCAATATTGCCCAGCAGGTGTTGCGAGGGGCCGCAGCCCCCCAGAAATGCGCGGAAATGCGCCTCAACTGCCGCCAGCCCTTGCGGCTGGTGCGCGCCGTAAACCAGCTGGGCCTCGGGTGCGAAGACCTCGCCCAAGCTGTCCCATTGGCGCTGGTCCAGGGTGCGCGCGAAAGCGGCCAGGCGGTGCCGGATAGCGCGTTCGTCCGCGAGCATTTGCAAGGGCATCAGACTTCCACGAACTCCAGCGGCCAGGGCGTCTTTTGCCAAGCCAGCGCCTCTTCGCGCAGCAAATAGGCCGACTGGGGAAACTCCGTCGCCCAGGTCCGCTTGCAATACAAAGTGAGGGCGGACTTGCTGGTTTGCACCCATACGCAGTCGGGCTGCGGGTCGCGCCGTGCATGGCACAGAATGACGGCCACGCGCAGGGCGACCAGCTGCGCACGCAGCTCGGGCAGCGCCAGCGCGTCCTCGATTTTGCGCAGCTTGCCCCGGTGGCCCAGCACCAGCACACTCAAGCGCTGCAACTCGTCCAGCGAGAAGCCCATGGCATCGGCGTTCTGCAAGATGTAGGCACCGTGCTTGTGGTAATCGCTATGGGAAATGTGGCTGCCCATTTCGTGCAGTTGCGCCGCCCACCGCAGCTTGCGCTCGGCCCGGTGAGGGTCTTCGGCACTGGCTGGCAGCAGCTGGCCCAGCAGCTCGGCTGCTACCTCGCCCACGCGCGCACCATGGGCTTTGTCGACGTTGAATTTAGTGGCCAGGCGCTCGACCGTTTTGGTGCGCAGGTCGGTGGCGTCTTCGCGCGAGCCCTGCATTTGGCAAATCAGGCCGTGGCGCAGGCCGCCTGCGGTCGGGTGCATGCGGCTGATGCCCAGCAGGCTAAAAAGTGCGCGCGTGACGCTCAAGCCGCCTGCAATCACCGCTTTGCGGTCTTCGCGCAGTCCGGCCACTTTGGTGCTGGCGCTCGATTCGGCAGCGATCAGGCGTTCGCGCAGCCAGTCCAAGCCTTCAGGCGTGACGACACCATCGGGCCAGCCGCCGGCCAAAAGCGCCTCACTGACCGCGCTGACGGTGCCTGCTGAGCCATAGGCCACGTCCCACTTGGTGGGTCCATAGGCCTCCACGGCGCCCTCCAATACCGCTTTGGCCGCCACTTCGGCGGTTTCAAAGGCCTTGCGCCGCCATTGGCCATCGGGAAAATAGCGCGTCGACCAGGCAATGCTGCCTACCCGAAAGGACTCCAAAACCCGGGGGGTGTGCTGCTCGCCCAAAATCAGCTCGGTCGAGCGCCCGCCAATGTCCACGACCAAACGCCGCTCGGGGGAGGGCGGCAGCAAATGGGAGACGCCTTTGTAAATCAGGCGCGCCTCTTCCCGCCCGGAAATCACGTCGATGGGAAAGCCCAGCACGCGCACTGCGTGCTCTAGAAACACGTCGCGGTTGCGGGCCTCACGCAGTGTCTGGGTCGCTACGGCCCGCACCTGCGCTGGTTTAAATCCGGCCAAACGCTCGCCAAAACGGGCCAGACAATCCCAACCGGCCTGCATGGCCGCCTCGGTGAGGTTGCGCTCGCTGTCCATGCCCGCGCCTTGGCGCACGGATTCTTTGATGTATTCGGTGCGCTCAAAGGCACCGTGGGAAAGTTGGCCGATTTCCAGCCGAAAACTGTTGGAGCCCAGGTCAATGGCTGCCAAGCGCGTGGGAAGAGACATGAAAAAGCTAAAAAGGGCGTGAAACTGGCGTAATCGGCCAAGAATAGCACCTCGGGCCAGCGGACAAAGAAAAGCCCGGCGGTGCCGGGCTGCGGGTGACTTGGGCGGGCGGAGGGCCTGCCCAAGTGCACATTTACTTCTTGGGAGGTGTCATCACCACGTCAACAATGTGGATGACACCGTTGGTGGCGACCAAATCGGCCTGCGTCACAGCGGCATTTTCAACGGTAACGAACTCGCCGGCTTTGGACAGGGCCAGTGCATCCCCATTGAGCGCTTTAACGTTGCTGTTTTTCACGTCTTTGGCCAAGAGCGCGCCGCTCACTGCGTGAAAGCTCAGCAGGTTTTTCAGCTTCTCGGGATGCTTGTTCAGGTCCTCCAAGGTCGCCGCAGGGACGGCTTTGAAAGCGTCGTTGCTGGGCGCAAATACCGTGAAGGGTCCGCTGCCTTGCAGCGTTTCGGTCAGGCCGGCGCTTTTTACCAGGCCGTTAAGCGTGCTCAGGGAAGGGGTGTTGGCGATCGTATCGGCAATGCTCAGCGGTTTTTGTACGGTAGCGCAGGCGCCAAGCCAGGCAGTGGCCGTCAGAACCAGGACCAGGCGGCGGGCGGTTTGGAATGTGGTGTGAGTCGACATGGCAATATCTCCGGTTAGAAAACCCCGAGAATAAAAACATAAAGTGACAAATGTGTGACAAAAATGCCCGCTGATACCCTGGCGCGGATTATTTCCAGGCGGGAGTGCTGGGTCTGGAAAGGTCATTAAACTGTCATAAATCATGCTTAAAGTGGCTGGGTTAACTAAACCACTTCAAAGGTGTCCAATGAAAAACGTGTTTTCCTCTTCGTTCCTGGCGGCAGCCCTAGGCGCCCTGGCTTTTACCGGCGTGCAAGCCCAAGAAATTACCGGCGCTGGCGCGACTTTCCCTGCGCCGATTTACGCCAAATGGGCGTCTGACTACAACAAATTGACCGGCGTGAAGGTCAATTACCAATCCATTGGTTCGGGCGGCGGTATCAAGCAAATCGACTCTAAAACCGTGGATTTCGGTGCCTCGGACATGCCCCAGACGGATGAGGTCCTCAAATCCAAAGGCCAAATGCAGTTCCCCACCGTGATTGGTGGCGTCGTGCCGGTGCTCAATGTCGCAGGCATCAAGCCCGGCCAACTCAAATTGACCGGCCCTTTGCTGGCGGACATTTTCCTGGGCAAAGTGGCCCGTTGGAATGACCCGGCCATCAAAGCGCTCAACCCTGATGTGGCTTTGCCTGACGCCGCGATCGCGCAAGTGCGCCGCGCCGATGGTTCGGGAACCACCTTTATCTTTACCAATTACCTGAGCAAAGTCAGCCCCGAGTGGAAAACCAAGGTCGGCGAGGGCACGGCTGTGAACTGGCCGGTGGGCGCGGGCGGCAAAGGCAATGAAGGCGTGGCGGCATTTGTTGGCCGTTTGCCCAATTCGCTGGGTTATGTGGAATATTCCTACGTCAAGCAAAACAAAATGACCTATGCCGTGATGCAAAACGCAGCCGGCCATTTTGTTAAGCCCGAAGACGACACTTTCAAAGCCGCTGCAGCCGGCGCCGATTGGAACAAGTCGTTCTACCAAATCCTGACCAACCAGCAGGGTAAAGAAGCCTGGCCTATCAGCGGCGCTACTTATATCCTGATGCATACCAAGCAGGACAAGCCCGCCAATGCCACCGAAACTTTGAAGTTTTTCAACTGGGCCTATGCCAATGGCGAGAAGGCCGCGGCTGACCTCGATTACGTTCCTATGCCCGCTGCCGTTGTTGGTGCCATCCAAAAAGCGTGGGGCGACATTAAAGACGCCTCGGGCAAGCCGGTCGCTTTCAAGTAATTTTCAACGCTTTATTCCAAGTTGCTCATGACTCAGTCCACTGCTCCGGCCCGCTCTAGCGGCGGCCCGCTGGCCGACCGGATCTTCGGATTTGCTGCCAAGTCGGCGGCTTGGCTCACACTGGCGCTGCTCGCGGCGATCTTGTTATCGCTAACGATCAGCGCCTGGCCGGCGATTCATAAATACGGTTTAAGCTTTTTAACCCGAACCGTGTGGGATCCGGTGCAGGAGGACTTTGGCGGCTTGGTCATGATTTACGGCACTATTTCGACATCGCTGATTGCTTTGTTGATTGCAGTGCCGGTCAGTTTTGGTATTGCGCTTTTTCTGACCGAACTCTCGCCCGCCTGGCTGAAACGGCCGCTGGGTACAGCCATCGAATTGTTGGCGGCAGTGCCCTCTATCGTGTACGGCATGTGGGGTCTTTTGGTTTTTGGGCCGGTGCTGGCCCAATATGTGCAAACGCCCTTGCAAACCGCTTTTGCGGGCGTGCCTTATTTAGGGGCCTTCGTGTCGGGTCCGCCGGTAGGCATCGGTATTTTGTCGGCCGGAATTATTTTGGCCATCATGATTATTCCGTTTATATCGGCTGTGATGCGTGACGTGTTTGAGGTGACGCCGCCTCTGCTCAAGGAGTCGGCCTACGGTTTGGGTGCCACCACCTGGGAGGTCGTATCCACCGTGGTCTTGCCATTTACCAAGACCGGCGTCATTGGTGGGATTATGTTGGGCCTAGGCCGCGCCATTGGTGAAACCATGGCAGTGACTTTTGTGATCGGAAATTTCAACCAGCTCGATTCGCTAAGCCTGTTTCAAGCGGCCAATAGCATTACCTCGGCGTTGGCCAATGAGTTTGCGGAGGCGGGCGAAGGCCTGCACCAAGCCGCTTTGATGTATTTGGGCCTGGTGCTTTTCTTTATTACCTTCGTGATTCTTTCCCTGTCTAAATTGCTTTTGGCGCAGTTGCGCAAAGGCGAGGGGAGCAAAACATGAGTACCGGCGCTTTGGATTCCCAGCGTGCGGCGCGCTACGCGGCGCGCAAACGTGTGAACGGCATTGCCATCGCTTTGGCCATGATGGCCATGCTGTTTGGTCTGGTCTGGCTGTTTTGGATATTGTTTGAAACCATTAGCCTGGGTTTTGCCGGATTGAGTTTCGCCACCCTGACCCAAATGACCCCGCCGCCCAACGAGGATGGCGGTTTGGCTAACGCGATTTACGGCTCGGCCATCATGGTGGGTTTGGCTACTTTGGTAGGCGCGCCGATTGGCATCATGGCCGGTATTTATTTGGCGGAATTTGACTCCAAGAGCTGGCTGGCCGAAACCACGCGTTTTGTGAATGACATTTTGCTCTCCGCGCCCTCTATCGTGGTCGGTCTCTTTGTGTACTCGGTGGTGGTGTCGCGGTTCAAGACATTTTCGGGATATGCGGGCGTCGTAGCGCTGGCGCTGATTGTGATTCCGGTGGTGATCCGCACCACCGAGGACATGTTGCGCCTGGTGCCCGCCGGCTTGCGCGAGGCCGCCTACGCCCTGGGCGCGCCCAAGTGGAAAGTGATTGCCAGCATTACGCTCAAAGCGGCGCGTGCGGGCGTGATAACCGGTATTTTGTTGGCGGTAGCCCGCATCGCTGGCGAGACTGCGCCCTTGCTATTTACGGCGCTGAGCAACCAATTTTGGACTTCTAGCCTGAGCGAGCCCATGGCCAGCCTGCCGGTCACGATATTTAAGTTCGCCATGAGCCCCTACGAAAACTGGCAAAAGCTTGCCTGGGCGGGCGTATTTTTGATCACGGTGGCCGTACTGGGACTCAATATTCTGGCGCGGGTAATTACGCGACAAAAGTCCTGACCTTATTTTGAGATTATTCACACTATGCTTAAAACAGATAACGGTACAGCGCGAACCAAAATCGCCATCAAGAACTTGGATTTTTACTACGGTAAATTCAAAGCCCTCAAAAATATCAACCTCGATATTCCCGAAGGCCGGGTTACCGCATTTATCGGCCCCTCCGGATGCGGTAAATCGACCTTATTGCGTATTTTGAATCGCATGTTTGAGCTCTACCCCGAACAGCGCGCCGAGGGCCAGGTGTTGCTCGACGGCCAGGATATTTTGACCAGCAAAGAAGACGTTGCGTTGCTTCGCGCCAAAGTCGGCATGGTTTTTCAAAAGCCTACGCCTTTTCCTATGTCGATCTACGACAACGTGGCCTTCGGCGTCAAACTCTTCGAAAACCTCAACGCCACCGATATGGAAGAGCGGGTGGAGTGGGCCTTGCGCAAATCGGCGCTCTGGACCGAGGTCAAAGACAAATTGCACCAAAGCGGCGGCAGCCTGTCGGGCGGGCAGCAGCAGCGCTTGTGCATTGCCCGCGGAATTGCGATCAAGCCGGAAGTGTTATTGCTTGACGAACCCTGTTCCGCCCTCGATCCTATTTCCACTGCCAAAGTGGAAGAGCTGATTGTGGAGTTAAAGGCAGATTACACGGTGGTCATTGTCACCCACAATATGCAACAGGCCGCCCGCTGCAGTGATTACACGGCCTATATGTATTTGGGCGATTTAATCGAGTTTGGCGTGACTGAACAAATGTTTTTCAAACCCACCCGCAAAGAGACCGAAGACTATATTACCGGCCGCTTCGGATAAGTGGCCTGGTCATATTACCTATTGCATTGACGCTTACAAGCAGGAAACCCCATGCCAGATAAACATCTTTCTACGCAGTTTGATTCGGAACTAACCTCCGTGTCCTCCCAGGTCATGGAGTTGGGCGGGCTGGTGGAGTCGCAAATTCATCGTGCCATTTTTGCGCTCTCGCATTTCAGCACCGAAGCGGCCGATGAGGTGACCCAAAAAGAGGCGCGCGTCAATGCCATGGAAATTGAAATTGACCGTGATCTGTCTTCCATCATTGCGCGACGCCAACCCACCGCGCGCGATTTGCGCTTGCTGATCGCTATCTCCAAGACCACGGCCAACCTGGAACGCGTGGGTGATGAGGCCGAAAAAATTGCCCGCATGGTGCGCTCCATTATTGAAAGCGGCGCGCCACGCTCGCTCCCGTCGCTTGAGCTGCGCTACGCCGCCGATCTGGCCTCTGGCTTGCTCAACAAGGCCCTGGACGCTTTTGCCCGTCTGGACGTCAACGCCGCCCTGAGCATTCTCAAAGAAGACGATTTGATTGACAAAGAGTTTGACGGCTTTGTGCGCAAACTCATCACTTACATGATGGAAGACCCGCGCACCATCTCCCCCAGCCTGGATTTGCTGTTTTTGGCCAAAGCCATTGAGCGCATTGGCGACCATGCGAAAAACATCGCCGAGTTCATTATTTATGTGGTCAAGGGCGAGGATGTGCGCCACAGCACCATCGACCAGGTTGAGCAGGCCATCAAATGAGGAATGTGCCCACAGTTTTGCTGGTGGAGGACGAGCCTTCCATTGCCGAGCTGATTGCGGTCAATTTACGCCACAACGGCTTCCGTCCTATTTGGGCGATGGACAGCATCAGCGCCCAGCGCGAGCTCGATGCCGCTTTGCCCGACCTGATTTTGCTCGATTGGATGTTGCCCGGCGAAAGCGGCCTGACCCTTGCCAAGCGTTGGCGCGGCCATGAGCGTACCAAGGCGATCCCGCTCATTATGCTGACCGCCCGTGGCGATGAGGCAGACCGGGTCGCCGGCCTGGATGCGGGCGCGGACGACTACATCGCCAAGCCTTTTTCCACCAAAGAATTGCTGGCCCGCGTGCGCGCCGTGCTGCGTCGTCGCGCACCGCAGTCCAAAGACGAGGCCTTGGTAATTTCTGGCCTGCGCTTGGATTCGGCCACCCACCGCGTCAGTTTTTTGGACCAGCCTCTCAAGCTGGGGCCAACCGAATTCAAGCTGCTGCACTACCTCATGGGGCATGCCGAGCGCGTGCACAGCCGCGGGCAGTTGCTCGACAAGGTGTGGGGTGACCATGTCTACATTGAAGAGCGCACGGTAGACGTACACGTCAAACGCCTGCGCGAGGCCATGGGCGCTGCTGCGGCCATGGTCGAGACGGTGCGCGGCGCCGGTTACCGCCTGACTGCCAAGCCAGACTTGGTGCCGGCGGCTGAGACGTCCAGCCACGCGGCCTGAAGGCACCATGTTTTTCCGACTGCTGACTTTTGCCCTGTTCCAGGCGCTGGGGGCGGTGCTCGCGGCGATTTTCGCGAGCGCATTTGCCCGTGGCCAGATCAGCATTGTTTCGGCCGCCTTGGCAGGCGCTGCAGTCGCGAGCTATTTCTGGCTGGTGTCTGATTTGGTGCGTGGCCTGCGGCTATTGCGCTGGCTGCGTATGGGTGACGGTCAGAACGCGCCCGTTGATTCCGGCTTGTGGGGCGAGTTTGCCAACCGCATTCGCCGTTTGGTGCGTAGCAATGAACGTGCGGTGCAGCAACGTGACGAACGTTTACAAGAATTTTTGGCCGCGATGCAGGCTTCGCCCAACGGCGTGGCGCTCTTAGACAAAGAGCTGCGCATCGAATGGTTCAATGAATCGGCGGCGCGCCACTTCGGATTGGACGCGCGGCGCGACAAAGATCAGCACTTTGGCAATCTGGTGCGTGACCCCGGCTTTGCCGCCTATTTGGCGGCAGGCGATTTCAGCCACGACGTGCTGATGCCTGGGCGCAGCAGCACGGTGTCGGTGCCCGTGCGCTTGTCCGTGCACATCCATCCCTACGGCGAGGGACGCAGCCTGCTGCTCTCGCGGGACGTCACGGCACTGGAGCAGGCGGAGGCCATGCGCCGCGATTTTGTGGCCAATGTATCCCACGAAATTCGTACCCCCTTGACGGTACTAGGCGGCTTTGTCGAGACGCTGCAGACCCTCAAGCTGCATGACGCTGAGCGCGCCCGTTACCTGGATTTGATGGCCCAGCAGGCCGCCCGCATGCAGTCTTTGGTCAGTGATTTGCTGACGCTGTCGCGCCTGGAGGGCAGCCCCTTGCCCCCTGCGCACGAATGGGTGGCTGCCGCGCCTTTGCTCCAGCAATGCCGCGAGGAAGCGGCCGAGCTCACCCGCGTCTTGTGGGGCGAGTCGCAAAACCTGGACTTTGACCTGGACCTGAGCCTGGAGCTGGCGGGCTCGGCATCCGAGTTGCACAGTGCATTTTTCAACCTCATTGGCAACGCGGTGCGTTACACGCCCGGCGGCAAAACCATACGCGTTCAGTTGCACGCTGGGGCCGATGGCGCGGCGGTGTTTGCGGTGCAGGACGAAGGCGTGGGGATTGCGCCCGAGCACATTCCCCGCCTGACCGAACGTTTTTACCGGGTGGACCGCAGCCGCTCGCGCGACACCGGCGGCACCGGCCTGGGTTTGGCCATCGTCAAGCACGTGGCGCAAAGGCATGGGGCGGAGCTGAGCATCATGAGCGTTCCGGGGGAGGGCTCGCGTTTTCAGATCAACTTTCCGCCCAGCAGGGTGCGCTCGGTCCCTGCCGCTGCGGCCGACCCATCGCCAACGTCATTGCCAACGCCAACGCCAGTTTTGCTGGCCACGCCCTAAGGGCTTGACCCGGCGGGCATGCCTTAGCGTCGCACCAAAGAGCCTGGCCGCGCGGACGCGGCACAATAGCGGCCCTTATGCGCGTGATTGACCAATACCAAAAAGAGCTTGCATCCCGAGGTTTTCAGAGCGACCCGGCCCAGCTGCGCGCCGTGGCGGCCCTAGACCAATGCGCCCAGGAATGGTCTGACTACAAGCAAAAGCGCGCTAATGCGCTGAAAAAGCTGATCAACCATCCCGATATTCCGCAGGGTGTGTACCTGTATGGCGGCGTGGGGCGCGGGAAAAGTTTTTTAATGGATTGCTTTTTTGAAGCCGTCCCCATCAAGCGCAAGGTGCGCCTGCATTTCCATGAATTTATGCGCGAGGTGCACCGCGAGCTGCACGACCTGCAAGGCACTGTCAACCCGCTGGACGTGCTGGGCGCCCGCATAGCCAAACGCTACAAGCTGATTTGTTTTGACGAGTTCCATGTCGCCGAAATCACCGACGCCCTGATCCTGCACCGGCTGTTGGAGGCCCTGCACGCCAACCACGTCGGTTTTGTGACCACCTCGAATTTTCGGCCCGACGACCTGTACCCCGGCGGTATGTTGCGCGAGCGGGTGTTTGGCGCCATCGAATTTTTGAACCGGCACATGACGGTGCTCAATGTCGACAACGGCACCGATTACCGCCGCCAAACTCTGGCTGACCTGAACTTTTACCATGTGCCTAACGGCCCGCAGGCAGACCTTGCCATGGAGCAGGCCTTTGCGCGTTTGGCAGAAGCGCAGGACGAAAACCCGGTGTTGCAGATCGAAGAGCGCACTATTCGTGCGCGCCGGCGTGCCGGAGGCGTGGTCTGGTTTGATTTTCGCGAGCTGTGCATGGGCCCGCGCTCCCAAAACGATTACCTGGAGATTGCCAGCCAGTTCCACACCGTGTTTCTCAGCGATGTGCCGCACATGCCGGTCAACCGCAGCGCCGAGGCGCGCCGCTTTACCTGGCTGGTGGACGTGCTCTACGACCGGCGCGTCAAACTCGTCCTCTCGGCCGAAGTCCCGCCCGAGGACTTGTATACCGAGGGCCCGCTGGCGCACGAGTTCCCGCGCACCGTCTCGCGCCTCAACGAGATGCAGACCGCCCAGTTTCTGGACCAGGATCGCCGCGACGTCGATACCGGCCTGACATGAGTGCTGGCCCGCTGCCAGGAGACCTGGTTTGGCTTTAGTACAAGCGGTTCAGGCTGCCTTCGATCCGGCAGGGCCTTTGGCGCGCAAGATGCCCGGTTTTGTAGCCCGGCCCGGCCAGACCACCATGGCGCTGGCCGTGGCGCGCACGCTGCAAGAAGGTGGCGTGTTGGCGGTGGAGGCAGGCACCGGCGTCGGGAAAACCTTGGCCTACCTGGTGCCGGCCTTGTTGAGCGGGCACAAAGTGCTGCTCTCTACCGCCACCAAAACACTGCAAGAACAGCTTTTTTTGCGCGACTTGCCGCGCACCTTGCAGGCCCTGGGCATCACGGCCCGCGTCGCTTTGCTCAAAGGGCGCAGCAGTTATTTGTGCACTCAGCGCCTGGAGCAAACCCTGAGTCAGGCGCAAGCGCTGGCGCCCTCAGACCGGGCTTTGCTGGCGCAGGTGCAGCTGTGGGCACGCAGCACCGTGCAGGGCGACATGGCCGAGTTGCCCGCGCTGGACGAGCGCGCCGAGTTGCTGGACAAAGTCACCTCGACGCGCGAAAACTGCCTGGGCGGCAGCTGCCCGCAGTGGACGCATTGCCACACCCAGGCCGCGCGCCAGCGGGCTCTGCAGGCTGAGGTGGTGGTGATCAACCACCACTTGTTTTTTGCCGACCTGGGCGTGCGCGCCTCGGGCGTGGCCGAGCTTTTGCCTAGTGTTCACACCGTGGTGTTTGACGAGGCGCACCAGCTCAGCAGCACCGGCGTGCAGTTCATGGGGCGGCGTTGCAGCGGGGCCCAAGTGCAGTCCTTGGTGCAAGACCTGGCGCTGCAAGACGGCGGTGTCGCCCGGGGCATGGCCGATTGGGCCGGGCTGGCTGCCGATGTGCGCCAGGCCCATTTGCAGCTTTGGGAAAGCGTCCCCCCGGCTGCCAAAGACGCCCGCCGTCTCTGGGATGCCGGGGCGCCACAAGGGGTGGAACCAGCCCGTTGGGCCGATGCGCTGCAGACCTTGGTCCAGGCGCTCGATGCGAGCGCGCAAGTCTGCCAGTCCTTGGGCGAATCGTGGCCCGAGGTGGCGGCTTTGGGCCAGCGCAGCCTCAGCCTGCGCCAGGCTTGGGACGATTTCAGCCAAGCGGTGCCTTCGGACCGGGTGCGTTGGTTGGTGCAAGGCACCGCATTGGTTCTGCACGAAGCGCCCTTAACCATAGCGCGGGATATGCAAGCCCTCATCGCCCCAGCCGCACAAGAGGGCGCAGATGGTGTTGGTGCGGTGCGTAAGTCCTGGATATTTACCTCGGCCACCTTGGGCACCGACCCCGAGCTTGGCTGGTTTATTCAGCAATGCGGCTTACCTGCCGGTTGCGCCTTGCAAGTGCCCAGTCCGTTTGACTATGCGCGCCAGGCGGCTTTGTATGTTCCGGCCGATGCACCCGCGCCCGACCAGGCGCAGCACAGCAGCTACGTCGCGCAAATGGCCGCCCAGGGCGCCATCGCGCTGGGCGGGCGCACCATGGTGCTAACCACCACGGTGCGCGCGATGCGCACTATCGCCTCCGCGCTGAGCGCGGCCTTGGAGGGGGCCGGCCTGGCAGTGCTGGTCCAAGGCCAGGCACCCAAACGTGCTTTGCTGGAAACCTTTCAACGCGGGCAGGGCGGCAGCGTATTGGTTGCGACCGCCTCATTTTGGGAGGGCGTGGACATCCAGGGCAGCGCTTTGCAGTTGGTGGTGATCGACAAACTGCCCTTTACTCCGCCCGACGACCCGGTGTTGCAAGCCCAGGCCCAAGCTTGCCTGGACGCGGGCGGCAAGCCGTTCAAGGATATTTATCTGCCGCAGGCGGCCCTGGCGCTCAAACAAGGCGCCGGGCGTTTGATTCGCAGTGAGACCGACCACGGTTTGTTGTTGGTGTGTGATCCGCGCTTGGTTCTCAAAGGCTACGGCAAGCGCATCTTGGCCGCGCTGCCCCCTTTGCGCCGCCTTAGCGACGAGACGCAATGGCAGCAAGCTTTACAGGAATTGGCCCAAAGCCGGCACGCCAGCGCGCAAGGCCCGGCGCGCTAAAGGCCGCTTACTTGGCGTCAGCAGCGTTGTCGAAATTGATGAAATCGAGCGTTGGCCACTTGATTTTGATCTTGGACCAGCTGAAGTCTTCCCAGTCCCAAAAGCTCTTCTCGACGTTTTTGCCGCCATTGGCGAGCAAGGTGCTTTGCGGGTAACTCGCCTCCAGGATGCGCTTGGTGTCATCGCGCAAGGCCGTCATACCCAGCGCATCGTAGGATTTATAAAGAATATAGAGCGCGTCCTCAATGGCCGGAACGTCGCGGTACTCGGTAATGGCGGTTTGGGCGCGGTTGACCGCGGCCAGGTAAGCGCCCCGCTTGTAGTAGTAGCGCGCCACAAATACCTCGCTTTTGGCCAAGGTCTGCACGATGTAGCGCATGCGCAGCAGCGCATCGGGGGTGTAGCGCGATTCGGGAAAGCGGGTGCTCAATTCCTTGAAGGCGTCAAACGACTCTTTGGCTGCTTTTTGGTCGCGCTCGGCCAGGTCCTGCCCAATGTAAGCGCCCAACAGGCCCATGTCCTCGTTGAAATTGGTCAGGCCTTTGAGGTACAAGGCATAGTCCAGCGCCGGGCTGGCCGGGTGCAGGCGGATAAAGCGCTCCAGGGTGGTGACGGCCTGGGCTTTTTCGCCAGATTTGAATTGGGCGTAGGCTTTTTCCAGCTGTGCTTGCTGGGCGAGCGGGGTGCCAGCGGCGCGTGCTTCGAGCTTTTCCAAGAAGGGCACGGCCTTGTCCCATTGGCCTGAGTCCAGGTAATCCCGCGCTTCAGCGTAGAGCTTTTCGGGGCTCATTTTGGAGGCCTTCTCTTCGGGCGTCGATGCGCATCCGCCCAGCAGCCCTATGCCAAGAGCCAAGAGCACCGCGTAAACGACCGATAATTTGACTCTCAACATATAGAAAACTTTCGTGGAACAAGGCCCAACGATTATATCGACCCCCCCCCAGACGCCCGAGGATGCAGACGATGAGTCCGAGCTGCTAGCGGCCGGCACCGAGCTGCGCAGCGCCCGGGTGCAAGCGGCCGAACACGGTCAGCGCCTGGACAAAGCCTTGGGCGCCATCGCGGGTGAGTTTTCGCGCAGCTACCTGCAGCAACTCATTGACAGCGGCGCGGTGCAAGTCAATGGCCAGACGGTGACCAAAAACGCGCTCAAGCTCAAAGCCTTTGATTTGCTGTCCATCCACCTGCAGCCGACGGCGCAAAGCCAGGCCTTTCGGCCCGAGGCCATGGACATTGCGCTGGTCTACCAGGACGAGGATATTTTTGTCGTCAACAAGCCCGCCGGCCTGGTGGTGCACCCCGCGCCCGGCCACTGGAGCGGCACTTTGCTCAATGGCTTGCTGCACCTGGACCCGGGGTTGGCCGCCGTGCCGCGTGCGGGCATCGTGCACCGCCTGGACAAAGACACCAGTGGCCTGATGGTGGTGGCGCGCAACCGGCTGGCCATGGACGCCTTGGTGCAGGCCATTGCGGCGCGCACCATGCACCGGCGCTATTTGGCCTGGGGCCACAAGCCTTGGGAGCTGGCGCGCCAGCGCACCGTCGAGGCGCCCATCGGCCGCGATCCGCGCAACCGCCTGCGCATGGCGGTGGTCGATTTGGCGCACGCCGCAGGCAAAACGGCCAAAACCGACTTCTACTTTTTGGCCAATAGCCCCTCGGCATGTCTGGTGCGCTGCGTCTTGCACACCGGGCGCACCCACCAGATTCGGGTGCACATGGCCAGCTTGGGGCACCCCTTGCTGGGCGACGCGGTGTACGGTGGCCCCCAAATCGAGGGCTTAGGGCGCCAAGCCCTGCACGCCTACAGCTTGGCCTTTGCGCAGCCCAAAACCGGCCAGCCGCTGTCCTTGGAGGCATCGCCGCCGCCCGATTTGCAGCGCTTATTGGCCCAATGGGGGCTCAGTTACAATGGTTTGGCCCTCTAAGCCCTGCCAGTAGGCAGGTGCCCGACCTGCTCCCACCGGGGAGCCTGACGCTCACCCCGTCCCGCCGGGCGTCCCACCTTGATTTCTATTGCGCCAAAGTTGGCGCGCTCCTCGCTTGGAAAACTACACGATGAATATTGCTCTTGCAATGCAAATCCTGGAAACCGCCTTGCTGTGCGGACAGCAGCCCCTGTCGCTGCGCGAAATGCACACCCTTTTTCCAGACACCTGGACCGATATCGAGCTGCGCCGCATGCTGGCGGATTTGGCGACGCAGTGGGAAGGCAAGGGCATCGAGCTGGTCGAGGTCAGCACGGGCTGGCGCTTCCAAAGCCGCATCGAAATGCGCGAATACCTGGACCGCCTGCACCCCGAAAAGCCCCCGCGCTACACCCGCGCCACCTTGGAGACGCTGGCCATCATCGCCTACCGCCAGCCGGTCACACGTGGCGATATGGAGGACATTCGCGGCGTCACCATCAATTCTTTGCTGCTCAAGCAACTCGAAGACCGGGGCTGGGTCGAGGTCATTGGCCACCGCGAAGCGCCTGGGCGTCCGGCCTTGTTTGCGACGACGCGCCAGTTCCTGGACGATCTGGGCTTGGCCAGCCTGGCCGATTTGCCGCCCTTGGAGGCCATGGGCCAGGCCAATTTGGAGGTGCTGACCGACGCTGTCGTGGCCGGCGCGCCAGGCTTGGAGCAACTGCTTTTGGCACCGCAAAACGCGCCTGAGGATGCGCAATCGGGCACATTAGCGCTTGAGTCAGCCGCTAATGAATCGACGGACATGACGGAAACCACCGAAGCCACCGACGCCACGGCAACGCCAGAACCGCTTGCGCCCCTGGAACCCATCGCGCTCCCAGCGGCGCCTTCTGCCACCGAGCCCGCCGCGGGCGGGGAATTGCCTACATGACCACGCCCGACACCCCCGCTCCTGCACCGGCCGATACCTTATCGGCGCCGCCCGACCAGCCCAGCCAAGCGCTGGAGGTGGCCCCGGCCACCGGCCCGGCCGATTTGTTTGACGAGGTGGTCTCCGGCCTCTTTGACGAGGAAGCCGTTCAGCCCGAGGCGCCACCGGCCAAGCGGGTGCTCGCGCCCATGGCCGAATCGCCCAAGCTGCACAAAATCCTGGCCCAATCGGGCATGGGCTCACGCCTGGAGATGGAGCAGCTCATCATGGAGGGCCGCATTTCGGTCAACAACGAGCCGGCGCACATCGGCCAGCGCATCCAGTTTGGCGACCACATCAAGGTCAACGGCAAGCCCATCCGCTTTCGGATTGACCCGCCGCCCGCACGCGTGATCGCTTACCACAAGCCGGTAGGCGAGGTCGTCACCCACGACGATCCGCAAAACCGGCCCACGGTTTTTCGCCGCCTGCCCAAGCTGCACCAAGGCAAATGGCAGTCCGTGGGGCGCCTGGACCTCAATACTGAAGGCCTGCTCTTATTTACCAACTCGGGCGAACTGGCCAACAAGCTGATGCATCCGCGCTTTGGCCTGGAGCGCGAGTACGCGGTGCGGGTGTTGGGCTCGCTCAGCGCCGATGAAAAGCGCATCTTGCTCGAAGGCGTGCGCCTGGACGACGGCGTAGCCCAGTTCGGCTCCATCGTGGCCGGCGGCGGCGAAGGCAGCAATTGCTGGTACCGCGTGACGATTTCTGAGGGCCGCAACCGGGAGGTGCGCCGCATGCTCGAGGCCGTTGGCCATGCCGTTAGCCGCCTGATCCGCATCCGCTACGGCGCCATGCAACTGCCGCGCGGTCTGCGCCGGGGTGCTTGGATGGAGCTGGACGAGGGCGATATTCGGGGGCTGGTCCAGGCCGCCGGCACGGCGCCGGCCGCGCCTATGGGCGACGCAGCCGCCGCCCAGCCCGAGCGGCGCGGACCTGGGCGCGGGCAGGGCGCGCTGCCCGGCGGCCGCCCTGCTCGGCCCGGGCGCCCCGGTGGCGGATTTGGCAAACCCAAGGCCGGTGGCCCGTTTGCCGCCAAGCGTTCCGGCACGGCCGCGCCAAAGGCCGGCGGCGGCCAGATCGACCCCCTCAAGACCTCGGTCGGCTACATCGGCGCAGACAGCTTGTCGCGCCAGCGAAAACAAGAGGCTTCCAAGCCGCGCGGTGGCCCCGGCGGCCAACGCCGTACAGGGCGTGGGCGTTAGGGCCCCAATGCTAAAATTAAGCGCTTTGCCACGCGGTGTGGCGATTTCAATCCAACGAAGGTTCAAGTAAGACTATGGCTATCGAACGCACTCTCTCCATCATCAAGCCCGACGCCGTGGCCAAAAACGTGATCGGCCAAATTTACGCCCGTTTTGAATCGGCTGGCCTCAAGGTGATTGCAGCGCGCATGGCGCACCTTTCGCGCGGCGAGGCAGAGGCTTTCTACGCGGTGCATAGCGCCCGTCCTTTCTTCAAAGACCTGGTCGACTTCATGATCTCGGGTCCGGTCATGATCCAGGTGCTGCAAGGCGAAAACGCTATCGCCACCAACCGCGACCTGATGGGCGCCACCGACCCCAAGAAGGCCAATGCCGGCACCATCCGCGCTGATTTTGCTGACAGCATCGACGCCAATGCAGTGCATGGCTCGGACGCGCCCGAAACAGCGGCCGTCGAAATCGCGTTTTTCTTCCCCGGCATGAATATCTACGCACGCTAGCCTGAGCATGGGGGCCAATCTTCTCGACTATGACCTCGAGGGTTTGGCCCTTTTTTGCGAGCGGCTCGGCGAGAAGCGTTTTCGCGCCGTACAGCTGTTTCGCTGGATTCACCAAAAGGGCGCCTCCGACTTTGACGCCATGACGGACTTGGCCAAGTCCTTGCGCGACAAGCTCAAGGCCTGCGCCACGATCACACCCCTGTCGGTACTTTCGCGCCAGGACTCTGCCGACGGCACTATCAAATGGCTGTTTGACGTGGGCGGCGGCGATGCCATCGAGGCGGTTTACATCCCCGAGACCGACCGCGGCACCTTGTGTATTTCATCGCAAGCGGGCTGCGCCGTGGCCTGCCGCTTTTGTTCCACCGGTCACCAGGGCTTTAGCCGCAACCTGACTGCCGGTGAAATCATTGCCCAACTCTGGTTTGCCGAGCATTTTTTGCGCGCCCATCTGGGGCGCGATGAGCGCATCATCTCCAACGTGGTGATGATGGGCATGGGCGAACCGCTGCAAAACTATGACCAGGTGCTACCCGCGCTGCGCACCATGCTCCATGACCACGGCTATGGCTTGTCGCGCCGCCGCGTGACGGTGTCGACCTCCGGCATGGTGCCCATGATGGACCGGCTGGGGCAGGATTGCGCCGTGGCGCTGGCCGTCTCCTTGCACGCCCCCCAAGACACGCTGCGCGACAGCCTGGTGCCGCTGAACAAAAAATACCCGCTTGACGCGCTGATGCAGGCCTGCGTGCGCTACCTGGCGGTGGCGCCACGCGACTTCATTACCTTTGAGTACTGCATGCTGGAGGGCGTCAATGACACGCCCGAACTGGCCCAAGCGCTGGTGGCACTTTTGCGCCACTACGGCCAGGGCCAGTTGTCCTGGTGCAAACTCAATCTGATTCCGTTCAACCCGTTTCCAGCCTCGGGCTTGCTGCGCTCTTCGGCGCAGCGCGTGCAGGCTTTTGCGCAGGCGCTCAGCGCGGCGGGGGTGGTCACCACTGTGCGCAAAACACGCGGCGACGACATTGATGCCGCCTGCGGCCAACTGGCCGGCGAGGTCAAGGACCGCACCCAGGTGCTGCGCCGCATCGACAAGCGCCGCGCCGCCGACCTGGCCCCTACCCGCCCCGAGGTGATGCATGCCCTTTCTTAATTCCCCCGTCGTCTACCACCGATGGCTGCGCTTGCTGGCCGCCTTGGGCCTGGTTGGGATGGTTTTGGGCGCGTGTGCGTCGGGCGGCAGCGGCAACCGCGACATGGTGACGGCGGCCGACGACTCGGATGCGCGCAAACGCGCCCGCATCCATTTGGAGCTGGCGGTAGCGTATTTTTCGGAGGGCAAAACCACGATCGCGCTCGATGCACTCAAGCAAAGCCTCTCGTCGGACGCGGGCTTGTTCGAGGCGCACAATTTGCGTGGCCTTATTTATATGCGCCTGAATGAACCGGCTTTGGCCGAGGAGGGCTTTAAAAAGGCCTTGGCGCTGCAGCCCAATGCCGCCTCGGTGCAACACAACTACGGCTGGATGCTGTGCCAGCAAGGTCGCATGGCCGAAGCCAGCGTCCAATTTGGCGCCGCCTTGGCCAACCCGAGCTATGACGCGCGCGCCAAAACCATGATGGCCCAAGGTGTTTGCCAAGCCAAAGCGGGCGAGGCCGCTGCTGCGCGCAGCAGTTTGCTGGGCGCCTACCAGATCGAGCCGGGCAACCCGGTGGTGGTATACACCTTGGCCTCGCAGCTGTCCAAACAGGGTGACAGTCGCGGTGCGCTGACCTATATTGCGCGCATCAATGATTCCCAGTGGGCCAACGCCGAGACGCTGTGGCTGGGCATCAAATTGGCCCGCGCCAACAGCGACGGTCTGCGCATGGCGCAATGGAGCTCGGCGCTGCGCACGCGTTTTGCCGGTAGCCGGGAACTCGGTCTTTTGGAGAGAGGGGCTTTCGATGAGTGATCTTCGAGATGAATTGCCTATTTTGCGCGCCGCCTCGGCCGAGGAGTCGGCGCAGCCCGCCGCGCCCGCGCTGAGCGTTGGGCAGCTGTTGCAGCAGGCCCGCCAGGCCCGTGCGCTGAGTTTGCAAGACCTCTCTGATCGCTTGAAAGTGCCTGTCAAGCGGCTGGAGGCCCTGGAGGCAGACCAGTTTGAAGGCGGCCCGGCCCTGCAGGTCGGCCGCGCCATGGTGGCCAGTGTGGCGCGCCAGTTGGGTCTCAATCCACAAGAGCTTTTGGCCAAAATGCCGCAGGCGGCCACGGTCAGCATCGTGCCTGTGCCCCACGAGGCCCAGGGCAGCTACCGGCCCAGCAGCAAATCGTCCCCCAGGTCAGCCAGCGTGCAGTCCATGCCGCGCATTTGGTGGTTAACGGGAATTTTTTTGGTTTTGTCCGGTTTTGTTTTCCTGATGCCCTATGCCGAGCAATGGTGGGCCTCCCTGCGCCCAGCGCCTGCCACGGTGGAGCTGGCCGTTCAGGCAGCGGCCCCCGCCCCGGTGTCTGCCCCGGTGGCCGCGCCTGCCGCCCCGCCCCCCATGCAAGAGGCGTCAACCGCCGCTGTGGCGCAACCGGCATCGGTCGCGGCGCATGCAAGCGCTGCCGCTTCTGCAGCACCCGCCCGCCAGGCCAGCGCCCCCGCGGCTTTGCCTGCGTCGGCGCCGGCGGCCTTGCCACTGATCGCTTTCAAAGCGCACGGACCGACCTGGGTGGAAGTGATCGACGCCAACGGCCAGATTTTGTTGCGCCGCACGCTGACCAATGCGGAGACGGTGCAGACCAGTGGCGCCTTGCCTTTGTCCGTGGTCATCGGGCGGGCTGACCATACCGAGGTGACGGTTCGCTCCATGCCCTATCCGCTCGATGCCGTGACCACCGAAAATGTGGCGCGCTTTAAGGTGCAATGATGGATTCCACAGCAAAAACAATCGCCGCGGGCACCCAAGCCCGCAACAGTTTGCAAGCCCGTATCCGCTGGCAGGACAACATCGTCACGGTCGGTGGCGATGCGCCGGTGCGCATCCAGTCCATGACCAACACCGACACGGTTGATGCGGTGGGCACAGCCATCCAGGTCAAAGAGCTGGCGCTGGCCGGCTCCGAATTGGTACGCATTACGGTTAACACGCCAGAAGCCGCGCAGGCGGTGCCCTACATTCGTGAGCAGCTCGACCGCATGGGTATTTCGGTGCCCCTCATTGGCGACTTTCACTACAACGGCCACCGCTTGCTCAGCGAGTTTCCTGACTGCGCGCAGGCTTTGTCTAAGTACCGCATCAATCCGGGCAATGTGGGCAAGGGCGACAAAAAAGATAAGCAGTTTGGCCAGATGATTGAAGCGGCGCTGCGCTGGGATAAGCCGGTGCGCATCGGCGTGAACTGGGGCAGCTTGGACCAGGAACTGCTCGCCGACATGATGGACAGCAACAGCCGCTTGTCCCTGCCGCTGACCGCCAAAGAGGTGATGTACAAGGCCTTGATCAGCTCGGCGGTGGGATCGGCCGAATTGGCCCAGTCCATGGGGATGGCGGCCAACCAGATTTTGATTTCCTGCAAAGTCAGCGGCGTGCAGGACCTGGTTGCGGTCTACCGCGAGCTCGGTCGCAGCACCCGCTATCCGCTGCATCTGGGCCTGACCGAGGCAGGCATGGGCACCAAAGGCACAGTCGCCTCCACGGCGGCGTTGTCGGTGCTGCTGCAAGAAGGCATAGGCGACACCATCCGCATTTCGCTGACCCCGGCGCCGGGCGAGTCGCGCAACCAAGAGGTGGTGGTGGCGGCTGAAATTTTGCAAGCCTTGGGCTTGCGTGCTTTTGTACCCAGCGTGACCGCCTGCCCCGGCTGTGGCCGCACCACCAGCACCACGTTCCAGGAACTGACGCAGCAGATTGACAACTTTTTGCGCGACCAAATGCCTGTCTGGCGCGCCCAATACCCCGGGGTAGAGAGCCTTAAAGTGGCCGTCATGGGCTGCATCGTCAACGGCCCAGGGGAAAGCAAGCATGCCGATATCGGCATCAGCCTGCCCGGCACCGGCGAGGCCCCGGCCGCGCCGGTCTATATCGATGGCGAAAAGCGCATGACCTTGCGCGGCGAGGCCATTGCCACCGAGTTTCAAACCGTCGTCGAAAATTACATCCGGCAGCGCTATGGCGCGCCGCAGCCTTCCTAACTTCAGCATGAATTCAACACCATCGCCACGCAAGGCAGAGCGCCTCGTGGCCGTCAAAGGCATGAACGACATCCTGCCGCCCGATTCGGCGCGCTGGGAGGCCTTGGAGGAGCGCGTGCGCGCTCTGATGCGCCGCTATGCCTACGAAAACATCCGCACGCCCATCGTCGAGCCGACCGCCTTGTTTGTGCGCGGGCTGGGCGAAGTCACCGACATCGTTGAGAAGGAGATGTACTCCTTTGAAGACCGCCTCAATGGCGAGCACCTGACGCTGCGCCCGGAAAACACCGCCGGCCTGGTGCGCGCCGTGGTCGAGCACAACCTTTTGTACAACGGCGGCAAGCGCTTGTTTTACATGGGCCCGATGTTTCGCCACGAGCGGCCCCAACGCGGTCGCTACCGCCAGTTCTATCAGGTGGGCGCCGAGGCCATGGGCTTTGCCGGTCCGGAGCTGGACGCCGAGCTCATCCTGATGGCGCACGCGTTATGGAAAGAGCTGGGCATTACAGGCGTCGAGTTGCAAATGAATAGCCTGGGCCAGCCCGAGGAGCGCAAACAGCACCGCGCCGCCTTGATCGCCTACTTTGAAGCCCATGCCGACCAGCTTGACGCCGAGTCGCAGCGCCGCCTGCACCTGAACCCGCTGCGCCTCTTGGACAGCAAAAACCCGCAAATGCAGGCTTTGATTGAAGCGGCGCCCCGGCTCATGGACTTCCAGGGCGAAAAGTCCAAAGCCCATTTGGACGCGGTGCTGGCGATTTTGCAGGCCAACGGCGTGCCCTATGTGATCAACCCGCGCCTGGTGCGGGGCATGGACTATTACAACCTGACGGTGTTTGAGTTTGTCACCACCGAGCTCGGCTCGCAGGGCACGATTTGCGGCGGCGGGCGTTACGACTACCTGATCGAAGAGGTGGGCGGCAAGCCCGCCCCAGCCGTGGGCTGGGCCTTTGGCGTGGAACGGGTGCTCGAGCTGATGAAGGCGCAGGAAGCGAGCGCGCCAGCCATCGCCCCGGACGCTTTTGCCATCGTGACCGATGCAGCCGCTTTGCCCACGGTGTGCGCCTGCTTGGAGCAATTGCGCAGCAAAGGCGTGGCCGTTCAGCTGCACGCCAGCCTGGACGGAAGCATGGCGAGCATGAAATCGCAGTTCAAACGGGCCGACGCCTCGGGCGCGCGCTACGCACTGGTTTTTGGCCCCGACGAGCTGGCCCAAGGCAGTGTGACGGTCAAAGCCCTGCGCGATGCGGGCATGGCCCAGCGCACGCTGGCCCTGGCGGACTGGTCCGATTGGGCCGACACCCTACAATCGAAGGCTTAAATAGAGATTGCCATGGCCAACCAATTAGACCTCGAAGAACAAGAACAGCTCGACCAGCTCAAGCATTTCTGGAGCCAATACGGCAATCTGATCACCTGGCTGCTCATCGTGGTGCTGGGCTCGGTCGCTGCTTGGAACGGTTACCAGTACTGGCAGCGCAAGCAAGCGGCGCAGGCGGCGGCGCTCTTTGATGAAATGGGCAAATCCATTTCCGCCGGTGACATGGCCATGGCGCAGCGCACTTTTTCGGACATGAAAGAGCGCTACCCCAGCACCGCCTATGCCCAACAGGCCGCGCTGGCCCTGGCCAAACTGGCTTCCGATACCGGCCAGGCCGACACTGCCAAAGCCGCTTTGCAATGGGTGGCCGAAAAATCTTCGGATGAAGGCTACGTAGGCATTGCCCAGCTGCGCCTGGCCAATGTGCAGTTCGCTGCCAAAGAGTACGAGCCCGCATTGCGCACCCTCGAAGCGGTGAAAGGCGATGCCTTTGCGGCCTTGGTGGCCGATCGCAAGGGCGATATTTATATGCAGCAAGGCCAGCGCGAGCAGGCCAAAACGGCCTATGGCCTGGCGTACCAGAAGCTTGAAGAACGCTCCCAATACCGCCGTTTGGTGCAGGTCAAGCTCAATGCCTTGGGCGTGGAGCCACAAGCGCCGGCAAAAACCGACAAGCCCGTGGGCGGAGACAAATGATGGCAGCCCTTGCACTGACCCGATCGCTGCGCCTTGCATTGGCCAGCCTTGCGGTGGCCCTGGTTGGCGCTTGCGCGACCGACAAACCCAAGCCCGAAGCCTATGAAGCCAATCCGGCGCGGCTGGCTATCAAGGAGGTCTGGCGCGTCAGTGTGGGCGCTACTGCGCTTCCGCTGGAAATGCGCGTGGTCGGTGAGCAGCTGTGGGTGGCTTCCACGCAGGGCGATGTCGTGGGTATCAACGCCAGCACGGGCGCAGTCACGGCGCGCGCTGCGGCAGGCACCACGCTGAGCGCCGGCGTGGGTGCGGACAAAGAATTCGTGTCTGTCGTGACCCGCGAGAACCAGGTCATCACCTTGCGTGAGCAAAAAGAGCTGTGGCGCCAAAAGCTGCCGTCTTTGGTCTTGACGCCGCCTCTGGTGGCGGGCGCGCGGGTGTTTGTGCTGGCCGCAGACCGCACGGTGTACGCCTTTGATGCACTCAACGGCCGCAAACTTTGGTCGCAGCAGCGTCCGGGCGATGCGCTTTTGCTGGGCCAGCCCAGCGTGCTCATGGCCGTGGGGGACACCTTGGTGGTCGCCCAAGGCGGTCGTCTCCTGGGTCTGAATCCGCAAAACGGCAGCGCCCGCTGGGATACCGTCATCGCCAACGGGCGCGGCGTCAATGAAGTCGAACGCCTGGCCGACCTGGTCTCGGGCGTGAGCCGTGTGGGTGAGTCGGTCTGTTTGCGCGCTTTCCAATACGCTGTGGGCTGCGTCGATGGGCGCACCGGCCGTTTGCAATGGACCAAGTTGGCCTCAGGCGCGACCGGCGTGGGTGGAAATTCCGATCTGATTGTGGGCGCAGAGAGCGACGGCAAAGTGATCGCCTGGCGCCGCGTGGACGGTGACAAGCTCTGGACCCACGAGAAATTGCGCTTTCGCGGCCTGACGGGCGCGTCCTTGGCCGGCGAGGCGGTGGCACTCGGCGACACCGAGGGCAATGTGCATTTCTTGTCCCCTGCAGACGGTACTTTGCTTCAACGCCTGTCGCTGGATGGCTCGCCCATCGTGTCGGCACCGGTGTGGGTCGGATCGACCTGGGTGGTGCTCACGCAGCGCGGTAACGTTTTCGGTTTGAGGCCGTAAACCGGCCCTATTTGCCCGCTATGAAACCCGTCATTGCCCTGGTCGGACGACCCAATGTGGGCAAATCGACCCTGTTCAATCGCCTGACCAAGTCGCGTGACGCCATCGTCGCCGATTACGCGGGGCTCACACGCGACCGTCATTACGGTAACGCCAAGTTGGGTAAGCGCGAGTTCATCGTGGTCGATACCGGCGGCTTCGAGCCGGATGCAACTGCCGGCATCTTCAAAGAAATGGCCAAACAAACCCGCCAGGCGGTGGCCGAGGCCGACGTGGTGTTGTTTGTCGTGGACGCGCGTGGCGGCGTGACGGCGCAAGACCACGAGATTGCCAAATACCTGCGCCGCTTGGGTAAATCGGCCTACGTGGTCGCCAACAAAGCCGAAGGCATGACCGAAAGCACCCAGTTTGGCGAGTTTTACGAGCTGGGACTGGGGCCGGTGATCCCGATTTCGGCAGCGCACGGGCAGGGCATTCGCAGTTTGCTGGAAGCGGCGCTGGAATCGCTGGGCCCGGACTTGGACGAAGGCGCCGAGGACGAATCTAGCCCGGGCACCATCAAACTGGCGGTTGCCGGGCGGCCCAATGTGGGCAAGTCCACCCTGATTAACACCTGGCTGGGCGAGGAGCGCCTGGTCGCCTTTGACCTGCCAGGCACCACGCGCGACACGATTGCCGTGCCTTTTGAGCGCGGCGGCCAAAAATTTGAACTGATTGACACGGCGGGCTTGCGCCGCAAAGGCAAAGTCTTTGAAGCCATTGAGAAGTTCTCCGTGGTCAAAACCCTGCAGGCGATCGAGACGGCCAATGTGGTGTTGCTTTTGATCGATGCTATCGACGGCGTGACCGACCAAGACGCCCATATTGCCGGCTATATTTTGGAGTCCGGCCGTGCGGTGGTGGTGGCGGTGAATAAATGGGACGCGGTCGATGAATACCAGCGCGAGCTGGTGAAACGCTCTTTGGAAACCCGCCTGGGCTTTCTCAAATTTGCCGCCCTGCATTTGATATCTGCGCGAAAGCGCCAGGGCTTGGGCCCGGTGTGGGACTCGATTGCGCAGGCGCACCGCGCCGCCAACCGCAAAATGCCAACCCCCGTGCTGACCCGCTTATTGCTCGAGGCCGTGCAATTCCAAACGCCCAAGAAAACCGGGATGTACCGCCCCAAATTGCGCTACGCCCATCAAGGTGGCATGAACCCGCCGATTATTGTGGTGCACGGAAATTCGCTAGAGCATGTCACCGAAGCCTACAAGCGGTTTTTGGAGGGGCGCTTTCGTAAAGAATTTGATTTGGTCGGCACACCGCTGCGTATTCAAATGAAGTCAGCTGCCAACCCTTATTCGGATAAAGATTAATTATCAATTTGGTTTATTTTTTGCGCCTGTGTGCTCCAGCGGACCAAAAATTGGCTACCATTGTGTTATCTTCTAATCCTACTTATTTAGCTCAACACGGAAAATATCGTGACCAACAAAAGTCAGCTCTTACAAGATCCATTTCTTAATGCTTTGCGCCGTGAACATATTCCGGTGTCGGTGTATTTGGTCAATGGCATCAAACTTCAGGGACAAATCGAATCTTTTGACCAATATGTCGTATTACTGCGCAATACAGTAACGCAAATGGTTTACAAGCATGCGATTTCCACCATTGTCCCTGGACGTGCGGTGAATTTCGCCTCCTCCGACGACACTCCGGCCCAGTAGGCTGAGCGCGCTGCCGAGTTTGAAATCACCGCAGGACAAACCCACCGCGCGCACCATTTTGGTGGGCGTTGATCTGGGAGCCGACCATTTTGATTCCGAGCTCGAAGAATTAGGTTTGCTCGCCCAAACGGCGGGCATGGAGCCGGTGGCGCGTATCAGCTGCAAGCGCCGCGCCCCCGACGCCGCCTTGTTTGTTGGTACCGGCAAGGCCGATGAAATCAAACAACTGGCCTTGGCGCACGGCGCGCAAGAGATACTGTTTGACCAAAGCCTCAGCCCCGGCCAGCAGCGCAACTTAGAGCGCCGACTGGAAATGCCGGTCAACGACCGGACTTTTTTGATTCTGGAAATATTCGCCCAGCGTGCCCGCAGCCACGAGGGCAAGTTGCAAGTAGAACTCGCGCGTTTGCAATACCTCAGCACCCGCCTGGTACGCCGCTGGTCGCACTTGGAGCGTCAGCGCGGAGGTATCGGCACACGCGGTGGCCCAGGTGAAACCCAAATCGAGCTGGACCGGCGCATGATCGCCAGCCAAATCAAGCGCACCCGTGAGCAGCTCGACAAAGTCAAACGCCAGCGCCAGACCCAACGCAAGCAGCGTGAGCGGCGCGGCGCTTTCAATATTTCCCTGATCGGCTACACCAACGCGGGAAAGTCCACCCTCTTCAATGCCCTGGTCAAAGCGCAGGCCTATGCAGCAGACCAGCTGTTCGCCACCTTGGACACCACCACCCGCCAGCTTTATTTGGGTGAGGCAGGGCGCTCGGTGTCCTTGTCCGATACGGTGGGTTTCATCCGTGATCTGCCGCACGGACTGGTCGATGCCTTTCGGGCTACCTTGCAGGAGGCGGTGGATGCCGACTTGTTACTGCATGTCGTCGATGCCGCCAACCCTGATTTTTCGCTACAAATAGAGCAGGTTCAGCGCGTTTTGGCTGAAATTGGCGCAGACAAAGTGCCGCAAATCCTGGTTTTCAACAAAATCGACGCGCTGGCGGCCGTAAACTCGCCCTTGCGCCAGCAGGACTGGTTTGAGTTGGACGGGCTGCAGGTCCCCCGTATTTTTGTCAGTGCACGCACGGGTTTGGGCATTGCCGCTTTGCGCAGCGCCCTGGCCGAGACGGTGTCCCAGGACGGCCTGGCGCCGGCAGATCGGCCCGATACCCCTTTTTTGCATGAGGAAGGGCCGTGATTGTGGACAATTGGAGCGTGCTCATCGCTAGGTATAACAATGAAATCATCAACGCCAATCTTTAGCCTCGCCGCCCTGTGGGCGCGGGTGCGCGGCATGTTCAATCTCAATGACAGCCGCTGGGGTCGCAGTGACGAGGGCAAAGCCACTGGCGCCTCCCAGGCCGACGGCAAGCCCGAATCCAAACCCGAGCATGCCCCCGAGGCCGCACCAGCCGATGAACGCCCGACGCCTCCACGGCGCCCCGGCGCCTCCAGCGGGCCACCGGATTTAGATGAACTGTGGCGTGATTTCAACCGCAAGCTCAATGGCTGGCTGGGCGGCGCCAAGCCCCCTCCAGGCGGACACGGTCCGAACGGCCCCACCCCCCCCGGTTTCAAGAACGTGCGCGTAGGCGGTGGGGTGATCGCTGCTGTGGCAGTTCTTATTTGGCTGGCCACCGGTTTCTTTATTGTGCAAGAGGGCCAGCAAGCGGTCATTACCCAGTTTGGGCGCTACAAGGCCACGGTCAATGCCGGCTTTAATTGGCGTCTGCCATACCCTATTCAGCGCCACGAACTGGTGTTTGTGACCCAGATCCGTTCAGTCGATGTCGGGCGCGACAATGTCTTGAAAGCCACTGGCTTGCGCGAATCGGCCATGCTGACGCAAGATGAAAATATTTTGGACATCAAGTTCGCGGTCCAATACCGCCTCAGTGATGCCCGCGCTTTCTTGTTCGAAAGCAAAAACCCGACCGACGCCGTGGTGCAAGCAGCCGAAACCTCGGTGCGCGAGGTGCTGGGAAAAATGAAAATGGACGCGGCCCTGTCGGAAGAGCGCGACCAGATCGCGCCCCGCGTGCGGGCCATGATGCAAGAAATCTTGGACCGCTACAAAGTGGGCATCGAGGTGGTGGCCATCAACTTGCAGCAAGGCGGCGTGCGTCCGCCCGAGCAGGTGCAGGCCTCGTTTGACGACGTGCTCAAGGCCGGCCAGGAGCGTGAACGCGCTAAAAATGAAGCCCAGGCCTATGCCAATGACGTGATTCCACGCGCCGTGGGCTCGGCCTCGCGCTTGAAAGAAGAGGCCGATGCCTATAAAGCCCGCGTCGTCGCCCAAGCCCAAGGCGATGCGCAGCGCTTTCGCTCGGTCTACAACGAGTACCAAAAAGCCCCCCAGGTCACGCGCGATCGCATGTACCTGGACGCCATGCAGCAAATCTACACCAACGTGACCAAGGTGCTGGTCGATTCCCGCCAAGGGGCTACCTTGCTCAATATGCCGCTGGAAAAAATACTGCAAATGAACGCTGCCGGTGAGCCACTGCCTGCAGCCTCGGTGGCGCCTGCGCCGGCTGCTGCAGCGCCTGCGCCCGCCAATGCGGTCGATGTGCGCAGCCGCGATGCCGCCCGCACCCGTGAGCGCGATGTGCGCTAGGAGTACCTTATGAACCGCATTGGATTCTTGATTTCTACTGTTTTGGTGGTACTGGCCCTGGCCAGCTCTACCTTGTTTGTGGTCGACCAGCGCCAGTTTGGCGTGGTGTACGCCCTGGGCCAGATCAAAGAGGTGATTACCGAGCCAGGCCTCAATTGGAAGCTGCCGCCACCGTTCCAAAACGTCTCCTACATCGACAAGCGACTGCTTACCCTGGAGAGCACTGACACCGAACCCATGCTGACCGCTGAAAAGCAGCGCGTTGTGATTGACTGGTATGTGCGCTGGCGTATTTCTGAGCCCACCGAGTACATCCGCAACGTGGGCCTGAACGAAAGCGCAGGTGCCAACCAGCTGAACCGCGTGGTGCGCAACGCCTTCCAAGAGGAAATCAACAAGCGCACCGTCAAGGAATTGCTGTCGCTCAAGCGCGAGGCCCTGATGGCCGACGTGAAAAAAGAGGTTTTGGACAAGGTTAAAGGCACCAAGCCTTGGGGCGTGGACGTGGTCGACGTGCGCATCACCCGCGTGGATTACGTGGAAGCCATTACCGAGTCGGTCTACCGTCGCATGGAGGCCGAACGCAAGCGCGTGGCCAACGAGTTGCGCTCCACCGGTGCGGCCGAGGGCGAGAAAATTCGCGCCGACGCCGACCGCCAGCGCGAGGTGACCATCGCCAACGCCTACCGGGATGCCCAAAAGATCAAGGGCGAGGGCGATGCCGAGGCGGCCCGCATTTATGCCGAAGCCTTTAACCGCGACCCGCAATTTGCCCAGTTTTACCGCAGCTTAGAGGCTTACAAGAGCAGCTTTAATAACAAAGGCGACGTGATGGTGGTCGATCCGGGCTCCAGCGATTTCTTTAAAGTCTTTCGCAATGGCGGCGGCGCCGGCGCGCCAACCAAGAAATAAGCCGGTAGGGCGGGGGGCGGCGTTTGGCCGGTAAAATCGCCGTTTTAACAGCACCCCTATTTATCCATGTCCGCCTGGGTCCTGCCGGATCACATTGCCGATGTGCTGCCCTCCGAGGCGCGGCGTATCGAAGAAATCCGAAGAAAACTTCTCGACATGGCCCGTTGCTATGGTTACGAGCTGGTCATGCCGCCGCTCTTGGAGCACCTGGAATCGCTGCTGACCGGGACCGGCGAGTCCTTGGACTTGCAAACTTTCAAGCTGGTGGACCAAATTTCCGGGCGCATGCTGGGCTTGCGGGCGGACAGCACGCCCCAGGTGGCCCGTATTGACGCACATTTGCTCAACCGCCAGGGCGTGGCCCGTCTGTGTTACTGCGGCCCGGTGCTGCACACCCGCCCAGCGGCCCCGCATGCCACGCGTGAACCGCTGCAACTGGGTGCCGAAATTTACGGCCACCGCGGCTTGGAGGCCGACCTGGAAATCCTCACCTTGGCCCTGGACTGCCTGCATGCGGCCAAAGTGCCCGCATTTACCGTCGACCTGGCGGATGTGCGCATTGTTAACAGCTTGTTGGCCTTGGCCGAACTGACGGCCCAAGAGACGGCTGAAGTCCAGTTGGCACTTGCTGCCAAGGATGCCACGGCGATCGCCCGCATTACCCACAAGTCGGACGCCGTGGTGCGCACCGCTTTGCAGGACCTTACCCGTTGTTATGGCGATGTGCAGGTGCTGGGTCAGGCCCGCCAGATCTTGCCGCGCTTGCCCGCTATTGGCCAGGCGCTGGACGAGCTGCAATGGTTGGCCAGCCATATTGAAGGCGCACAGGTGTCTTTTGATTTGGCCGATTTGCGCGGCTATGCCTACTACAGCGGTGCCCGCTTTGCGGTCTACGCGGCGGGCGCACCGGATGCGTTGCTGCGCGGTGGCCGCTATGACGCGGTGGGCTCGGTGTTTGGCCGGGAGCGTCCGGCGGTTGGCTTTAGCCTGGACGTCAAATCCTTGGTGCAGGTGGCCAAGGACAGCACCTTGCGCTCGGCTGTGCGCGCGCCCTGGGGGGAAGACAAGGCGCTGCGCGCGGCGATTGCCCGCCTGCGCAGCGCGGGCGACACCGTGGTTTGCGTTTTGCCCGGCCACGAGAGTGAAGTAGACGAGTTCCATTGCGATCGTGCATTAGTCGCCCAGGGTGGCGATTGGGTGCTGGTACCGGTTTAAACAAAGCGAATTTATGAAAACATCTGCAGGTCGAAACGTGGTCGTTGTCGGTACCCAGTGGGGCGACGAGGGCAAAGGCAAGCTGGTTGACTGGCTGACCGAAAGCGCCCAGGGCGTGGTGCGCTTTCAGGGCGGCCACAACGCGGGCCACACGCTGGTGATCAACGGGGTGAAAACCGCTTTGCACCTGATTCCCAGCGGCATCATGCGCCCAGGGGTCAAGTGCTATATCGGCAACGGCGTGGTGCTCTCGCCGGCCAAATTGTTTGAAGAGATCGGCGGCCTGGAAAAAGTGGGCGTGGATGTGCGCTCGCGCCTGCGTATCAGCGAGGCCTGCCCCTTGATCCTGCCTTTTCATGCGGCTCTGGACTTGGCGCGCGAAGCGGCCCGCGAACACGGTGGTTTGGTCAAGATCGGCACCACCGGACGCGGCATTGGCCCGGCCTACGAGGACAAAATTGCGCGCCGCGCCTTGCGCGTGCAAGACTTGAAGTTCCCTGCGCGTTTTGCTGCCAAACTGCGCGACTTGCTGGCTTTGCACAACCATGTGCTGACTAGTTTTCTCGGTTCAGCTGCATTTGACTTTGGCCCATCACTGGCGCCGTTCATGCGCAATGGCGAGGTGCAGTTCGACCCGGTTTATGCCCAGGCCATGGAGCATGCCCAGCTGCTCGCGCCCATGATGGCCGACGTCTCGCGCGAGCTCAACGAGGCCCACCAGGCGGGCGCCAACTTGCTCTTTGAAGGCGCCCAAGGCACCTTGCTCGACGTAGACCACGGCACTTACCCCTTTGTGACTTCTAGCAACTGCGTGGCAGGCAACGCCTCTGCCGGTGCGGGCGTTGGCCCGGGCATGCTGCACTATGTTTTGGGTATCACCAAGGCCTATTGCACCCGTGTGGGCAGCGGACCCTTCCCCACCGAGCTGGACTGGGAACGCGAAGGCACGCCTGGCTACCACATGAGCACCGTGGGCGCCGAAAAAGGCGTGACCACCGGCCGCTCACGGCGTTGCGGCTGGTTTGATGCTGCGCTCCTGAAGCGCTCGGCGCAGGTCAACGGCCTGAGTGGCTTGTGCATCACCAAGCTGGATGTGCTCGATGGCCTGCCCGAGCTGCAGCTGTGCACCGGCTACCTGCTCGATGGTGCGCCTACCGACATTTTGCCCATGGGCGCTGACGATATTGAGCGCTGCCAGCCCATCTACGAGACGCTGCCCGGCTGGACCCAAAGCACCGTGGGCGTAACTCAGTACGACGCTTTGCCGCCCCAGGCGCGGCGTTACTTGGAGCGCATCGCCGAGCTGACCGGCGTGCCCATCCACATGGTCTCTACCAGCCCGGACCGCGACCACACGATTTTGATGCGCGACCCCTACCAGGCCCACTGAAAAATTCCACCACCAGGAGCAGCCCATGTTGACTGAAGACGGCAAACATTTGTATGTCAGTTATGACGAGTACCACAACCTGATTGAAAAGCTGGCCATCAAAGTGTTTCAGTCGGGCTGGGAGTTCGACACGATTTTGTGCCTTGCGCGCGGCGGCATGCGCCCCGGAGACATTCTGTCCCGCGTGTTTGACAAGCCACTGGCCATCATGTCCACCAGCTCTTACCGCGCCGATGCCGGCACGGTGCAGGGCAAGCTCGATATCGCCCGCTTTATTACGACGCCCAAGGGCGAGATCGCCGGCAAGGTGCTGCTGGTCGACGATTTGGCTGATTCGGGCCACACCCTGAACGTGGTGATCAACCAACTCAAGAACAATTACCAACCCATCACCGAGTTGCGCAGTGCCGTGATTTGGACCAAAGGCCTGTCCACCTTCGCACCAGACTACTCGGTGGAGTTTCTGCCTACCAACCCCTGGATTCACCAGCCTTTTGAAAGCTACGACGCCTTGCGGCCCGAACAGTTAATTCAAAAGTGGAGCGTGTAAAGCGCGCACGGCGATGTCTGCACTAAGCACCACGCTCATTCACCACCCCTACGAGGCGCCGTCAGGCTTTGAGGCGCCACAGCACGCGGTGCACAAGGCATCGACGGTGTTTTTCCCCACGGTAGCTGCCATGCGCAGCCGCGAGTGGAAGGACAAAACCGCCTACACCTACGGCCTGCACGGCACGCCCACCACCTATGCGCTGGAAGAGCGTCTGTGTACGCTGGAGGGCGGCGCGCAGTGCGTGCTGGTGCCCAGCGGTTTGGCGGCTGTGGCGCTGGTGGCGCTGGCAGTGCTCAAAACCGGCGACGAAGTGCTGATTCCCGACAACGCCTACGGCCCCAACAAAACCCTGGCCGAAGGCGAGCTATTGGCCTGGGGCATCCGCCACCGTTATTACAACGCGATGGACCCAGCGGACCTGGCGGCCAAGCTGTCACCTGCCACCCGGCTGGTGTGGGTGGAGGCGGCCGGTTCGGTCACCTTAGAGTTTCCCGACCTGCAGGCGCTGGTGCGCTTGGCCAAGGCGCATGGCGCGCTGGTTGCGCTGGACAACACCTGGGGCGCGGGCATCGCGTTCAAACCCTTTGATTTAGTACCCGGCACCTCGCAGCCTCTGGCGGTTGATATTTCGGCCCACGCGCTGACCAAATACCCCAGCGGCGGCGGCGATGTGTTGATGGGCAGCGTTATCACCCGAGACGCGCACTTGCATATGCAGATCAAGCTCTGCCATATGCGCCTGGGCCTGTCCGTGGGCGCAAATGACGCAGAAATGGTCTTGCGTTCGCTGCCCAGCATCGCTTTGCGCTACCGTGCCCATGACGAGGCGACGCGGGCATTGGCCGTGTGGGCCCAGTCGCAGCCAGCGTTTGTGCAGGTGCTGCATCCCGCTTTGCCCGATTCTCCGGGGCATGGTTTTTGGAAGGCCTTGTGCGACCGGCCCGACGGCGGTGCCGCTTGCTTGTTTAGCGTGGTGTTTGCGCCGCATTTTTCGCAAAACCAGGTCGACGCATTTTGCGATGCCTTACAGCTTTTCCGCCTGGGCTACAGCTGGGCCGGTCCGGTGAGTCTGGTGGTGCCCTACAACTTGCGCGCTATGCGCACGCAATGGCCCGCAGAGATTGCCCACGGTACGGTAGTGCGCCTCTCCGTGGGGCTGGAGGCGGTATCTGACCTACAGGCCGATATCGCCCGGGCCTTGCTGGCCATGGGCTAGGACTTAGGCCTCGCGGCGCAGCGCGGGGAACAAAATCACGTCACGGATGCTGGGGCTGTCGGTCAGCAGCATCATCAAGCGGTCTATACCGATACCGCAGCCGCCGGTGGGCGGCATGCCGTATTCCAGCGCACGCACAAAGTCGTAGTCGTAAAACATGGCCTCGTCGTCGCCGCTGTCTTTGGCGGCCACCTGGGCGTGGAAACGGGCGGCCTGGTCCTGGGCGTCATTGAGCTCGCTAAAGCCGTTGCCGAACTCGCGCCCGGTGATGTAGAGCTCAAAGCGCTCAGTCACCTCTGGGTTGCTGTCGCTGGCGCGGGCCAGGGGCGAAATCTCCACGGGATGTTCGCAAATAAAGGTCGGTTGCCAAAGCTTGTCTTCCACCGTTTCTTCAAAGTACAGCACCTGCAAGCTGGCCAGGCTGCGCTTGGAGATATGGTGTTTGGCCTCGGTCATGCCCAAGGTGTGCAGCGCCTGGCGCAGCCACTGTGCGTCAAACACATGTTCGCCCGCGTCGGTGTACTTTTGGATCGCCTGCACGATGGTCAGGCGCTCAAAAGGCGCTGCCAAGTCCACCGGCTTGCCGCCGTAGGACATTTGCAAGCTGCCCGTCGCTTTAAGCGCCGCGTCACGCACCAGGGCTTCGGTGAAGGTCATCAGGTCGCGGTAGTTCCAGTAGGCAGCGTAGAACTCCATCATGGTGAACTCGGGGTTGTGGCGGACCGAGATCCCTTCATTGCGGAAGTTGCGGTTGATCTCAAACACGCGCTCAAAGCCGCCAACGATCAGGCGTTTGAGGTAAAGCTCGGGCGCGATGCGCAGGTACATCTGCTGGTCCAGCGCGTTGTGGTGCGTGGTGAAAGGCTTGGCGTTGGCGCCACCGGGGATGGGGTGCAGCATGGGCGTCTCCACCTCCAAAAAGCCATGCTGGACCATGAAGGCGCGGATGCTGCTCACGGCCGTACTGCGGGCTACAAAGCGCTTGCGAGCGGCCTCGTCAGTCATCAAGTCGATGTAGCGCTGGCGGTACTTGACCTCCTGGTCATGGATGCCGTGGAACTTGTCGGGCATGGGTCGCAGGCTCTTGGTGAGCAGGCGCACCTCGGTGGCATGCACCGACAACTCGCCGGTTTTGGTCTTGAACAAGCGCCCCTGGGCGGCCACGATATCGCCCAGATCCCAGTGTTTAAAGTCTTCATAGAGTGCTTGTCCGACTTCTTCGCCTTTGACGTAGACCTGGATCCGCCCGCCGCTGGGGCCGAAAGAGGCGTCTTGCAAGGTGCAAAAACTCGCTTTGCCCATGACGCGTTTGAGCATCATGCGCCCGGCGACTTTGACCGTGAAGTTTTGCGCCAGCAGAGCCTCGGCGTCCAGATCGCCGTAGCGTGCGAACACGTCCTGGGCCGCGTGGTCAGGCGCAAAGTCGTTGGGAAAAGCAACGCCGCCGCCCTGCGCCTGGCGCTCGCGAATGGTTTTGAGCTTGTCGCGCCGCTCCTGCATCAGCTGGTTTTCGTCGATGGGGGTTTCGTGCGGCGTGGTGGGTTCGGACATGGTGTGTGCGTTCTGGTGGGGCGGGGCCGGAGCAATGTGCTGTGGCCGACTAAACGCGCGATTTTAAGAGCCCAGCCCGGCCGATTATGATGCCGCGTCGTTTTGGATTCGTGCGCGCGCAGGCGCGCGCTGTGAACATGCCTTACCAAATTGTCTCTCTGGTGCTCGATTTTGCTGTTGGCCTGGCCGGCGGGGCCTGCTTGCTGCGTCTTTATATGCAGCAGCAGCGCATCCCCATGTCGGCGCGCGCGGGCAACCCGATGGGCCCATTTTTGTTTGCCGTGACGGACTGGATCGTGCTGCCCCTGCGCCGGGTCTTGCCCGGCCTGGCCAGTTTTGACCTGGCCAGTTTGCTCGCCGCCTGGTTGTTGAGCCTGGCCCAATGCGCGGTTTTATGGCTTTTTCAGGGCATGCCCTACGGCTTTCCGGTCGTGGCCGTGCTGGCGGTGGTGGCGCTGGTTCGGCTGATGATCTCCGGCCTGACGCTGATCGTGCTGCTGTTTGCGCTGGTGTCCTGGGTGCAAGCGCACTCGCCGGTGGTCGATTTGCTGGACCGCTTGGTGGTGCCGCTGCTGGTGCCGATTCGCCGCCAAGTACCTCTGGTCGGCGGTGTCGATCTCTCGCCGGTGGTGTTATTGCTCTTGCTGCAGGTGGCCAGTTTGCTGCTTAACGCTGCCCCAGGCGTCGTGTTGATGGCCATGGCCTGAGCGGCCCTGGCCCCCACAAGCCCTTAAATCACCGCGTCGCTGGAGTGGCGCTGCAGCATAGCCAGGGCCTCGGCCACCGTCTTGCGCATTTCGCGCCGGTCGCAAATGAGGTCGATGGCCCCTTTGGTTTGCAAAAACTCGGAGCGCTGAAAGCCCTCAGGCAAGGTCACCCGTACCGTGGACTCGATCACCCGCGGTCCCGCAAAGCCGATCAGCGCCTTGGGCTCGGCGATCACGATGTCGCCCAAAAACGCAAAACCGGCGCTGACCCCGCCCATGGTCGGGTCGGTGAGCACGCTGATGTAGGGCAGGCCTTTTTTGGCCAGGCGGGTGAGGGCCGCATTGGTTTTGGCCATTTGCATCAGGCTCAGCAGCCCCTCTTGCATGCGCGCGCCGCCCGTAGCGGTAAAGCACAAAAACGGCGCCTTTTGCTCGATAGCCGCTTCCACGCCGCGCACAAAGCGCTCGCCTACCACGGAGCCCATGCTGCCGCCCATGAATTCAAACTCAAAGCAGGCTGCTACCAGACTGATGCCGTGGACCGAGCCGCCAATCACCACCAAGGCGTCGGTCTCGTGGGTGTTGTCCATGGCTTCTTTGAGGCGTTCGGGGTATTTGCGGCTGTCTTTGAACTTGAGCGCATCGACCGGCAGCACTTCCTGCCCGATTTCAAAGCGGCCTTCGTTGTCCAAAAAGGCGTTCAGCCGGGCCCGCGCGCCGATGCGGTGGTGGTGGCTGCATGTGGGGCAGACGTTTTGGTTTTGCTCTAAATCGGTCTTGTAGAGCACCGTCTCGCAGCCCGGGCATTTGATCCACAAGCCCTCAGGAACGCTGCGCCGGTCGGCCGGATCGGTTTTTTCAATCTTGGCGGGAAGCAGTTTTTCAAGCCAGCTCATGGTGTGTCTCCGTGCGTGAAAAGAATGGGGCGCTTGCAGCGATCAGGCGTCCATGGCGCTGCGGATGTCGCGCAAAAACGCTTGGGCTGTGCCGGCGACGGCGTCGCGGGGCGCATTTTCAATCAACTGGATCATTTTGCTCCCGATCACCACGGCGTCGGCCACTTTGGCAATGGTGGCGGCCGTGGCGCCGTCACGAATGCCAAAGCCCACTCCCACCGGGATCTGAATATGCCGACGGATGCGCGGCAGCATGGCGCTGACCGCATCGGTATCCAAACTGCCTGCGCCAGTCACACCCTTGAGCGAGACGTAATAAACATAGCCACTGGCGACAGCGGCCACTTGGGCCATGCGGTCGTCGGTGCTGGTGGGGGCGAGCAAGAAAATCAGGTCCATTTGGTGCGCGCGCAGTTCGGCGGCAAATTCCACACATTCCTCGGGCGGATAGTCCACCACCAAAACACCGTCGACACCAGCAGCGGCGGCGTCGCGCACAAAAGCGCTGCCGCTGGCCCCCTGGCCGTGGCGCTGGTCATAGCGCTCAATCGGGTTGGCGTAGCCCATCAGCACGACCGGTGTGGTGGCGTTTTGCGCGCGAAAGTCGCGCACCATCGCCAAAACCTGGGTGAGGCCGATGCCCAAGGCCAGCGCCTTGTCGCCCGAGCGCTGGATGACCGGGCCGTCGGCGCTGGGGTCAGAAAAAGGCACGCCGAGCTCGATCACGTCGGCGCCGGCGGCCACCATGGCGTGCATCAGCGCGGGCGTCACATCGGCATAGGGAAATCCGGCCGTCACAAAGGGAATCAAGGCCTTGCGGCCCTGGGTGGCCAAAGCGGCGAAGGTGGTTTGGATGCGGCTCATGCTTTGGCTCCCAAGCCGTGCAGACTAACCGGCTGCTCCAGGCCGCCTTTGACGCTTTGGCCTTTGCAGCTGGGTCGGCAATAAAAGTCGGCATTGCTCAGGTCGGCCACGGTGCCGATGTCTTTGTCACCCCGACCCGACAAATTGACCAAAATGGACTGGTCCGCACGCATGGTTTTGGCCAGCTGCATGGCGTAGGCCACGGCATGGCTGGACTCGAGCGCGGGGATGATGCCCTCGGTGCGGCATAGGTAATGGAAGGCCTCCAGCGCCTCTTTGTCGGTAATGCCCACGTACTGGGCGCGGCCGATATCGCTCAAAAACGCATGCTCGGGCCCGACGCCCGGGTAGTCCAGACCGGCGCTGATGCTGTGGGTTTCGGTGACCTGGCCGTTATCGTCTTGCAGCACATAGGTGCGGTTGCCATGCAAAACGCCGGCGCTGCCGCGTTGAATCGAGGCCGAGTGCTTGCCGCTGTCCAGGCCTTCTCCGGCTGCTTCCACGCCAATGAGGCGGGTGTTTTCGAAGGGGATATAGGGGTGAAAAATGCCCATGGCATTGCTGCCGCCGCCTACACAGGCAATCACCGCGTCGGGCTGGGTGTTGGCCGCATTTTGCGCAGCCAGCATGGCCGGCATCTGGGCGATGCATTCGGTGCCGATGATGCTTTGAAAGTCGCGCACCATCATGGGGTACGGGTGCGGCCCGGCAACGGTGCCGATGATGTAGAAGGTGTTGTCGACATTGGCCACCCAGTCGCGCATGGCCTCGTTCAAGGCGTCTTTGAGTGTGCGGCTGCCCGACTCCACTGGCACCACGGTGGCGCCCAGCAACTTCATGCGGTAAACATTGGGGCTTTGGCGCTTGACGTCTTCGCTACCCATATAAACCACACATTCCAGGCCATAGCGGGCGCAGATAGTGGCCGTGGCCACGCCGTGCTGACCAGCGCCGGTCTCGGCGATGATGCGCGGCTTGCCCATGCGCTTGGCGAGCATGGCCTGGCCGATGGTGTTATTGATTTTGTGGGCGCCGGTGTGGTTCAGGTCTTCGCGCTTGAGGTAGATCTGCGCGCCGCCCATTTCGCGGCTCATGCGCGCTGCGTGGTAGACGGGGGAGGGGCGCCCCACAAAATGGGCCAATTCCGACTTGAACTCGGCCACAAACTGCGGGTCATGCTGGTAGCGCGCATAGGCCAGCTTGAGCTCTTCAATGGCGTGGGTAAGGGTCTCGGAGACGAAACTGCCCCCGTACTTTCCGAAATGCCCGCGCGGGTCGGGTTGTTGGTAATTGGACATGCTTAAACAATTCCTGCAAGGCGTTGGTCGGCGGCGCGTACGGCGGCGACAAACTGGTGAATTTTTTCGGGGTCTTTGATGCCCTTGAGGGTTCCGCCCCCCGGGGCATCGGCTTCTATGCCGGAGCTGACGTCGACGGCGAGCGTTTTACAGCGCGGGCGCAGCTGCGCAATGCCGTCGCCCACGTTTGCAGCAGTGAGTCCACCACTCAAGACGAGGTGAGCGTTGACGCTTGGAGGAAGAAGTGACCAATGGAATGCCTTGCCGCCGCCGCCAAACCCCTCGACATGCGCGTCGAGCAAGATGGCTTGGGCATCAGAATAATCGTGCGCGTATTTTACGAGGTCAAAATCCGCACCCGCCGCGCCCAGGGGAATACGCGCCGCCCGCATAAAGCGCTGCCCGGCAGGCGTCCATTGGCGGCATTGGGCGGGGCTTTCATCCCCATGAAACTGCAAAAGCGCCTGCGGCATCAAGGCGCAGGCCTGGGCGAGCAGGTCCGGCGCCGGGTTGACAAAGAGCAGCACGGGGGTCACGAACGGGGGCAGGGCAGCGGCCAGCTCGGCCGCCTGCTCCGGGCTGACAGCACGCGCGCTGGCGGCATACAGCACAAAACCGATGGCATCAACGCCGGCGGCCACGGCCGCCTGCACGTCCTGGGGGCGCGTTAAGCCGCACATTTTGATGCGGGTGCGTGCTGCGGCGGTGTTTAGGGTGCTCATGGGAGCCAATCATACGCAGGCGTGCGCTCGGGGATGGCGAAATGCGGCGCGTAACGGGGACCCAAAAAGTACAAGCCTTGGGGGGCGAAGGTGGGGGCTGCGGCGCGCCGGTCGCGGGCGTCCAGCACCTGCTGCATCCAGGCTACCGGTTGGCGGCCTTGGCCGACCATGACCAGACAGCCCATGATGTTGCGGATCATGTGGTGCAAAAAAGCGCTGGCCTCGAACTCAAAGCGCCAATAGGCGCCGCGCTGCGAAATGTCGATGCACAGCAGGTTTTTGACCGGCGAAATCGCCTGGCACTCAGAGGCCCGAAAGGAGCTGAAGTCATGCTCCCCGAGCAGGGTACGTGCTGCCGCCCGCATCGCCTCGCCGTCCAAGGGGCGAAAGCTCCAGCCCACTCTGCCGGCGTCCAGGGTAGGGCGCACCTCGGATTGGCGCAGCACATAGGCGTAGCGCCGGGTCAGGGCCTTGGCGCGGCAATGAAAACCCTCGGCGGCGGGCAGCGCCCACTCCACCGCGATGTCGCTGGGCAGCTTGGTGTTGGTTCCGCGCACCCAGGCATGGGTGTCACGCTGGGCTTGGGTGTCAAAGTGCACTACCTGCATTAGCGCATGTACGCCTGCGTCGGTCCGTCCGGCGCACAGCGTAGAAATACGCTCGCCAGTGAAGGCCTGGAGGGCCGCTTCCAACTTGTCTTGAACGGTTTTGCCGCTGGCTTGGCTTTGCCAGCCCTGGTATGCACTACCGTCGTAGCTGATCCCTAAGACCATCCGCATACAGGGTGCCTTCGGGCCGGCCAGCGCCTGGCCAATTATTTGAGCTTGGCCAGCAGGTCTTTGGCCTGCGTGCGCAATTGCGGAGAACCTTTTTCCATGACTTCTTCGAGCATGCTGCGTGCGCTTTGCATTTCGCCGATTTCAATAAATTGTTTGGCCAATTCCATGGTGGTTTCCAACTGGTCGATGGCGCCAACGGAGTCGGGCGCCTTGTTAGCAGCGAGCTCGCTCGAGAAGGCCCCAAAGTCAAACTCAATTTCACTGCTGGGGCCCGCTGCGGCGGCTTGTTTGGCCGCTTTTGCTTCCAAAGATTCGCCAGAGGATAGCACGCTGCCCCCATCCGAAACTTTGGCGGGAACGCGGGGCGGGACCGAGTTGGCGCTCAGATGCGAGGCATCCAGGAACTTGGATGCTTCAAAGGTCATGGCGCTGCTCGGTCTTTGAAGCCCGGAGTTCATGGGCAGGCCCACGGTGTCGGCATACAAAGGGTTATCTGGATCTATTTTGCGGCCCATGGCGCGCACGGCTTCCCACTCCGTGCCGGTGGTACCTGCCAGCACGGCCACTTCATTGGCGTGGATAGCGAAATCGTCGATATTGCCGCGCTTGGAGAAAATTTCTAGCAACTTGAGGTGAATGGCCACCCGCTTGGGTTCCAGGATCAGCCCCTCGCGCAAAATCTCTTCGGCAGGTACATCTTTTCCGTAGGCAAGATAAACCTCGGCCTCCGCGACCGGATCGAGCTCAGCGGCGAAAGCGGAGTTCTGCTGCATCGCCCCGGCGGCGGTGGTTGCCTGGCGAGTATCCACCTGATCGGTGGCATACAGGCTGTCTTTGAGCATGGCCTCGGTGGGCACATCCAGAGGATTGCGACCTGCCGGCTTATCCAAGGCACGCCGGGCTGCGCGCTGACGGAGCCAAACCAGTCCCGCAACGGCCAACCCGATCCCGCCCAGGCCGCCCAGTATCCAAAGCTGAAATTGCGCCAACAAATCGCTAACGGTGTTGATTACCTCATCGATAAAGGACAGCTCGGTAGGTTCAGGCACCGCCACAGGTGGCGCGGGAGGGGCTTTGGGCGGTGCTACGGGGGGGGCGACAACGGCGGTGGAAGCGCTTGAGGCGCTTGCGGCGGCAAGGTCAGCGTTCGGTCCTGAGCCGGAGGTCGCTTGACTGCTTGCCCCTTCTTTGGGCGCGCTGGCTTTTTGCTCTGCTTGTTTGGCCAGGTCATTGAGTTCTTGGATATTTTTGGCCAATTCAGCCGCGCGCGCGCGCTCCGCTTCCTGATTTTTTTGTTTGGCGATTTTCTCCAGGCGCGCCGCCTCGGCTTTGTCTTGTTTAAGGCCTTTGGACAGCTTGAGCGCGTCGACTTGCCGCGGCGCTGCCATGCCGGGACTGCCCACGGCTTTGGCATTTTTGCGCGCCGTTTGCTCTTGTTCTGAGCGCTCTTGCTGCGCTTGCTTAAGTCCGAATTCCAAGCCCTGCTGGTGAATCAGGGTACGCGCTTGTTTAGGGTTGATTTTGAGTATCGACGCTGCGTCGGGAATCGTTAGCAAAGCGCCCACTTGGAGGCGGTTGACATTGGAATGGGTAAACGCCCCAGGATTGGCCTGCAGCATCGCGAGCAACATTTGCTCCAGGGTGGCTTCGCGCGGTTTGGCGTTTGCCGCAATCTTGCCGGCTGTGTCTCCGCGCTTGACGATGATCTCTTGCAAACCCACGGTGTCCGGGGTGCTTTGCGTTGTATTGGTGGGCGCTAGTGCTGGGGCAGAACCGAGCTTGGGTGCACTCACCGGGGCAGGCACTGCCGCTTCCGCAGGGACGCTGCTGGCGGGAGTAGGCGGCGAGTCGGGCACACGGGCCGCTAATGTGGGCGCGCTCGGCGCCGCCGTTTCGGAAGCGCGCGGCGGGTCGAGCAATAGGCGGTACGGCCGAATCAGCTTGCCGGTAGGCACGCTGATCTCCAGCACCAAATCGACAAAAGGTTCTGTCAGGGGCCGTCCGCTGCGTATCTTGATAGCCCGCGTGCCGTTGGATTTAGATACCAGTTCCAACAAAATTTCCCCCACGGCAGGGTTAAATTCCATGCCGGTACCGGAATACACCGTAGGGCTGGCGGTATTCAATTTCAGGCCGGCAAGCTCCTCTGGGCTGGCTGCGAGGAGCTCAATCTCCGCTGAAAGATGTTGGCCCAGCGCAGACTCTACTTTGATAGGGGCCAATGTCAGCGCATTGGCGGCGAATCCAAATAAAGCCGCCGTCGCCGAGACGACGGTCCGCAGCCTAAAGTGTGACCAACGCAAACGCTTTTTTTGCATGCCCATCCCTATATTCGATTGTTATGATATTTTCAATAATAAATATCATAGCAGCATTATTAATCAAATCGAATATGAAATTTTGCAAATATCGCGTTTTTCTATCTGGAAAATGATTCAGCTGGGCGCGCGGGGTAGCGCCCCCACGGGCAAAAGCGCCTGTTAAGCCTCCAGCAGGATGCGCAACATGCGGCGCAGCGGCTCGGCCGCACCCCACAAGAGCTGGTCACCAATGGTGAAAGCACCCAGGTACTGCGGCCCCATCGCCAATTTGCGGACCCGACCTACGGCAATGTCCATCGTGCCGGTAACAGCAACCGGCGTGAGTTCGCGCACGCTGTCCATACGGTTGTTGGCGACAAATCGCACCCACGCGTTGTCATTGCGGATCATGTTCTCAATGTCGGCCAGCGGCACGTCGCGCTTCATTTTGATAGTCAGGCTCTGGCTGTGGCAGCGCATCGCTCCCACGCGCACGCAAATGCTGTCGATCGGCACGGGGTGGTCTTGGCGGCCCAGAATCTTGTTGGTTTCTGCGCCGCCTTTCCACTCTTCCAGGCTGGTGCCATCGCCTCGGTCGCTGTCGATCCAGGGAATGAGGCTGCCGGCCAAGGGCACCATGAAATTCTTGGTTTCTTCAGCGCTTAAGCCGCGCTGGGTCGCGGCCACTTGGCGGTCAATCTCCAAAATCGCGCTGGACGGGTTGTCCAAGTGGGTGCGCACGGCGCTGTTGAGCGTGCCCATTTGGCTCAGCAACTCGCGCATGTGCTGGGCGCCACCACCGCTGGCCGCCTGGTAGGTGGTAGCAGTCATCCATTCGACCAAATCGGCCTTGAAGAGGGCGCCCAGGCCCATGAGCATGCAGCTGACGGTGCAGTTGCCGCCAACATAGTCTTTCACGCCACGGGCCAATGCGGCGTCAATGACGGGCCGGTTCACCGGGTCCAGAATGATCACCGCGTCGTCTTTCATCCGCAGCGTCTTGGCCGCGTCAATCCAGTAGCCCTTCCAGCCTGCCGCGCGCAGTTTGGGGTAGACCTCGGTGGTGTAGTCGCCGCCCTGGGCGGTAATGATGATGTCGCAGCGTTGCAGGGCCGCCAGGTCAAAAGCGTCTTGCAGCGTTGTTTCGTTCTTGGCAAAGCCAGGGGCTGCGCCGCCGCTGTTGGAAGTGGAGAAGAAGAGAGGCTCGATCAGGTCAAAGTCGCGCTCAGCCTGCATCCGGTCCATCAACACCGAGCCGACCATGCCACGCCAGCCGACCAATCCTACTAACTTACTCATTGCATTGCCCTTTCAAATAAAAACAGTGTGACCGGACTGTTTTCCCGGCTCGTCTGGCCGGGGGGCGCACGACGAACCGGGCTGGGTCAGCCGGTCGTGGTTTTGGTAATGATTGCGCGCACGCCCACCGCAGCCTTGGCGGCAGCAGTGGTGATCAAGGTGATATGGCGGGCGGAAAACATGACCTGCAGTTTAACAGAGGCTTGCTTGACGCTGGCTTACGACCCAAGCCTGGCGCTTGCTCGCCGAGGCGGATATCCAGGCCTTGACTACCGCGACAGCCTTAGCCCAAGGCTTTCACCACCGCGTCGCCCATTTCCCGCGTGCTTACTTTCGTCGTACCGGCGCTGTAAATGTCGGGGGTGCGCAGGCCTTGGCTGAGCACGGTGTCGACGGCTTTTTCGATGCGGGCGGCGGCCTCGGGCTGTTGCAGGCTAAAGCGCAGCATCATCGCTGCACTCAGGATCGTGGCCAGGGGGTTGGCGATGCCTTGGCCCGCGATGTCGGGGGCGCTGCCGTGGCTGGGTTCGTAGAGACCTTGGTTGCGGCTGTTGAGGCTGGCCGAGGGCAGCATGCCGATGGAGCCAGTCAGCATGGAGGCCTCGTCGCTCAGGATGTCGCCGAACATATTGCCGGTGACTACCACGTCAAAGCGCTTGGGCTGCTTGACCAGTTGCATGGCGGCGTTGTCTACGTACATGTGGTCCAGGGCGATGTCGGGGTAGCTTTGGCCGACTTCGGTGACCACGTCTTTCCAGAACTGGAAGGTTTCCAGCACATTGGCCTTGTCCACGCTGGTGACGCGGCCTTCGCTGCCAGCCGCTTTGCGCGTGCGTGCCGCCTGGAACGCGACATGGGCGATACGCTCGATCTCCGGGCGGCTGTAGCGCATGGTGTCAAAAGCTTCTTCGGCGCCCGGAAAATGGCCGTCGGTCGCCGTGCGCCGGCCGCGTGGCTGGCCGAAATAAATATCGCCGGTCAGCTCGCGGATGATGAGAATGTCCAGCCCGGAAATCAACTCGGGCTTGAGGCTGGAGGCGTTGACCAGTTGCTCATAGCAAATGGCCGGACGAAAGTTGGCGAACAGCCCGAGGTGTTTACGCAAGCCCAAAATGGCTTGCTCGGGGCGCAGTGAGCGCTCTAATGTGTCGTATTTCCAATCGCCCACCGCGCCAAACAAAATGGCGTCGGCATCTTTGGCCAGTTGCAGCGTCGATTCGGGCAGCGGGTGGCCGTGCGACTCGTAGGCCGCGCCGCCGACGGGGGCGGTTTCCATGGTGAGGGAGAGGTCTAGCGCCTGCAGAACCTTGATGGCCTCAGCCACGATTTCGGTGCCAATGCCGTCACCGGGCAGGATTGCGATTTTCATACGGTACTTTCTAAATACGGGTCAGACCATGGTGTGGGCCAGCCACGGCTTGGTGGCCAGGCGCTGGGCTTCAAAGGCGCGGATTTTGTCGGCCTGGCGTAGCGTCAGCCCGATATCGTCAAAACCGTTGAGCAAGCAGTATTTGCGAAACGCCTGCACCTCAAACGGTATTTCCTCGCCCTGAGGCCGCACAATGACCTGGCGCGCCAGGTCTACGGTCAGCGTAAATCCCGGGAAGGCCAGCGCTTCGTTAAACAGTGCGTCCACGGTCGCGTCGGGCAAGACGATGGGCAACAAACCGTTTTTAAAGCTGTTGTTAAAAAAGATATCCGCAAAACTGGGCGCAATGATGGCGCGAAAACCATATTGGTCCAGCGCCCAAGGCGCATGCTCGCGTGAGGAGCCGCAGCCGAAATTTTTGCGCGCCAGCAAAATAGAAGCACCGGCGTAGCGTGGCTGGTTCAGCACAAAGTCGGGGTTGGGTTTGCGCGTCGTTGGGTCCTGGCCGGGTTCGCCGTGGTCCAGGTAGCGCCACTCGTCAAACAGATTGGGGCCAAAACCGGTTTTCTTGATCGACTTGAGGAATTGCTTGGGAATGATGGCATCCGTGTCCACGTTTTCGCGGTCCATCGGGGCCACCAGGCCGGTGTGCAGGGTGAATTTTTGCATCGCGATGTCTTTCAGACGAATTTGCGTACGTCAACAAAGTGGCCGTGGATGGCCGCCGCCGCCGCCATGGCCGGGCTGACCAAATGCGTGCGTCCACCGGCGCCTTGGCGGCCTTCAAAGTTGCGGTTGCTGGTGGAGGCGCAGCGCTCGCCGGGCTCCAGGCGGTCGGCGTTCATGGCCAGGCACATGGAGCAACCGGGCTCGCGCCACTCAAAACCGGCGGCCTTGAAGATTTCATGCAAACCCTCGCGCTCGGCCTGTTCTTTGACCAAGCCGGAGCCGGGAACGACCATGGCCAGTTTGATATTTTTGGCCACTTTCTGGCCGATTTTCTTGACCACGGCGGCGGCCTCCCGCATATCTTCGATGCGGCTGTTGGTGCACGAGCCGATGAACACCTTATCCACAAACAAGTCGTTCAGCGCTTTGCCGGGCTGCAAGCCCATGTAAACCAGTGCGCGCTCGATGGCGTCGCGCTTGTTGGCGTCTTTTTCTTTGTCGGGGTCGGGCACGCTGCCATTGATGTCCAAGACCATTTCGGGCGAGGTGCCCCAGGTCACTTGGGGAAGGATGTCGGCGGCTTGAAGTTCCACCACGGTGTCAAAGTGCGCATCCGGATCGGACTGCAGTGTCTTCCAATAGGCCACGGCCTGATCCCACGCAACGCCGGTGGGCGAAAGCGGGCGGCCTTTGACGTAGTCAATGGTTTTCTCGTCCACCGCCACCAAGCCAGCGCGTGCGCCGGCCTCAATGGCCATATTGCAAAGGGTCATGCGGCCTTCCATACTCAGCGCGCGGATAGCGCTGCCCGCAAACTCAATGGTGTAGCCCGTGCCGCCAGCCGTACCGATGCGCCCGATGATGGCCAGCACAATATCTTTGCCGGTCACGCCCCTGGCGACAGCACCCTCTACCTTGATCAGCATGTTCTTCGCTTTTTTGGCCAGCAGCGTTTGCGTAGCCATGACATGCTCTACCTCGGAGGTGCCGATACCGTGGGCCAGGGCGCCAAACGCGCCGTGGGTGGAGGTGTGGCTGTCGCCGCAGACTACCGTCATGCCGGGCAGGGTGGCGCCGGTTTCGGGCCCGATCACGTGGACGATGCCTTGGCGTTTGGATAAGAACGGGAAGAAAGCCGCTGCGCCGGATTCCTTGATATTGGCGTCCAGCGTGGTGATTTGCGCCTTGCTGATCGGGTCGGTAATGCCGTCATAGCCCAGTTCCCAACCGGTGGTGGGCGTGTTGTGGTCGGCGGTGGCAACGATGGAGCTGACGCGCCAGACCTTGCGGCCGGCTTGGCGCAGGCCCTCAAAGGCTTGGGGACTGGTGACTTCGTGTACCAGATGGCGGTCGATATAAAGAATGGCGGTGCCATCTTCTTCGGTGTGGACGACGTGCTCGTCCCAAATTTTGTCGTACAGGGTGCGTCCCATGGGCTTTCCTTTTGGCGGTCGGGCATTTTATGCCGCCCACAAAAGACTTGCCCCGCACAGGCGGGGCAGGTCAAACGGGGAGGCGCTGGCTCAGCGTTTGCTGATGTCCACCACGGCGCGGGGCACCGAGCCGGTAAACAACTGGCGCGGCCGGCCGATTTTGTACTCCGGATCGCCAATCATTTCATTGAGCTGGGCAATCCAGCCCACCGTACGGGCCAGGGCAAAAATGCCGGTGAACAGCTTGACCGGAATACCAATGGCGCGCTGCACGATACCCGAGTAGAAGTCCACATTGGGGTAGAGCTTGCGCGAAACAAAGTACTCGTCTTCCAGAGCGATTTTTTCCAAGGCTTTGGCCAGTTTGAACAGCGGGTCGTTTTCCAGTCCCAGGGCGGCCAGAACTTCGTTGCAGGTTTCCTGCATCAGTTTGGCGCGGGGGTCGTAGTTTTTGTAAACGCGATGGCCAAAACCCATGAGCTTGACGCCGGAGTTTTTGTCCTTGACCTTTTCCATGAATTCGCCAACTTTGGCAACGCCGCCGGAGGCCTGGATTTCTTCCAGCATGTTCAGGCAGGCTTCGTTGGCGCCACCGTGCGCGGGGCCCCACAGACAGGCCACGCCCGCCGCAATGGCTGCAAAGGGGTTGGTCCCCGAAGAGCCGCACAGACGCACCGTCGATGTCGAGGCGTTTTGCTCGTGGTCGGCATGCAGAATAAAGATGCGGTCCAGCGCCCGCTCAATGACCGGGTTCACGACATAGGGCTCGCACGGCGTAGCAAACATCATGTGCAAGAAATTGCCGGCATAGCTCAGCTCATTCTTGGGGTACATAAAAGGCTGGCCAATGCTGTATTTGTAGGCCATGGCCACCAAGGTTGGCATTTTGGCAATCAGGCGGATGGCCGAAATGTCGCGGTGGCCCGGATTGTTGATGTCGGTGCTGTCATGGTAGAAGGCCGAGAGGGCGCCGACCAGGCCGGTCATGATGGCCATAGGGTGGGCGTCGCGCCGAAAGCCGCGCAGGAAAAACTGCATTTGCTCGTTCACCATGGTGTGTTGCGTCACACGCTTGGTGAAATCGGCTTTGCCAGCGGTGTCTGGCAGGTTGCCGTACAGCAGCAGGTGGCAGGTTTCCATGAAATCGCAGTTGGTGGCCAGCTGCTCAATGGGGTAGCCGCGGTAAAGCAACTCGCCCTTATCGCCGTCGATGTAGGTAATGGCCGATTGGCAGGCTGCGGTCGACAGGAAGCCGGGGTCGTAGGTAAACATGCCGGTTTGCCCATAGAGCTTGCGGATGTCAATCACGTCCGGTCCCACGCTGCCGCTGTAGACGGGCAGATCCATGCTGGGGCTGCCGTTGCTAAAAGACAGCGTCGCCTTGTTGTCAGCTAATTTCATCGGAACACCTTTCAATGAGTATTTCTTAACAATGCTAAAACTTCACGGCAAGCGTCGCCAAGCACGACGCCCTGCACTTCGGATTTGCGGCCCAGCAGCAAATCCAACAAATCGTTGTCGCTCAAATCCATCAATTCAGCGAGCGCGTCGGCCTGGCCGTTGGTGAGCTGCGAGGCGTAGCGATTAAAAAAGCGCTCGATAAACAAATCGTTTTCCAGCAGCCCCCGGCGGCAGCGCCAGCGCAGTTTGCTGAGCGCACGCTCGTCGATCGGGGAATTGGCGGCTGGTGCGTGCATGGTTTAAACCGCCCGCATCACCATCATTTCTTTGATCTTGCCGATGGCCTTGGTCGGATTCAAGCCTTTGGGGCAGACGTCAACGCAGTTCATGATGGTGTGGCAACGGAACAGGCGGTAGGGGTCTTCCAGGTTGTCCAAACGTTCGGCGGTGGCCTGGTCGCGGCTGTCGGCGATAAAGCGGTAGGCCTGCAGCAGACCGGCGGGGCCGACAAATTTGTCGGGATTCCACCAAAAGCTGGGACAGCTGGTGGAGCAGCTGGCGCACAAGATGCATTCGTACAGACCGTTCAGCTCCTCGCGTTCCTGCGGGCTTTGCAGGCGCTCTTTCTCGGGCGGCATGTCCTCATTCATCAAGTAAGGCTTGATGGAGTTGTACTGCTTGAAGAACTGGGTCATGTCCACGATCAGGTCGCGGATCACCGGCAGACCGGGCAGGGGCTTAAGCGTGATGGTGCCCGGCAGCGAACGCATATTGGTCAGGCAGGCCAGCCCATTTTTGCCATTGATGTTCATGGCATCGGAGCCACAAACGCCTTCGCGGCAGGAGCGGCGAAAGGAGATGGTGGGGTCGACCGCCTTGAGCTTCATCAAGGCGTCTAGCAGCATGCGCTCGGAGCCGTCGAGTTCGACCTCGATGTCCTGCATATACGGCTTGGCGTCCTTGTCCGGGTCGTAACGGTAAATCGAAAATTTGTGTTTTGACATGGTATGGGGCCTGTTAGCGAATCAGAAAGTACGGGTCTTAAGGGGAATGCTGTCAACCGTCAGCGGCTTCATTTGCACGGGCTTGTAGCTCAGGCTATTGGTTTCGCTGTGCCACAAAGTGTGCTTGTGCCAATCGGTGTCATTGCGGCCGTTGGGATGTTCGGCGGTATCGCCGTAGTCATTGACGGTATGCGCGCCCCGGCTTTCGTGGCGGGCAGCGGCCGACACCATGGTCGCTTGGGCCGCTTCAATCAGGTTTTCCACCTCGAGGGCTTCGATACGTGCCGTGTTGAACACCCGCGATTTGTCTTTGAGGCCGATCTGGGCAGTGCGCTCCCGCAGTTCGGCGATTTTGGCCACGCCTTCGTCCATGCTGGCCTGGGTGCGGAACACGCCTGCGTGCTGTTGCATGGTGGCGCGAATGGCATTGGCGACGTCTTGGGCGTACTCGCCGCCGGTGCTGTTGTCCAGCCGGGCCAGGCGCGCCAATGTGCGGTCTGCCGCGTCCGCTGGCAGGGGTTTGTGTTCCTGGCTTTCGCGGTTGGCAGCGACGATGTGGTTGCCTGCAGCGCGGCCAAACACCAACAGATCGAGCAAAGAGTTGGTGCCCAGGCGGTTGGCGCCGTGCACGCTGACGCAGGAGCATTCGCCCACCGCATACAAGCCACCCACGGGCTGGCTGTGGTTGTTGGCGTCTTGGGTGACAACTTGGCCATGGATATTGGTGGGAATACCGCCCATTTGGTAATGGATGGTGGGCACGACAGGAATAGGCTCCTTGGTGATGTCCACATTGGCAAAGTTATGGCCGATTTCCAGCACCGATGGCAGGCGCTTCATGATGGTCTCGGCGCCCAGGTGGGTCATGTCCAGGTTGATGTAGTCTTTGTTGGGGCCGCAACCGCGGCCTTCTTTGATTTCCTGGTCCATGCAGCGCGACACGTAATCTCGCGGGGCCAGATCTTTGTAATGGGGTGCATAGCGCTCCATGAAGCGCTCGCCGTTGGCGTTGCGCAAGATGGCCCCTTCGCCACGGCAGCCTTCGGTCAGCAACACGCCCGCGCCGGCCACGCCGGTGGGGTGGAACTGCCAAAACTCCATATCCTCCAGCGGAATGCCTGCCCGCGCAGCCATGCCCAGGCCGTCGCCAGTGTTGATAAAGGCATTGGTCGAGGCGGCAAAAATCCGCCCGGCGCCGCCGGTTGCCAGCAAAGTGGTCTTGGCTTGCAAGATGTGCACATCACCGGTTTCCATCTCCAGGGCGGTCACGCCGACCACGTCGCCGTGGGCATCGCGGACCAGGTCCATGGCCAGCCACTCGACGAAAAAGCTGGTGCGCGCTTTTACGTTTTGCTGGTACAGCGTGTGCAGCATGGCGTGGCCGGTGCGGTCGGCCGCAGCGCAGGCGCGCTCGACGGCTTTTTCGCCATAGTTGGCCGTGTGGCCGCCAAACGGGCGCTGGTAAATCGTGCCGTCGGCATTGCGGTCAAACGGCATGCCCATGTGTTCGAGGTCGTACACCACTTTGGGCGCTTCGCGGCACATGAATTCGATGGCATCTTGGTCACCCAGCCAATCCGAGCCTTTGACGGTGTCGTAGAAGTGGTAGTGCCAGTTGTCTTCGTTCATATTGCCCAGCGAGGCGCCAATGCCGCCCTGGGCCGCGACCGTGTGCGAGCGGGTTGGAAACACCTTGGACAGAACGGCCACATTGAGGCCGGCGCGGGCCAGTTGCAGCGACGCGCGCATGCCGGAGCCGCCGGCGCCGACGATGACAACATCAAATTTACGTTTGGAAACTGAATAGGACATGGATTGCGATCTCAAAAAGCGGTGCTTACAGGCGCCACAAAGCCTCAATAGCCCATCCTGCGCAGGCTACCAACCAAACAATGGAAAACACTTGCAAAGCCAGGCGCAGCCCGACCGGCTTGATGTAGTCCATCCAAATATCTCGCATGCCTACCCACGCGTGGTAGAGCAAGGCCACGATGACCACAAAGGTCAATGTTTTCATCCACTGCGGCGAGAAAATCCCGGCCCATTTTTCATACCCCATGGGTCCGCGAGAAAAAATGATTTGCAGGAGCACCAGCAGCGTGAAAAGCGCCATCAAAGCGGCTGTGACGCGCTGGGCCAGCCAATCGCGCAAGCCGTAATGCGCACCGGTAACAACGCGCCGTGAACCAAAATTTACTGACATAGCGGACATCTTTCTTTAGTCAAGCGGGATCGGGGCTCAGTACAGGCCGAAAAGTTTGGCGCCCAGGGCCAGCGTCAAGGCAACGCTCAGCGACAGCGCCCAGACCGCCGAAGTACGGCCAAACTCTTTGCTTACCGCGTGGCGCATATCCATCCACAGATGGCGCAGGCCGGCGATCAGGTGGTGCAAAAACGCCCAGATCAGCGCCAAAGCCACCAATTTGACCAAGGCACCAGGCAGTGGTCCAGCGCCCAGGTTGAACACGCTGGTGAAACGGGCATACGAAATTTCGGAGGAAATCGAGGTGTCAAACATCCAAATGATGAAGGGCATCAAGAGGAACATCAGCGCACCGCTGACCCGGTGAAGAATCGACACGATGCCCGCCAAAGGCAGGCGATAGCTAGGCAAATCCTTTAAAGCGTGAATATTGCGAAATTCGGGTCGCTGCGGGCGGGCGTGGGGGGCGGGCGCGGACATGGGCGATGTTTCCTAGGGTAAAGCGGGGCAGGGTGGCCGGATTCAGGTTAACAGTTTCGGCAAATTCTATTGCACTGCACCAATCTGACGGTGCGCTTGCAAATAGGCCGTGCGGGTGGGCAAATTCAGTTCAATGCGTTGCGATAGTGGTGGTTTTGGGTGGAGTACAGCCCCTGGCGCAATTCCATGGGCGTGTCGTTATAGGTAAATGCCAGGCGCTCGACGCTTAAAAGCGGTGTCCCGGGCGCGACATGGAGCAAAACGGCCTCGTCGGCGTCAGGAACCACGGCCCGAATCTTTTCCTCGGCGCGGACCATGCGCACGCCAAATTCAGACTCAAACAGGGCGTACATGGGCCCGTCGTAGCTGCGCAGGCGCTCGGCCGTGAGGCCTTTAAAAGGACCGGCCGGCAGCCATAAGTGCTCCAAAATCGTGGGCACCGCCCCAAAGGCCAGCACCCGACTCACTTGCAAGACCGGGTCGCCAGCGCGCAGGGCCAGTCCGCGCGCCACTTCGGCGCTGGCGCGCAGGCGCTTGCAATCGATGATGGTGCGCTGCGCTGGCCCTTCGCTGCTCAGATCGCCGTTGTCAGGCACCAGCTTTAAAAAGCGGTACTGCACATGGTCTTCGGCGTGGGTGGCCACAAAAGTGCCTTTGCCCTGGCGGCGCACCAGCAGGTTTTCCACCGCCAGCTCGTCAATAGCTTTGCGCACCGTGCCTTGGCTGACGCGGTAGCGCGCCGCCAAATCCAACTCGCTGGGGATGGCAGCGCCCGATTTCCACTCGCCCGATTGCAAGCTTTGCAGGAGCAGGGCTTTGATTTGCTGGTACAGCGGACTAAAAGCCGGCCCCGGACCGGCGGCAAGGCCCGAGGCCGCTGCGTTGGCGGCGTCCAGGGTGTCGGTGCTGAGGGTGGGGTCAACGGCCATAAAACAATCTCGCAAGAGGCCGCAGGGGTCGGCGGCGCAGGGTTAAATCATATCTTATATAAGACATAAGACCTATTGATTATTGGAGGAAACCCTTGTAAACTGCCAGCCACTTTCAGGCCGCAAGGCCCGCTTTGTTCGGGGTGGCAGGCTGCCCCAGTTTCGCTTTTTCAACACTTCCTGGAGTTTTTATGAGCAAGAAGCCCGTTCGCGTCGCCGTTACTGGGGCCGCAGGCCAAATCGGATACGCCATTTTGTTTCGCATCGCCTCTGGCGAGATGCTGGGTAAAGACCAGCCCGTCGTGCTGAGCTTGCTTGAAGTGCCGATGGAAAAGGCCCAGCAAGCCCTGCAAGGCGTGATGATGGAGCTGCAAGACTGCGCCTTCCCGCTGGTCGTTGGCATGGAAGCCCACTCCGACCCCATGACGGCCTTCAAAGACGTTGACTACGCTTTGCTGATCGGTTCGCGTCCGCGCGGCCCAGGCATGGAGCGCGCCGAGTTGCTCGCCGTTAACGCAGAAATTTTCACTGCCCAGGGCAAAGCGCTCAATGCCGTAGCCAGCCGCGACGTGCGCGTGCTGGTCGTTGGCAACCCCGCCAATACCAACGCCTACATCGCCATGAAGAGCGCGCCCGATCTGCCGCGCAAAAACTTCACCGCCATGCTGCGCCTGGACCACAACCGCGCCTTGAGCCAATTGGCCGAGAAAACCGGCAAGCCCGTGGCCGACATCGAAAACATGGTCGTGTGGGGCAACCACTCGCCTACGATGTACGCCGATTACCGCTTTGCCACCATCAAGGGCCAAAGCGTTAAAGACATGATCAACGACCACGACTGGAACGCCAATACCTTTTTGCCCACGGTGGGCAAGCGCGGTGCGGCCATCATTGCGGCACGCGGCGTGTCCTCGGCGGCCTCGGCGGCCAATGCGGCCATCGACCATATGCGCGACTGGGCGCTGGGCACCCAAGGCAAATGGGTCACCATGGGCGTGCCCTCGGACGGCCAGTACGGCATTCCGAAAGACACCATGTTTGGCTTTGCCGTGACCTGTGAAGGCGGCGAGTACCACGTCGTGCCCGACCTGCCGGTCGATGCTTTCAGCCAAGAATGCATCAATAAAACGCTCAAAGAGCTGCAAGACGAACAAGCGGGCGTGGCCCACTTGCTCTAAAGCGTCCAAGGCGGGGCGCGTCCACGCGGGCGCCCCCGGCCTTTGCTGCCCACCATGGCCCATCCCCGCCACGTCCTGTTAGGCCCGCAAGCCCAAAGCGGGGCTTTGCCGGTATGCGACCATTACAGCGGCGACCCGCTGCGCATGCGCAAGAGCCTGCAATTGCAGGCGGCTTTGATGGCCGAAATGGGCCGCTGTGTCATGGACGTCACGCTGGACTGCGAGGACGGCGCAGCCGCTGGCTCCGAAGCCCAGCAGGCGCAGACCGTTGCGGACCTGCTTCAAGAGTTTGCGGTGTCGGCTGCCAAGCCCGAGGCTTTGGCACCGCGCATTGGCGTACGTGTGCATGCGCTAGACCATCCCCACTTTGCAGCTGATGTGCGCACCATTGTGGGCGCAGCCGCTGATCGGCTGGCCTATGTCATGCTGCCCAAAGTGGAGTCGCTGGCGCAGGTGGAGCAGGCTTTGGTACACATCGACGTTGCCGCGCGCGGGCTGCTGCTGCCCTTGCATGTGTTGATCGAATCTCCCGCAGCGGTGCAGCAGGTCTTTGCTATCGCGGCCCATCCCCGGGTGGAGTCCATCAGTTTTGGGTTGATGGATTTTGTGTCCGCGCACAACGGCGCCATTCCTGCACAGGCCATGGGGCTGCGCAGCGCTGGCGATAGCCATTCGCTAGACCAATTCCACCATCCGCTGGTGGTGCGCGCCAAGCTCGATATCGCCAGCGCCTGCCACGCCCACGGCAAAGTGCCCTCGCATTGCGTGGTCACCGAGCTGCGTGACGGTGCTGCCATCGAAGCGGCCGCCCGCACTGCAGCACAGGCCTTGGGCTACACCCGGATGTGGAGCATCCACCCGGAGCAAATCCGGCCTATCTTGCGCGGTTTTTCGCCGCCTGCCTCGGAAGTCGAGCAGGCCAGTGACATTATTCTGGCTGCGCAGCGCCAGGATTGGGCGCCCTTGTCCATCGAGGGCAAGCTGCACGACCGTGCCAGCTACCGTTATTTTTGGCAGGTGCTTGAACGCGCCTACCGCACCGGCGTGGCCTTGCCCGCGCCAGTCCACCATTTATTTGTCTGAGTGAATAAGGAGTAATTCAAATGTTAGATGCATACCGTAGCCATGTCGCCGAACGCGCAGCCCTGGGCATTCCCCCGCTGCCTTTGGACGCCCAACAAACCGCTGCTTTGATCGAGCTGATCAAAGCCCCTAGCGCCGGCGATGTCGAGTACCTGATGGACATGCTTACCCACCGCGTGCCCCCCGGCGTGGACGACGCAGCCAAAGTCAAGGCTTCTTTTTTGGCCGCCGTTGCCCATGGCGACTTGGCGGTGGGTCTGATCTCCAAGGCCAAAGCCACCGAGCTGCTGGGCACCATGGTGGGCGGCTACAACGTCAAGCCGCTGATTGACTTGCTGGACGACGCCGAGGTGGCTTCCGTTGCCGCGCAGGCGCTCAAAAAGACCTTGTTGATGTTTGACTTCTTTCACGACGTCGCCCACAAAGCCGAGGCGGGCAATGCCCATGCCAAAGACGTCATGCAAAGCTGGGCTGACGCCCAATGGTTCACCGACCGCCCCGAGGTGCCCCGCACTATCACCGTGACGGTTTTCAAAGTGCCTGGTGAAACCAATACCGATGACCTGTCGCCCGCACCGGACGCCTGGAGCCGCCCCGATATTCCCCTGCATTACCTGGCGATGCTCAAAAACACCCGCGAGGGCGCGGCCTTCAAGCCCGAAGAAGAGAGCAAGCGCGGCCCGATGAAATTCATCGAGGACCTCAAAGCCAAAGGCCATCTGGTCGCCTACGTCGGCGACGTGGTGGGCACCGGTTCCAGCCGCAAGTCGGCGACCAATAGCGTGATCTGGGCCACCGGCCAGGACATTCCTTTTGTGCCTAACAAGCGCTTTGGCGGCGTGACTTTGGGCGGAAAAATTGCCCCCATCTTCTTCAATACCCAAGAAGATTCAGGCGCATTGCCCATTGAAGTGGACATCAGCAAGCTCGAGATGGGCGACGTGATCGACGTGCTGCCCTACGACGGCAAGTTGCTCAAAAACGGCGAAGTCGTGGCGGAGTTCGCGCTCAAAAGCGAAGTGCTGTTGGACGAAGTGCGCGCCGGCGGACGTATCAACCTGATCATCGGTCGCTCCTTGACCGCCAAGGCGCGCGAGTTCCTAGGCCTTCCGGCATCGACGCTGTTTCGCCTGCCCAAAGCGCCTATCGCCACCCAGGCGGGCTTTACGCTGGCGCAAAAAATGGTCGGCCGCGCAGTCGGCTTGCCCGAAGGGCAGGGCGTGCGTCCCGGTACCTATTGCGAGCCGCGCATGACCACCGTGGGCTCCCAAGACACCACCGGCCCCATGACCCGCGACGAGCTCAAAGACCTGGCTTGCCTGGGCTTTAGCGCCGATTTGGTCATGCAGTCTTTCTGCCACACCGCCGCGTATCCCAAGCCGGTGGACGTCAAAACCCATCGCGAACTGCCCGCGTTCATCAGCAACCGTGGCGGCGTTTCGCTGCGCCCGGGCGATGGCGTGATCCACTCCTGGCTCAACCGTTTGTTGTTGCCCGACACCGTGGGCACGGGTGGCGACAGCCATACCCGTTTCCCCATCGGCATTTCCTTCCCCGCGGGCTCCGGCTTGGTGGCTTTTGGCGCTGCCACCGGCGTGATGCCCTTGGACATGCCCGAGTCGGTGTTGGTGCGCTTCAAAGGAAAAATGCAGCCTGGCATCACCTTGCGTGACTTGGTGCACGCCATTCCGCTGTATGCCATCAAGGCGGGTCTGCTGACCGTGGCCAAAGCGGGCAAAGTCAATGCCTTCTCCGGACGCATCCTGGAGATCGAAGGTTTGCCCGATTTGAAGGTTGAGCAAGCTTTTGAACTGTCCGATGCGTCGGCCGAGCGTTCAGCCGCCGGTTGCACCGTCAAGCTCAACCCCGCGCCGATCAAGGAATACCTGACCAGCAATATCGTGCTCATGAAAAACATGATTGCCGATGGCTACGCCGACAAGCGCACCCTGGAGCGTCGCATCCAAAAAGTGCAAGCCTGGCTGGACAAGCCCGAGTTGCTCGAGGCAGACAAAAACGCCGAATACGCCGCTGTTATCGAGATTGACCTCAACGAGCTCAAAGAGCCAGTGCTGTGCTGCCCCAACGACCCGGACGACGCCAAACTGCTGTCCGATGTCGCGGGCACCCACATTGACGAGGTGTTTATCGGTTCGTGCATGACCAATATCGGCCACTTCCGCGCTGCGTCTAAATTGCTCGAAGGCAAGCGCGATATTCCGGTCAAGCTGTGGATCGCCCCGCCGACCAAGATGGACGCTGCCGAACTTACCCGCGAAGGCCATTACGGCGTGTTCGGCGCCGCCGGTGCGCGTACCGAAATGCCCGGCTGCTCGCTGTGCATGGGCAACCAGGCCCAGGTGCGTGAAGGCGCGACAGTGGTCTCCACGTCCACACGCAACTTCCCCAATCGCTTGGGCAAAAACACCAACGTCTACCTGGCCTCGGCCGAGTTGGCGGCGATCGCGTCCAAGCTGGGCCGCATCCCCACGGTGGCCGAATACGCCGAAAACATGGGCGTGATCAACAAAGACAGCAGCCAGATTTACCAGTACCTCAACTTTGACAAGTTGGAGGAATACGCGGAAGTCGCGAAGGGCGTGACCGCTTAAAGCGGGTGCTTGCTTAAAAAATCGCGCACTGCCGAAAAGGCCGCTGCGCGCATTTCCTCGGCATAGCCATGCCGTGCGCCGGGCAATAGGAGCAACTGCGCGCCAGCGATGCGTGCGGCCAACAAGTGGGCATTGCCCACCGGGTTGACCTCGTCGTCGCTGCCATGGATAACCAAAGTGGGGGCGCTGATCAAGTGCAGATGGTCCCAGCTGTCGTGGCCCTCGCTGGCTTGGTAATGCAGCCGGCGCACGTGGGCGGGCAATGGCGCTTGCCATTGGGCGGCGATGGTGTCGGCCAGCGCCCGGTGGCTGGCGATCCAGCCAGGGGTAAAGGCCGTCTGCAGCAAAGCTTGGACATCGCCGCTGCGCAGCGCCTTGTCCACGGACGCGGGCCTGGAGATGCCGTGGCGCTTGCCGGGGGTCGTCGCCCCCAGCACCAGGGCGCCCAGCCGGTGTGGGTGGTCCATCGCCAGCCACTGCGCTACCCGCCCGCCCATGGAAATACCATAGGCATGGGCCCGCGTGACACCGCATTCGTCTAACACTGCAGCCGCATCGGCGGCAAAGCCACGCGTGCTGTAAGCGGGCTTTTCAGGCTTGTCGCTGTGGCCCGTTCCCCGGTAGTCCCAGACAATGACCTGAAAACTTTGGGCGAAATCGCTGGCAATGCGGTCCCATTCGCGGTGGTCGCAGGACTGGCCGGCCAAAAGCAGCAAGGCCTCGCCCTGGCCTTGGCTTTGGTAGTAAATACGCGTGCCATCGGCACTGTGGGCAAAAGGCAAAGGGGTGGCTCCTGGCGGGCGGCAGCCCAGGGGCTGCCATGAAGTACAGTTTGGCTACATTTTCAGCCTAATTTCTATGCCACTGACGCCTACCCAACTCGACGCCTTGCGCAGCAAATACAGCGGTAGCGCTGCCGATATGCACGATCCGCGCTTTCGCAAAGTGGCTGAGTCCATATTTTCTGAGAGTGGCACGCGGGCTGCGCCGTACAGCGGCATCCCCACACTTTTGTCGGCCCCCGCTTTTGCCGTGGATGCCCAAGCCCCTGACTTTGGTAATTTGCAAGTCGCGCTGATGGGCGCGCCCATGGATTTGGGCGCCAGCAACCGGCCCGGCGCGCGCTTTGGCCCACGCGCCTTGCGCGCCATCGAGCGTATCGGGCCGTACAACCATGTGCTGGACGTTGCGCCCGTGCACAGCTTGCGTGTGGGCGACGTGGGCGACGTGCCTTTTCGCAGCCGCTACAGCTTGCCCATGTGTATCGAAGACCTGGAGCGCTGGTATGGCCACTTGGCCGCCCAAGGCGTGGTGCCGCTGACGGTGGGCGGTGACCACTCCATCACTTACCCGATCATGAAGGCGCTGGGCGCACGCCAGCCTTTGGGCATGGTGCACATCGACGCGCATTGCGACACTGGCGGGCCGTTTGACCACACGCGTTTTCACCACGGCGGCCCGTTCCGCCTGGCGGTGCTGGACGGGGTGCTGGATCCGACGCGCTGCATCCAAATCGGCATTCGCGGCTCGTCCGAGTACCTGTGGGAGTTTTCCAAGGATGCGGGCATGACGGTCATCCACGCTGAGGAGATCAGCCAGCTGGGCGTGCCCGAAATAGTGCGCATGGCCCGCGCCGTAGTGGGCGATGGCCCCACTTACCTCAGTTTTGATGTCGACGGCCTGGATCCGGCTTTTGCGCCGGGCACCGGCACGCCCGAAATTGGCGGTTTGACGACCCGCGAAGCGCTAGGGATTTTTCATGGCCTGCAAGGCCTCAATATCTGCGGCGGTGACGTAGTCGAGGTTTCGCCCCAGTACGACCCCAGCAGCAACACGGCCCAGGTCGGGGCGCAAATGCTGTTCGAGATTTTGAGCCTGATGGTCGGCAGCCCTTCGCTCAAGCCTTAGGCAGGCAGATCAGGCGCGTTGCGGTAATAGACCTCGACTGCGCCTTTGAGCGTCAGCAGCAGGGGGCGGCCCTTGCGGTCACGGGTTTTACCCGCCGCCACCTTGATCCAGCGCTCGCTGATGCAGTATTCCTCCACGTCCTTGCGCTCGACGCCGTTAAAGCGAATGCCGATGTCATGGGCAAAAACCTCTGCTTGGTGAAACTGGCTGCTCGGGTCTATCGACAAGCGGTCTGGAAGCGGTGGTGCGGCGGTACTCATGGTGGTCTCTCAGCTCAAAACGAAAAGGTGATTGTCGCAAACCCGCGCCGGGCCTTGATTTAGGCCAGTACGGCGGCGGTTTCTGGCGGTGCGGGCACATCTTCGGCCAGAAAACCGCCGGACTGGCGCTTCCACAAATCGGCGTAGTGGCCGCCCAGAGCCAGCAGCTCGGCGTGGGTGCCGGTCTCCACGATGCGACCCTCGTCCAGCACCACCAGGCGGTCCAGGCGGGCAATGGTCGAGAGGCGGTGCGCGATGGCGATCACGGTTTTACCGTCCATCATGCCCAGCAACTGCTCCTGGATGGCCATTTCCACTTCGCTGTCCAGCGCCGAAGTGGCCTCGTCCAGGATCAGGATGGGCGCATCTTTCAGAATGACCCGCGCAATGGCAATGCGTTGGCGTTGCCCACCCGAGAGCTTAACGCCGCGCTCGCCCACGCGCGCATCCAGGCCCTCGCGGCCTTTCATGTCCTTGAGGCCTTGCACAAACTCCCAGGCCTGTGCCTTGCGCGCGGCCTGGGCTACCTCGTCGTCGCTGGCCTGTGGCTTGCCGTAGCGAATGTTGGCGGCAATCGAGCGGTGCAGCAGCGCCGTGTCCTGCGTGACCATGCCGATATTTTCCCGCACGCTGTCTTGCGCGGCCAGCGCAATATCCTGTCCGTCGATCAGGATGCGGCCTTCTACTGGGTTAAAAAAGCGCAGCATCAGGTGCACCAGCGTCGACTTGCCGGCTCCGGAGCGCCCGATCAGCCCGATGCGCTCGCCGGGGCGGATGTGCAAATTGATGTTCTGCAGCACGGGACGTCCGCCCTCGTAGGCAAAGCTCAAGTTGTCAAAGCGGATGTCAGCCTGGGTCACGTTTAGCGCAGGGGCTTGCGGTCGGTCCACCATGTCCAGCGGCTGGGCAATGGTCTCCATGCCTTCTTGCACTACGCCCAGGTTTTCGAAAATACCCGCTACCTCCCAAGACACCCAACCCGCCGCCGAAGTGATTTGCCAGGCCAGCGGAAGCGCAGTCGCAAAAACAGCCACTTCGAGCCCATGGGAGCGCCACAACAGCAGACCCACTGCGGCGGTAGCCACCAGCAGCAAAGCATTCATCATCCACAAAGTCCAGATGAACTGCGTGACCAACCGCATATGGTTGGCCACCGATTTCTGGTGGGTCTGAATCACGTTTTGGACGTGCTTGTCCTCGTCGCTGGGCCGGGCGAAAAGCTTGACCGTCAGGATATTGGTATAGGTATCGACCACCCGGGCCACCACCCGCGAGCGCTGCTCCGAGCTGATTTTGGAGAGGTCGCGCATGCGCGGCACGAAGTAGCGCAAAAAGCCCGCATAGGCGGCAAACCAGCACATGGTCGGAACGGCCAGCCGCCAATCGGACAGGCACATCAGGCCGATGGTGGTGATGCCGTAAATCACGATATACCAAACCGCCCGCACACCCGAGACGGCGCTCTCGCGCAGCGAATTGCCTGTTTGCATAACGCGGTTGGCAATGCGCCCGGCAAAGTCATCCTGGAAAAACGGCCAGCTTTGGCGCACCACATGCCAGTGGTTTTGCCAGCGCACCATGCTCGTAAACGCGCCCATCACCGCGTTAAAGCGCAGCAGACTGTCAAACAGCAGAGCCGCCGGGCGCAGCACCAGCATGAAAACCAGCATGGTCAGCAGCATGGGCATGGCGTCTTGCAGGGCAGCGTCGCGATCAGTGGCCGTCATCAGGCCGACCAGTTTGCCAATCAGCACCGGGGTCACGGTATCGCTCAAAGCCACCAGCAAGCAACTGAGCAACATGGCAAGAAAAAGGCCCCGCGCCTGCGCAATGAAGTGCCAGTAAAAGGCAATCAGGCCTTTGGGTGGTGTGCTGGGAGGAGGCGGTGCAGTGGCGACGATGCGCGATTCAAAATAGGCAAACAAAGGCTCAAACATTGCTTGACTTTACCGCAGCGCCGCCACGCCGGCGTGGCAAGGGTTTAGGCTGTGAACTCGAAGTAGCGCTGAAAGCTAAAGGCGATGGTGGACATCAGCACCGTGGTGCCCAACATTAAAGTGGCACCCAAACCCAGCACCGTCAGGCCATTGCTTTGGCCCGCTTCGCACTCCGGGTCGGCCTGCGGGTTAAAGCGCGCGTTCCAGGTGGGGGCATCCATCAGGCCGTAATAAATGCCTACAAAAGCGCAGGCCGCCATGGTGAAGCCGCCAATGGGAATCAAAACCCAGCTCCACAGGTCTTCCAAGCCCAAGGTGCGCGCACGCACGATGCCATACCAGCCTAAGGCCGTGGGTAGGAGGGCTATCCAGCCCCAGCGGTCGTAGCGCCCGGTCAGGTAAATGCGTTGTAGCCCGAGCGTGCCCACGAACAAATGGAGCCAGACGGTCAGGGTTTTATTTTTCATGGTGCCGATTGTCGTGCCTTGCCGCTTACCGGCGTGTTGACAGCTCAGTCTTTGGGGATTTGCGGTGCGCTGTGGTCGCCGTCGCCCAGGGCGCATTGCATCAAAACCACATCCAGCCAGCGATCAAATTTCCAGCCGCAGGACCCCAGCACGCCCGTGTGCGTAAACCCGCATGCGGCGTGGGCGCCGATGGAGGCGTGGTTGTTCGAGTCGCCAATGACCGCGATCAGTTTACGCACCCCCGCACGCTCGGCCTGGGCCATCAATTCGGTCAGCAGCTGTCGCCCCAAGCCGCGCCCGGCGCAATCGGGCGCCAGGTACAGCGAATCTTCAGCCGAAAACCGGTAGGCCGGGCGCGGCTTAAACCAATTGCAATAGGCAAAACCGGTAACCTCGCCCTCCAACTGCAGCACCAGGTAGGGCAGCCCGCGCGCCAGTACTTCGGCGCGGCGCGCCTGCATATCGGCCAGCGAGGGCGGATCGACCTCAAAAGTGCCCGTTCCGTGCAGCACGTGGTGCCGGTAAATGCCGGTGACGGCAGCCATATCGGCGTCGGTGCTGGGGCGGATCAGGGGCATGGTTTGGGAAAAGATATAATCGAGGGCTATTCTGAGTGTCACTGGCCGGGTGGTCAGTTGCGTGTCTCAACTCCGAATTTTATGGTTGAAATTCATTTCGATCACCCAAAGGATGAACTATGGTCGTTATTCGACTCGCTCGTGGTGGTGCTAAAGCCCGCCCGTTTTTCAGTATCGTGGTCGCTGACAAGCGCACCCGTCGTGATGGCCGCTTCATTGAGCGCATCGGTTTTTACAACCCCATTGCCACCGCCAATGAAGAGCGGATCCGCATTGCGCAGGACCGTTTGACCTATTGGAAAGGCGTTGGCGCCCAGGCATCTCCCACCGTGGAGCGCCTGATCAGCCAAGCCGCCGCCAGCGCGCCCGCAGCGGCCTAAGCGACGGTTTGAGGCGGTTTCGTGCCCCCCGGCACGGACTGCCACCAGCTGCCCTTGAACCATGATCGCAGGGCTCGAACCCGCCGAACTCCCGGCTGATGCCGTGGAGGTGGGCCGGATCGGTGACGCTTGGGGCGTCAAGGGCTGGTTCAAAGTATTGTCTTTCAGCGCCCAGCCCGAGGCGCTGTTTTCCTCCAAACGATGGTTTTTGCTGCCCGCTGAGAAGGGCGCTCGCACCTTTGAAGGTGTGACCAAGCTCGCCATCAAAGAATCCAAAGAACACTCGGACACCGTGGTCGCTTGCGCCCACGAGGTGCTCGACCGTGACGCGGCCCAGGCGCTGCGCGGAGCGCGGGTGTTTGTGCCGCGCTCGAGTTTCCCCACCGCGGGGCTCGACGAGTATTACTGGGTTGACCTCATCGGTCTGGACGTGCGCAATCGCGAGGGCGAAGCCATGGGCCAAGTGCGCGAACTGCTCTCGACAGGCGCGCAGACGGTTTTGGTCCTCGAATACACATTCGAGGGCAAGGCGCTGGAGCGCATGATTCCTTTTGTGGCGGTGTTTATCGACTCCGTCGATTTGCCCGGGCGTTGCATCCATGTGGACTGGCAAAGCGATTACTAAGCTGCCGATGCGTTATGCGGTTTGACCTGATCACCCTGTTTCCAGAGTTGTTTGAGCCGTTTTTAAAGACGGGCATTACCCGGCGTGCTTTTGAATCGGGGCAGGTGCAGGTCCACACCCACAACCCGCGCGACCATGCGCAGGGCGCCTACCGCCGCGTCGACGACCGCCCGTTTGGCGGCGGTCCGGGCATGGTGATGATGGCTGAGCCCCTGGCGCTTGCGGTGGAGCAGGCCCAGGCGCAACGCGAAAAACCCGCCAAAGTCCTTCTTTTTTCGCCGGTAGGCCGTGTGCTCGACCACGCCTTGGTGCAGCAATGGGCTGATAGCGAGGGGGCGGTTCTGGTCTGTGGTCGCTACGAGGGCCTGGACCAGCGATTCATCGATGCCTACGTAGACGAGCAAATCAGCCTGGGGGACTTTGTGTTGTCGGGCGGCGAACTGCCGGCCATGGTGTTTCTGGACGCCATCGCCCGTTTGCAGCCCGAGGTGCTGGGGGACGCCCAAAGCCATATCCAGGACAGTTTCAACCCCGCACTGGACGGTTTGCTCGATTGTCCGCACTACACCCGACCCGAAGTCTGGCGCGCGCATTCGGTGCCGCCGGTGCTCGCCTCGGGCCACCATGAACACATTGAGCGCTGGCGGCGCGACCAGCGTCTTTTGCTGACGGCCCGCCTGCGGCCTGCCTTGATCGAGGCAGCGCGCGGCGCTGGGCGCTTGGATGCCAAGGACGAAACCCTGCTGCGCGCCGGGCCGACGCAGCCCTGAGCTTTGGGGTGTCGGTAGATTGCTATAATGGCGGGCTAACCGATCCTCTGCCTGGCCACTATAAGGCGCAGCAATGGTGCTGACACGACAGGGTGCCCCTTGGGGCTCCGGCGCTTGCAAGATCACGAAAGAAGCTATGAATCTCATCCAAATTCTGGAACAAGAAGAAATCGCGCGCTTGGGTAAAACCATTCCTGATTTCGCCCCTGGTGACACCGTCATCGTCAGCGTCAATGTGGTCGAGGGCACCCGCAAGCGCGTCCAGGCCTACGAAGGCGTGGTGATTGCCAAGCGCAATCGCGGCCTCAACAGCGGCTTTATCGTCCGCAAGATCTCCAGTGGCGAAGGCGTAGAGCGTACCTTCCAGACCTACAGCCCGCTGATTGCCGGCATCGAAGTCAAGCGCCGCGGTGATGTGCGCCGTGCCAAGCTGTACTACCTGCGCGATCGCAGCGGCAAGTCGGCACGTATCAAAGAAAAACTGCCCGCCAAAAAGACAGCCGCTTGATTCAGCGACTGCGCTTGCTAAAAAACCGCCCCGGCGACACACCGGCGGCGGTTTTTTTGTATGGGGCCCCAGCCAGCTCCCATGCATCGGAAATATGAGCACGATTCCCCCGTTTGACCCGCGTCAGGTGCCCTATGTGCTGGCGGACGGTCATTTACCGTCCGTACCGCCCGAACACCTGAGCCCGCAAGCTTTGGCCGCGCGCTTTCAAGCGCCACCGCAATGGAGCCCAGAATTCAAGATCGAGGCGCGTATGTCCGAGCGCCCGCTCACGCCGGCCTCGGTGCTGGTGGGCGTCGTGGCCCATCCGCGCCCCACCATCTTGCTTACGCAGCGCACTGCCGACCTGAGCAGCCACGCAGGTCAGGTGGCTTTTCCCGGTGGCAAGGCCGACGCGACCGACGCTGACGCGGTAGCCACGGCCTTGCGCGAAGCGCAGGAGGAGGTGGGGCTGCATCCGCGGCATTTGCAGGTCCTGGGTACTTTGCCGCACTACACCACCGGTAGCGGCTTTGTAATTACCCCTGTGGTTGCCATCGTCTCGCCGGCCTACGAAAGCCGCGCCAACGACGCCGAGGTGGCGGCCATATTTGAGGTGCCGCTGGACTTTTTGATGAACCCGGCCTACCACCGGCGCCACACCCTCCAAACGCCCACTGGCCCGCGCCAGTGGGTTTCCATGCCCTATGTCGATGGTGACCAGGAGCGCTACATCTGGGGCGCCACGGCCGGCATGTTGCGCAATCTCTACCGCTTTTTACGCGCCGATTGAGGCGACCGGCGGCAAGCCTGCCCGCGTGCGCCGTCGCTATGATGCGGGGCAATGAGCTTTTTTTCTATCCTCTTTGCCTTGCTGATTGAGCAGGCCCGGCCCCTGAAGGCGGGCAATGTGTTGCATGCCCAGGTGCGCGGCTTTTTGTCCTGGGCGGTTCGCCAGTTCGATACCGGTCAAAACCAGCATGCGGCGCTTACCTGGGCCGTCGCGGTGCTGCTGCCGGCGCTTGCCAGCGCTCTGGTGCATTGGGCTTTGGTGCTGTGGGTGGGTTGGATTGCCGCCATCGCCTGGAATGTCGCGCTGCTGTACCTGACACTGGGTTTTAGGCAATTTAGCCACCATTTCACCGATATTCGTGACGCGTTGGATGCCGGCGACGAAGACAACGCGCGCAGCCTGTTGGCGCGCTGGATGCATGTGGATGCCACCGATTTGCCACGCAGCGAAATCGTGCGCCAGGTGATTGTCCATTCGGTGCTAAGCGCGCACCGGTATGTTTTTGGAGTATTTGCCTGGTACTCCTTGCTCTCAGGTCTGGGTCTGGGGCCTGCCGGCGCTGTGGCCTACCGGATGGCGGAATATTTTTCGGCGCTGGCGCAGCGTCCGCCTAGCCCCAAGAGTCTGCTGCTCAGCCCCGCTTTGTGCACCTACGTGGCACGCTGGTGGCACGTGATGGACTGGGTGCCAAGTCGGCTGACCGCCTTGGGCTTTGCTTTTGTCGGTAGTTTTGAGGATGCGATAGACCGTTGGCGCTCGCTAGAGGCGGTGCGTCCCGGCGATAACGACGGCATCGTCCTGGCTGCAACCGCTGGCGCCGTGCATATCGCGCTGACCGACCTGGACCTGCAAAACGGTGCTCCGGCGCCGCGCACCGGGCACCTGCGCGCGGTGGTGGGCCTGGTGTGGCGCACGGTGGTCATGTGGATGGTGGTGCTGGCGCTGCTGTCGCTGGCGCGTCTGCTGGGCTGAACTATCAGTAGCGGGTTTGCGACAACTCGTCAAATAAATCGCCGTAAATTTTGTAACGCACCGGGCTGATGGGCCCCTTGTCGCTTGCCATGGCGCTGCGCACGCCGCAGCCCGGTTCGTGCAAGTGGCTGCAGTTGTAAAACTTGCAGTCTTGGGCTTGGGCGTGAATGTCAGGCATGAGTTTGGCCAGATCCATGGGCGCAATGTGGTGCAGGCCAAACTCCTGAAATCCGGGAGAGTCAATCAGGGCCGATTGTTTGTCGGCATCAAGCCAGTACAGCGTGGTGCTGGTGGTCGTGTGTTTACCGGCCTGCAAGGCTTGCGAAATTTCCTGGGTCAGCACTTGCGCCTGAGGCACCCATAAATTAATGAGCGAGCTTTTCCCCGCGCCAGAAGGCCCAAGCACCAAGCTGGTTTTGCCGGTAAGCCGCGCGCGCAAACTGGCCGTGTCGTCAGGTACGTCCGACGGGGTGGCGCCGTCGGCCAAGGGTTTGAATGCGGTGGCCAGTACCGGGTAGTCCATGGCGCGGTAGGGCACCAAGCGCTGCCAGGCCGCTTCAAACAGAGCGCCCAGATCGCGTTTGTTCAGCACGATCAGCACCTCAATGTACTGCGCTGCGGCGGCAATCAGCGCGCGAGATAACTGGCCGTCCGAAAACTCGGGCTCGGCGCCTAAAACAATGAGCACCTGGTCAATATTGGCGGCAAAGGACTTGGTGCGGATCTCGTCCTGGCGGTACAACAGGTTGCGCCGGGGCAGTACTTTTTCGATCGTGCCTTCGTCTTGCGAGGCTTGCCACAGCACCTGGTCGCCGACAACAGTTTGGCTTTTTTTGCCGCGCGCGTGGCAGATAACTTTGCGCCCCAGCGGCGTCTCCACCCAGACGTGGCGGCCGTGGCCGGCAATGACCAGGCCTTTTTGCAAACCTGCCGCCTCAGCCAATGGTGCTCCCAGCGTACATGCGCGCCAGGCGCTCGCTGGCCGGCGGGTGCGAGTAATAAAACTTCACGTACCAGGGGTCGGGTGTCAGGGTGGACGCGTTGTCTTCATACAGTTTGAGCAAAGCGGACGCCAGGTCCGCGCCCCGCGTTTGCGCCATGGCGTAGGCGTCGGCTTCAAACTCATGTTTGCGCGAAAGTTGGGCAAACAGCGGACCCAAAAACCCGGTAAAAGAAGGTATGGCCAGCAAGAAAAGCATCAGTGCCAGCGCATCGTTGGGGCCTTGCAGATTGGGCAGTACCCCTAGGCCGGTGTAAAACCACACTTGGGTCCCCAACCAACCCAGCAATGCAAAGCCGGCCAGGCTCATGGCAAAAATCGCGACGATGCGCTTAGGGATGTGTTTGTGCGTGAAATGGCCTAGCTCATGGGCCAGCACCGCATCAACCTCAGCAGGGCTGAGACGCGCCAGCAAGGTGTCATAAAACACCACGCGTTTGGAGGTGCCAAAGCCGGTGAAATAGGCATTGGCATGGGCGCTGCGTTTGCTCCCATCCATCACATAAAACCCTTGGGCCTGAAAGCCGCAGCGCTGCATCAAGGCTTGTACGCGTTGGGTCAGCGCCTCGTCTTGCAAGGGCGTAAATTGATTGAACCAGGGTGCGATCCAGGTCGGGTAAATCAGCATGGCCAGCAGGTTAAAGCCCATCCACACCGCCCAGGTCCACAACCACCAGTTCGTGCCGGCCGCCGCCATGAGCCACAGCACCAGGGCCAACAAGGGCCCGCCAATAGCCATCCCCAGCAGCGTCGACTTGAGCACATCCTGCAGCCAAAGCCGTGCGGTGGTTTTGTTAAAGCCAAATTGCTCTTCAATCACGAAGGTGCTGTACAGGGAAAACGGAAGTTCCAGCGCCGAGTTAATCAGCGTAAAGGCGCCGACCAGTGCCATTTGCTGCACCAGTCCGCTGCCCAGACTGGCATACAAGGCGCTGTTGAGTGCGCTCAAGCCGCCCAACAAGGTCCAGGCCAGCGTCAGGGCCGCGCCCCAGGCCAATGCCAAAAGGCCAAAGCGGGCTTTGGCAACCGTGTAATCCGCTGCGCGCTGGTGGGCCTGCAAGGTGATGGTGGAATCAAAAGGCTGCGGAACCTGGCCGCGATGCGCCGATACATGGCGTATTTGGCGTCCTGAGAGCCAAAACTGCAGCAACAGATGGCCCGCCAGTGCGAGAGCAAAAATCAGGGTCAACGCGTCAGAGGCGTGGGCGGCAAGGTCATTCATGGGCGCAGTTTAGGCCATCGGCGACAATCGACAGCATGCAAGAACCTACAAGTCCCCTGGTCAAATCTGACAAAAACCTGGTCTGGCTCGATTGCGAAATGACCGGCCTGCACCCCGCGCAGGACCGTATTATCGAAATCGCCGTGGTCGTGACCGGCCCCCTGCTGGAACATCGCACCGAAGGCCCCGTCTTCGTGATCCACCAATCCGACGCCCAGCTTGACGCCATGGACGCCTGGAACAAAGGCACCCACGGCAAAAGCGGGCTGATCGACAAAGTACGCGCATCCACCCTCACCGAAGCGGACGCCGAGACGGCTTTGCTCGCCTTTTTGTCGCAGTACGTGCCGGCCGGTGCGTCGCCAATGTGCGGCAATACGATCGGGCAGGACCGGCGCTTTTTGGTGGCCTATATGCCGCGCCTTGAAGCGTTTTTCCACTATCGCAATCTGGATGTGAGCACCCTCAAAGAGCTGAGCCTGCGCTGGCGCCCTGAGGTCTACAGCAGCTTCAAAAAACAGCAGCGCCATACCGCTTTGGCTGATGTGCACGAGTCCATTGACGAGTTGGAGCACTACCGCACGCACTTCCTCAAACTGGCCTGAGGTGCTCGCCATGGGGGTAAACCCCAATCCGTGCCATAATAGGGGGCTTCGCATCGTGCAGCACAGGGAAAAAGCCCTGGGGCCAGCGAACTTTGCACATCTCCCTTCATTCACCGGGTCCCAGTTAAGAAGACCCAGCGATACCGCTAACGCAAGGTGCGTTCGGTGCCGTAACCGTTTGATGGTTGATGTTTTTTAACCATTGACGGTGCGTCCGCCCCTTGAGGCGGCGTTGCTGTGTGAGTGACTACATGACTGATTCTCTAAATGAAACAGGCGCTTTCGCGCCTGCGCAATCCCTTGCATCCGAAGCGCACGTGGCTTTTGCCCCGGCGCCGGCTGAGCTCCTAGACGCGCAAACCCCCATTTGCGCCGATGCCGAGCCGGCGCAAGATGCCGAACCCGCTTTGCCCAATGGCTTTTTGACCTTGGCGCTTGCGCCCGAGTTGGTCAAGGCCTGCGTCGACCTGGGCTACACCCAGCCTACGGCGGTACAAACCAAGGTTATTCCGCTGGCTTTGCCCACCGAAATGGCTGGCAAAGGCAGCGGCAAATACATTGACCTGATGGTTTCCAGCCAAACCGGCAGCGGTAAGACCGCGGCATTTTTGCTGCCGGTCCTGCATACCTTATTGGCCCAAATGGCCCAGGCCGAGGAGGAAGAGCGCCTCGCCTATGAAGAGGCCGTGGCCCAAGCCGCCGCCAAGGGCGAAGCCCCGCCCAAGCGCAGCAAGCGCAAAGACCCGACCAACCCCCGCAACTTCAAAGCGCCCACACCCGGCGCACTGATTGTTTGCCCCACCCGCGAACTGGCCCAGCAAGTGGCGCACGACGCCATCGATTTGGTGCAGCACTGCCGTGGTCTGCGCGTTGCCAACATTGTGGGCGGCATGCCTTACCAGTTGCAAATTGCCAAGTTGCAAAACGCCAATTTGGTGGTGGCCACGCCGGGCCGCCTGCTCGATTTGCAGCGCTCGATGCAGATCAAGCTTGACCAAGTCCAGTTTTTGGTCGTTGACGAAGCCGACCGCATGCTCGATTTGGGCTTCTCGGACGATTTGGCCGAGATCAACCAGCTGACCATCGACCGCAAGCAAACCATGATGTTCAGTGCAACTTTTGCACCGCGTATTCAACAACTGGCGGCCCGCGTGATGCGCGAACCCCAGCGCGTGAGCATCGACAACCCCCAGGAAAAACACGTCAACATCAAGCAAATGCTGTTTTGGGCGGACAACATGCAGCACAAGCGCAAGCTTCTTGACCATTGGCTGCGCGACACCACGATTAACCAAGCCATTGTCTTTGCCAGCACCCAGATCGAGTGCGACGGCCTAGCCAACGACCTGCAACAAGACGGCTTTGACGCCGTTGCCTTGCACGGCGCCCTCAGCCAAGGCCTGCGCAACCGCCGCCTGATGGCGCTGCGCCAAGGCCATGTGCAGATTTTGGTCGCCACCGACGTTGCAGCGCGCGGCATTGACGTGCCCACCATCACCCACGTGTTTAACTACGGTTTGCCAATGAAGGCCGAGGACTACACCCACCGCATCGGCCGCACCGGCCGGGCCGGGCGCGATGGCCTGGCCATTACCTTTGCCGAGTTGCGCGATCGTCGCAAAATTTTTGATATCGAGGCCTATACCCGCCAGCCCATCAAGGCCGACGTGATTGCAGGTCTGGAGCCCAAGCAGCGCATTCCTGAAGCACCGCGCCCCGGTTTCGCCTCGCGCAACGGCGGTGGTGGACGCGACGCGCGCGGCCCTGGCCGCGGCTTTGCCGGTCCGCGAGAAGGCGGTTTTGGTGGTGATCGTCGCAGTGGTTTTGCAGACAGCCAAGGGCGTGACGCCCGTGGCGGCCCGCGCGAAGGCTTTAGCTATGAGCGCAAAGGCGGCTTTAACGACCGCTTTGCCGGCCAAGGCGCCCCGCGTGGTGACTTTGCGCCGCGCCGTGACTTTGCACCCCGCGCCGACGCTGGCGCCCCGCGTGGTGATTTCGCGCCCCGCCGCGACTTTGCGCCCCGTGCCGACGCTGGCGCAGGCGCGCCACGCAAGGACTTCGCACCTCGTGGTGACTTTGTCGCCCGCAAGCCTGCCTTTGGCAAGCCCGCTGGCTTTGCCAAGCCCGCCAACGGTGGCAAAGTGTTTGTGCCACGCGACGCAAAAAAGCGCGCGAGCCGCAGCGCTGATTAATTCGGTGCCCTCGGCTCAGGGCTCGGTTTGCACTTCAGGCCAGGCCATTGCGCCTGGCCAACTCGGTAAACAGCGCGGCTTGGTCCTGATCGGCCAGGCCGTGTTCGGCGGCCTGGTCGTACAAATGGGTCAATAGCTGCGTGACGGGCGCCTCAAAGCCCAGTTCGGCCGCCGTGTCCAAGGCGTTATGCATGTCTTTGCGTTGCACGCTGATGCGGCCACGCGGCGCAAAGTCGCGCTCCACCATGCGCTGGCCGTGCACTTGCAAGATGCGGCTGTCGGCAAAACCGCCAGTGATCGCCTGCTTGACTTGGGCCATATCGGCCCCGCCTTTGGCGCACAGCAGCAGCGCCTCGGCGACCGCGCCTATGGTGATGCCCACAATCATTTGATTGGCCAACTTGGCCAGCTGTCCGCAGCCATGCGACCCCACCAAGGTGGACTTGCCCAGGTGTTGCAAGACCATTTGTGCCTCGGCCAAATCGGCCTCGCTGCCACCAGCCATGATGGCCAGCGTGCCCTGTTCGGCGCCCAAGGTGCCGCCGGAGACAGGCGCATCCAGGTAGCGCAGCCCCAAGTGCGTCAGACGCTGGGCGTGGGTGCGTGCCTGCGCCGGCGCGATGGAGGACATGTCGATCACCAAGCTGCCGCTTTGTAAGGCCTGCGCTACGCCTTGTTCAAACAGCACCAGCTCGACGATGCCGCCGTGCTCGAGCATGGTGATGGTCAGGTCGGCAGCGTGCACCGCGTCAGCGGCCTTGGCATGGGCCGTAGCGCCCAGCGCTACCAGCGCTTGGGCTTTGGCAGCGGTGCGGTTCCACACATGCACCTCCAGGCCCGCCCGGCACAAGCGGCTGGCCATGGGGACGCCCATTAAACCCAGGCCCAAAAAAGCGACGCGCATGGTCCGGCCTTACATCAACAAATGCTCGCCGGCGTTATCGCCGCCCAGCGTCACATAGTTCACTTTGCGGATATCCATCAGCTTTTTGCCCCCGGCGTAGCTGATGGAGCTTTGCAAGTCTTGCTCCATCTCCACCAGCGTGTTGCGCAGCGGGCCCTTGATGACCTCCAGGATGCGCTTGCCTTCGACGTGTTTGTATTCGCCCTTGTTGAAGTCGCTGGCCGAGCCGTAATACTCTTTAAACATCTTCCCATCGACTTCAACCGTTTGGCCGGGCGACTCTTCGTGGCCCGCAAACAGCGAACCAATCATCACCATGGAGGCGCCAAAGCGGATGCTTTTGGCAATATCGCCATGGTCGCGGATGCCGCCGTCGGCAATGATGGGCTTGGTCGCCACCCGGGCGCACCACTTAAGCGCGCTCAGTTGCCAGCCGCCGGTACCAAAGCCGGTTTTGAGCTTGGTGATACACACTTTGCCGGGGCCTATGCCGACCTTGGTCGCATCAGCGCCCCAGTTTTCCAGGTCGATGACCGCCTCGGGCGTGCCCACGTTGCCGGCAATGATGAAGCTGCTTGGCAGGTGTTCTTTGAGGTAGCTGATCATGTTTTTCACACTGTCGGCATGGCCATGGGCGATGTCGATGGTGATGTACTCCGGCGCCAGGCCCAGGGTGCGCAGGCGATCAACGGTCTGGTAATCGGCCGCTTTGACACCCAGGGAAATCGAGGCGTACAGGCCTTTGGCGCGCATGTCCTGGATGAACTGCACATTGTCCAGGTCAAAGCGGTGCATCACATAGAAGTAGCCGTTTTGCGCCAGCCAGACGCATATGGACTCGTCCACCACGGTTTTCATATTGGCCGGTACCACCGGCATCCGAAAACTGCGGCCGCCTAGTTCTACGCTGGTATCGCATTCCGAGCGACTTTCCACGCGGCATTTGCGCGGAAGCAGCAAGATGTTGTCGTAGTCAAAAATATCCATGTCCCAAGCTCCAAAAGTTGCAATAAACACATGGGCGCTTGGATTGGTTCCGGCAAAAAAATACCGGACGCCAAATGCTTGGGCCCGGTGATTGATTTTACGCACAGAGCCTGACAGTGGCAGCTTTCTACAATCGGGCATGTTTTCGCCCACCCTGACGTCCTCCCCCTTGCTTGATAGCCTCAACCCCGAGCAGCGCGCTGCCGTCACCCTGCCGGCCGAGCACGCGCTGATTCTGGCCGGTGCCGGCTCGGGCAAGACCCGGGTTCTGACGACCCGCATCGCCTGGCTTTTGCAGGAGGGGCACGTCACCCCCGGCGGCATTTTGGCGGTCACCTTTACCAATAAAGCCGCCAAGGAAATGGTGGCCCGCCTCTCGGCCATGCTGCCCATTTCGGTGCGCGGCATGTGGATAGGCACCTTCCATGGCTTGTGCAACCGCTTTTTGCGCGCCCATTTCAAAACCGCCGCCTTGCCCCAGACCTTTCAGATTCTGGACACCCAGGACCAACTAAGCGCCGTCAAGCGCCTGTGTAAGCAATTGGGCGTCGATGAGGACCGCTTCCCGCCCAAGCAACTGAGCTGGTTTATTTCCAGCTGCAAAGAAGAAGGCCTGCGTCCCCAAGACGTGCCGGTGCGTGACAGTGACACCCGGCGCAAGGCTGAGCTTTACCAGCTCTATGAAGAGCAATGCCAGCGCGAAGGCGTGGTCGATTTTGGCGAGCTGATGCTGCGCAGTTACGAAGTGCTGCGCGACCACCCGGCCATTCGCGAGCATTACCAATGGCGTTTTCGCCACATCCTGATTGATGAGTTTCAGGACACCAACAAGCTGCAGTACGCCTGGATCAAGATGCTGGCGGGCAAGCAAGACGGCGCCGATGGAGCTGCCGGGCAGGGCGGCGCGGTGCTAGCCGTAGGCGATGACGACCAGAGCATTTACGCCTTTCGGGGCGCGCGCGTGGGCAATATGGCCGACTTTGTGCGCGAATTTGCGGTCGAGCACCAGATCAAGCTGGAGCAAAACTACCGCAGCCACAGCCACATTCTGGACGCGGCCAATGCACTGATCAGCCACAACAGCCGGCGCCTGGGTAAAAACCTGCGTACCGACCAAGGGCCGGGCGAGGCCGTGCGCGTCTACGAGGCGCCTAGCGACTTTGAGGAAGCTCAGTGGATGGTCTCGGAGATGCGCTACCTGATGGAGTCGGGCAAACCCGGCCTGGGCGAAGGCTACCCGCAGTCGGAAATTGCCGTGCTGTACCGCAGCAATGCCCAAAGCCGGGTCATCGAGACGGCGCTGTTCAACGCCGGTATCGCCTACCGGGTGTATGGCGGATTGCGCTTTTTCGAGCGTGCCGAGATCAAGCATGCGCTGGCCTATTTGCGCCTCGTGTCCAACCCGCACGACGACACAAGCTTTATGCGCGTGGTCAACTTTCCGGCCCGCGGTATCGGTGCGCGCAGCCTGGAGCAATTGCAAGACATCGCCAAAGAGCTAGGCTGCTCGCTGCATGATGCCGTCAGCGCCCTCAAAGGCCGGCCTGGCGCCCTGATTTCGGCCTTTGTCGCCAAAATCGACGTGCTGCGCGAGCAAACTGCCGCCAGCGGGCTGCGCGACATCGTGGCCACCATGCTCGAAGAAAGTGGCCTGCTAGCCCACTACCGCCAAGACCGCGAGGGCGAGGACCGCGTCGAAAACTTGGAAGAACTGGTCAACGCCGCCGAAAGCTTTGTACGCTTAGAAGGCTTTGGCCGCCAGGAGGCGGCGCGCAGCGCGGCACAAGCCGCAGGGGGCGCTGATGGCGCTGATGGCCCGGCGCTGGCCATGGAGCCCGCCCCTGCCGACAGCGAATTTGGCGATACCGGCGAGACGCTGTCGCCGCTGACCGCTTTCTTAACCCACGCCGCCCTGGAAGCTGGCGACAACATGGCCCAGGCCGGGCAAGACGCGGTGCAGCTCATGACCGTGCACTCGGCCAAAGGCCTGGAGTTCGATTGTGTTTTCATCACCGGCATGGAGGAGGGCCTCTTCCCGCACGAAAACGCCATGAGCGACCGCGACGGCCTGGAAGAAGAGCGCCGCCTGATGTACGTGGCCATTACCCGCGCGCGCGATCGGCTGTACCTGAGCCATTCGCAAACCCGCATGCTGCATGGCCAGACGCGCTACAACCTGAAAAGCCGCTTTTTTGACGAGCTGCCCGAAGGCGGCCTCAAGTTCCTTACCCCCAAGCGGCCGCCGCCGCGCAGCCCCTGGCAAGGCACGGGCAGCAGCGCCTGGACGCCGCCAGCAGCGAGCCCCCGCACCGAAAGCTATAACGCCGGCCCGCCGGTAGCCCGCAAATCCGAGGCCAGTCATGGCCTGCGCGTGGGCTTGCAAGTGTTCCACAACAAATTTGGCGAAGGCAAGGTGCTGACGCTCGAAGGCGAGGGCGCCGACGCCCGCGCCCAAATCAGCTTTCCGCGCCACGGCACCAAGTGGCTGGCCCTCAGTGTGGCGAAGTTAACGCCGGTGGAGTGAACACCCAGGGCTGTGGCCCCTTTTCTTGATACAAATCAAGGCTTTGCTGCTGCGCGGGCGCATGATCGGCCCATGTCCCAAAACAACTCCACCTTACAGCGCCACCACAGCCACGTCCATTTAGAGCGCTTGGAAAATATGCTGGCCGATTTGATGCGTCTCATTTCTGAGCAGCGCGGCGGCCTGCGCAGCCGTGCTGAGGTGGCCAGCGAAAACCTGCCCGGCCCGGGCGACTCGCACGCCCAAAGCATCACCCAGCGCGACTTGGACTTTGGCCTGGGCGAGCGCGAAACCGCCCGCCTGCACGAGGTGGAAGCCGCCCTCAAGCGCTTGCACGATGGCAGCTATGGGGTTTGTACCGATTGCGGCGCCGACATCATGGAAGCGCGTTTGGATGCCATGCCCGAGACAGCCCATTGCATGGCTTGCCAACTGCAGCACGAACCGCACTGAGACGCGGCCGGTACCCCGCGTCGTGGCGCGCTATCCGCCCCGCACGCAGTAAAAGTGCAGATCCGGCCCGCGCACTTCTTCGGCAGTACGCACCGGCGAGGGGTTGCGTAGGTCAGGTGCGTAGACCATGCCGCCTTGCAGCGCCCACAGGTCGCTGCGCAAACTCACACCGCCGTTCCAGTCGCCCATGGCGGCCAAAAACTCCAGCTCTTCGACGGACGGCAAGCGCGCATTGAGCTTTTTGCAGGCGCGCTCGGCCGATGCGGAGTCGGGTGTATGGGCAATGGGCGCGCTGGGCGTACCGACCAGCTCCAAGGTGCTGCCCCCCAGATTGATTTTGGAGGGGAATTTGGTTTTCTGGAAATACTCAAACACCTGGCCGGCGATGTTTTGCATCACCGACTGCGGCAGGCCCTGGCCTTGGAAGTTATAGGTTGAGCCGTCTTTGCCCTCTAAGTGCATGGTGACCAGCACCTGGCCGTTGCAGTCCTGGGCGAAGGAATAGGTGCCCCAAAAAATGCCATATAAATCGCGCACCAGCTTGTCATCCAGATAGCCCTGGCGCTTTTGCTCGCGCAGGCCGCGCACCAGCTGGGTCAAGGGCATGGGGTTGAAAAAGCCGACGCGGCGCTGGGCCGGCTGCATATCGCGGTAATAGGCGTCCAAATTGGCCTTGAAGCTGCCCTCAAGTAGCACGTCCATGCCCAAACCGGCGACGGCCTGGGCGCGGTTGGCGTTTTCCATGTCGTCCATGGCCTGCACGATGCCAAAGGCCACCGCCTCTTTAGCGCCCTCGCGGATCAGCGAGACCACGTTTTGCAGCATGGCTTGGGACTGCTCGTTTTTGTTCTTGGCGTAAGACTCTTGGTATTGGCACAGGTCTTTGCCGCGCACAAAGGGGATGGTGGGCCAAATTTGCAGCGGTTTGACGGTTTGGGCGCTGGCCACCGAAGCCCCCAGGCTGGCCGCGAGCAGCAGCCAGCACAAGAGGGCGCCAAGGGCGTTTCGTCCCTTTGCCAGAGTGGCCGATTCCAACGCGAGCGCTTGCATGTCTTTGTCCTTTTCGGGGCTGCCGCTTGCGCAAATGCAAGGGCGGGCGCAATCTGCCGTCGCTGCGCCTGGGCCGGATTTTAGTTTGCCGACCGCGCCCCGGCGCTGACGCTTAGCTGACGCAGGTCAAGGCCCGACGCCGCACCAGAGCGCCATCAAGAGCGCCCCTTGGTGCCTCCAGCGGCTGTACCGCAGCGCTTTTACGGCTTTTTGGGCGTCCGCACTGGCGCGGCCACCATACCTGGCGGCAGCACAACGCCCCGTGTGGCGGCCTGGGCCAGTTTGAAAAACACGTCCGTGTTGTCGATCACGCCGGTAAAGCTATAGGCGCCAGGCCCAAAGGCCGACAGGGGAATGTCCGTGGCAGTATGGGTGGCACTGTCACCGGGCACCTGGCCGGTAATCATGTTCTTGCCTTCCAGGTCGCGCGCCATGGGGCCCGCCGGGTAAGTGGACAAAGGCGCTTGCTTGACAAAAGGATGCGAGCCGTCCCGCAAGGGCAATTCGTTGGTGCGAAAGTCTTCCATGCGGTCCGCGTTGGAGCCATAGCCCACCAGCATGCGGTTGTCGATATCGGTGGTTTGGGGGTAGCCGTCGGCGGCAATTTTGTATTTGGGAAAGCCGGCTTGTTCGTAGACGCCTACTACCTCATTGCGCAAGGCAGTGCCGCCGCCTTCGCGCACCAGGGCCTGCAGGCGCGCATCGCTGACGCGCGAGCCGCCAATGAGTGCCACGCCTGCGCACTCATGGTCGGCGGTCACAATGACCAGCGTGTCCGAGCGGCTCTGGGCGTAGGCTTTGGCCAGCGCCACGGCGCGGTCAAATTCGAGGGTGTCAAGCATCCAGCGCTCCGTGTCCATGGCGTGCGCCTGCTTGTCGATGGAGGCGCCTTCAATCATCAGCACAAAGCCGTTTTTCTGGCGGTCCAGCACTGCCAGCGCTTTGGCTGCCATCTCGTCGAGCATGGGCTGGTCGGGAAAGCCGTAGTCGTCCACCACCCGGCCGCTTTGCCCCTGGGCTTTGGCCCGTCGACCGTCGATTTTGTCGAGCGCCACATTCATGTTAGAGAGGGCAAACAGGCCTAGCAGGCGCTCGGTTGTGGCTGGGTTGATGCTCTCTAGCGCCGTCTTGTCGGGCGTGTAGGCAAAGCCTGCGGCCTGAAAGTCAGCCAAAAGATTGCGGTCTTTGTCCAGGCTGCCCGGGGCGGCGCCCCAGCGCTTGACGATCTCGGCGGTGTGTGCCTCGGTGCCAGAAAAAGCGTAGTCGGTGCGGTCGCCGCGCGCCGAACCGGGCGTGGAGGCGGGCAAAAACCATTTGCGTCCGCCGCCCATCAGTACGGACAGTCCGGTCAGGCCCCGATCGTCCAAGAACTGGTCCACGATGCCGGTGCCTGCACCCCGGCTGCTGGTGTGCACGGCGTTGCCGGCGGGCGTGGCGTCAAACACATCGGCGGTGGTGACCAGGCCGAGTGCTTTGCCTTGGGTGCGATGCAGGTATTCGCTCAGGTACTCGATGCGCGGGTTATCAAACGGGTCGGTGGTGTCGTCAGGGAAAACACCTTCTTCATTGTTGTTGTTTTTGTTGCCCGAGACATAGGCCGTCATGCCTGGCGCCGAGTCGGTGACGATGGAGTTGAGCGAGGCCGTTTTGACCATGCCGGTGACCGGAAAGCTGTCCATCGCTAGGGGCGTGATCACTTTGCCCTGGGCGTAGCCGCCCGCGACGATGCGCGCGGCCGTGCGCTGGGCGGCGCCCATACCGTCGCCCAGCAAAATAATGATGTTTTTCACCTTTTGCCCACCAGGGGCGAGTGCGACGACTTCAAAATTACCTTGGGCGCTAACGGTTTGCCCGTCGCTTTGGGTGGCGCTGATCCGCACCGTGTGCAGGCCGGGCGCATCGACGCTGAAAGCGCGTACCGTGGCCAGCGCAGCATTGGCTGGCAGGCCTTTGAGGCAATAGGTCTCGCAGTTTTTAAGGGCCACGGGGGCGGCGATAGGCTTGCCGTCCAAGGTAAAGCTGGCGCTAACGATTTGTTTGTCCGCGGCATCGGGTCGCACGGTCGCCTGCAAATCAAAACGCTGGCCGGGCAGGAAGCGGGCAATGACCGGCGCAGCCTGGCCGCTGCTAAACAATTCGCTAGGCGGTGTAAGGCGCGTGACCGTGGGTGCGGCCTGCACCGAGAGTGCCAAGAGACTGGCAATCAAGGCAAGCCCGCTGCGTTGGGGGAAGGTTTGTGAGGTGTTCATGGCATACATCCAAGAGTGGGTGGGTGGGGCGTGTTCGGCGGGTAATTGGCGCAGCCTCAATGCGGGTGCTGCAGGCTATGGCGGTAGGTGAGGTATTCCAGGCCATTCATGGCGCGGGTGCTGTCGGCGGGCAGCTGCAGGCGCACCCAGGAGACGCGGCCATCGGCGCCTTCATGGCGCCCCACGTCCAACACGCCGACCACGTCCATCACCCCACGCGTGTACGCCACCATGCGGTCCTGTTGCTCGGGCGCCAAGGTGACCAATACAGTGGCTGGGGGTAAATCGTCGGCCTCGCCATCGGCGTGTTGGCTCATCAGCACCGGGCGGGGTGTGAGCAAGAACTGACCTGGCTTGCCGCTTTCTTGTTGCACCATATAGCCGCTGACACGTACTTGTTGGCCCTGGGCTTGGCGCAGCTTGTCACTCACGACCAGGCCCTGGGGGCCGATGGGGCTTTGGAAGAAATCGCGCCAGGGCAGGGCCAAAGGCGGTGTGGGTTCTGGGGTCTGTGCACGCGCGGGTGCAGCGGTCAAGATGCCAGCGCCCAGCGCGCAGGCCACGGCCCATAGCGCCAGCGCCGAGGCGATAGCGTCTAAGCGCCTCCAAGTGGCCCGACCTTCTGGTGGGCTCGCAGGGTTTGGGGTGGGATGGCTGTGCATAGCCGCTACAGCCTAGCGCACGGCCATGACAAAAACATGACGCACTAGGCCAAATGCACCGTCGGAGTGCTAAAACTCTCGGCGTAGGTGAAGTAAATCGAGGTGAAAAACATGGCCGCCATCAGCATGGCCGAGGGGAAAAGCACGGCCACCACAGCGTCTTCGCTGCCGGTGAGGCTGGCTAACAAAACCACGGTAAAGCCAATTACCATAAAAGCCAGCATCCAAGCCAGGCTGTACACCGTGAAGGCCCCCATATTGCGCGTGCAGGCGACGAAGCTGAAAAACAGGCTTTTGACCGGTGGCACGCCATCCCAGTACACCAGCGCAGGCGCATGCCAAAACAGCAAGGACAGCGGCATGTACAGCGCCAGCGCGACCAGGGTGGCGGCTTCAAATTTGGGGTCTTGCAGCACCTCGGCGCCTGCGGTGCCTCCCAGCAGGTAGAGCTGGGCAAACTTGCCGCCGTCCATCAGCGCCGAAATACCCAGCACGCCGACAAAGCCCAGCGCGTACAACAAGCCCAAAATCAGCATGGCGCGCAGCTGGGTGCGGCCGGCCCGAAAACCACTGAGCAGCACGGCGGGCATGGGGAACTGGCCTTTGAGCGTCTCTTGCGTGGCCACCATCAGGCCCAAGGTGGCGCCCGGCAAAAGCGCCAAAGCCAGCACATTGCCCACCAGCGGCACCATGGACAAGAGCGACATCACCGCCATAAAGATAAAGAACAAGCCCGACAGCGCCAGTGGCTGGCGCAAAAACGTGCGAATGCCCAGCTTGACCCAGAGGGCGCCATGGCGGGCAGGAATGAGGTTGAGTTTCATGGGGCAGGGGTGTGCGCTTGGGCGATACGCTGGCGCAGTATGCGCTCAAAGGGCGCGGGGTCGTGGGCCTTGAGCATGGCCGCTTGGCGTGGCAGGTAAAAGTCCCACAGCCGCGAGAGCCAAAAGCGCAGCGCCGCCGCCCTCAGCATGGCGCCAAACACGGCCTGTTCTGGCGCTTCCAAGGGGCGCACTGCTCTGTAGGCCTGCATAAATGCCGCGCTGCGGGCGGCATCGGGCGCGCCGCTGGCGGTCTCGACGCACCAGTCGTTCAGGCATACGGCGATATCAAACACCCAGGCATCGTTGCCAGCAAAGTAGAAGTCAAAAAAGCCGGTCAGCTGGGCCGGGCCGTCGCCGTCGCTGGCAAACATCACGTTGTCGCGGAACAGGTCGGCGTGGATGGGGCCGCGCGGCAAAGCGGCATAGTCTGCGGTGGCGCTCAGGGCGTTTTGCGCGGCCAGCTCGCTTTGCAACAGCGCGGCCTGCTCTGCGCTGATATGGGGCAGCACTTCGGGCACGGTGGCATTCCACCAGGCCAGGCCACGCAAATTGGCCTGCTGCAGCTCGTAGCTGCGCCCGGCCAAGTGCATGCGCGCCAGCATGGCGCCTACCTGGGCGCAGTGCTGCGGGCCGGGTTGCAACTCGCTTTTACCGGCCAACAGGCTGACCACGCAGGCCGGTTTGCCTTGCAAACTGTGCAGCAAATTACCGTTGGCGTCGGCGGCCGGGTCGGGCACGGGAATGCATTGTTGTGCCAAATGGCGCATCAAGCGCAGGTAGTAGGGCAGTTGCTGGGCGCTCAGGCGCTCGAACAGCGTGAGCACATAGCGGTCGGTGGCGGTGTCGGCGAAGTAATTGGTGTTTTCGATGCCGCCGGCGCAGCCTTGCAGTCGGGTCAGCGGGCCCAGGCCGAGGTGTTGAAAAAAGGCGTCGGCCTGGTCGAAAGAAACTTGGGTGTAAACCGCCATGGGGTAAACCTGTGTGAATGGGGGTGCGAACCGCGTGCTGCGCCGCAGCGCATTGTAGAGGGCGGTTTTGGTCCGGCTGGGCAGGCAAAATGCGTGCATGCAAGCCACTTCTTCCTCCCCCGCGCCCACTTTGCTGCTGATTGACGGATCGAGCTATCTGTACCGTGCATTTCACGCCATGCCCGATCTACGGGCCGTGCCCGGTGACCCGCAGAGCCGCCCGACCGGGGCGCTGCGCGGCATGGTCAATATGATGCAGTCGCTGCGCAAAGAGGTACCTGCCGCCTATGTGGCCTGCGTTTTTGACGCCAAAGGCCCCACGTTCCGCGATGCGATTTACCCCCAGTACAAAGCCCAGCGCGCGCCCATGCCCGACGATTTGCGTGCCCAGATCGAGCCGATCCACGCCATGGTGCGCCTGCAAGGCATGAAAGTGCTGGACGTGCCCGGCGTGGAAGCCGATGACGTGATTGGCACCTTGGCCGTGCTGGCCGCCGCCCGGGGCATGGAAGTGATCGTCAGCAGCGGCGACAAGGATTTGGCCCAACTGGTCAACGAGCGCATCACCATTATTGACACCATGAACGGCAAGCGGCGCGACCTAGCCGGCGTCTTGGAAGAGTTTGGCGTCCCTGCCAGCCTGATGCTGGACTACCAAAACCTGGTCGGTGACACGGTAGACAACGTGCCTGGCGTGAGCAAAGTGGGCCCCAAGACCGCCGTCAAATGGCTGCAGGAATTTGGCAATTTGCAAGGTGTGATCGACAACGCCGCGTCCATCAAGGGCGTGGCCGGCGACAACTTGCGCGGCGCTTTGGAGTGGCTGCCCACGGCGCGGGAATTGCTGCGTATCAAGACCGACTGTGATTTGCAGTCCTGGTTGCCCGCGCTGCCCGATTTCTCGGATTTGCGCTGCGGCGAGCCAGATTTGCCGGCTTTGCTGGCCTTCTACCAAAGCCATGGTTTCAAGGGGCTGGCCACGACCGTGGCCGCGCAGATGGACAAAGCGGCCAGCCAGGGCGGTGGGGCGATGGACTTGTTTGGCGAGACCCATGTGCCTTCCCGTACTAGCGGCGCGGTTGCCGAAGACGCCGCACCAGCCTTGCTGGCCCGCCCCACGCAGTACGAGACCGTGCTGGACCGCGCCGCGCTGGACGCGTGGCTCGCGCGCCTGGACGCGGCCGACTTGGTCTCGATCGACACCGAAACCACCTCGCTGGACGCCATGCGCGCGCAGATCGTGGGCATCAGCCTGAGTGTGCAAGTGGGTGTGGCTGCTTATATTCCGCTGGCGCACAACTACCCGGATGCGCCGGCGCAACTGCCGCGCCAGGAAGTGTTGGAGCTGCTCCGGCCCTGGCTGGAAAACCCGCTGCGGGCCAAGCTGGGCCAACACGTCAAATACGACCGCCATGTGTTTGCCAACCACGGCATCGAGGTGCGTGGTTATGTGCACGACACCATGCTGCAAAGCTATGTGGTCGAGGTACACAAGCCGCACAGTCTGGAGAGTCTGGCTGAGCGCCACCTGGGCCGCAGCGGGCTCAGCTTTGAAGACGTGTGCGGCAAGGGCGCGCACCAAATCGGTTTTGACCAGGTCGATATCGCCCGCGCCACCCAGTACGCCTGCGAAGACGCCGATATGACGCTCGAAGTGCACCAGGCGCTTTGGCCCCGGGTACAGGCCGATGCGGGTTTGGCCTTTGTTTACCAGCTGGAAATCGACAGCAGCGAGGCGCTGTACCGCATCGAGCGCAACGGCGTGCTGATTGATGCGCCCACGCTGGCCGCGCAAAGCCAGGCTTTGGGCGCCCGCATTGTGGAGCTCGAGACCGAGGCCCACGCCCTGGCCGGCCAGCCTTTTAACCTGAGCAGCCCCAAGCAAATTGGTGAGATATTTTTTGGCAAACTGGGTCTGCCTGTGGTCAAGAAAACCGCCACCGGCGCGCCCAGCACCGACGAAGAAGTGCTTGAAAAACTGGCCGAAGACTTTCCCTTGCCCGCCAAAATTTTGGAGCACCGGGGCCTGGCCAAGCTCAAGGGCACTTACACCGACAAACTCGCGCAATTGGCCCTGCCATCGACCGGGCGCGTGCATACCCACTACGCGCAGGCGGTGGCGGTCACGGGGCGTTTGTCCAGCAACGACCCCAATCTGCAAAACATTCCTATCCGCACGCCCGAGGGGCGGCGCGTGCGCGAGGCCTTTGTGGCACCCGCAGGCAGTGTGATTGCCAGCGCTGATTACAGCCAGATTGAGCTGCGCATCATGGCCCATATCAGCGGCGACGAGGCGCTGCTGCACGCCTTTCACCAGGGGCTGGACGTGCACCGGGCCACGGCGGCCGAAGTGTTCGGGCTGGCGCTAGACCAGGTCAGCAGCGAGCAGCGGCGCTATGCCAAGGTGATCAACTTCGGCTTGATTTACGGCATGAGCGCCTACGGCTTGGCGCGCAATTTGGGCATCGACAACACGGCGGCCAAAAACTACATCGAGCGCTACTTTGCCCGCTTTGCCGGCGTCAAACGCTATATGGACGACACCCGCGCCCAGGCCAAGGCCCAGGGCTTTGTGCAGACGGTGTTCGGGCGGCGCCTGTACCTGCCCGAAATCAACTCGCCCAACGGCCAGCGCCGGGCGGGCGCCGAGCGGGCGGCCATCAACGCGCCCATGCAGGGCACTGCCGCCGACCTGATCAAGCTGAGCATGGTGCAGGTCCAGCGCGCGCTGGACGCGGGCCAGCACGGCACGCGCATGATCATGCAGGTGCACGACGAGCTGGTCTTTGAGGTGCCGCAGCACGAGGTGGACTGGCTGCGCAGCGAAATCCCGCGCATCATGGCCGGCGTGGCCGCGCTCAAGGTGCCTTTGCTGGCCGAGGTGGGCGTGGGCGCCAACTGGGATCAGGCGCACTGATCTGGCGCGCGCTCCAGCCGCTCCTGGGGGCTGGGGCACAATAGCCGCCCCGAAAGGCTTGGAATGACTGTCACTATGGATGTAACTTTGCTCGCGATCGTGCTGGGCACACTGGGCGCCGGTATCGGCAGCGTCTGGGTGGCCGCAGCGCTGAGCTTTGGCTTGCTGGCGCGCTACACGCAGCATATGCTCAGCCTGGCCGCAGGCGCTTTGCTGGCCACCGCGTTTATGCATTTGCTGCCCGAGGCCTTTGAGAGCGACGCAGACGTGCACGACCTGTTTTTTACCTTGCTGGTGGGCCTGGTGTTCTTCTTTTTGCTGGACAAGGCCGAGCTGTGGCACCACGGGCACGAGCACGGTGCGCATGCCCACGGGCACCAGGATCACCACGACCACGACCACGACCACCAGCATGCCCACGACCACGCCAGCGGCGGCTGGGCGGTGCTGGCCGGCGACAGCGTGCATTGCTTTGGCGACGGGGTGCTGATTGCATCGGCCTTTATGGCCGATGTGCGCCTGGGTGTGATCGCCTCCATTGCCGTGTTGGCCCATGAGGTGCCGCACCACATGGGCGACCTGATCGTGCTGCGTGCCACGGCCACCGACCGGCGGGCGGCCTTGGTCAAGGTGTCCATCGCCGGCTCGGTCACTGCTTTGGGCGGCGTGCTGGGCTATTGGCTGGTGGACCAGTTGCAGGACTATTTGCCTTATTTCCTGGTGGTCGCATCGAGCAGCTTTATCTATGTGGCCCTGGCCGATCTGATTCCGCAGCTGCAAAAGCGTCTGCAAGCGCGCGAGACGGCCACCCAAATTGCCTGGCTGCTGGGCGGCATAGGCTTGGTCATGCTGGTCAGCCACCTGGCCCACGGCCACTAAAGGGCGGCTGCGTGCGCAGCGCGGGCTGGCCCCTGCGCCCGGGCGGACAAGGCACAATGGCGCTGTTGTTTTGACCGTGTTTGCCAATAGGAAATGGAGCCCTGTATGAACGCCAATCTCAAACCCGAAGCCGCCGCTGTCGCCCCCGGTACCAACGCCGATTGGCACGCCCGACGCCTGGCCGCTACGCCGCGCGGCGTGGCGGTGATGGGTGATTTCTTCATAGACCACGCCAAAAACGCCGAGTTTTGGGACATCGAGGGCCGCCGCTTCATCGACTTTGCTGGCGGCATCGCGGTGCTGAACACCGGCCACGTGCATCCCAAAATCCAGGCGGCCATCGCCGCACAGTTGCAGCGGTTTACCCACACCTGTTACCAGGTCGTGCCCTATGCGGAATACGTGTCCTTGGCCGAGCGCATCAACGGCATCGTGCCGATTGACGGCCCCACCAAAACTGCTTTTTTCTCTACCGGCGCCGAAGCCGTGGAAAACGCCATCAAAATTGCCCGCGCCTACACCAAACGCAGTGGCGTGATTGCCTTTGGCGGTGCTTTTCACGGGCGCAGCATGTTCGCGGTGGCGCTGACGGGCAAGGTGCAGCCGTACAAAGCGGGCTTTGGCCCCTTCGCCCCTGAGATTTACCACGCGCCTTTCCCTTGCCACTGCGCCAGCTTGGAGGAGACGCAAAAGGCGGTCGAACAACTCTTTAAATGCGACATTGAGCCCAGCCGCGTGGCAGCCATTATTTTCGAGCCGGTGCAAGGGGAGGGCGGTTTCAACCCCATCCAAGCCAAAGCCGTGCAGTGGCTGCGCGCCTTGTGCGACGAGCATGGCATTGTGCTCATCGCCGACGAGGTGCAGACGGGCTTTGCCCGCACGGGCAAGATGTTCGCCATGGAGCACTACGGTGTTTCGCCCGACATCATGACGCTGGCCAAAAGCATGGCGGGCGGCACTACTTTGTCGGCTGTGGTGGGCCGCACGGCCATCATGGACGCGCCCAACCCCGGCGGCCTGGGCGGCACCTATGCCGGCCACCCCCTGGCGATTGCAGCGGCGCATGCGGTGCTCGACGTCATGGCCGAGGAAAAACTGCCCGAGCGCGCGCAGTTGCTCGGTGAGCGCCTGGTCGCCCACCTGAACCAGGCCAAGGCCAAGAATCCTGCCATCGGCGACGTGCGCGCCCTAGGCGCCATGGTGGCCTGCGACTTTGTGAACCCTGCCACCGGCGCGCCCGACGCCGACAAGGCCAAGCAGGTGCAGCAAGCGGCCCTGCAAAAAGGACTTTTGTTGCTCACCTGCGGTGTCTATGGCAATGTGGTGCGCTTCCTGTTCCCGCTCACGATTGAGGACGCGGTGTTTGCCGAAGGCTTGGATATCTTGGCCCACGCGCTGGCCTGAACCCGCTGCGCCCCACCGAGGCACGCCGTCCGCAAGGGCCGCGTGCCTTTTTTACGCCTCGCGGTTTCGTTTTGCAATATGAAATATTGCTGCCAAATTTCCCTTCATTTTTTTTCATATTGAGAAATTTAGAAATTTCATTGTGGAATGAAATATATAAGCTATTGATTCAAATAGAAAAAATTTTAATCTTATATAAGACATAAGATTGTTCTTGTGTCTTATATAAGACCTAGAATTGCGGCACTGCACCACGCAACCGAGCCCCGCCGGTGCACCGATTAACCAAACAGGAGTTTTTATGCCGCAATCTCTCACCGAACAACTCAGCCGCGAACAACAAATCGCCCAACTGGAAAAAGAATGGGCCACCAACCCCCGCTGGAAAGGCATCAAGCGCGGCTATTCGGCCGCTGATGTGGTGCGCTTGCGTGGCTCCTTCCAGGTGGAGCACACCTTGGCCCGCCGTGGTGCCGATAAGCTGTGGGACCTGCTCCACAACGAGCCCTATGTGAACTGCCTTGGCGCGCTGACCGGCGGCCAGGCCATGCAGCAAGTCAAAGCCGGCGTAAAAGCCATTTACCTGTCCGGCTGGCAAGTGGCCGCTGACAACAACGAATACTCGGCCATGTACCCCGACCAGTCTTTGTACCCTGTGGACTCGGTGCCTAAAGTGGTGGAGCGCATCAATAACTCCTTCACCCGTGCCGACGAAATCCAATGGTCCAAAGGCGTAGGCCCCGGCGACAAAGGCTATATCGACTACCACGCGCCCATCGTGGCCGATGCCGAAGCCGGCTTTGGCGGTGTGCTCAATGCCTACGAACTCATGAAAGCCATGATCCGCTCGGGCGCGGGCGGCGTGCACTTTGAAGACCAGCTTGCCTCGGTCAAAAAATGCGGTCACATGGGCGGCAAGGTCTTGGTGCCCACCACCGAAGCAGTGCAAAAGCTGATCGCAGCCCGTATGGCTGCCGACGTGTATGGCGTACCCACTTTGGTGATCGCCCGCACCGATGCCGAAGCCGCTGATCTGGTGACCAGCGACTTTGACCCCATCGATCAGCCCTTCCTGACCGGCGAGCGCACCGCCGAAGGTTTTTACAAAACCCGCAAAGGCATGGACCAGGCCGTGGCCCGCTCTATCGCTTATGCCGAATACGCCGACCTGGTGTGGTGCGAAACCGGCACGCCCGATTTGGAGTTTGCCCGCAAATACGCCGAGGCCGTGCACGCCAAGCACCCCGGCAAGATGCTGGCCTACAACTGCTCGCCGTCCTTTAACTGGAAGAAAAACCTGGACGACGCAACCATCGCCAAATTCCAGCGCGAGCTAGGCGCCATGGGCTACAAGTACCAGTTCATCACGCTAGCCGGTATCCACAATATGTGGTACCACATGTTTGACCTGGCCCAGGACTACGTCAAGCGCGGCATGACCGCCTACGTGGAAAAAGTGCAAGAGCCCGAGTTCGCCGCCCGCGAGCGTGGCTACAGCTTTGTGTCGCACCAGCAAGAAGTGGGCACTGGCTACTTTGACGAAATCACCACCGTTATCCAAGGCGGCCGCTCCAGCGTGACGGCGCTGACTGGATCGACTGAAGAAGAGCAGTTCCACTAAAGCGCTGATCCGCACCGGGCCGTTCGCGGCTTGGGTGGTCGCGATCAGAAAGGAGGGCGGGTGCGAAAGTGCCTGCCCTTTTTTATGGACCGATGAAAATTTTTACTTCTATCGGGGTCACATCCCCGCCACCAGCCCATCGCGCCGCGCATCACTGGCCGCGATATAGCCCTCGGTGGCCGGATCGCCAGCACGCCAGATGAATTGACCTGCGCCGAAATCCTGGTAACTGTCATTGATCACTTCCATTTGGTGTCCGCGTGCGGCCAGACCTTGCACGGTGGCCGGGTCCATGCCCGACTCCACGTTGATGGCCAGGCCGGCGTTGAAGCGCCAGCGCGGAGCGTCGCAAGCGGCTTGGGGGTTTTGGCCGTAGTCCAGCATGCGCACCAGGGTTTGCATATGGCCTTGCGGTTGCATATTGGCGCCCATCACGCCAAAGCTCATCACCGGTTGGCCGTCCTGTGTTAGGAAGGCGGGGATGATGGTGTGAAACGGTTTTTTGCCCGGCGCTACCAAGTTGGCGGTGTTGGCTGCGTTGGCCTGCGTGCTAAAGCCATGCCCCCGGTTTTGCAGGCTGATGCCAAACTGCGGCTCCACGCAGCCCGAACCAAAACCCATGTAATTGCTCTGGATAAAGCTGACCATCATGCCGCTTTCATCGGCTGCAGTCAGGTACACCGTGCCGCCCTTGACCGGGTTGCCAGCGCCAAAATCCTGCGCTTGGTGCAGGTTTATCAGCCGGGCGCGTTGGGCCAGATACTGCGGATCGAGCAGTTGCTCGGTCTGCACTTGCATGCTGCGCGGGTCGGCGATGTAGCGGTAGACGTCGGCAAAAGCCAGCTTCATGGCCTCGATCTGCACATGCTGCGAGTCCACGCCGTCGCGAGCCAGGCCCGCCATGTCAAAGTGCCCCAAAATCCCCAGGGCGATCAGCGCGGCGATGCCTTGGCCGTTGGGCGGAATCTCATGCAGCGTGTAGCCCCGGTAGTTTTGCGCCAACGGCTTGACCCACTCGGGCTGGTAGGCCGCCAGGTCCGAGGCGCGCAAGCTGCCGCCGTGGCTGTCTGAAAACCGCTCCAGCGCTTGGGCGATTTCGCCCCGGTAAAAAGCCTCGCCACCACTTTGGGCGATAGCACGCAAACCGCGCGCTGCCGCCGGGAATTGAAAAAGCTCGCCAACGCCCGGCGCCCGCCCGCGCGGCATAAAGTGCGCGGCAAAACCGGGCTGGCTGTGCAACTCCGCGGCCGCTGCGGCCCACTTTTGCTGCACCACCACGGGCAGCAGGTAGCCGCGCTCGGCGATATCGATAGCTGGTTGCATCAGGTCGGCAAAAGGCAGTTTGCCAAAGCGCTGGCTCAGCGCCGCCCAACTTGCGACGGCGCCCGGAACTGTTACAGCGTCCATGCCCCGCTTGGGCGGGTTGGCCTGGTGCGCGCCGTATTTGCCGTGGAAGTAAGCCGGCGTCCAGGCTGCGGGGGCATGGCCCGAGGCATTCAGGCCGTGCAGCTCCTTGCCGTCCCACAGAATGCAAAACGCATCCGAACCCAGGCCGTTGCTCACCGGCTCGGTAATCGTCAGGGCAGCGGCAGCGGCGATGGCCGCGTCGACGGCATTGCCGCCTTGCCAGTACATGCGCAAGCCCGCTTGCGCGGCCAACGGGTGCGAGGTGCTGACGATATTGCGCGCAAAGACCGGCAAGCGCGTAGAGCCGTAGGGGTTGGCAAAGTCAAATTGCATGGCAGCAGGGGGCAGTTGGAGGGGCCGCGCCATCTTATGCCAGCGCCGGGGCGAGGGATTAAAATCGCCCCCTTTCAAACAGGTCACCCTGCGGCGGCGCCACTTTGGCGCGCCGGCGCTGATGTACCGCCCTAACTAAGCCGCCATGATTCAGATTACGCTTCCCGATGGTTCCCAACGCAGTTTCCCCGGCCCGGTCACCGTGGCCGAGGTGGCAGCCTCGATTGGGAGCGGCCTGGCCAAGGCCGCTTTGGGCGGCAAAGTCGATGGCGCTTTGGTAGACACCAGCTTTGTGATGCAAGCCGACGCTAAGCTGGCCATCGTCACCGCCAAAGACGCCGAAGGGCTGGAACTGATTCGCCACTCAACGGCGCATTTGTTGGCCTATGCCGTCAAGGCACTGTTTCCGCAGGCGCAGGTGACCATAGGCCCTGTCATCGAGCACGGCTTTTTCTACGATTTTTCGTTTGAGCGGCCCTTCACCCCTGACGATTTGGTCGCTATCGAGAAAAAAATGTCCGAGCTGGCCGCCAAGGACGAGCCCGTGCTGCGCCGCGTGTTGCCGCGTGACGAGGCGGTGGCGCATTTCAAGGCCCTGGGCGAGCATTACAAGGCGGAAATCATTGGCAGCATTCCTGCGGGCGAGGACGTTTCGCTCTACCGCGAAGGCGGTTTTGAAGACCTGTGCCGCGGCCCCCACGTGCCCAGCACCGGCAAGCTCAAGCACTTTAAGCTCATGAAAGTGGCCGGCGCCTATTGGCGCGGCGACCACACCAAAGAAATGCTGCAACGCATTTACGGCACCGCCTGGGCCACCAAAGAAGACTTGCAGCAGCACCTGACCATGCTGGAAGAAGCCGAAAAGCGCGACCACCGCAAGCTGGGCCGCGAACTCGATTTGTTCCACATTGACGAGCACGCACCGGGTCTGGTTTTCTGGCACCCCAAGGGCTGGACGCTGTGGCAGGGCGTTGAGCAATATATGCGCAAGGTCTACCAGGACAACGGCTACCAGGAAGTCAAAGGCCCGCAAATCATCGACAAAACGCTGTGGGAAAAGACCGGCCACTGGGACAAATACCGCGAAAACATGTTCACCACCGAGTCGGAAAAGCGCGATTACGCGCTCAAGCCGATGAACTGTCCCGGCCACATCCTGATCTTCAAGCAAGGCATCAAGAGCTACCGCGACTTGCCGCTGCGCTATGGCGAATTCGGGCAGTGCCACCGCAACGAGCCTTCGGGCGGCCTGCACGGCATCATGCGCGTGCGCGGTTTCACCCAGGACGACGGCCATATTTTTTGTACCGAAGACCAAATATTGCAGGAATGCGTGGACTACACCGCGCTTTTGCAAAAGGTGTACACCGATTTCGGCTTTAAAAACATCATTTACAAAGTCGCCACCCGCCCGGCCCAGCGCATTGGAAGCGACGCCATTTGGGATAAAGCGGAAGAAGCTTTGATGCAAAGCCTGCGCGCCTCGGGCTGCGAATTTGAGATTTCCCCCGGTGATGGCGCGTTTTACGGGCCGAAAATCGAATACACGCTCAAGGACGCCATTGGCCGCCAGTGGCAATGCGGCACTATGCAAGTGGATTTCTCCATGCCCGAGCGTCTGGATGCCGAATACGTGGGCGAAGACGGTGCCCGCCACCGGCCCGTGATGCTGCACCGCGCCATCGTCGGTAGCTTGGAACGCTTTATCGGAATTTTGATCGAAGAGAGCGCTGGCGCGCTGCCGACCTGGCTGGCGCCCGTCCAATTGGCGGTGCTCAATATCACCGATGCGCAGGCCGAATATGCCCGTTCAGTGGCCAAAACGCTGCAAAATCAAGGGCTTAGGGTCGATTTAGACCTCAGAAACGAGAAAATCACGTATAAAATACGCGAGCATTCAATGCAAAAGCTGCCTTTCCTCTTGGTCGTAGGCGATAAAGAGATGGCTGCTGGTGCCGTTGCAGTGCGCGCCCGAGGGGGTAAAGACCTCGGAGCCATGTCCTTGGAAGCGTTCAGTGCGCTGATTGCCAAGGACATAGCCGATAAATCCCTTGTCTAAGGTTTGCCAAAGATAATGCTGATCTGTCGCGCGCTGCGCGGAAGTTGCCCTGTGTGGGCTTGTTTTGTGAAGGATTGAGCCATCGCTACTGAATTTCGTGACCGCCGCCAACGCGAAGAACGTAAACACCGCCTGAACCGGGAAATCATGGCCCCGGAAGTCCGCCTGACCGGCGCCGACAACGAACCGCTCGGTGTCGTGAGCATCAACGAGGCCTTGCGCCTTGCCGGTGAGCTGGATGTGGACTTGGTAGAAATTGCCGCCACCGCCATACCACCGGTATGCCGATTGATGGATTACGGTAAGTTCAAGTACCAAGAGCAGAAGAAGGCGGCGGAAGCCAAGTCCAAACAAAAGGTCATCGAGGTCAAGGAAGTCAAATTCCGTCCCGGTACCGACGATGGCGACTACAACATCAAGGTGCGCAACATCAAGCGCTTCCTGGAAGACGGCGACAAGTGCAAGATCACTTTGCGTTTCCGGGGTCGCGAGATTACGCACCAGGAAATCGGTCTGGCATTGTTGCAGCGTATGCGCGATGAGTTGGCCGACCTGATCGTCGTGGAGCAGTTTCCCAAGTTGGAAGGGCGCCAGATGGTCATGATGATTGCGCCTGGCAAGAAAAAGCCCGGTGGCGCGGCAAAGCCGGCCCAGGAGATGGCGGCATAGGTTTATCAGCTGTTGCGCTTGCGCAATGGCCAGGCAAAGCAATTTGCCAAAGTTTGCGAAAGGGCTCGTCCCTCGCATCGGGTTAGCAGAAAGGCGGTGCAGCAATGCGCTGTCAGTCTGCTACCTATAAGTGGCTCGGGGCCAACAAGGACGGAAAAGTTTTCCGTACGCCTCACGAGCACAATTGAAGAAGGAGCATGCAAATGCCCAAAATGAAGACCAAGAGCGCGGCGAAAAAACGCTTCCGCGTCCGTCCCGGTGGAACCGTTAAACGCGGCCAAGCCTTCAAACGTCACATCTTGACCAAGAAGACCACCAAAAATAAACGCCACCTGCGCGGTTCGGCAGCTGTTCATGAGACCAATATGGGTCACATGGCGCAGATGCTTCCCGGCCGTGGTATTTAATTAACGACGAACAAGGAGTAATACCATGCCTCGCGTCAAACGTGGTGTAACGGCTCGCGCCCGCCACAAAAAAGTTCTCGCCCTTGCCAAAGGTTTCCGCGGTCGCCGCGGTAATGTTTTCCGCGTCGCCAAAGAAGCGGTAATGAAGGCTGGGCAATATGCCTACCGTGACCGCCGCACCAAAAAGCGCGTGTTCCGCCAATTGTGGATTGCCCGTATCAACGCGGCAGCGCGTCAATGCGGCCTGACCTACAGCCAGTTTGCCAACGGTCTGAAAAAAGCGCAGATCGAAATCGACCGCAAAGTGCTGTCGGACATTGCAGTGCACGATATGGCAGCTTTTGCTAGCATCGTGGAGCAGGTCAAGGCCAAGCTCGCCGCTGCGTAAGGGCTTGAGCGGCCATGCCCTGTAGTGGGGCGAGGGCCGCTTTCCCTGCCAATCTGGGCTAGCGCTTGCAAAAGCACTAGCCCATTTTTTATTGAAACCAAAACCCTATTGCCATGACCGAACTTGCAAGCATTGTTGAGGCCGCCCGCGCTGCATTTTCAGCAGCCCCGACGCCTGCCGATTTGGAAAACGCCAAGGCGCAGTTCCTGGGCAAGTCCGGCCGCATCACCGAGTTGATGAAGGGCATGGCCGCGCTCAGCGTCGATGAGAAAAAGACGCTCGGCGCCTCCATCAACCTGGCCAAGCAAGATATCGAAGCCGCCCTGACCGAACGTCGCCAAGCGCTGGCCGACGCGCAGTTACAGGCCCAATTGCAAGCGCAGGCTTTGGACGTGACTTTGCCAGGCCGCGCGCGCGGGCAGGGCAGTTTGCACCCCGTGTCTTTGGCGCAAGAGCGCATCGAGCGGATTTTTGCCTCCATGGGTTTTGACGTGGCTGACGGCCCGGAGATTGAGAGCGATTGGTTCAGCTTTACCTCGCTGAACAACCCGCCCAACCACCCGGCGCGCTCCATGCAAGACACGTTTTACGTGGACACCAAAGGCGCTGACGGCGTCTATTACAACCTGCGCCCCCACACCAGCCCGATGCAAATTCGCTATGCGCAAGCGCATGTGCGCAAGCATGGTGGTGATTTTGACGTCGCCGCCGGCCGCTTTTACAGCGGCGATATGCCCGAGATCCGGGTGATTGCGCCCGGCCGCACCTTTCGCGTGGACAGCGACGCCACGCACTCGCCGATGTTCCACCAGGTCGAGGGGCTGTGGGTGGGCGAGGACATCAGCTTTAAAGACCTCAAGTCGGTGTACCTGAGCTTTATTACCCAGTTTTTTGAAACCGATGCGCTGCAACTGCGCTTTCGGCCGAGCTACTTTCCGTTTACCGAGCCCAGCGCCGAGATCGACATCATGTTCGAGTCCGGCCCCTTGCAGGGCAAATGGCTGGAGGTCTCCGGCTCGGGCCAGGTGCATCCGCAGGTGATTCGCAACATGGGGCTGGACCCCGAGCGCTACATCGGCTTTGCCTTTGGTTCGGGCATCGACCGCTTGGCGATGCTGCGCTACGGCGTGAGCGATTTGCGCGTATTTTTCGAAGGCGATATCCGCTTTCTGTCCCAATTTGCCTGAACTGATATGCAATTTCCTGAATCCTGGCTGCGCAGCTTTTGCAATCCGCCCCTGTCCACCCAAGAGCTCGCCCATACGCTGACGATGGCCGGCCTAGAGGTCGAAGAGTTGCGCCCGGTGGCGCCACCGTTTAGCGGCGTGGTGGTCGGAGAAATCCGCGAGGCGGTGCAACACCCTAACGCGGACCGTCTGCGCGTGTGCAAAGTGGATATTGGCTCGGGCACCTTGCTGGACATCGTCTGCGGCGCACCCAATGCCCGCGTGGGTATCAAAGTGCCTTGCGCCACCGTGGGCGCGCAGTTACCGCCCGGCGAGGATGGCCAAGGCTGGACCATCAAGGTGGGCAAACTGCGCGGTGTCGAGAGCCAGGGCATGCTGTGCTCTGCCAAAGAATTACAACTGGCCGACGACCACGGCGGCCTGCTCGAGTTGTCGCTGGACGCGCCCTTAGGCCAAGACATCCGGGCGCATCTGGACTTGGACGATACGCTGTTCACCCTCAAGCTCACGCCCAATTTGGCGCACTGCCTGAGCGTGTACGGCGTGGCGCGGGAAGTCGCGGCGTTGACGGGCGCGCCTCTGCAAGCTTTGGCGGCACCGGCGGTGGCGCCGGGCAACAGCGAGGTTGTGCCGGTCAAAGTGCAAGCGCCCGATTTATGCGGCCGTTTCTCTGGCCGCGTGATTCGCCAACTCAACACGCAAGCCAAAACGCCGGCTTGGATGGTCGACCGCCTGGCCCGTTGCGGCCAGCGCAGTGTGAGCGCCTTGGTGGATATCTCTAATTACGTGATGTTCGAGTCTGGCCAGCCGACCCATATTTTTGATCTCGAGAAAATCGCCGGTGGTCTGACGGTGCGCTGGGGCAGGGCGGGCGAAAAGCTCGAATTGCTCAATGGCAATACCGCCGAAGTGGACGACAAAGTCGGTGTCATCGCTGATGATGCGCAGCTTGAATCGCTGGCTGGCATCATGGGTGGCGCGGCCAGTGCGGTGTCCGACAGCACGCACAGCGTTTACGTAGAGGCAGCGTTTTGGTGGCCCAGCGCGATTGCTGGCCGCTCGCGCCGCTTCAATTTTTCCACCGACGCCGGGCACCGGTTTGAGCGGGGCGTTGACCCCAGCCAGACCGTCGCGCACATCGAACGCATCACCGGCTTGATTCTTGAGATTTGCGGCACGCCCGCCACGACCTGTGGCCCGGTCGACGACCAAACCGTTGCCCTGCCGCAGGCCAAGCCTGTGGTTTTGCGTGTGGCGCGTGCCGCCAAAGTGATTGGCATGCCGCTCACCCAGGCCGACTGTGTGCGTGCGCTCCAGCGCTTGGGTCTGCCGTTGACCGAGGCGCCCGGTGTACTCACCGTGACACCACCAGCCTATCGCTTTGATATGCATATCGAAGAGGACTTGATCGAAGAAGTTGCGCGCATGATCGGCTTTGACCATCTGCCCGACACCCCCCCGCGCGCGCCCATATTTGCCAAAGTGCCCTCTGAGTCCCGGCGCAGCCCATTTGCCGTACGCCGCCAACTGGCTGCGCTGGCCTACCAAGAGACGATCAACTTCAGCTTTGTCGACGTGCGTTGGGAAAACGAGCTGGCCGGTAACCCTGACCCGGTGCGCCTGCTCAACCCCATCGCCAGCCAGATGGGCGTTATGCGCTCCTCGCTGATCGGCTCTTTGGTGCAGGTGCTCAAGTTCAACCAGGATCGCAAGGCTGCGCGGGTGCGCGTGTTCGAGCTGGGCCGCGTGTTTTTCCGCGACGCATCCGTCAAAGACAGCGCTGCGACTGTGGAAGGCTTTCACCAACCCCTGCATGTGGCCGGCCTGGCCTGGGGCGCTGCTGACGCGCTGCAATGGGGTCGCAAAGAAGCAGGCGTGGACTTTTACGACGTCAAAGGCGATGTAGAGGCCTTGTTCGCCCCGCACAAACCCCGTTTTGAAGCCGCCCAGCACCCCGCGATGCACCCCGGCCGCAGTGCGCAGGTGCTGCTAGGTGGCAAGGTCGTCGGCCATGTGGGAGAGCTGCACCCGCGCTGGGTGCAGTCCTATGGGCTCACGCAGGCGCCGGTGGTTTTTGAGTTGGAGCTGGAGGCGCTGCTCACCACCGCCTTGCCCACCTACACGCCCGTCGCCCGCTTTCCTTCGGTGCAGCGCGACCTGGCCATTGTGGTGGCCGATACCGTCAAGCACCAGGACATCCTGGCCGCGATGGAGGCCGCCCCCACGCAGGGGCTGCTGCAAGAGGCCAAGGTGTTCGATATTTACCGCCCAACGGCCCAGGCCGCCGCTTCCTTAGAGTCTGGCACGCACAGCGTGGCCCTGCGCCTCACCTTGGGAAGCAGGCAAGCGACCTTGACGGAAGAGCAAATTGAAACTACTGTTGCCGCCGTGCTGGCCCAACTCATCGCCCAAGTCGGCGCCCGGCAGCGGGCCTGAAAAGCGTTTGAAGCGCGCCCCACATTGCCCTGATAAAAGTATCCGAGAAAATTATGCAAATCTCCGTCGATAGCCTTGAAACAGCCGCCGTCACCAAAGCCCACCTGGCCGACATGCTGTTTGACCAGCTGGGCCTGAACAAGCGCGAATCCAAGGATATGGTGGATGCTTTTTTCGACCTGATTTCGGCACGCCTGGTGGACGGTACGGACGTCAAAATCTCCGGCTTTGGTAATTTTCAGATCCGTACCAAGGCGCCGCGCCCGGGGCGCAACCCGCGCACCGGCGAGGCCATCGCCATCGAGGCGCGCCGGGTGGTGACTTTCCACGCCAGCCACAAGCTCAAAGACCATATCCAGGCGCCGGCTGCCAAGCCCTGAGGCCGAGGGCCAACCCAAGGCGGCGCCAGCACTGCCCTTGGGATATGCATTTCCCGATTGCCTAGTTTTCAAACTTAGAGTAATCTCTCCAATTTTCCCTCTACCGCATTGATTTTCATGGAGAACACCCTCCCTTCTATTCCCGCTAAGCGGTATTTCACCATCGGTGAGGTGGGGGATTTGTGCGGCGTCAAACCCCATGTTCTGCGCTATTGGGAGCAAGAGTTCACCCAGCTGCGCCCGATGAAGCGGCGCGGAAACCGGCGCTACTACCAGCACCACGAAGTGCTGATGATCCGCAAAATCCGCGATTTGCTGTACGAGCAAGGCTTCACCATCAGCGGTGCGCGCAACAAGATGCAAGAAATTTTGGAAGCCGAGCGCGAAAAGCGGCGTTCCAGTGGCCTGCCTGACGACGACATCGGTGCGGATGTAGACCTGGCCAGCGCCGAGCCTGAAATCACCGTTCCCAGTGACATCGCCATGCGGGCGCAACAGGTGGCCCAATTGCGCGCTGAATTGCAGGAAATCCGTACCTTGCTGCTGCTTAATTGAGCAAAGCAACAAGTCTCTGCGGGCTATAATCGCAGGCTCGATCGGTGTGTGGCGCAGCCTGGTAGCGCACTTGCATGGGGTGCAAGGGGTCGAAGGTTCGAATCCTTTCACACCGACCATTATTGTGACGAAGGCCTTTAAGAAGTGATTCTTAAAGGCCTTTTGTTATTGGGTCTCCAAGCCCCGAACTCGGGCCAGCCGCCAGCGCATATACCAAGTCGTCCAGGGCCAATTGGTGCTGTTATTGCCATTGCGGTCTAGAAAGTAACTGCGGCAGCCACTGTTCCAGACGGTGTTTTTCAGGGCAGATTGCAGCGCAAGGTTGTAATTTTGGTGGACGGCGTGCGCTACACGGATGCTTGCCAGATTACTTTTCTGTACTTTTCGGATGGCTGATACGATAAAGCGCAGCTGCGCCTCGATCATCACGAACGCCGATGAAAAGGCATACAAATTCGGCCCACACATCATGAACAAATTAGGGCAATCTTCCAGCATCGTGCCTAGGTAGGCGCTGGCCGAGCCCTTCCATAGGCTCGCCAGCGGCTGGCCAGAGAGACCGTAAATCTGCTGCGCAACGGGCGGCTCGGCCACCTCAAAACCGGTGCCCCAGATGATCACGTCGGCCTCGCAGGCCTGGCCGTCGCTGGAAAACAGGGTGTTGCCTTGGATGTGCGAAAGACCGCCGGCCACATTGACATGGGCTTGGCTCAGGGTCTTGTACCAGCTGTTGGACTGCAAAATCCGCTTGCAGCCCAGTGAAAAATTCGGGGTCACTTTGCGCCGCAAGTCCGGATCGGCAATGCCCCGGGCAATGTTACGCAGCCCTGATTTCTGTAAGCGGGCTATGGCACGTGGAAACTTCAGGCTGAAATTGAGCGCCTCAAACTGCCAATACAGCGCCGTGCGCAGCAGGCTTTGCAGCCATGGAAAACGTGCAAAGCGCGCTTGCCAGGCGGCTGAAATTTTGACATCCATCTTGGGCAAAACCCAGGGCGCTGTGCGCTGAAACAGCGTGAGCTGCGCCGCCTGGGGCGCAATGGCGGGTACAAACTGAATGGCCGAGGCGCCCGAACCAATGACTGCCACCCGCTTGCCTTGCAGCTCGATGTCGTGGCGCCAGCGCGCTGAGTGAAAGCTTTGTCCTTGAAAGGTATCCAAGCCCGGCACCTTGGGCGTTACCGGCACATGCATGGGTCCGCAGGCCATGACGACAAAGCGTGCGCGCATCAGGCCTTGCGAGGTTTGTAGCAACCACAACTGCGCCGCCTCGTCCCATTGGGCAGTATGCATTTCGCAATGCAACTTCAGATGTGCCATGAGGCCGAATTGCGCGGCAGTGCGGGCGCTATAGGCCTTGATTTCCGCCTGGCCGGCGAACATGCGACTCCAATGCGGGTTGGGTGCGAAGGAATAGGAGTAAAACGCCGAAGGGATATCGCAAGCGCAATCGGGGTAGGTGTTGTCGCGCCAGACGCCACCCACTTCAGCGGCTTTTTCCAACACCACAAAGTCAATACCTGCCTTGCGCAACGCGATAGCCGCACCCAGCCCGGCAAAGCCTGCGCCCACGACGATGGCGGTGTGGGGTGTTGGCAGCGCTGGGTCGGGTTGCATGGTGGGTCTTGCGATGGATGGAGCGCCGATTATCAGCGCGGCACTGCGGGCAGGGTGTCGCCCCCGTCCCTAGAATGAGACCATGGCACAAATACATATAGAACAAGCCCACAGCCTGGGCCTGGTGCGGGCACGCACTATCGCGGCGGCGTGGATGCAACAGGCCCACAGCGATTGGAATATGACTTGCGCGCTCCAAAGTGGTGCGCACGAGGATGTGATCAGCTTTAGCCGCAGCGGTGTACAGGGCCAGCTGCGCGTGAGTGCCACGCAGTTTGTGCTCGAGGCCACGCTGGGTTTTTTGCTTGGCCAGTTTCAGTCGCGCATCGAGGCGCAGGTACGCAGCAATTTGCAGGCCTTGCTGGCGGACGAGCCGCCCGGCCAACCGGTTTAGCCGCCGCGACGCATCATTTCGAAGAATTCGCTGTTGTTCTTGGTGGCGCGCATTTGCTTGAGCACCATTTCCATGGATTCGATCTCGTCCATGTTGTACAAAAACTGGCGCAGGATGCGGGTTTTTTGCAGGATTTCGGGCGCCAGCAACAGCTCTTCGCGGCGCGTTCCGCTGCGGTTGAGCTGGATGGACGGGAAAACACGCTTTTCGTAGAGGCGGCGGTCCAAATGGATTTCGGAATTGCCGGTGCCTTTGAATTCCTCAAAAATCACCTCGTCCATGCGGCTGCCGGTATCGACCAGCGCGGTGGCGATGATGGTCAGCGAACCGCCTTCTTCCACATTGCGCGCCGCGCCTAAAAAGCGCTTGGGCCGCTGCAAAGCGTTGGAGTCCACGCCGCCAGTCAGCACTTTGCCGCTGGAGGGCACCACGTTGTTGTATGCGCGGGCTAAGCGGGTAATCGAGTCCAGCAAAATCACCACGTCTTTTTTGAGTTCGACCAGGCGTTTGGCGCGTTCAATGACCATTTCGGCGACATGCACGTGACGCGAAGCGGGTTCGTCGAAGGTCGAGGCAATCACTTCGCCCTTGACGGTGCGCTGCATCTCGGTGACCTCTTCGGGCCGCTCGTCGACGAGGAGCACCATCATGTGGCTGTCGGGGTAGTTAGCGGAAATCGCGTGGGCAATGTGCTGCATCATCACCGTTTTACCGCTCTTGGGAGGCGCTACCAGCAGGGCACGTTGGCCTTTGCCGATGGGGGCGATGATGTCGATGATGCGTCCGGTAATGTTCTCGTCGCTCTTGTTGTCCTGCTCCAGGCGCATTTGCACTTTGGGGAACAGCGGTGTCAAGTTCTCGAACATGACTTTGTGCTTGTTGCTCTCGGGCGATCCGCCGTTGACCTTATCAAGCTTGTTCAGCGCAAAGTAGCGTTCGCCGTCTTTGGGTGTGCGTACTTCGCCTTCGATCATGTCGCCGGTGTGCAGGTTAAAGCGGCGCACCTGGCTGGGGCTGATGTAGATATCGTCGGTGCTGGCGGTGTAGCTGGTATCGGGGCTGCGCAAAAAGCCAAAGCCGTCGGGGAGGATTTCCAGCACGCCATCGGCAATGATTTGTTCGCCGGTGCGGGCCCGCTTTTTGATGATGGCAAACATCAGCTCTTGTTTGCGCATGCGGCCGGTGTTTTCGATTTCAAGCTCTTCGGCTTGTTTGAGGACTTCTGACACGTGCAGTGCCTTGAGTTCGTTTAAGTGCATGGAGTGTTTCCCGTAGGGGATGGTGCCGAAAATTCGGATAGCAAAAGGAACAGGGGAGGGGGAGTGTTGACCGGTGCGCGGGGGTAATTAGCACCTGGGGGTTCAACACCGTTGCATCGGCGCCCAAGGGTGTGGGCTACATGAACGGTGGAATTATGACAGGAAATCGGGCCCCAAGAAAAAACCGGCCGTGGGGCCGGTTTCGGGGCAAAAGCGCCAGGCCCCTCAGATTTGCTCGTCGATAAACGCGATCAATTGGGCCTTGCTCAGCGCGCCCACCTTGGTGGCGGCGAGTTTGCCGTCCTTGAACAGCATCAGCGTAGGGATGCCACGGATGCCAAACTGGGCCGGGATTTCGCGGTTTTCGTCCACATTCATCTTGGCCACCTGGAGCTTGCCCTCGTAGGCGTGGGAGACTTCGTCCAAAATCGGGGCAATCATTTTGCAGGGGCCGCACCATTCGGCCCAATAGTCCACCAAAATGGGCTGCGCCGACTTGAGGACGTCTTCCTCAAAAGTGGCATCGGTAATGTGTTTGACGAGTTCGCTGGCCATGGAAACTTCCTTCGGGAGTGGTTGATACCTCTGAGATGAAAACGATTGTGACAGAAACAAGGCCCCCGCCCGCCAGAGGCCGTCTATGACCGACATAGAAAATTCCGATCTGCCCCGCCGTTTCCCGGTCGCCCCCGGGGCCGAGCGCACTTTGCCCTGCGATTTGCCCGCGGCCTGGCACTGGTTCGCGCCTGAGCACGGTGTGTTGGCGCGCATCGCGCAGGCGCTGCATGCGCGCAACTGCCATCCGGGGCGTTCGCTGGTGCTCTTGCCTTACGCGCAACTGCTGCGCCAGGCGCAAACCATGTGGGCTACGCGCTTTCCGCGGGGGTTTGCGCCGCGGTTTGAGACCTCCATGAACCTGAGCACCGCGCTGGCTCCATTTACTCCTGGGCCCACCGACATCCGCTTTGAAGCCGCCGCAGACACCCTGACAGCGCGCAGCCTGCTCACTTCGCTCCAAGCCCGCTTTAGCCGCGAGCAACTGGATGTGCTGTCGGCCCTGATGGTGCAGGCCGCCCACGAAATCGCCCCTTTGGCGGCCGCGTGCCCGCCTTCTGAGCGCAGCGCTTGGGCGCGCACCCGGCGCCTGGCCTGCGAAGCAGCCTGGGGTGGCCCTGGCGCGCAGTGGGAGGCGATGGCCCTGTCCTCCGCCCTGGAATGGGCGGCCGCCTCGCGCTACGCCACCGATGTGCTCTTGCGCCCCGAGAGCACAGCGGGCTGGGATTGCGTCATTGCCCTGCAGGGTTTGAACGAAGACCCGCTGCTAACTGGTTTGGCGCGGGTCTGGGGCGAACGCATGCTGTGCCTACCGCTGGCGCTAGAGGAAGAAACGATTACAGGGATGGGCGCCGACGCGGTGACGCCGCTGGAGCCGCCGGCAGATTTGCAAACACCGCGCCCCGTGCTGCGCCCTTTGGTGCATCCTTGCAAGGACGCCGCCGACGAGGCACAGCGGGTGAGCGCTTGCGTCATCGCCCACATCAGTGCGGACCGCTACCCGCTGGCCCTGATTTGCTCGGACCGCGCGCTCACGCGGCGTATTTCAGCGCTGTTAGAGGGCGCCGGCGCGCTCATCCGCGATGAGACCGGCTGGATGCTCTCCACCACCGTGGCGGGCGCGGGCCTGGTCGCTTTGTTGCGCGCCGCTGCCTGGGGGGCCTCCAGCGACGCGGTCTTGGCCTGGCTCAAACTCACACCGGCCTGGGCCGCCCGCTGCAGTGCGCTGGAAGCCTGGATGCGCCGCCATCAACTGCGGGATTGGAGCGCCGTGCTTGCGCAGTTCGGCCCACACGCCAGCGCCCCTGCTGCCCCCAACCCATCCCCGACTTCCGACCCGGCAGCCCAGCAGATGGCCGACTGCGTAGCAGCCGTCCAGGCCTTGCGCAGCGCCTGCGCCGGACGCCGCAATCTGGCGCAGTGGCTGGCCGTACTGACCCAGCTGCTGCAGGACTGCGGCATGTTCACCCAGCTTGGGGCCGACCCTGCCGGTGCGCAAGTGCTGGCCATTACCGCGCTAGACCGGCCGCAGGATTGGGGTCGGCTCCAAGCGCAATGGGTCTGGGGCGCACAGCCCTTGGACTTGGGCCAGTTCAGTGCCTGGTTGCAAGGCCTGCTCGAAGGAGGGCGTTTTCGGCCGGACTATCCGCAGCAAGAGCAGGTCGTGCTGTTGCCCATGAGCCAGATCCTGACCCGGCCATTTGCCGCTGTGCTGCTGGCTGGCTGTGATGAAGTGCGTCTGCCGCGCGTACCCGAGCGCAGCGGCACCTGGACCGAGGCCCAGCGCCAAGCCCTGGGGCTGCCCGCGCGCGCCCAACTGGCCCAGGCTACCAGCCGTGCCTGGGAGCACGCACTTAACCATCCCTTTTGTGAGGTGTTTTGGCGCATCAGTGACGATTCCGGAGAACCCTTGGCGCCCAGCCCCCTGGTGCAACTGCTGCAAACCCAAGCGCCGCTGCCTGAGGGCCGTGACAGCCGTGTGTCCCGCTGGATAGCGCCGCGCCCCGTCGCCGCACCGCAGCCGCAAGCGCCCACGCTGCTGCCCGCAACGCTGAGCCAAAGCGCCTACGAAGACCTGCGTGCCTGCCCCTATCGATTTTTTGCCCAACGGCAACTGGGCTTGCGCGCCGCCGATGAGTTAGAAGCCGAGATCGACAAGCGCGACTTTGGCCAATGGCTCCACGGCGTGCTGGAGCATTTCCACCGCGCTTTGGCGCGCCATGGCGATGCCGACCTGATCTTGCAGCGCCAATTGCTTGCGCAGGCCAGCGCCGACACCACGGCGCAAATGGGCTTGGACGAGGGTGAGTTTCTGCCCTTTGCCGCCGCCTGGCGCGCGATGGCTGAGCCTTATCTGCAATGCTTGTCCGAGCACCAGGCCCACGGCAATACCTTCTTCCAAGCCGAAGTGGACCTACAGCGCCAACACGGCAGCGTACGCTTGGTGGGGCGCATAGACCGTATCGACCGCACGGCCAATGGCCAGAGCTTGATCGTCGACTACAAAACCGAGTCGCAAACGCGTAGCAAAAGCCGCGTCAAAGACCCGCTCGAAGACACGCAAATGGCGTTTTATGCCGCGCTGCAGGGACAGGAAGATGTGCAAGGCGGCTATCTCAGCATCCATGAGCGTGAGGGCTGCAAGCTCATTAGCCAAGAGGCTTTGGGCAGCGCCCGCGATGCCTTGCTGCAAGGCATCACCGAGGATTTTCAAGCGATGGCCCAGGGTGTGGCTTTACCCGCGTTGGGCGAGGGTGCTAGCTGCGAGTACTGCCAGGTGCGAGGTCTGTGCCGCAAAGACTTTTGGGCAAGCGCATGAGCCACACTTCTGAGCACACTCCGCCTGAAGCGGCCTATGCCAACAAGGGCCAAGCAATTTCGGCAGAGGCGTTTTATCGCATTGCCTGCGACCCGCAGCGCAGCGTGGTGGTAGAGGCCTGCGCCGGGGCGGGTAAAACCTGGATGCTGGTCTCGCGCATGGTGCGCGCGCTGCTTGACGGCGCGCAGCCGCACGAGCTTTTAGCCATCACTTTCACCAAGAAAGCGGCGGGCGAAATGCGCCAACGCCTCTACGAATGGCTGCACACCTTCAGCACGGCCGACGATGCCACGCTGCGCGCCCAATTGCGCATGCGCGGATTGGCCCAAGAAGTTGATGCGGCGCAGATAGAGCGCCTGCGTGGCCTGCACCGCAGCCTGATGCTGGCCGAGCGGCCGGTGCAAGTACGCACCTTCCATGGCTGGTTTGCCACCTTGGTGCGCAATGCGCCGCTGGGCGAACTGGTGCGCTTAGGGCTGCCCGCCCAATACGACTTGCTGGAAGACGACAGCCGCGCGATTGCCCAGGTCTGGGGCCGTTTTCACAGCCGTGTGGCCAGCGATGCCCAAGCGCGCCAGGACTACGAGGCTGCCGTGGCCGTTTATGGTCGCCACCAAACGCTTAAAGCGCTAGAGGCTGCACTGCACAAGCGGGTGGAGTTTGCGCTGGCCGATGCCCAAGGCGCGGTTGCAGAATCGGTGGCGCACTTTCATGCGCAATTTCCAGACTTGCAGGCGGTGGCAGAGCCTTTGGAATTTTTGTGGGTTGAAACTTCGATGGCGGTGTTGGGCCAAGCGGCGCGCGTTTTGGGCGCTGCCAGCCAGGCGTCTTATGTCACCAAAGGCGGCCAGTTGGAACAGGCCCTCAGCCAGCGCGATGCGCAAGCCGTCTTCGAGGTTTTGCTCATTAAAGACGGCACCGCCCGCAGCTTTGGCAAAACCTTGAGCGCCGATACCGCTGTCGTGGCCGCGCAAGACCTGGTGCTGCGCATTCGCCAAGCCCAGGCGCAGCAACTGGCCTGGGACCACCAGCAGCGCATGCTGCGCCTAACGCGCATGCTCTTGGACGATTACGCCGCCTTGAAACGCGAGCGCGGCTGGCTCGACATGAACGACTTGGAGCTTAGCGCCTACCGCCTGTTGCACGACCCGCAAATGGGCGCTTGGATACAGGAGCGGCTGGACGCGCAGGTGCGCCATTTGCTGGTCGATGAATTTCAAGATACCAACCCTTTGCAATGGAAAACCTTGGAGGCCTGGATTTCGGGCTACGCCGGGGCCGGCCGTGCGCCCAGCGTGTTTATTGTGGGCGATCCCAAGCAAAGCATTTATCGGTTTCGGCGGGCCGAACCGCAGGTGTTTGAAGAGGCCAAAAACTTCGTCCGCGAAGGCTTGCACGGCGACAGCCTGAGCTGCGACCACACCCGGCGCAATGCCCCCGCCGTGCTGGACACCGTCAACGCGGTTTTCACGCCATTGCAGGCCCAGGGCGATTTTGTGGGCTTTCGCACCCACACCACGGACGCCGCAAGTGTGGGGCGCGTGCTGCGCCTGCCACGCATCGACAAAGATGCAGCCAGCGCGCCGGCAGACGCCGCGTCCGCTTGGCGCCACTCGCTCACCCAGGCCCGCCATGTGCAAGAGGAGACGCGCAAAGTGCTCGAGTGCCGCCAGGCTGCGCAATGGCTGGCCGCTGAGATAGCGCGCGCTGCGCTGCAAGCGAGCGATGTGATGGTGCTGGCGCGCAAGCGCGAGCGCCTGTCTTTGCTCAAAGCCGAGCTCGACGCGCTGCACATCGCAGCCCAGTTTGCCGAGAAAACCGAATTGGCCGAGGTGCCGGCCGTGCGCGATTTGCTGGCGCTTATCGACGGCTTGGTTTCGCCCCAGCACAATTTGTCTTTGGCGCAAGCGCTGAAGTCACCGATTTTTGGCGTGGACGATGCTGCGCTGGTGGAATGGGTCGCGCAGCTGCAAGCCCAGGGACAAGCCCGTCAGCCCTGGTTGCAGGTGTTGCAAGATGCCGCGTTCATGGCTCAATTGCCGACCCCAATGCTGGCGCAGTGGCAGCCCAGAGCGGAACAACTCAGCCGCTGGCAGGCTGTGTTGCAGCAATGGCCGCCGCATGATGCGCTGGTGACGATCTACCGCGAGGGCGATGTGCTGGCGCGCTACGCCGCCGCCACGCCGGCAAGCCAGCGCCCGGCCGTGGCGTCCCATTTGCAATCGCTGCTAGGTGCCGCTTTGGCGGTGGATGGTGGGCGTTTTTTAACTGCCTATGCTTTTGTGCGCGCGCTGCGCGCCGGCGGCTACACCTTGCCCGCGCAGGCTGCCCACGGTGCCGTTCGCCTACTCACCGTCCACGGCGCTAAAGGCCTGGAGGCGCCAATGGTGTTAATGCTCGATTGCGATGGCGAAAGCACCAAGGCCGAAACCATGGGCGTGCTGGTGCAATGGCCAGGCCAAGACCCTTGGCCGCGTCGCTTTGTTTTTCTGGCCAGCGAATCCCGCCCGCCTGCCTGCTGCGCGGATTTGGTGGCCCACGAGGCCACCGCGCGCCTGCGCGAGGAGCGCAACGCGCTCTACGTGGCGCTGACCCGCGCCCGGCAAAGCCTGGTGTTTTCGGCCACGGAGCCGCACCGCTCTCACACGCACAGCTGGTGGAGGCTCTTGGCCGACCATGCACAGCCCGTGCAGGCCGCGCCAACCCCATCTCCAGGGGTAGGCTATCCGCCACAGGTGCGCCCCTCGGTGCAGGACGCCACGGCAATGGCTGCCACCACCGAAGACCTGCGTATTGCCCTGGACGAGTTGCCCGCATTGCCGCCGGCCTTGCGCCAAGACCGTCCGGCGCGTGCAGCGCAGGCGCCGCCTGATCCGGCGCTCGAGCTGCAATCGCGCATAGGGCAAGCCATGCACTGGCTGTTGGAGCATCTTCCTTTAGGGCCGCACAGCCCCGATTGTTTTGGTGCCTCGGCGCTGCGCGATGCTGCAGATTTGTTTGCGCTGGACAGTGCGTCGCTGGCTCGCGCGCAGCAAGGGGCTTGGGCGATTGTGAACGGCGAAGGCCGCTGGGCCTGGGATGCGCAGCGTCTGGCTTTTCACGCCAATGAAGTAGCCGTCTACCTGCAAGGTCGCAGCCTGCGCATCGACCGCTTGGTGCAGGAAAAGGACAGCGGCCATTGGTGGGTGCTGGACTACAAAACATCGGTCGCGCCGCACCAGTATCCCGAACTGTGCGCGCAGCTCGAAAGCTATCGCAGCGCCGTGCAGTCAGCCTACCCGGGCCAGACTGTACAAGCTGCATTTTTGAGCGCGACAGGCCAACTGTTCGCACTGCCTGCGCCCTGAGCGCACAACGACGCCCCACAACAAGAAAGACTCCATGGATATTTTGGAATGCGAGGTCGCCATCGTCGGTGGCGGCCCGGCCGGACTGATGGCCGCGCAAGTGCTTTCGAGCGCTGGACAAAGCGTGCACCTGTTTGACGCCATGCCCTCGGTGGGACGCAAGTTTTTGCTGGCCGGGCGCGGTGGCCTGAACCTGACGCACAGCGAGCCGCCCGATATTTTTGCCCGCCGCTTTGGCGCGGCCCAAGAGCCTTTGGCAGCGTCACTCGCCCAATTGGACGGCCCCGGCGCACGCCGCTGGGCGCAGGATTTGGGCATAGACACTTTTGTGGGCTCCTCGGGCCGCGTTTTCCCGACCGATATGAAGGCTGCGCCTTTGCTGCGCGCCTGGCTGCATCGCCTGCGCCACCCGGCGCCGGGCTGCCCGGTGCAGATGCACATGCGCCACCGATGGTCCGGCTGGGATAACAAAGGCCTGCTGGTGTTTGCGCACGGTGCGCAGGAAATTCGGGTGCGCGCCCGGGCGGTCGTGCTGGCGCTGGGCGGCGGGAGTTGGTCGCGCTTGGGTTCGGACGGCGCCTGGGTGCCGCTGCTGGCTGCGCGCGGCGTAGCGGTGGCACCGCTGCAGCCGTCCAACTGTGGCTTTGACGTGCAGGGCGGATGGAGCGCGGTGTTTGCTGAGCGCTTTGCCGGGCAGCCGCTCAAGTCGGTGGCGCTGCGCCTGCGCGACGGACAGGGCGCGCTGCGCTTTGACCGCAAAGGCGAATTTGTGGCGACCGCCACCGGCGTGGAAGGCAGCCTGATTTATGCGGCCTCGTCGCTTTTGCGCCAGGACATCGCCAGCCATGGGCTGGCGCAGTTCGAGCTCGATTTGCTGCCCGATATGCCGGCCGCGCGCGTGCTGGCCGAGGTGGCGCATCCGCGTGGCTCGCGCTCTTTGTCCAGCCACCTCAAAAGCCGCTTGCGTTTGGATGGCATCAAAGCCGGCTTGCTGCGCGAATGCGTACCGGCCGCGACTTTGGCGGACCCGCAGGCCCTTGCCGCGGCCATCAAGGCGCTGCCCATTGGGCTGCAGGCCGCCCGACCGCTGGACGAGGCCATCAGCAGCGCCGGTGGGGTGGAGTTTGGTGCTTTAGACGATTGGGGCATGCTGCAAAGCCTGCCGGGCGTATTTTGCGCGGGCGAAATGCTTGATTGGGAGGCGCCTACGGGCGGCTATTTGCTCACCGCCAGCCTGGCGACCGGCCAGCGGGCAGGCCAAGGCGTGTTGCGCTATTTGGCGGGACACGATGAAAAGGGAAGTTGACGAGCCTGACCCCGGCACTGGCTCCGCAGTTAGGGCTGCTTGGTTCCCCACCTGACCCGGTTGGCTGCTTCACCATGCGGGGAGGCCCGTCGGGGGCCATTGTATCGGCTGGGCCACCACTGGGCATGGCGCGTGGGCCTTGGCGGGCGGCATAATCACGCCGCCTGGCCTTTTTGGGCCTTCCCCCATCGCGCCCATCGCCTTTAACTCCCCATTTTTTCATGCCAAACATTGTTGCGCTGCTGGCGCAGGAACTCCAAGTACGCCCGCAGCAAGTGCAAGCCGCCGTAGATTTGTTGGACGGAGGCGCCAGCGTCCCCTTTATTGCCCGCTACCGCAAAGAAGCCACTGACGGTCTAGACGACGTGCAACTGCGCGCCCTGGAAACCCGTCTGGTGTACTTGCGCGAGTTGCACGAGCGCCGGGACGTGGTGCTGCGCGCCATTGACGAGCAGGGCAAGCTCACAGACGCGCTGCGCCAGGCCATCGCGGCGACGACGACCAAGCAGGAGTTGGAAGACATCTACCTGCCTTTCAAACTCAAGCGCCGCACCAAAGGCCAAATCGCCATTGAAGCAGGCCTAGAGCCCCTGGCCGACGCCTTGCTGGCCGACCCGACTTTGCAGCCCGAGCTGGTTGCCCAGCCCTATGTGCGCCCTTTCAAAGAAGCGGCCGAGGGCGAGGGCAAACAGCCGGACTTTTCGACCGTCGCCGCCGTGCTGGACGGTGTGCGCGATGTGCTCAGCGAGCGTTGGGCGCAGTGGCCTGAAGCGGTGCAGGACATGCGCGCCTGGTTGTGGTCCGAGGGCCTGCTGCAGTCCAAACTGCTCAGCGGCAAGGACCCGGCGCATCCGGACGTTGCCAAGTTCCGCGATTACTTTGAATACGACGAGCCGATTGCCCGCGTGCCTTCGCACCGCGCGCTGGCTGTGTTTCGGGCCCGCACGCTGGAGGTGGTGGAGGTGAAGGTGGCCGTGCCCGAGACACCGCCGCCCACCGGCGCCAAAGGCGCTGCCGTATCGCTTGCCGAAGCGCGCTTGGCGCTGCTCCTGGGCTGGAGCCACCAAGGCCGCGCCGCCGATGATTTTTTGCGCAAATGTGTGGCCTGGACCTGGCGCGTCAAGCTGAGCTTGTCCTTGGAGCGCGATGTGTTGGGCCGCTTGCGCGAAGACGCCGAGGCGGTAGCGATCAAGGTGTTTGCAGACAATTTACGCGATTTGCTCTTGGCCGCGCCCGCCGGCCCCAGGGTGGTCATGGGGCTGGATCCGGGCATACGCACCGGCGTCAAAGTGGCGGTGGTCGATGCCACCGGCAAACTGGTGGACACCACCACCATCTACCCCCATGAGCCGCGTCGCGATTGGGACGGGTCGCTGCACACCTTGGGCCTTTTGTGCCAGCGCCACGGCGTGAGCTTGATTGCCATTGGCAATGGCACGGCCAGCCGCGAAACCGATGCCTTGGCGCTTGCGCTGATCAAGGCCATGGCAGCCCAAGGCGGCTCCAAGATCGACAAGATTGTGGTCAGCGAGGCCGGCGCCTCGGTGTACAGCGCCAGCGAATACGCCAGCCGTGAAATGCCCGACGTAGACGTCAGTTTGCGCGGCGCAGCCAGCATCGCCCGGCGCTTGCAGGACCCGCTGGCCGAGTTGGTCAAGATCGACCCCAAGTCGATCGGCGTGGGCCAGTACCAGCACGACCTGAACCAAAGCGCTTTGGCACGCACGCTCGAGGCGGTGGTGGAGGACTGCGTGAACGCCGTGGGCGTGGACCTCAATACGGCCAGCGTGCCCTTGCTCTCGCGTGTGTCAGGCCTATCGCCCACGGTGGCGCGGGCGGTGGTGGCGCGGCGCGAGGCGCAGGGCGCATTTGCCAATCGCCAACAACTGCGCGAGGTCAGCGGCCTGGGCGCCAAAACTTTCGAGCAATGCGCGGGCTTTTTGCGCATCCGCAGCGGCGACAACCCGTTGGACAACACCGGCATCCACCCCGAGAGCTATGCGGTGGTCGAGCGCATTTTGGCCAGCGTCCAACAACCGGTGAGCGCGCTGATGGGCCGCACCGATATGCTGCAAACCCTGCGCCCCGAGCTGTTTGCCAATGACGCCGTGGGCGTGATCACGGTGCGCGATATTTTGACAGAGCTGGAAAAACCGGGCCGCGATCCGCGCCCCGACTTCAAGGTGGCCCGCCTGACCGAGGGCGTTCAAGACATCAAAGACCTGCGCGAGGGCATGGTGCTAGAGGGCACGGTGAGCAATGTGGCGGCCTTTGGCGCCTTCGTGGATCTGGGCGTGCACCAGGACGGATTGGTGCATGTCAGCCAGCTCAGCAACAAGTTTGTGTCCGATGCACGCGAGGTGGTCAAGACGGGCGATATTGTCAAAGTGCAGGTGCTCGAAGTCGATATGGCGCGCAAGCGTGTCAGCCTGACCATGCGTTTGGGCGCGCCCAAGCCCACGAGCGAACGGACAGGCGCCGCTACGCCGGCGTCAAGAGCGGCGGTACGCAGTGCGGCAACGCGCGATCCGGCGCCCCAAGGCGCCATGGCGGCGGCTTTGTCGCAATTGCAAGGCCTGCGCAAATAAGCCGATGAAAGCGCTGCAAATTTACGCCGGCCCGAGCGCCCGCAAGCAGCTGATGGAGCAGGGCTTGCAGCCCGAACAGGTGCGCGTGATTCCTGCGGCCGCAGGCGGCCCTAAAGGGCTGATCTTGGGGCCTCTGGACCGTTTTATTTTTGGCCAATGGCTCAGCCAAAGCAGCCAGCCCGTGCATTTGGTGGGTGCATCGATCGGCGCCTGGCGCATGGCCACTGCGTGTTTGCAGCAGCCGGTACCGGCCTTGGAGCGGCTCGAGCGTGACTACATCGCCCAGCACTACGAATTGCCGCCTGGCCAAAAGCGGGTTCCGGCCCGAGAGGTCAGCGCGCAATTTGCGGCCAATTTGCAGCTTTTTTATGGCGGACGCATCCAAGAAGTGCTGTCCCATCCGCGTTACCGCCTGCATGTGCTGGCCTCGCGCGGGCGTGGTTTGTTGCGGCGTGAGCACCCCTGGCGCACGCCTGTGGGCTATGCGGCGGCGTTTGCAGGCAATCTGCTGCACCGGCGGCTGTTGGGCTGGTCCTTGGAGCGCACGGTGTTTTCCTCGTCGGACGCGCCGCTGCCTTTTGACGCCAGCGATTTTCCGACCCGGCGTGCCGCTTTAGACCCCGGTAACTTTATGTCCGCATTGCAAGCGAGCTGCTCCATCCCGTTTTTGCTGGAGGCGGTGCACGACATTGCAGGAGTTCCCGAGGGCGCATACTGGGACGGCGGCATTACCGACTACCACCTGCACCTGAACTACGCGGCCGCCGCCGATGACGGCCCCTGGAAGGCTGGCCAAGGGCTGGTGCTGTACCCGCATTTCCAGCAGGCGGTGGTACCTGGTTGGCTGGACAAGGCTTTGCCTTGGCGCCACCGCAGCAGCGCGTTTTTAGACTCCACCGTGGTGCTTGCGCCGTGCGCGCAGTGGGTCGCCGGTTTGCCCAATGGCAAGTTGCCCGACCGCACCGACTTCACGCGCTACGGCAACGATTTTGCAGGCCGCAGCAAGGCCTGGACTGGCGCCACAGCAGCCGCCCAGCAACTGGCCGATGAGTTTGAGGCCTGGCTGGCCCGGCCGGACCCGGCGCAGGTGCTGCCGCTCTAAAGCCTTTAGGGCGCTGGCGTGCCCAGCCACCAGCTGACCGTACGCATGCCGGCCACGGTCAGCAGCAGCGAGCCCAGCAGATGAACCGCCGCCGTGCCCAGTGCCAGCGCATAGCGCCCTTGGCCCAGCATGGCGACCACTTCGGCCGAGAAACTGGAAAAGGTGGTGAGCGCGCCCAAAAACCCGGTGATCAGGGCCAAGCGCCACATCGGATCCAGCTCGGGCATAGCCTGAAAGAGCGCCACCGCCGCGCCCACCAAATATCCGCCTATTAAATTGGCTGCCAATGTGCCCAGCGGCAGCGCGGTTACGGGCAACACGGCGGGGTTGAGCCACAGCGCCAGCTGCCAGCGCGCCAAGGCGCCCACACAGGCGCCAATGCAAATGGCAAGGACGCTGCTCATGGCGTCGTCTCAAACGCCTGGCCGTTAATGCGCAGGCCTGCTTCAGAAAGCTTGGCCGCTTGCTTGGGCTTGATGCCTTTGACACGGCGCATCAGGTCGGCCCAATCGCTAAAGAGGGCTTGCGCACGCGCCTCCAGGATGCGCGCCGTGGTGCTGGGGCCCAGGCCTTTGACGCTGTCAAGTTCGGCCTCGTTGGCTTGGTTGATTTCGGTGGCCGCAGCGACACAACATAGCAGCGCTATCAAAAGCGCAAAAAAACTGCGGCGCACGAGGCAAAGTGGCGCAGACATGGCTTTAGGAAGTTTGTAGCAACCACTGAACATACTGCGAGACACCGCTTTGCACATCGGCAAATGCATGGTTGCAGCCCACAGCGCGCAGGGCCTGCAGGTCGGCCTGCGTAAAGCACTGGTATTTGCCGCGCAAGGCGTCGGGGAAGTCGATGTACTGCAACAAGCCTTGTTCCACGATGGCTGCCAGCGCCAAGGGCGCCTCGCCACGTGCGGTGCGCAAGGTGTTGACCACGGCGCAGGCCACCTCATTAAAGCTCTGCGCCCGGCCCGAACCCAGGTTAAAGATGCCGCTTTTGCCGGGATGGTCAAAAAACCAGAGGTTGACGGCCACCACATCGTCGATGAAGACAAAGTCGCGCATTTGCGCGCCGGCCTCGTAGCCACCGTAGGGGCCAAAAAGCTTGACACAGCCCTGCTCTGAGAACTGGTGAAACTGGTGGTAGGCCACGCTGGCCATGCGGCCTTTATGCTGCTCGTGGCGCCCATAGACATTGAAATACCGAAAGCCTGCCACTTGCGTTTCCGCCTGCTCAAAGCGCGCACCCAAGCGGCGGCGCAGCACCTGGTCGAGCAGTAGCTTGGAGTAGCCGTAGACATTGAGCGGTGCCTCGCAGGCAGGCTCTTCGCGGAACTCGTCCGAGCCGCCATAAGTGGCTGCGGACGAGGCGTAGAGCAGGCGTGTGCCTTGCGCTTGCGCGGCCTCGAACAGGGCCAAGGTGGTGGCGTAGTTGTTGCGCATCATGTACTGGCCATCGCGCTCCATGGTGTCGCTGCAGGCGCCTTCATGAAACACGGCCTCAACTTTGCCAAAAGCGCCTTGGGCGTAGGCGCCATAGAAGTCGGCGGCGTCTACATAGTGGGCGATGCGCCCGGTGGCCAGGTTGCGGAATTTGTCACCGTCGCGCAAGTCGTCCACGGCGATGATGTCCTCGATGCCGCGCGCGTTCAGGCCGGCGATGATATTGCTGCCGATAAACCCGGCGGCCCCGGTGACGACGACACGGCTCATGAAATCAACTCCTCAAAAGACACGGTGGCGGTGCCAAACTTGCCGACCACCAAACCGCCAGCGCGGTTGGCCCAGGGCAGCGCCTCTTGCAGGGACAGCCCAGCGCCCAGCAGCACGGCCATGGTGGCAATAACGGTGTCCCCAGCGCCGGTGACGTCAAACACCTCGCGCGCCTGCGCGCTGACATGGTGCGTACCGCTGGCTTGGAACAAAGTCATGCCTTCTTCGCTGCGGGTGAGCAGCAGGGCTTGCAGGTCCAGTTGCTGGCGCAGGGTTTGCGCTTTGCGCAGCAATTGTTCTTCGCTTTGCCATTTGCCCACCACTTCCTGCAACTCGGCGCGGTTGGGGGTGATGACGGTGGCGCCCTGGTAGCGTGAATAGTCGCTGCCCTTGGGGTCGATGAGCACCGGTTTGGACTGTGCGCGCGCTTTGGCAATCATGGCGCTGACGTGGGCTAATCCGCCTTTGCCGTAGTCGGAAAACAGCACCGCGTCGTGCTGGCCCAGGAGTTCTTCAAAACGGGCAGTCTGGCTGGCTAGCACCTCGTTTTGCGGGGTGTTTTCGAAATCGAGGCGCAGCAGTTGCTGCTGGCGCCCAATGATGCGCAGCTTGACGGTGGTTTTGAGTTCGGCATCGCGCCCGAACACGGTTTTAACGCCAGTTTTGGCCAGGATGGCTTCGAGCTTGTGGCTGGCCTCATCCTCGCCCACCACGGTGAGCAAACTCACCTGGGCGCCCAGGGCGGCCACGTTCAGGGCCACGTTGGCTGCGCCGCCGCCGCGCTCTTCCTCGCGGCCCACGCGCACCACAGGCACGGGCGCTTCGGGCGAGATGCGGTCTACGGCGCCGTACCAATAGCGGTCAAGCATCACGTCGCCAACCACCAAAACGCGGCAATCGCGCAGGCGGGCAGGGGAGAGCGGGGTCAGGGGCGCAGGGGAGGCGGTCATAGTTCTTCTACACGGCGTGGAGGGTAGCTGTCCCAGGCTTGGCAGCCGGGGCAGTGCCAAAAATGTTTTTGCGCTTCAAAGCCGCAGGCCGCGCAGCGGTAGCGCTTGAGCGGCTTGACGGCATGGTCCAAGGCGCGCTGTACCTGCGGGTGAAACTGCTCGTGCTCTAGCTTTTCGCCGGCAATCCACTGGGCTGCGGCCACTAACGAAGGTTGCTTTTCCAGGTGGCGTACATACCAAGCGCGGGCGTCCTGCGCGGCCGAAGGCGCATCCAGCGCCACCAGGGCGTCGAGTACGTCCAATGACGGCGCGTTGGCATAAGAGGCTTGCAAAACCGCTTGCGTGGGGGCGGTGTCCCCGTTATGCAGCGCCCAACGCGCCATGTCGCCCGCAAACAAGGAGATAGCGGCCGGCGTGGCCTGGGCCGCTTGCAGCAGTTGGGCCAAAGCTGTGCTGGAGTCATCTTTGGCCAGCATCTGCGCCAGATCGAGGCGCGCACGCGCGCTGTGCGGCGCGGTGGCGATAGCCTGGTTGAGCAGCGCTTTGGCGGCATCGGCCTGCCCGGATGCGAGCGCGCTGGCCGCTTGCTCGCACAAATAATGCGCTTGACGGCCGGCAAAACTGCCTTGCCCCGCCGTCTCAAGCTTTTGGGCAACCAAGGCGGCACCCGCCCAGTCGCGGGCGCGTTCGTAATTGGCCAACAAGGCCAGGCGCGCTTGGGCTTCAAAGCGTGTGCCTTCCAGCGCCAGCAAGGCGGTTTCTGCGCGGTCGAGCAAGCCCGCTTTCAGGTAGTCCAGCGCCAAGCCATGCTGGGCGCGGTGGCGGTCATCGGCGCTGATGTCTGCGCGCGAGAGCAGATGCTGATGCACGCGCACGGCGCGCTCGTACTCGCCCCGGCGTCTGAATAAATTACCCAGCGCGAAGTGCAGCTCTGAGGTGTCGGGATCGTTTTGGACCGCTTCGATGAAGGCGTCGATGGCCTGGTCTTGTTGCTCATTGAGCAGGAAATTGAGGCCTTTGAAATAGGCTTTAGGCGCCTGGCGGTTTTCAAGGCGCAATTGGCGCAGATCAAAGCGCGAGGCCAGCCAGCCCAGAGCGAAGGCGATGGGCAGGCCCATCAAAAAAGTGCTGGCGTCAAATTCCATGGGGCATCGCGTTATCGCTGGCCGTGGCCGCTGCAGGGCTGGGGGCGCTAGCCGCTTGGGCTTTGGCCGCGCGTCTTTGCTGCCACCAGCGCGGCACCATACCCAAAATGCCGACCAGCAGACCGGCCGAAAAACTCAGGAGCACCACAATGACCATGGGCGCAGTCCACTGGTAGCCAAAAAAGAAGCGCACGGTCGCATCGGCCTGGTTATTCAGGGCAAAGGCGAACAAGGTGAAAAAAACGGCTGCTTTAAACAGCCATTTCACCAGCGAAAAGAAAGAGGTCATGCGATTCCTTGGTCGGCGCCGATTCTATCGGGCCAAGGGGGAATCAGCGGCCTGGCGCAGGGGCTGGCTGCTCGGGGGTAGCGCTGTCGACGGCTTCGCGCAGGGCTTTGCCGGGCTTGAAATGGGGCACACGGCGCTGCGGAATGGCCACGCTCTCGCCATTGCGTGGGTTGCGGCCCATGCGCGGGGCATGGTGGTTGACGGAAAAACTGCCAAATCCCCGAATTTCGATGCGTTGTCCGCGCACCAAAGCATCGTTCATGGCGTCCAAAATCGCTTTGACGGCGAACTCGGCGTCCTGGTGGGTCAGCTGGCTAAAGCGGCTGGCCAATTCTTCAACGATCTCTGAACGGGTCATGGTGGGTAATCACGTGAAAGCCGAGGGGCCGGCACACGCCGGCCCCTGGCTGATTGACACAATTGGCGACGGGCGCTTAATTGTTGTCCAACTTGGCACGCAACAAAGCGCCCAGGCTGGTGGTGCCGGCGTTTTCACGCGCGGCGTTCTGGCTCAGGGTGGCCATGGCTTCGTTTTGGTCCGCTGCATCCTTGGCCTTGATGGACAGTTGGATGTTGCGGGTTTTGCGATCCACGTTGACCACGACAGCGGTGACTTCGTCGCCTTCTTTGAGCACGCTGCGGGCGTCTTCGACGCGGTCGCGGCTGATCTCGGAGACGCGCAGGTAACCGATGATGTCTTCGCCCAGGTCGATCTCAGCGCCCTTGGCATCGACGGTTTTGACCTTGCCGGTCACCACTTGGCCTTTGTCATTGACAGCGGCAAAGGTGGTGAAGGGGTCAGAATCCAACTGCTTGATACCCAGGGAGATGCGCTCGCGGTCCACGTCCACGGCCAGCACAATGGCTTCGACTTCCTGGCCTTTTTTGAACTCGCGCACAGCGGCTTCGCCGGTTTCGTTCCAAGACAGGTCGGACAAATGCACCAGGCCGTCGATACCGGCTGCCAGGCCCACGAACACGCCAAAGTCGGTGATCGATTTGATCGGGCCTTTGACGCGGTCGCCGCGCTTGGTGTTTTGCGCAAATTCTTGCCAAGGATTGGCTTTGCACTGCTTCATGCCCAGAGAAATGCGGCGCTTGTCTTCGTCGATTTCCAGCACCATGACTTCGACTTCATCACCCAAGGACACGAGCTTGGACGGGGCGATGTTTTTGTTGGTCCAGTCCATTTCGGAGACGTGCACCAGGCCTTCGATGCCGGGCTCGAGTTCCACAAACGCGCCGTAGTCGGCGATGTTGGTGATCTTGCCGAACATGCGGGTGGCTTGGGGGTAGCGGCGGTTGACGCCCATCCAAGGATCGTCACCCATTTGCTTGAGGCCCAGGGACACGCGGTTTTTCTCGGTATCAAACTTGAGAATCTTGGCGGTGATTTCTTGGCCCGCAGTGACCACCTCGGAGGGGTGGCGCACACGGCGCCAGGCCATGTCGGTGATGTGCAGCAGGCCGTCAATACCGCCCAGGTCCACAAACGCACCGTACTCGGTGATGTTTTTGACTACGCCATGGACCACAGAGCCTTCTTTGAGGGTGGCCATCAGGTTGGCGCGCTCGGCACCCATCGAGGCTTCCACGACAGCGCGGCGTGACAGAACCACGTTGTTGCGCTTGCGGTCGAGCTTGATAACCTTGAATTCCATGGTCTTGTTCTCGTAGGGAGACAAGTCCTTGGTGGGGCGGGTGTCGACCAGCGAACCGGGCAAGAAAGCGCGGATGCCATTGACCAAAACGGTCAGGCCGCCTTTGACTTTGCCGCTGGTGGTTCCGGTGACGAATTCGCCCGATTCCAACGATTTTTCTAGGCTCATCCACGAAGCGAGGCGCTTGGCGGTGTCGCGGCTGACGATGGTGTCGCCGTAGCCGTTTTCCATGGCGACGATGGCCACAGAGACAAATTCGCCCACTTGGACTTCGAGTTCACCCTTGTCGCTTTTGAATTCGGACAAAGGCACATAGGCTTCTGACTTGAGGCCGGCGTTGACAACGACAAAGTTGTGTTCGATGCGAACGACTTCGGCGGTGACGACTTCACCGATACGGGTTTCAGAAGATTTTTGTGACTCTTCAAAGAGGGCTGCGAAAGATTCAGACATGTTGCATGCGGCGTAAACCGCGGGTTATGTTGTAGAACCCCGAAACCATGCGCATGCAGCGCGAGGGGAGCCTCGGGGGCCGTGCCAGGAAAAGTCCTGGGCTTTGCTGTCGCCAGCCTTGTTGCGCCCGGATCAGGGTGCGCCAAAAGGCTGCTTGCTTTGCCACCAGTTCAAGACCTGGGTGACGGACTGTTCGACCGTCAATTCGGAGTTGTCTAAGAGCGCGGCATCTTGTGCGGGCTTGAGGGGCGCAACCGCACGCGTGGTATCGCGCAGGTCACGCGCGGCCAAGTCCGCGCAAAGAGTGTCGAGTGTAGCCGAAATTCCTTTTGAAATCAATTGCTTATAGCGTCTTTGCGCGCGGCGCTCGGCGCTGGCGGTCAGGTAAACCTTCAGGGCCGCGTCGGGAAAGACCACGGTTCCCATGTCGCGCCCGTCTGCGACCAGGCCCGGAAGGCGGCGAAAACCGTGCTGTAAATCCAGCAAGGCGGCGCGCACGGCGGGCAGGGCCGAAACGGCCGAGGCGTCCATGCCAGCCTGTTCGGTGCGGATCGCTTCGCTGATGTCCTGCCCTTGCAAAAGCACGCGCTCGCCGTCAAAAACAATGTCCAGGCTGCGCGCCAGGGCGGCAATCGGCGCCTCGTGGGCGGCCTCGAGCGCCAAGCCTGCTTGGACCGCTGCGTAGGCGCTGATGCGGTAGAGCGCGCCGGAATCCAGAAAATGGTAGCCCAGCGCTGCGGCCAGGGCCGAGGCCAAGGTGCCTTTACCCGATGCGGTGGGGCCGTCCACGCACAGCACGGGAACGTCTTGGGTGCGGGCGCTGGCTACGCCCATCAGAGCTTCGAAGTAATCCGGAAAAGTTTTGGCCACACACTGCGGATCTAGGATGCGCACCGGCAGGGCCGCCGGGTTGAAAGCAGCCAGCGAAAAACACATGGCGATGCGGTGGTCGTCATAGGTGTGGATGCTGGCGGGGCGCCAGTCGGCCACCCGCGCTGGGGCTGTTACCGCGATCGAGTCCGCCGTTTCTTGCACCTGGGCGCCGAGCTTGCGCAGCTCGGTGGCCATGGCCGCGATGCGGTCGGTTTCCTTGACGCGCCAGCTGCCGATATTGCGCAGCACCGTGGTGCCCTGGGCGTACAAGGCCATGACCGCCAGCGTCATGGCGGCGTCGGGGATGTGGTTGCAATCGAGGTCAATCGCTTGGAGCGGCCAGGCGCCACGGCGCACGTGCAGGTGGTTGGGGCCGCTTTGCACGTCAGCGCCCATGGCGCGGGCCGCTTCGATAAAGCGGATATCGCCTTGAATCGAGTTCTCGCCCAGACCCTGAATAAGGATGCCTTCGCTGCCCGGCGCAATAGCGCCCAGCGCTACAAAATAACTGGCCGAGGAGGCGTCGGCCTCGACATACAGCTGCCCGGGCGAGCGCAGGCGGCTGCCTGCTGGAATCACAAAGGCCTGCCAGCCTTCTTGGCGTACCTGCACGCCAAATTGCGCCAGTAAATTGAGGGTAATGGCGATGTAGGGCCGCGAAATGAGCTCGCCCACCACCTCGATTCGGATATCTTTTTCGGCCACCAGCGGCAGCGCCATCAGCAAAGCCGTCAGAAACTGGCTGGACACGTCGCCGCGCACCTGGATGGGCGCGTCTAGCTTCAAGTGCGGCCGCCCGATGTGCAGCGGCGGGAATCCGGGCTGGCCGAGGTAGTCGATGTGGCAGCCGAGCTGAACCAGGGCGTCGACCAAATCGCCAATCGGGCGCTCGTGCATGCGGGCAACGCCGCTGAGTTCAAAGTCACCGCCCAGCACGGCCAGCGCGGCGGTGAGTGGCCGCATGGCGGTGCCGGCATTGCCAAGAAATAGCTTGGCCGGCGCGTCCGGCAGCACACCGCCCAAACCGGTGATGCGCAGCGTGCTGCCCTGGCGCTCCAAGGTGCAGCCCAGGGCCTGCAGCGCGCTGAGCATGACGCGGGTGTCGTCGGAGTCCAGCAAATCGTGGATGTCGGTGACGCCCTGGCACAAAGCGGCCATTAGCAAAACCCGGTTAGAGATGCTTTTGGAGCCAGGCAGGATGACCGTACCTTGGGCCGATTGCAAGGGGGGAAGGTCGAGGAAAGCAGTTGTAAACATCAGACGGGCGTGGCGGGGGGCAGGGACCAAGCGGCCCGGGCAGCGCTCGCTTGGCTGATCAGCGATTGCAAGGTGGCTGCATCGCTGGCTTGCAAAGCGGCTTCGAAGGCCAGCAGGCTTTGGCGCAAATGCGCCGATTGCACAAGCAGCTGGTCTTGGTTGGCCATAAAAATATCGCGCCACACGGCCGGGTCGGACGCGGCGATGCGGCTGAAGTCCCGAAAACCGGGCCCGGCCAGCGCCAGGAAATCTGCGCCTTCGGTTTGGGCGGTGAGCGCATTCATGGCGGCAAACGCCAGCATATGGGGCAAATGGCTCACGGCGGCAAAAGCGCTGTCGTGGGCCAGCGCGCTCATGGTGCGCACCCGGCAACCCAGTGCGCTCCAAAGGGCTTGGGCGCGCGCGGTGTGGGCCGGGTCAGTGGCAGCCGTGGGCGTGAGAATGACCTGGCAGCCCCGGTACAGATCGGCGTCGGCGTGCGCCACGCCGGCCACTTCCTTGCCGGCAATGGGGTGCGCAGGCACGAATTGGGTAATTTGGTCGCCCAAGGCGATCTCAGCTGCTTGCACCACGTCGCGTTTGGTGGAGCCGACATCCATGAGCAAAGCGCCTGGCGCCAGTGTGGCGCGCAGGGCGGCCAGGCTGGCTTGGGTGGCAGCCACCGGCACGGCAACCAACAGCAGGTCGCAGCCGCGCGCGGCATCGGCAATGCTAGGCAAGGCCGCGTCCAACACGCCCCGATCCAGCGCGCGCTGGCGGGTCGTATCCGAGGGGCTGTAGCCGACCACCCGACGCACCAAGCCGGCCTGTTTGAGTGCCAGCGCAAAAGAGCCGCCCATCAGGCCGCAGCCTATCAGTCCGAGTTGGTCAAACACTGGGTTGCGCCTTCAGTCCGCCAGGGGGTAGGTGCCCAGCACTTTGTAAAAAGCGCACAGCGACTGCAGTTCGGCCAAGGCCGCTTGCACATGCGGCTGCGAGGGGTGGCCTTGCAGGTCGATATAAAAGTAGTACTCCCACTGGCCCGAACGCGCCGGGCGCGATTCAAAGCGCGTCATGGACACGCCATGTTTTTTCAGGGGCACCAGCATGTCGTGGACGGCGCCGGGGCGGTTGGGCACCGAGACCACCAGGCTGATGCAATCGCGCCCGCTGGCTTGGGGTGCGGGCAAGGTGGCAGGCAGGCAGACCACGACGAAGCGGGTGCGGTTAAAGGCGTCGTCCTGGATGGCACGTGCGGCCAAATGCAGCCCGAATGCAGAGCCCGCGCGTTCGCTGGCAATGGCGGCCCAGCGTGGCTCTTGTGCTGCCAAGCGGGCGCCTTCGGCATTGCTGGAGACGGCGCGCCGCTCGGCGTGGGGCAAATGGGTGCTGAGCCAGTTTTGGCACTGCGCCAGCGCTTGCGGGTGGGCCAGCACAACGTCCACGTCGTGCAGGCTGTCGGTGCTACGCAGCAGGTGGTGGCGCACCATCAGGCTGGTCTCGCCCACAATGTGCAGGGGTGATTGGAGCAACAAATCAAGCGAGCGGGTGACCACGCCCTCGCTGCTGTTTTCGACCGGAATCACACCAAATTGCGCCGTTCCGGCGGCCGTGGCGTGGAACACCTCGTCAAAGTTGGCGCAGGGCACATGGGCGATGCTCGAGCCGAAAAAGCGCAGCGCTGCCTCTTCGCTGAAGGTGCCGGCCGGGCCCAGGTAGGCCACCCGCTGTGGTGCCTCCAAAGCGCGGCAGGCGGACATGATTTCGCGCCAGATAAAGGCCACGCTGTCGCTTTGCAGCGTGTGCGCCTGGCCGCTGTCGGTGTTGGCCTGCTGTAGCGTGGCGATTACCTGCGCCTCGCGCTCGGGACGAAACACCACCGAGCCTTCGCCTTTTTTGAGTTCACCTACCTCGTGGGCCAAGCCGGCACGGCGGTTGAGCAAGGCGAGCAGCTCCAGGTCGAGGGCATCAATGCGGGTGCGCAGTTCGGCCAATGTCAATGCCATGAATGTCTCCTTTAAGCGCGGGTGCGTTCAAATGATCGCATATACGCTACCAAGGCCTGCACACCTTCCAGTGGCATGGCGTTGTAAATGCTGGCGCGCAGTCCGCTGACCGATTTGTGGCCCTTGAGCTGCAGCAATCCCGCCTCCTGGGCGCCTTGCAAAAACGCTGCTTCCAGCGCGGGCTCGCGCAGAAAAAAGGGCACGTTCATCCGTGAGCGGCAGCCCGCGTCTACCGGGTTGAAATACAGGTCGGATTGGTCAATGGTTTGGTAGAGCAGGGCGGCTTTTTCGATATTGCGCTGCTCGATGGCTGCTACGCCGCCTTGCGCCATCAGCCAGTCAAAAACCAGGCCGGCCATGTAAATGCCATAGGTGGGCGGCGTGTTGTAGAGCGAGGCGTTGGCGGCCACCTTGGTGTAGTCCATCGCGCTGGGGCAGATGTCCAGGGCTTGGCCCAGCAGGTCTTCGCGCACGACCACCAGCGTAAGCCCAGCGGGCCCCAGGTTCTTTTGCGCGCCGGCAAAAGCCAGCCCGACCTTGCCCCAGTCCACCGGCCGCGAGGCCACATGCGAGGAAAAATCGATCACCAAGGGCGCTTTGCTTCCCAGGGCGGCCAGCTCGGGTAGGCTGTGAAACTCCACGCCGTGGATGGTCTCGTTGCTGCAAATATGCACATAGCGGGCGCCGGAGCGCAACTGCCAGGCGGCCGGGTCGGGGATGCGGTGAAAGCCCCCGTCCGCACTGCTGGCCGCCGCCTGGGCGCTGCAGTACTTCGCGGCTTCCTGCAAGGATTTCTGGCTCCAGCTGCCGGTGACCACAAAGTCCGCCGCCGCCGGTCCTGCGCCCGGCAGGCCGCACAGGTTCATGGGCACGATGGCGTTTTGGGCCAGCCCGCCACCTTGCATAAATAAAATTTTGAAGTGCTCGGGCACCGCCAGCAGGCCGCGCAAAGTGCGCTCGGCGTGTTGCACGATGGCGGTGAAAGCCGGGCTGCGGTGGCTCATTTCCATGACGCCCATGCCGCTGCGGCGGCCCTGCGCGTCAGGCCAGTTGGTCATTTCAGCAGCGGCGCGCTCGAGCACCGGCAAAGGCATGGTGGCCGGCCCGGCGGAGAAGTTGTAGGGGCGCTTCACACCAGGGGCCGCGCTTATTCCTGCGGCGTATCGCCTGCGGGTGCTTCAGGTGCGTCGAGAGCATCGCCCTCGGCGGCGCCATCCGCCGGATTGGCGTCGTTTTCGACGATGCGCTGCAGGCCGCTGAGCTTGGAGCCTTCGTCCAGGCTGATCAGGGTCACGCCCTGGGTGGCGCGGCCTAGTTCGCGGATTTCGGCCACGCGGGTGCGCACCAAAACACCCCGGTCGGTGATCAGCATGATTTCGTCATCGGCATGGACCAGCGTGGCCGCGACTACTTTGCCGTTGCGCTCGGTTTGCTGGATGGCAATCATGCCTTTGGTGCCGCGACCGTGGCGGGTGTATTCCACGATGCTGGTGCGCTTGCCGTAGCCGTTTTCGGTGGCGGTCAGCACGCTTTGCTGCTCGTCCTCGGCCACCAGCATGGCGATCACGCTTTGGCCTTCTTCCAGGTTCATGCCTTTGACGCCGCGCGATTGGCGGCCGTGGGCGGTGACTTCATCTTCGTTAAAGCGCACGGCTTTGCCGCCGTCGGAGAACAGCATCACGTCGTGCTGACCGTCGGTAATCGCCGCGCCGATCAGGTAGTCACCCTCGTCCAGGTTGACGGCAATGATGCCGACCTTGCGCGGTTTGCTGAAGTCGTCCAGCGGCGTCTTTTTGACGGTGCCCATGGAGGTGGCCATGAACACAAACTGGTCGGCTGGAAAGGTGCGCTTGTCCCCCGTCAAGGGCAGCACGACGGTGATTTTTTCGCCCTCTTGCAGCGGGAACATATTGACAATAGGCCGCCCGCGTGAGCCGCGCGAGCCCTGCGGAACTTCCCAGACCTTGAGCCAATACAAGCGGCCCCGGTTGGAGAAGCACAAGATGTAATCATGCGTGTTGGCGATGAAAAGCTGATCCACCCAATCGTCTTCTTTGGTGGCCGTGGCTTGCTTGCCGCGGCCGCCGCGCTTTTGCGCACGGTATTCGCCCAGCGGCTGGCTCTTGATGTAGCCGCTGTGGCTGAGCGTGACCACCATGTCGGTGGGCGTGATCAGGTCTTCGGTGCTCAGGTCGTAGGAGCTGTGCTCCACCAGGCTGCGGCGCGCGCCCAGCTTGGACTGCCCGAACTCTTGTTTGATGGCGGCCAGCTCTTCGCCAATGATGGTGGAGACGCGCTCGGGGCGGGCCAGGATGTCCAGCAGGTCTTCGATCTCGGACATGACCTCTTTGTATTCGCTAACGATCTTGTCTTGTTCCAGACCGGTCAGGCGTTGCAGGCGCATTTGCAAGATTTCTTGCGCTTGGGTATCAGATAGGCGGTACAGGCCATCGCTGCCCATGCCCAGCGCCTTGTCCAGGCCTTCGGGGCGGAAGTCGTCGGCGTTGACCACGCCGCCATCCATGCGGCTGCGGGTCAGCATCTCGCGCACCAGTTTGCTGTCCCAGCTGCGCGTCATCAACTCGGCTTTGGCCACCGGCGGGGTAGGGGCGTTGCGGATGATGGCGATGAATTCGTCGATATTGGCCAGGGCGACGGCCAGGCCTTCGAGAACATGCCCGCGCTCGCGCGCCTTGCGCAGGTTAAACACCGTGCGCCGGGTCACGACTTCGCGGCGGTGCTGCAAAAAGACCTCGATCAGGTCTTTGAGATTACACAACTTGGGCTGCCCGTTCACCAGGGCGACCATATTCATACCGAAAGTGTCTTGCAGCTGGGTCTGTTTGTACAGGTTGTTGAGTACCACTTCGGGCACTTCGCCGCGCTTGAGCTCGATCACCAGGCGCATGCCGGACTTGTCGGACTCGTCCTGGATATGACTGATGCCCTCGATTTTTTTCTCGTGGACCAACTCGGCCATGCGCTCTTGCAGGGTTTTTTTGTTGACTTGGTAAGGCAGCTCATCGACGATGATGGCTTGGCGGTTGCCTTTGTCGATGTCCTCAAAATGGCACTTGGCGCGCATCACGACCTTGCCACGCCCGGTACGGTAGCCTTCTTTGACACCATTGATGCCATAAATAATGCCCGCCGTGGGGAAGTCGGGCGCGGGCACGATGTCCATCAGCTCGTCAATAGAGGCCTGGGGGTTGCGCAAGAGGTGCAGGCAGGCGTCCACAACTTCGTTCAGGTTATGCGGCGGAATATTGGTGGCCATGCCCACGGCAATACCGCCCGAACCGTTGACCAGCAAATTCGGAATGCGGGTGGGTAAAACCAGCGGTTCTTTCTCGGAACCGTCGTAGTTGGGGCCGAAATCGACTGTTTCTTTGTCCAGATCGGCCAGCAGCTCATGCGCGATCTTCGCCAGGCGGATCTCGGTGTAGCGCATGGCGGCGGCGTTGTCGCCGTCGACCGAGCCGAAGTTACCTTGGCCGTCGACCAGCATATGGCGCATGGAAAAGTCCTGCGCCATGCGCACAATCGTGTCGTAGACCGACTGGTCGCCATGGGGGTGGTATTTACCAATAACGTCGCCCACAATACGCGCGGATTTCTTATAAGCGCGGTTCCAGTCGTTATTGAGCTCGTGCATCGCAAACAGAACCCGCCGGTGCACTGGCTTGAGTCCGTCGCGGGCGTCGGGCAGGGCGCGGCCAACGATGACGCTCATGGCGTAGTCAAGGTAACTACGGCGCATTTCCTCCTCAAGGCTGATGGGGAGGGTCTCTTTGGCGAACTGGGTCATGGTTTTGTAGGGCGAACGAAGTCTTTGGATTAGCCCCCGATTCTACGGCGGGCAGCCTGCCCGGATTGCCCAAGGCGGCTTCCGGCAGCGGGCTTTTTGACCGCCAACCCCATAAAAACCCCTAGGAAATTGCGTGTAACCGGCAAAAAACGGCCCCTGGGGCTGTGGCACAATCGTGGGAACGCTTTTTGGTGCATGTCGCCGCAGGCGTAATATTTAGATTGCCCGCAGCTGTGCTGCACCTCATCCCGAAAAGGAAATACCGTGATTAACTTGAACAAAATCGCAATCGGCCTTGCCGCTGTTGCACTGGCATCCGTCGCCGGCGCCCAAGAGATTCACAACTGGCGCAGTTCGTCGGGCGAAGTCGTGAAAAGCGGCACCGGCCTGTGCGTGCGTGACAGTTCATGGACGCCTGCGACCGCTGCGCCTGGTTGCGACGGCGCTATTGCCCCGACACCGGCCCCTGCGCCAGCACCTGCACCGGCTCCTAAGGAAGCCCCAGCCCCTGCGCCTAAGGCTGCACCGGCTCCCGCACCAGCACCAGCCCCTGCGCCCGTGGCTGCCGCCCCTGCCGCCAGCAAAGTGACCTATGCAGCAGACACCTTCTTTGACTTTGACAAGGCCGTCCTCAAGCCCGAAGGCAAAGCCAAACTGGACGACCTGGTTGGCAAGCTCAAAGGCATCAGCTTGGAAGTCATCATTGCCGTGGGTCACACCGATTCCACCGGAACCGATGGCTACAACCAGGCTTTGTCTATCAAGCGTGCAGACGCGGTGAAGGCTTACTTGGTGTCCAATGGGGTTGAGAAAAACCGCATCTACACCGAAGGCAAGGGCGAGACCAGCCCCATCGCTGACAACAAGACCAAAGAAGGCCAAGCCAAAAACCGCCGTGTAGAGGTGGAAGTGGTGGGCACCCGTCCAGCCAAATAATCCTTAGACGCTAAGGTAATGAGGCCCGCGCAAGCGGGCCTTTTTTGTTGCGATCCAGCGGTCCCCGCCATTGAAAAGAGCCATGTATGACCAGCCCTAGCACCGTGAACGCCGACCCGGCGGAGTTGGCAAAGTTTTCCGAGTTGGCCCACCGTTGGTGGGATCCGCAGAGCGAGTTTCGCCCTTTGCATCAAATTAATCCGCTGCGCCTGCAGTGGATCGACCAGCTTGTGCCCTTGGCAGGCAAGGCGGTGGTGGATATTGGTTGTGGCGGGGGCATATTGACCGATGCCATGGCCCGCAAAGGGGCCGAGGTGCTGGGCGTTGATTTGTCGACACGGGCCTTGCGTGTCGCACAGTTGCATGCCCTGGAGGCCCAGACGCCCCATGTGCAGTACCGCGAAGTCAGTGCCGAGGCACTGGCCTTGGAAGCGCCCCAGGCTTTTGATGTCGTCACCTGCATGGAAATGCTGGAGCATGTGCCCGACCCCGCCTCTGTGGTCCAGGCCTGCGCCAGTTTGGTCAAACCCGGAGGTTGGGTGTTTTTTTCGACCCTGAACCGCACGCCCAAGTCCTTTCTTTTTGCCATTGTTGGCGCAGAGTATGTTCTGAACCTTTTGCCGCGCGGCACCCATGAATACGCCAAGATGATTCGTCCCAGTGAGCTGGCGGCCTATGCGCGGCGCGCCGGCTTGGAGCTTTTGCACACCCGGGGCATGGGCTACAACCCGCTCACCAAACGCTACGCGCTGACCGACAACACGGACGTCAATTACCTGTTCGCCTGCCGCCGGCCGGCCTAAGACGTGGCGCTCAAGCACCGCACTATTGCCGCTGTCCTGTTCGACCTGGACGGCACCTTGGTCGACAGCGCCCCCGACCTGGCCGCCGCCGCAGACCACATGCGCCTGGCGCGCGCCATGCCCTCATTGCCCTTGCAGGCCTACCGTGCGCACTGTGGCTCGGGCGCCCGAGGCATGCTGCAGGTGGCTTTTGGGATTGGGCCTGAGCATGCCGATTTTGAGCCGCTTAGGGAAGAGTTTTTTGTCAACTACACCCAATGCCTTACCGCGCGAACCCAGCTGTTCCAAGGGGTTGAGCCCTTGGTGCGGCAATTGGCCGACGCCGGGCTGGCCTGGGGTGTGGTGACCAATAAATCGGAGCGTTTTGCCTTGCCCTTGCTGGCCACCATGTCCGTTTTCGCCAGCGCGGCTACGGTGGTCTGTGGCGATACCACGCCCCACACCAAGCCGCACCCCGCGCCATTGCTCGAGGCGGCCCGGCGCATCGGGGTGGCGCCGGCGCATTGCATTTACGTGGGCGACGATTTGCGCGATATTCAAGCGGGCAAGGCCGCAGGGATGGCTACGGTGGCTGCGCACTACGGCTACCTCGGCCCGCAGGCGCAAGTGGCCCAATGGGGGGCAGACCTGGGCATCGAATCGCCCCTGGGCTTGGTGGAGCATCTGCCAAGCGCCTAGAATGGGTCGCTTGGGGCTGCACTGGTTTCGACGTGGGTACGGAATCGCTGTGGTGCATGTCGAGCTGAATGCGCTCGTAAAACAGATTCAAACAAACTAACTGCAAACGACGAACGTTTCGCACTCGCTGCTTAAACACCAGTGAGCCTTACAACAGCAGGCCGATGGGCTGGGCAAGGGTGACGCGGTGAAAGCTGCGCCGTCCAGGCTGTAAGGTCATTTTCATCGGCTGGCACTTGACCGGGTACCTTGGTCAGGAGCGAGACAATAGGGTACTGGCGACGGTGTAAGCGTGTGTCTGCGCGTGCATCAGGGCGAGACCCAAATCAGAACACTAAACATGTAGATCTGCTCGAAGAAGGCTTGCGGACGCGGGTTCAAATCCCGCCAGCTCCACCAATACCTTAAAAGCCAACCCTAACCGGTTGGCTTTTTTTTGCCTATTACCGCGTGTTTGCGCGGGTTTCTGCGGGTTCTTGCGGACTGCGGAGAGAGCCATTTCTGCCAGTGACCGGCAGGTTT
>CANGNS010000002.1 GCA_947455465.1 Comamonadaceae bacterium | reverse complement strand
GTCGGGCTAGGCCAGGCCATAGAAGCGCGGGCCGTGGTGTTACTGTACGCCGGTTAATCAGTTTCTAAGCAACGAAAGCCTCCATGCAATTCCAAACCCGGCACCTTGCGACCCTGAGCAAATATGCCGGAATCAGCTTTATCGCTGGCGCCGTAAACCATGGCATGTTCAGCGAACAACGTTCACTCATCACCGCGGCGCTGGGCATGCTCTTCTTTTTGATCGGCGCCTATGTTGAAAACCGATCCCAAAGCGACGACGCTGTGTCCTGGGGTGATGTGATTGGATTTGGCATCCTGGCCTCCATCGGTTTGGGCTTTTTCACCGGCGGCTTGCAGCATTTTCCGGATACGCCGGAACGCAGCGTATGGGTGGTACCGCTGGGCTTTTTTCTTAGCCTGATTTCTTTGTATTTTGGCAATGCCTCCGAGCGCGGCAGCACCAAAGCCGTGGTCTTGTACGCGCTGGGCGGCGGCGCGGTGGTGGTGGCCGCTTGCGTGGTGGCTTTAGGGTTTTTCAGCGGCGCACCGCCGCACGAGCACGGGCATGAAGCCAGTCAGCCTGCCGCAGAGGCGGCCGCGCGTACCGTGGTGATCGACATGGACGACAGCATGCGCTTTGCCCCGGCCCAATGGGAGGCCAAGCAAGGGGAGGCCTTGCGCCTGGTGGTAATCAATTCGGGCAAGGCGCGCCATGAACTGGTGATAGGACAGGACAAAGAACTGGCCGAGCACGCCAAACAGATGCGCGAGGCGCCCCAAGGCCACCACCACCACGATAACGCCATCTCGGTGGAGCCGGGGCAGGCCGCGGTTTTGCGCTGGACTTTCAAAACCGCTGGCCCGTGGGCGATGGCCTGTTTCGAGCCCGGCCATTTTGAAGCGGGCATGGCTGGGCGCATCACCGTGACCCCCGAGCACGAACACGCGCACTGAGGGACTTGGCCCTGGCGCTTAAGGCGCGCGCAGCAGCAGCTTGGGCGCCTCTGGGTGGGCCTTAACGGTGGCGCGCAGCACCTGGTCCTCACCCAGTTGCAGCGCTTGCACCAGCAAGGGCACGATTCGGGCCCGGTCACCGTCTTCGAGGTCGTCCTGCGGCCAGGGCTTGGCCGGGTCGGCGTAAGGCGCAATGGCGCGCAGCGCGCTGGCCAGGTTTTTACCGTCGGGTGTGGACAGCTTCCAGACATCGACGCCGGCCGCTTGCCCTAGCTGCGCCAAAGTGAGGTAGGCCTGCAAGTTAAACAGCGAATAGCCCAGCGACTTGGTGCGTGCCAGTTCGCGGGGCTGCATGCCCTGGGCGTCGAGTTGCACGGCGAAGCGTTTTTCGGGCAGTGCTTGCAGGATGCGCCGGGCCTCGTCCGCATGGCCGGTGCCCAGGGCCAGTGCGACGGCCTGTGCGTCGTACCACGTGCCGTGGTTATTGAGCTCGTCGGCTTCGTCTTGCCCGTTGGCGCTGGTGCGCAGCCACTGGTAATACGTGCTCAACCAGGTCTGCATGGCCGCTTGGTCTGTCGCTGTCCACGATGCCGAGCCCGCCAGCAGCGCCAGGCCGTCTTGTAAATTGACGAAATGCCGCGCGTCGATCAGCCCGATGCCCCGTCCGACCGTGATGCCGGGGATGGCCTGGGCATATTGCAAATGCGGGTTCATGCGCGTGGCGGGTTCCAAAAACCAGGTTCGCGCCAGGGCTGCGGCTTTGGCCGCATAGCGTTCCTGGCCGGTAAACCAATAGGCCAGGCCCAGGGTTTCGACGGCCCGGCAGGTGGCGCTCATGGCCAGGTGGTCGTTGCCGGTGCGGCTTTCGGGGTTGACCTTGCCGTCTTTGCGGATGTAAGGCAGGCCCTTGGGCTTTTGCGGATCCGGCCACCAGTAGGGCCCCATGCTGAAGTAGTCGTGCTTGTCGCCGCTGGCAGCCACGCTGGTTTTGTCCATGACGGAGGCTTCGCGCAGGCGCAGTGCGTGGTCTGCGTCGCGTAAGAGTTGGGCCAGCTCCGGGCTTTGTTGGCCGGCGGGGCTGGCCAGGTAGCTGCGCTGGGCCACAAGGCGTTCGCCATGCAGTGCGAAGGTGCGCGGGGCCGGGGCGCTGGCTTGCGCTTGTGCCGCAGGTGCCATAGCGACGGCCAGCCAGGCGCTCAGTACGAAGCAGATCAGTGATTTATTCATGGAATGGGTTCTTGAGGATGCCAATGGATTGTGCGCCAGGGTAGGAAGCCGAAAAAAAAGCCTCCCCAAGGAGGCTTTCTTGCGTGGGCGAGGCCCGGCTGGTTAGGAAAACATCTCCAACTTACCGTCCAAAGCCATTAGGCCCAGCTTGGAGTCCATGGCCGGGAAACGTTCCTTGAGTTGGCGGCGGAATTCCAGCAAGGCTTCTTTGTGGGTTTCGGTTTCGATGGCCGGGGTAGCCACTTTGGCTTCGCCATAGGCGATTTTTGCGGCGCCACAATCGCGGTGGTTAACCACGATCACTTTTTTGATGTTGTGCAGCTGAATCGAGGTGCCCAGGTTATCCCAAAAGGCTTTTTGCCAGTCTTTAAATGCAGGGGCGACAACGCCGATGGAGGCGCCAGCAATGGTGAAAGCGCTGTATTTGCCGCTCAGGCCGTCGCTGGCTTGCTGTTTATTGACCAAATCCTGGAAACGTGGGTCGATGCAGGACAAAACCATGGCTTCGTAATTGCCCGAGCCCGCCTGGACGCCGGCCGACAGCATGCCGATGGAGGTGAACAAAATCGAACCACCTGTCAGCCGCATAAAACTACGGCGCGAGTTGCGGTGTTGCAGCGGATCGGTGCAGCACAGGGGCACATATTTGCCACCAGAAAAATTCATATTCATTGATTGCTTCTCCTGCAAAAATAGGTTGAGTTAGTTCGGAGGCCAGCACCATCATAAATAAAAAAATGCCAAGTTCAATATATCGTTGATATATTGGCGCAAAAGTTTGAAGTGCAGAGAATATTTTCAAATATAGAATCTTCCAATGCCGCGCCCCAAGCCACCGTCTGCCTCTCGGAAAACATCCACGAATGCGAATTTGGTGGCACAGGTCCAAACCCTTTTTCAACAAGCAATATCCCTACATAGCGCAGGGAATATAAGCCAGGCAAAGAGTATCTACGAGCAGGTTTTGATGCTGGCGCCGGGCTATGCGGCTGCATATTCCAACCTTGGTCTGGCGCTGGTCGAATTGGGCCGCTACGAAGACGCATTGGCGCGGTATGCGCGGGCTATTGCGCTGCAGCCCGATTATGTGCAGGCGTATTACAACCAGGGCATTGCGCAGCATGCATTGCAGCAGTACCCCGCAGCCTTGGCCAGTTATGCGCAGGCGATTGCTTTGCAATCCGACCATTTCAAAGCCTATTGCAACCGGGGTGTCAGTTTGCATGCCTTGGGCCAGTTCCAAGAGGCTATAGCCAGCTTTGACAAGAGTATTGAAATTCAGCCGCATTACGCCCCTGCGTACTACAACCGGGGCCTGGCGCTCAAGGAATTAGATGCTTTGCCAGAGGCGCTGGCCAGTTTTGACCGTGCCATTGTTTGCCAGCCCGCGTATGCCCAGGCTTATTGCAACCGTGGCATGGCCTTGTATGCGCTCGGGCAGATGGAGGATGCCCTGGCCAGTTATGACCAAGCCATTGCCCTGGACCCCAAGCATGCGCAGGCGTACTGGAATAAATCGCTGGCGTTGTTATCCCAAGGCGACTATCAAAACGGCTGGCCTTTATATGAATGGGGATGGGCCGCCGGCCAACGCGGCGCGGCGCCACCGTATGCGCAGCCCCTGTGGCTGGGGCGCGAATCCCTGCAGGGCAAAACCCTCTTGTTATCCACCGAACAGGGCTTGGGCGACAGTATTCAGTTTGCGCGGTTTACCAGCCGAGTTAAAGCACTGGGCGCGCGCGTGCTCTTGCATGCACCTGCCGCGTTGACACGCCTCTTTCAAACTCTGGCGGACGTGGACGGCATCATTCCCAAAGGCGACGCGCTGCCAGAATTTGATTTTTATTGTCCGCTGCTGAGTTTGCCCTTGGCTTTGGGTCTGCAAGTGCCATCCCTGGCCGCCCCTGAGCAGTATCTGGCCAGCACAGAGGCCCGCCGCCAGCAATGGGCGGCGCTGCTGGGCCCGCAATCCGGGCTGCGCGTGGGCTTGGTCTGCCGTGGCGCGGCCGGCTACCACGCCGACCGCCAGCGCAACCTGGACCTGGAAACTTTGTTGGCGTATTTGCCGCCAGGCCCCCACTACATTTGCCTGCAAAAAGAACTGCGGCCCGATGAAGCCGCGCTGTGTGCCTCCCGCCATATCGAGTTTTTCGGCGATCAGCTCCATGATTTTGCAGATACTGCCGCGCTGTGCGACTGCTTGGACCTGATTATCTCGGTGGATACCAGCGTGGCACATCTGGCGGCGGCTTTGGGTAAACCCACCTGGATGATGTTGCCGTGTCGGTCCGATTGGCGTTGGATGCAAAACCGCACCGATACACCCTGGTATCCCACAGCCACTTTGTACCGGCAAAACGCACCCGGCGCCTGGGCCGAGGTATTAGAGCGGGTCGCCTGTGATATGGCGCCTATGCTTGGCCAAAACCGGCTATTTGCCACAGCGACCGGCCATGGGCAATAATGCCTTGATCCACCCTTAACCACAGGCGTAATTTATGAACCTCTTTTTATTTGTCGTCCCGGTTTCGCTGCTGATGATTGCAGTGGAGCTTTTTGTGGCCCATCGACGCGGGGTACAGGTGTACCGCCTGAAAGACTCGATTACCTCGCTCAATATTGGCGCCATCAGCCAGTTTGTAATTACCCTGGGCGCGTTTATCAGTGTGTCTATGTATACCCTGATACTGGACAGGTTCGGCGCTTTTGTGTGGGATACCAGCAACCCGCTGACCTGGGTATTGGCCCTGGTTTTGTATGACTTTTTCTATTATTGGGTGCACCGTACCGGCCACGAGGTGAATTTCTTCTGGGCTTCCCACGTCATTCACCATAGCAGCGAAGAATTCAATTTATCGACCGCCATGCGCCAATCGGCCACGGGCTTTTATTTCAAATGGGTTTTTTATATTCCCCTGGCGCTGCTAGGTTTTCCGCTGAAGGTCTTTTTGGCGGTCGGATTTATTGATTTGGTGTACCAGATCTGGGTGCATACCCGCTTGGTAGGGCGATTGGGATTTTTGGAGTGGTTTTTGGTGACGCCGTCCAACCACCGGGTGCACCATGGCCAAAATGATTATTGCCTGGATAAGAATTACGGCGGTATTTTCAGCGTGTGGGACCGCCTGTTTGGCACCTATGCCGACGAACGCGAGTCCGAGCCCGTGGTTTATGGCGTGCGCAAGCCCTTGCACAGCTGGAATCCGATTTGGGGCAATGTCAATCATTACCAGCTTATTTGGCAGGCGATTCGCAGCGCGCCGGGCTGGCGCAATAAATTGATGTGCGTCTTTGCCGGTCCGTCCTGGCAGCCCGAAGGCGCGAGCCCGCCTCCAGCGTTTGTTCCTACGCAGTTCGAGCGTTTTGATACTCCGGCCCCGGCGTGGATGCTGTGGCTGGGCCTGATCAGCTGCGCGCTTGGCATGCTGGTTTTGTCCTATTACCTGGCTGTACAAAAAAATCTGGGCACCGGCCCGTCTTTAGCGATCGCTGCGGGCGCCTTGCTGTGCTATTTCGTGGTCGGTTTGCTTTGGCAGAGCCCGCGTATCCAAAAGGTCGCCCATGTCTAGCCTGGCCTACACCGATGGTTTATTGACGCTGGTATGTGTGTGGGTGCTGACACGGGCGAGCCTGCCCTTGGCGCTGCGCATGGCGGCGGCCGTCCTCGGAGCGGCCGCAGTGCTAGGGGTGCTGCGCTTTTCAGGGCTGTACCCGCTGCCGCCCTGGCACCAGTTCGCATCCTTGATGGGTGCCAGCGTGGCTTTCCCGCTGCTGGCGGTGACCCTGGCCTGGCCTGATTCGGCGGTGGCGCAACGGCTTAAATTCACGGTGATTTTCTCGATCGCAATGGGCGTGCTGGGCTTGTTGCTGGTGGCGCTTGCCCAAAAGCGCATGCTCTTAGACCTGTTGACGGTCGTGTCGGTCCTGGCTTTGCTCGGGGTGTCGGCCAAGCGCAAATGGTGGGGAACGGCGCTGGCCAGCGCCATCATGCTGGCCGGTTTGCTGCTGTTTGCCGCCAAATTCAGCGGCGTGGCCGGTTTGGCGCCCGGCGACTTTTTGCATATCGGTGTCGCCCTGGGTTTGCTGGGCCTAGCACGTAGCGTTGCCTGGCCCATCGCGCCGGAGGACGAGGCGCCCCCCGGCGAGCTCGCGCATTAGGGTTTTAACTGTCCACGGATTTCGCCACCTTTGTAGGCGGCGCTGTGGACGTTGATGTACAAATTGCCCTCTTTGAGGTCCTGGTACTGGGCCTCGGTCAGCTTGGCGCCTGCCGGGATGGACCAGACGTTATCTGCCGTTTTCACCATAGGCACGACCACCGGCCCGTTTTGGCCCGCGGGCGCTTTATGGATATGGGCCATGGTTCCCTCGACGCCCGTGGTGTTGATGCTGCCGCTGATGGCCAGGTCTGCCGCCACCGCGATGGTGCCGCTGGCGCTTGCCGTTGTGGTTACCGGTGGTACTTCCTGCGCTCCGGAAAGCGCCACTTGCATGACCTGGGCGCCAGCCGATGCGCTTGCCAGCGCAAACAGCACACCAAAAAAACGAACGCGCAAAGGGGCTGCATATTTCATCGTGAACTCCTGGGTGAATAAAGGTACTGCCATGCTAGCAGGCATACCTTTGATTAACGAGCTGTAGGTGTTTTTGTCGGAACCGCAAAGGGGTTGGCACTGACATTGGCCAGCGCTGGTGGCGGGTTGTTAGCTGGCGCTGGCGTTGCGTCGCTGAGGGTTGTGAGAAAAGCCACCAGGTCGTCAATTTCCCGCTCGGTCAAAGCCGGTCCGGCACTGGCGGGCCGGTTAAAAGGAGCGCGATCATTGACGATATTTGCCAAATAGGCCGTGGGCAAGTCATCGGGTAAGCCCGTCGGACCGTACCAGCGCTTGGGGTTGTTATTGCGCGTGGCATAAAAGCTGACGACGTCGCGCAGATTATTGAAAACACCGTTGTGCATAAATACTTGGCGCTCTGCGACATTGCGCAAGGACGGCATTTTGAAAGTGCCGCAAAATTTTTCGATACTGACCGACGCGGGAACATTGGCGCTCAGTGCCGGTTTGTTTCTTTGTGGCCCGCAAAGGCCCAGGTCAAAATACGACGGGTTGGCGTTGGCGGGAATCGCCTTATTGCGTGGAATACCTGTGGCGTAATGCGCAAAGTCGGTAAATAAGTTGTCTTTGGGTTTGGATGAGGCTGGGTTCATAAGATGGCAACTGGCGCAATTGCCCTTACCGGCGTCCATAAATAATTTCATGCCACTGGACTCTGCTGGCGTGAATTTGATATCGCCCCGGATGTATGCGTCATAGCGCGAACTAAATGCCTGAAAAGCGGTAGTTGCCTCGAACGCGGCAATGGCCTCCCCAACACGGGCAAATGCCGTAGTGCTGTTTCTGAAAATGTCTTTACCAAAAACATCAGTCATTTGTTTGGCATACGGCCCGGCGGCGATTTTGGACACCACGGCAGCGCCGTCCTTGTTATTCATTTCATTGGCTGCGAGAAAAGGCATTTGCGCTTGTTGGGCTAAGGTGTCTGCACGGCCATCCCAAAAAAAGCCGCCTACCGGGTCAACATCGCTGCCGTTGACCCGAAAACTAAAGGGCGGGACAAAGCTACCGTAGGCGTTTTGCATCACGCTGCGGATACCAAAGGCCTTGGGCAAACTGCCTAGCGGGACGCCGATGTGCGAACCATTGAGGTTGGCAAAGCCAGTTTTTGCCTGATGGCAATTGGCGCAGGCGGTGCCACGCGGCTCGGACAAGGCCGTGTCATTGAAGATCTTTTCGCCCAAGGACTGCAAGGGCTTTAGCGTAGCGGGCGCGGGTGCGGCCAGTGCGGCGGCGGCCAAGGTGCCAGCAATGACGGCGCACAGCCATTGGTGGGCTTTTCGGGGCACATCGACCTTGGCTGTTGAAAACCATAAAACCGGCTTGAACATAACAATCTCTCCTTTAGGCGGGGTATCGACATCGGGGCTGGGCAAATCGGTTGCCGCCAGCGGCGGGCGCCAAGGTGCCATATTCGTATTCGCAATTTGTATGCCTAGGATTTGTCGGTTTGCCGACCGTGTTTCGGTGTGTAATAGTGGTTACAGTAGTAATCTGCGTAAATGCCGGGGCCGCTTTCAAGGGTGTGCCCGCACCGCAAATACACATATTGTTGGATTTATTGGACAGAGGATTTTCGGATGACCGTTCTCATTATTGGCCTCTTGATTTTTTTAGGTGCCCATTCAGTTCGCATATTCGCGGACGATTGGCGTGCGCGTTGCATAGAAAAATGGGGCGCAGGGCGTTGGAAAGGGGCGTATTCGCTGCTTTCCTTGGCGGGCTTGGTGCTGCTCATCGTGGGTTTTGACCACGCCAGGACGCCGGTTCAGGTGGTGTGGGAGCCGCCGCTGTGGACCTGGCACATCACGGTTTTCTTGAACCTGCTGGCATCGGTACTGCTCAGCGCTGCTTATGTGCCACACAACGCCATCAAGTCCGCGGTGAAGGACCCGATGGTTTTGGGCGTGAAAACCTGGGCCTTGGCCCATCTTTTGTCCAACGGCACCTTGGCCGGGATTGTTTTGTTTGGCAGTTTTTTGCTGTGGGCGGTTCTTGACTTTAGGGCCTGCAGAAAACGCAGAGCATTTTTGGCTGCGATCCCGCATGCCCGCGTGTCGGTGCCTGCAACTGTCCTAACTTTGGCGATAGGCGTGGCTGCGTGGCTCTTTATTGCTGGCTACGCGCACCGCATCTTCATCGGCATCAGCCCATTGGCCCTGTTTTAGTGCCGGGGTCAAATACGCCACCCGCTGCCTTAGCGCACCATGCCGTTTCACGCTTGCGCACTGCCCGATTAGCCCGCAGTGCCAAACCCTTTTTGGCGCGTGGTGGCATTAAGGGCGAACGTTGTGCGGGATGCCGCCTAGTGCCCAGCCACTGCATGTGTGCCTTGCGCCCGCATGGAGATGTTCAGCTGGGCTTTTGCTTATTAATGGCCGATATTGAGCCACTCAAGCCCAGTAACACCGGCTGGCTGGTGGCCGATATGGTGCCCCATACTTTTGCGTTTTCCTGGGCGCGCACCGAGACGGATCGGGCGCTGTTGGCTTTGCTGGCTGACCCGACGTGGCAGCCTTATGTGGTGTTTCCGGGCGAGTTTGTCGCACCGCACCGCGTCGTACACGCCCTTGCCAGCGAAGATGCAGCCTCGTCCCTTGGCAAGCGCCCCTTGTTTATCTTGCTCGATGGCACCTGGGCGGAAGCGCGAAAAATGTTCCGCAAAAGTCCTTACTTGGATGCTTTTCCAGTCCTCAGCCTGGCGCCACCGCAGATGACTGCCTATCAGTTACGCCGCTCCGGCCGAGACGACCATTTTTGTACCAGCGAGGTGGCTGCGCTGTGTCTGGCGCTTGCCGGTGAAGGCCATGCTGCGCAGACGCTACAGGCCTACCTGGGCGTCTACACCCACCGCTACCTACGCGCCAAACACCAACTGCCGGTCGATCCGCAGGACGCGGCCCACGCGCAATTGCTGGCGCTTACCAGTCGCGCGCCATAGCCCCCGGTAGCGGCGCTGTTATCGGCTGCCCCAAAAGGCTGCGCCCACCACCAGGGCGGCCGCCAGCGCCACATTCCATTGCAAAGGCTGACCGGTAGTCACCAGCAGCAACACCGTGGACAAAATAGGCGTGGCAAAGGCCAGTAAACCGATACGCCGCGTATCGCCCAGCTTGATGGCGGCATCCCACAGAAAAAATGCACCGCCCAAGGGTCCCAGGCCCAGGAGGCACAACAGCCACAGGTCTTGCGTGCTCAAGGCCGTAGATGGCTCCAAAAAATAATGGCAAACCAGCGACAGCACCCCGGAGGCCGCCGCAAAGCCCCCGACAGCCGCCGTCGGAAAGGGCGGGAGTTTGCGGGTCAGCAGCGAATAGCTGGCCCACACAAAGGCCGAGGCCAGCGCAATCACATAGCCAGAATGAAATTCGGCACTCGCCATGGTGGATTCGGACCGCCCGAGGATGGCAATGGCCGCCCCGGCAAATCCGACAAGGGCCGCCACGATATGGCGCCGCTGCAGTGCAATATCTTTCGAAAACAGCGGGGCCATCACCACCATGCCCAGCGGCCAGAGGTAATTAATCAGATTGGCCTGCACCGCCGGCGCATTGCGCAAAGCCATAAAAAGCAGGAAATGAAAGCCAAACAGTCCGTAAATACCTACCGCCAAAGTGGCAAGCGGTACCTTCCAGCGAGCCAGGCGAAAGCGGGCCAGGGGCAGGGCGATCAGGCTGCCGATCAGCAAACCGATGCCCGTAAGCAAGAAAGGCGGAATATGCGCCAATTGGACGCCCAAGGGCGCCAGTGAACCCCATAAGGCGATGGCGGCCAGTGCCAGGACGTCGGCTTTCATGAATGGGCGCCCGCTTTATTGGATTTTCTGAACCAGGCCGGCGTGTTCAGAAATGGTATTGGACTTGGCTGAAATCACTGATGGCAAAGGCATAAAGAATCAGGAGATCTTCTTTATGCATATTGTTGATCTGGTGACAGGCATTGCCTGGGATAAACAACATCCGGCCCGGCTCGACCGCATGCACCACGCCTTCAATCGTGACCGTGCCCTGGCCCGACAAGGTGAAATAGGTCTCGGGCTGCGCGTGCCGATGCGGCTCCAAAGACTCGCCAGTTCGCAGACGAACAACGCCCATGGTCATATCGTTTTGGCACCCCGACGCACTCCCAAGCAGCTCTTTCCACTGCGCCGTACCGCGTGTGGCGATTTGATCCGACGGCCAAGCCGTCCATTCGAGCTCATCGAGGTGTTTAGAGGCTATTTGCATGACAAATCGGGTTCCTAGGATGTAAACGTACATTCTAGGAAGCTGTTGGAGAGTCCTTGCAACGGCCGCTTTGGAACAGGCCAAGTCATAAATTAGTCATATATTTCCATTAAAGTTGAATTATGGAAGTTAAACACGTCATCGATGCACTTGCAGCCCTGGCCCAGCCTAGTCGGCTTGGTATTTTTAGGGCGCTCGTCGTCAAGGGGCCGGAAGGAATGACGCCGGCCATGCTCGCAGACATGATGGGCATGCCCGCAAATACGCTTTCCTTTCACCTGAAGGCGCTGATGCACGCTGACCTGATTTCCCAGGAGCGCAGTGGCCGCAATCTGATTTACAGAGCCCAATATGACCGCATGAACGCCGTCATGGGCTACCTGACGCAAAACTGCTGCCAAGGGCAGGCCTGCGAAGTTACCCTCGCCAAGGATTGCCAAGTTTGTTAGTTGTAAAGGAATCTACTGTGACTGAGGCCAAACCACTTAACGTGCTTTTTCTTTGCACACACAACTCCGCCAGAAGTATCTTGGCTGAGGCGACACTGAACCACATGGGCAAGGGTAAATTCAAAGCCTATTCGGCAGGTAGCAGCCCCCGAGAAAATCAAACGCCCAATCCTTTGGCCATCGTGACCTTGGAGCGGGCAGGCATTTCCACGGCAGGGTTGCGCAGCAAAAGCTGGGACGATTTTGCCGGCCCAGATGCGCCGTCTATGGATTTGGTGATAACCGTGTGTGACAACGCGGCCGGCGAGGTGTGCCCTTATTGGCCAGGTCAGCCCGCCACGGCCCATTGGGGCTATGCGGATCCGTCCGAAGCGGTCGGCGACGATGCGGTGAAATTAGAGGCGTTTAAGCAAACATTGTTTCAAATTAAACGCCGACTGGAGCTTTTCACCAGCTTGCCGGCGACAAGTCTGAGCAAAATGGCCTTAGAGAAATCAGCACGTGAATTGGCCAAGAAGTGATGAACGCTAAAAAATATTTGGCCGAATTCATTGGTACTGCAGCACTGCTGTGCGCCGTGGTTGGCTCGGGCATCATGGCCGAAACGCTCTCTGGCGGAAATAATGGGGTGGCATTGATTGCAAATACATTGGCCACGGTTTTTGCGCTGTATGTTTTGATTGAAATTTTCGGGCCTTTGAGTGGCGCTCACTTTAATCCTGCGGTGTCTTTGGTGATGGCTTACCGCGCAGAGCTACCCCGTTCCATGCTCGTGGGTTATATCCCAGCGCAATTTATTGGTGCGGCACTGGGCGCTTGGCTTGCGCATGCCATGTTTGATTTAGAGATTTTGCAATGGTCTACCAAGTCGCGCAGCGGCTACGGCCAGCTGCTGGCAGAGGCCGTAGCATCCGCAGGGCTGATTTTTGTGATTCTTCGCGCGCCAGCCGCTAAATCTTCGACCATAGTTGCCAGCTATATCGGCGCGGCTTACTGGTTTACCGCCAGTACCTCTTTTGCCAACCCTGCGGCTGTTTTGGGGCGCATGTTGAGCAATACCTTTGCCGGTATCCATCCCGGCAACGCACTTCCTTTCATGGCGGCCGAATTGGTAGGGGCTTTTTTGGGGCTGGCACTGTTTCAGATCTTGAGGGCTGAACCTGCCAATACAAAATAATCGATCTATCTTCAAGAGAATGAATGCAGACCCATTGCATTTCCTTTGCCGTTACCGATACCGGGACAGTGCCGCCCGCTAACGGTGGAACTGATAAGGTCCGAGATTTCCTGTTACCCGGCTCAATGCGAACTGGCACAGTGCAACATGCTGCTGCGTTCTAATATCAAATTGGCATCAATACAACCGAGGCGCACCCGACATGGCGATTGAAATTTCCAAAGAAGTCAGACAGCAAGCGATTTCGTCTATCGAACGCTACTTTCAAGAGAACATGGACGAGAAAATTGGGAAGATCACGGCCGGCGCATTGCTTAGTTTCTTCGTGGAAGAAATTGGTCCGGTCATCTACAACATGGCCGTGGCAGAAGTTCAAGAGCGACTTCAGACTCGTGTCATGGAAATTGACCTCGAAGTCAATGAAGATGCGTTCCAATATTGGCGCAAATACGATCAAGCGCGCAAGAAGTAATGGAGTGCGGCAGGCGCACCCCTGGTTTTAGTAACACGCTAACTGGGATCTGAATACCGCAGCCTCACATCCAGCGCCACAATAACAAAACATAACTGGCGAGCGTTGGTCTCACTACACCCCAGTACTGCGCGGTTGTGTCCGGGACTAAGGCCAATGTTTTCGTAACTTTATGCATTTGTGTCCACCTGCTTTTTCAAAAAATGTCTGTAGAGAAAATCACATGTAATCGATAATTCAAAGTCTCACCATGGTCTTGCGACCTTGTTACTCGGCGCAATGCCGACCGCCTCTCGTCCAGTGGCTGACCCAAAGAATGGGCCACTGGCCATGCTTTCCGATTAGTGTACTGTGATTATATACAGTATTTTGGCGATGGGTGAAATGGCGGATGGGCGCGGGCAGACTTAGGAGGCGTCAGCACATCGATAGCCCAGCTGTAAACAGCAAAAACCCCACCTTCCATTAACAAAAGTGGGTTGGATGGGGCAGCATGTGGTCGGGGTGAGAGGATTCGAACCCCCGGTCTCTACGTCCCGAACGTAGCGCTTTACCAGACTAATTTAAATCTGCGCGACGGTTTTCGAGGGTGAGGCGTTGAGCACAAAAATGCCAAAGATCTTATTTTCAGCACACGTCAAATAAACGGGTTTTCTGTCTTTTCGGGCTGATACCAAGCGTAAAAAATAGACATTCAACTTGAATATAGGCGAGTCGGCTTGCGTCTCAGGCGGTAATGCTCGTTTGGCGAAACAATGGCGCAAGTGCTGGATTGCTTTTGAGCTTGACTCCCGCATCCCACAGGTCAACGGCCTGCTGCATGCTGAGCCAGCTCTCAGGCGTTCCACCCACAGCGCTGGAAATTCGGATCGCCATTTCTGCCGTGACTGATTTTTCCTCATGCAGCAGTTGTGAAACGGTTTGCCGGCTGACCATGAGCCGATGAGCCAGCTCAGCTTGGGTCCAGCCCAGTTCGGGCAAGACATCTTCGCGCAACACTGCGCCGGGATGTGTCGGCTTGCGATGGGGGTTTCGTAGAGACTTCATTAGTGGTAGTCCTCCAAGTTAACATTTACGGCGTTTTGGCCATCAAACTCAAAGCTGATTCGCCAGTTCCCGGAAACTGAAACCGCGAATTCGCCTTTTCTATCACCTTTGAGGGCATGGAATTTGTAGCCAGGCAAGTCCATGTCCTTGGCTTCGCGGGCGGCATCCAATCTGTCCAGCATCCGCTCCATGCGGGCTCCATGCTGCGCAGGCACGCCCTTGTAACTGCCCTTGGTAAAAAACAGCTCCAAACCCTTGTGCTTGAAAGTTGAGATCATTGGCGTCTAGTGTAAATAGACAGTTTACTTTGTCAAGTACTACTTGTATAAATACATCTCAGCTCGGCATAGATGCATGTTTAGGAAATATGCCCCTTCTAGCTACCCATGAATCGCTGATAGGCAACAAAAAACCCACATTCCAAAAAAAGAAGTGGGTTTACTTAAAGGTAATCTGGTCGGGGTGAGAGGATTCGAACCTCCGGTCTCTACGTCCCGAACGTAGCGCTTTACCAGACTAAGCTACACCCCGCTGTCACGGAAAAGGACAAGAGTTTAACAAAGCGCTGGCCGCTGCGAGGCGGCCATTTTCAGGTGCTGCGCCGCAAAGACTCCTGGGCCAATTGGATGATGGCGTCGCGGTAGGGGCCGGGCGCGAGCTGGCTCGCCGCCTCTGTGGCGCGCGCAATCTCTGCCTGCGCGCTGCGCATCGCCATATCCAGCGCGCCCGTGCGCTTCACGATTTCGGCCACGGTCTCTAACAAATCGGTGTTGCCTTCTTCGATGGCCCGGCGGATGGTGGCTGCATCGGCGGCGTTTGCTGATTGCATGGCGGCGATCAGGGGTAGGGTGCATTTGCCCTCGCGCAGGTCGTCACCTAGGTTTTTCCCGAGAAGGGCGGCGTCACCGGCGTAATCGAGGACGTCATCGATCACCTGGAATGCAGTCCCCAAGGCTTGGCCACAGGTCACGCAGGCCGCCTCCAGGGCCGGCGGGGCTTGGGCCAAAATGGCCGCCGCTTGCGTACTGGCCTCAAACAATTTGGAGGTTTTGGAGCGTATGACCTGCAGATAATCGGCCTCGGTCAGATCAGCGTTGTGCATGTGCATGAGCTGCAGCACTTCGCCCTCGGCGATCACATTGGTGGCGTTGGCCAGCACTTCCATGATGCGCATGTCCTGCACCTCGACCATCATTTGAAAGGCCCGCGAGTACAAAAAGTCGCCAATCAAGACGCTTGCTGGGTTGCCAAACCGAGCGTTAGCAGTCGGTCGGCCACGCCGCAAGGTCGACTCATCGACCACATCGTCGTGCAATAAAGTGGCTGTGTGAATGAACTCTATGACCGCCGCCATGGTGTGCCGCGCCGCCCCGTGGTAGCCCAAAGCGCCGCAGCACAAGAGCAGCAATTGGGGCCGCAGGCGCTTTCCACCAGCTGAAATGATGTACTGGGCGACGTCTCCCACCAGGGCCACGGAGGTGCTCAGACGCTGGGAAATCAGCACGTCGAGCGCCGCCATATCGGCAGAAATCAGGTCTAGGGCCTGTGTGGGCGTGGAGGGTGGCGTGGGGTGGGACATAGGCTCGGGGAGAGTGCAAATTATAGGCAGCCCCCCAAAGTCGGACGGCCCAGCGGCGGCCTGGGCAGCCTAGGAGGCGTGCGCTGCTATAATGTTTGGCTCTGTGGAAATCCGTTCACAGATTTGAATCGAAGAGGTCAACATGTACGCGGTCATAAAAACCGGCGGCAAGCAATATCGCGTTGCAGCCGGCGAAAAAATTAAAGTAGAACAGATTGCTGCGGACGTAGGCCAAGAGATTGTGTTCAACGAGGTTTTGGCAGTCGGCAACGGCGCAGAACTCAAAGTTGGCACACCCTTGGTGTCCGGCGCATCCGTAACGGTGACAGTTTTGTCACACGGCAAGCACGATAAAGTGCGCATTTTCAAAATGCGTCGTCGTAAGCATTACCAAAAACGCCAAGGGCACCGTCAGCAGTTCACCGAACTGCACATCGGCGCGATTGTCGCTTAAAGGACGCAGGTCATGGCACAGAAAAAAGGCGGCGGCTCTACGCGAAACGGGCGCGATTCCAAGCCCAAGATGCTCGGTGTGAAATCCTTTGGCGGTCAGCTGATCAGCGCAGGCGCGATCATTGTTCGCCAACGTGGCACCAAGTTCCACCCCGGCACCAATGTCGGCATCGGCAAAGACCACACGCTATTCGCGCTGGTTGACGGCCATGTCCAATTTGCTGTCAAGGGCGCATTGAACAAGCACACGGTGAGCATCACGGCTGCGGCTTGATCTGCAGCGTGCTCCCCGCAAAACCCTGCGCCGAAATGCGCGGGGTTTTTCATTTTTACTAGCGAGACAGCCATGAAGTTCGTTGACGAAGCCTATATCGACATCGCCGCCGGCGACGGAGGTGCGGGCTGCGTTTCCTTCCGGCACGAAAAATACAAAGAATTCGGCGGCCCCAATGGCGGCGACGGCGGACGTGGCGGCCATGTTTTTGCGGTGGCCGATATCAATCTCAATACCTTGGTCGACTACCGCTTTTCGCGCCGCCACGAGGCCAAGCGCGGCCAGCACGGCATGGGCTCAGATATGTTTGGCGCCGCTGGCGACGACATCACGCTCAAGGTGCCGGTGGGCACCATCTTCTCGGATGCTGAAACCGGCGAAGTGCTCTTTGAGCTTTTAGTACCTGGCGAAGTCGTCACCATAGCCAAGGGCGGCGATGGCGGTTTTGGCAATCTGCGCTTTAAAAGCGCCATCAACCGCGCGCCGCGCCAAAAGACGCCCGGCTGGCCCGGCGAGCGCAAAAGCCTCAAACTCGAGCTCAAAGTGCTGGCCGACGTCGGCCTTTTGGGCATGCCCAACGCGGGCAAATCGACCTTTATCACGGCGATCTCCAACGCCCGTCCGCGGATTGCGGATTACCCGTTTACCACTTTGCACCCCAATTTGGGCGTGGTGCGCGTGGGGCCAGAGCAAAGCTTTGTGGTGGCCGATCTGCCTGGCTTGATTGAAGGCGCCTCCGAGGGCGCGGGCCTGGGACATTTGTTTTTGCGCCACCTGCAGCGCACCCGCTTGCTCCTGCACATCGTGGACGTGGCGCCCTTTGACGACAGTGTGGACGCCGTTGCCCAAGCCAAGGCCATCGTCAACGAGCTCAAGAAATACGACGATGGACTGTACAAAAAGCCGCGCTGGCTGGTACTCAACAAGCTGGACATGGTGGACGTAGACGCCCGGGCCGCCTTAGTCAAAGATTTCGTCAAGCGCTTCAAGTTCAAAGGCCCGGTCTTTGAAATTTCGGCCCTGACCCGCGAGGGCTGCGAACCTCTGGTCAAAGAAATCTTCAAGCACGTTCAAGCCCAGCAGCTCGCAGAGCAGCCCTATGTGGAGGCCGATCCGCGTTTTATCGCCGATGCCGCGCCCGACGCCGGCCACGACCCTGTCGCCTAAGGCGGCATTTTTTCTGCCGTCTGAAGCCATGCCTAGCGCACGCCGCACCTCGGTTATCCAGGATGCCAAACGCATCGTCGTCAAAGTGGGCTCCAGCCTGGTCACCAACGAAGGCCGCGGGCTCGATGAAGTGGCCATTGGCGAGTGGTGCCGCCAGCTGGCGGTCTTGCGCGCCGGCGGCATCGAGGTGGTCATGGTCTCCAGCGGCGCCATCGCCGAGGGCATGAAGCGTCTGGGTTGGTCCAGCCGCCCGCAAGCGATTAACGAATTACAGGCTGCGGCGGCCGTTGGCCAAATGGGCTTGGCCCAAATGTACGAAACCAAGCTGCGCGAAAACGCTTTGGGCAGCGCCCAGGTACTGCTTACCCATGCCGATCTGGCCGACCGCGAGCGCTACCTCAACGCACGCTCCACCCTGCTGACGTTGCTCAAGTTAGGCGTGGTGCCGGTCATCAATGAAAACGACACGGTGGTCAACGACGAAATCAAGTTCGGCGACAACGACACCTTGGGCGCCCTGGTGGCCAATTTGATCGAGGCCGACGCCTTGGTCATCCTGACCGACCAAAAAGGCCTTTACAGCGCCGATCCGCGCAAAGACCCGGCGGCTCGCTTTATCGAGGAAGCCCGCGCGGGCGATCCGGCGCTCGAAGCCATGGCCGGCGGCACCGGCAGCAGCCTGGGGCGCGGCGGCATGATTACCAAGATTTTGGCGGCCAAGCGCGCTGCCGGCTCGGGCGCCTCGACCATCATCGCCTGGGGCCGCGAGCCCGACGCGCTGGTGCGCTTGAGCCAAGGCGAGGCCATAGGCACTGTGTTGTTGGCACCCACGCAAAAAACCCAGGCCCGCAAACAATGGATGGCCGACCACTTGCAGCTGCGCGGCGCCGTGGTCGTGGACGCCGGCGCGGCGCGCATGGTGCGCAACGAGGGTAAAAGCCTTTTGCCCATTGGCATGGTGCAGGTGGAGGGCGATTTTTCACGCGGCGATGTCATCGCGGTGCGGGGCCCTGACGGGCAGGAGATCGGGCGCGGCCTGGCCAATTACTCCAGCTCCGAGGCACGCCTGCTGTGCCGCAAGCCCTCGGCCGAAATTGAATCCCTGCTCGGCTACGCCGCCGAGCCGGAAATGCTGCACCGCGACAATTTGGTCTTGATGCGCTAGGCGTCTGGGGCGATTTCCTGGGGCTGCGCCGGTGGCGCATCCGCTGGGGTTTCACGCTGCGGCGCACGCCCTGACGGGCCGCGATGGCGCCCGTCCAGGCGTGGCAAAAAGCGCGACAACTCGGTCAGCGCGTCTTGGTACACCCCACGTTTGAAGTCCACGACCGCCTCCAAGGGCACCCAATAGTCGTTCCAACGCCAGGCGTCGAACTCTGGGTGGTCGGTGGCGCGCAGGTTCAGGTTCCAGTCAAAGGCGGTGAGCTGGAGCAAAAACCAAATCTGTTTTTGGCCCTTGTAATGGCCGCGGGCATCGCGGCGAATGTAGCGCTGTGGCACCTCATAGCGCAACCAGTCCCGGGTGCGGGCCACAATCGCAACGTGCTCCGGCTGGAGTCCAACTTCTTCGTGCAACTCGCGGTACATGGCCTGTTCGGGGGTTTCACCCCGGTCAATACCACCTTGCGGGAACTGCCACGAATGGGTCCGTATGCGTTTACCCCAAAAAACCTGATTTTTCTGGTTGAGCAGGATGATGCCGACGTTGGGCCGAAACCCGTCGCGGTCGAGCATAATCAAACCCCAAATTTTTAAACTTGAGCCATTATGCACGGCAGTGCGCCGCCCGCAAGATGGTAATCCCCCGGATTTTTTGATCGATTCCCATGAGAGCATCCCAATTCCTGATTTCCACCCTCAAGGAGGCTCCGGCCGACGCCGAAGTGGCCAGCCACCAGCTGATGATGCGCGCGGGCATGATCAAAAAACTCGGCGCAGGTATCTACACCTACATGCCGATGGGTCTGCGCGTGATCCGCAAGGTCGAGGCCATCGTGCGCGAGGAGATGAACCGCGCCGGCGCGGTGGAGATCAGCATGCCGGTCGTGCAGCCCGCCGAGCTGTGGCAGGAAACCGGCCGGTTTGAAAAAATGGGCCCCGAGCTGCTGCGCATTAAAGACCGCCATGCCCGCGACTACGTGGTCCAGCCCACCAGCGAAGAGGTGGTGACCGATATCGCCCGCCAGGAAATCAAGAGCTACAAGCAGCTGCCCAAAAACCTCTACCAAATCCAGACCAAGTTCCGCGACGAGCGCCGTCCCCGCTTTGGCCTGATGCGCGGGCGCGAGTTCACCATGAAAGACGCCTACAGCTTTGACCGCGACGTCGATTCCGCCAAAGCCAGCTACCAGGTCATGGCCCAGGCCTACCGGAAAATCTTTGACCGTTTTGGTCTGACTTACCGCGCCGTGGCTGCCGACAGCGGCGCCATCGGCGGCGACCTGAGCGAAGAGTTCCAGGTGATTGCCACCACCGGCGAAGACGCCATCGTCTATTCGACCGGCAGCGACTACGCCGCCAACATGGAAAAAGCCGAAGCCCTGGCCCCCGCCGGGCCGCGCCCCGCCGCCAGCCAGGCCATGGCCAAAGTGCCTACGCCGGGCAAAAGCACCTGCGCCGACGTGGCCGAGTACCTCCAACTGCCGCTGGCGAGCACCCTCAAATCCCTGGTCGTGGCCACCGACGAGCGTGACGACCAGGGCGAAGTGGTCAAGACCGTGGTTTGGCTCTTGCTGATCCGCGGAGACCGCAGCATGAACGAGGTCAAGGTCTCCAAAGTGCCGGGTCTGGCGGACTTCCGCTTTGCCACGCTGCCTGAAATTGATGCCCATTTCGGCTGCGAGCCCGGCTACCTGGGGCCGGTCGGCCTGAAAAAACCGCTGCGTATCGTTGCGGACCGCGAGGTGGCACTGATGGCCGATTGGGTCTGCGGCGCCAATGACGTGGACTTTCACATCAGCGGCGTTAACTGGGGCCGCGACTTGCCCGAGCCCGACGTCATTGCCGACATCCGCAATGTGGTGGAAGGCGACCTCGCGCCCGATGGCAGCGGCAGCCTGGCCATTGAGCGCGGCATCGAAATCGGCCATATTTTTTACCTGGGCACCAAATACTCCCAGGCCATGAATGCCACTTTTTTGGACGTCAACGGCAAGCCGCAGTTCATGGAAATGGGCTGCTACGGCATTGGCATTACCCGCCTGCCTGCGGCGGCCATTGAGCAAAACCATGACGCGCGCGGCATCATCTGGCCCGATGCCTTGGCGCCTTTTACGGTGGTGATATGCCCCATCAGCCCGGACCGTTTTGCCGAGGTCAAGACCGCCGCCGACGCGCTCTACGCCGAGCTGCTGGCCGCTGGGGTAGACGTCATTTTGGACGACCGGGGCGAACGTCCTGGCGCCATGTTTGCCGACTGGGAGCTCATTGGCGTGCCGCACCGCATCACGCTGGGCGATCGGGGCCTCAAAGACGGCATGGTGGAATACCAGCACCGTCGTGACGCAGCGGCCACCGCCGTACCGCTGGCCCAGGCGGGCGCATGGGTACGCGAGCGACTGAGCGTTTAAGCACCAGCTTCCACCCTCGCTGCGCCCGCGTCCGCGCATGCCGCGTCCTCTCGCATACACGCGCCGCCGCTGGTTGGCGCGCGCCTGGCCCGTGGCCTCGGCGGTGCTGTCCTTGCCGCTGCTGCCTGCCACCGCCCACGCCGGGCGCCAGGTGGAAGAACCGCTGATGGACTCGGTGCGCTCGGCCCTGAGCGCGACCATCCACCAAAGCGCGCCGCCGGTGCCGGTATTTGCCAATGATGCCGCGCGCCAGCTCTACGCCTATTGGCTGGCCGCCATGACCGAGCGCCTGCGCAAGCGCCGCGCAGATGCGCTGGACCACAAAGAGTTTTTACCCACCGTCTGGTACGAGGGCAAGCGCGCCGGCCTGGACGTGGCACTGGTGCTAGGCCTTATTCAGGTGGAGAGTAATTTCCGCAAATTTGCTATCAGCAGCGTCGGTGCGCGTGGCTATATGCAGGTGATGCCGTTTTGGACGCGCCTTATTGGGGACGGCGATCCAGGCACTTTGTTCCATTTGCAGACCAATTTGCGCTTTGGCTGCGTCATCTTGCGCCACTACCTGGACACCGAGCGGGGCGACACCTTTATGGCTCTGGGCCGCTACAACGGCTCGCGCGGCCAGCGGCCCTATCCGGACGCGGTGCTGGCGGCGCGGCGCGCCTGGGAGATTTAGCGCCCCCTGTGAGATCAGGCGGCTTTGCTGCCCAAAGCCTGGAGCAATTCGCCAGACTCGTACATTTCCATCATGATGTCCGAGCCGCCGATGAACTCTCCCTTGACGTAGAGCTGCGGGATGGTCGGCCAGTTGCTGTATTCCTTGATGCCTTGGCGCACCTCGGGGTCTTCCAGGACGTTGACTGTGGTGATTGCCTTGGCGTCCACGCCGCAGGCTTTGAGGATTTGGATGGCGCGGCCCGAGAAACCGCATTGCGGAAAGTTGGCATTGCCCTTCATAAACAAAACCACTTCGTTGGATTTGACCAGGCTGTCAATGCGTTGTTGGGTATCGCTCATGGAAAATAGTCCTTGCTAGCTAAATAGGTCAATTATTTCACTTTTGGCTTTGGCCCTTGGGATTTTCCGATAATGGGGGAAACCCCTTCTCTATCCATTCACCCCTTTTCCCCATGAAAATTAGCAAAGACTGCGCCGTCACCCTGCATTACAAAGTGGCCAATACCCAGGGCAAAGTGCTCGAACAAAGCCAAGAGCCCATCGCCTACCTGCACGGTGGCTATGGCAATATCTTCCCCGCCGTGGAGGAGGCATTGCAGGACCAGGAGGCCGGTTTTCGGGCCACCTTGGACCTGACGGCGGCCCAAGCCTTTGGCGAGCGCGACGAGGCGCTGCTCCAATCCATCCCCAAATCCGAGTTCCCGCCCGGCGTCAAGGTCGGCGGCCAGCTCGAAGGGCGCGACGCCAACGGCAACGCCCGCGCCTTTACGGTCCTCAAAATCAAGGGCGACCAGGTCTTTTTGGACGGCAACCACCCCTTGGCCGGCCAGGCGCTGCGCTTTTCGCTGCACGTGCTTGACGTGCGCGCGGCCTCCGAAGAGGAAGTGGCGCACGGGCATGTGCACGGGGCGCATGGGCATCAGCACTGATTGTGCAGTTTTCTAATAAACCGCAATTTTTTGCTCTAATTTCTCAATAGAGCCTATTTAATTCCAAGAAAATTGGCTTTCAAGCCAATTTCGCAATCTACTGCCTGCGGTTCTTCGGTACGATAAGCGTTGGGGCGCCGGTGTGCCCGCAGCCTTTGTTTTCCCGAGGAATGTATGCTTTCGCAACCGTCTACCAAGTACCAGGCCTTCCCGGCCATCCCTTTGCCCGATCGCCAGTGGCCCAGCCGCACCATCACGCAGCCGCCGATTTGGATGAGTACCGATCTGCGTGACGGCAACCAGTCGCTGTTTGAGCCCATGAACCTGGAGCGCAAGCTGCGCATGTTTCGCACGGTGTGCGAGGTGGGCTTTAAAGAGATTGAGGTGGGATTTCCCAGCGCCTCGCAGACCGATTTTGACTTTGTGCGCAAACTGGTGGACGACAAGCTGGTGCCTGACGATGTCACTATCGAGGTGCTTACCCAGGCGCGCGAGCACCTGATCCGGCGCACTTTTGAGTCGGTGGTGGGCGCGCGGCGCGTCATCATGCACGTCTACAACGCCACGGCGCCGCTGTTTCGCGATGTGGTCTTCAGCATGAGCAAGACCGAGGTGGTGCAGTTGGCCGTGGAGTCGGTCACGCTGATCAAAGAGTTGGCCCAGGCGCATCCGCAAACCGAGTGGGTGCTGCAGTACAGCCCCGAGTTGTTCACCTCGACCGAGCTGGAATTTGCCAAAGAAGTGTGCGATGCCGTCACCGAAGTCTGGGGTGCTACGCCGGACAACAAGGTGATTTTGAACTTGCCGGCCACCGTCGAGGTGTCCACGCCCAACATCTATGCCGACCAAATTGAGTGGATGCACCGCAACGTGGCGCGGCGCGATAGCGTCATCATCAGCCTGCACCCGCACAACGACCGTGGCACGGCAGTGGCCGCTGCCGAGTTGGGCGTGATGGCCGGGGCCGACCGCGTGGAAGGCTGTTTGTTTGGCAATGGCGAGCGCACCGGCAATGTGGACATCGTCACCCTGGCGCTGAACCTCTACACCCAGGGCGTTAATCCGGGCTTGGACTTCTCGGACATCAACGCCGTGGCCCGCACGGTGGAGCATTGCAACCAATTGCCCATTCACCCGCGCCACCCGTATGTGGGCGATTTGGTGTTCACCGCCTTTAGCGGCTCGCACCAGGACGCCATCAAAAAAGGCTTTTCCGCCCTGGACAAGAACGGGCTGTGGAGCGTGCCCTACTTGCCCATCGACCCGGCCGATGTGGGCCGCACCTACGACTCCATCATCCGCGTCAACAGCCAGTCGGGCAAGGGCGGCGTGGCCTACTTGATGGAGGCCGAGTTCGGCGTGGTCATGCCCCGGCGCTTGCAAGTGGAGTTCTCGGGCGAAGTGCAGGCCTACACCGACACCCACGGCGGTGAGATGAGTGCGCAAAACATCTGGGACTTGTTCTCGGCCACCTACCTGACGCCCGCTGACCCGCTGGGCTTTGTGGGCTACCAGCTGACCGACCACCCCCACGACGCCAAAGGCCAGGGCATCCGCCTGACCGTCGAGGTCGCGGGCCAGCGCCATAACCTCAGCGGCGCAGGCAATGGCCCGATCGATGCAGCCGTGCAAGCCCTGCTGACCATCGGGGTAGACGTGCAGGTGCGCAGCTTTGAAGAGCGCTCCACCAAAAGCAGCGCCCACGGCGGCGATGCGCAGGCCTGCGCGTTTATGGAGCTGAGCTCCGACAGCACCGATTCGCCAGACCGTTTTGGCGTCGGGCTGGACCACAACATCCTGACCGCCTCCATCAAAGCGCTGGTCAGCGGGGTGAATCGCCTGGGGCTGGTGCCCAAGGTGGCGGTCAAGTCAGAGGCGGCTTTGGTCTGATTTTCTGGGGACGGGCAAGTGTTCAAGGCGCCATGCCAAGCGCCCAGCGCCCGCCACTGCAGCGTGCAATACCGGCCAAGTCTTGGCGCGATTGCACTTCGCTAAAGCCCGCCGCCCCCAGCAGGGCGCGTACTTCTGGCGCCTGGTCGTAGCCGTGCTCTAGCAGCAGCCAGGCGCCGTCGTGCAGGTGCGCGGGGGCTTGCGCAATGATGGCGCGTATATCGTCCAGTCCGTCGGGGCCGCTCACCAGGGCTTGCAAAGGTTCATGGGCGAGGGCGGGAAGGTGTGGATCGCCCTGCGCGATATACGGCGGGTTGGAGACGATGGCGTTAAAACGTCCGGCTATGCCCTCCAGCCATGCACCTTGCGAAAACGCCAGGTCGAGGTGTAGACGCTGCGCATTCGCGCGGGCCACCTCCAGTGCATCTTGGCTGGTATCGCGCGCCTGCACCTGCGCATCCGGGCGCTGGTGCTTGAGCGCCAGGGCGATAGCGCCGCTGCCCGTGCCCAGGTCCAGCACGCGGGCGGCCGGGGGCAGCAGTTCCAGCGCCCAGTCCACCAAAGTTTCGGTGTCGGCGCGGGGGCAGAGCACGCGCCGGTCCACCTGCAAATCCAGTCCGTAAAAAGCGCTTAGCCCAGTGAGGTAGGCCAGGGGCTCGCCGGCCATGTGGCGCCCCAACATGTCTTGCCAGCGTGGCAGCGCGGCCTCGGGCAAGGCGTCATCGGCGTGTGCCAGCAGCCAGGCCCGGTCGGCAGGCGCCCGCCCCAGCACATGCAACAGCAGCAACTGCGCCTCCAGCCGCTGCAGGCCGTGCGCGCCTGCGCTGTGCAAAGCCTGTGCGAGCGTGGGCATGGACACTGGGCGCCTTAGGGGTTGCCCAGTTCCAAGTCGGCCATTTGCTGCGCCGCCTCATAGGCTTGCAGCGCTTCGACCACATCGCCCAGGTCGCCTTCCATGATGGTGAGCAGCTTGTACAGCGTCAGGTTGATGCGGTGGTCGGTCAGGCGGCCTTGGGGGAAGTTGTAGGTGCGTATGCGGTCGCTACGGTCACCGGTGCCGACCAGGCTTTTGCGCTCGGCGGCGTCTTTGGCGGCGCGCTCGGAGCGGTCTTTTTCTTGAATGCGCGCGGTCAGCACGCGCAGCGCTTGCGCCTTGTTGCTGTGCTGGCTGCGTCCGTCCTGGCATTCGGCGACGATGCCGGTAGGCAAGTGGGTGATACGCACCGCTGAATCGGTTTTATTGATGTGCTGCCCGCCCGCACCGCTGGCGCGGAAAGTGTCTATGCGTAAATCAGATGGGTTGATCTTGATGGCTTCTGCCTCGTCCGGCTCGGCCAGCACCGCCACGGTGCAGGCGCTGGTGTGGATGCGGCCCTGCGTCTCGGTAACCGGCACGCGCTGCACGCGGTGGCCGCCCGATTCAAACTTGAGCGCGCCATACACCTTATGGCCTTCCACGCGCAGCACCACCTCTTTGTAGCCACCCAGCTCGCTGGCCGATTCGCTCATGATCTCGGTTTTCCAGCCCTGGCCGTCGCAGTAGCGGGTGTACATGCGCGCCAGGTCGCCGGCAAATAGCGTGGACTCGTCGCCGCCGGTGCCGGCGCGGATTTCCACAAAGGCATTGCGCGCATCGTCCGGGTCTTTGGGCAGCAGCATGCGGGTCAGTTCGGCTTCGAGTTGCGCCAGCTCGGCCTGGGCGCCCTCGATCTCTTCTTGCGCCATATCCACCATGTCGGGATCGGACAGCATTTCCGTGGCGCTGGCCAAGTCGGCCTCGCGGCTTTGGTAGCGGGCCCAGCGGCTGGCGACTGCGCCGACTTCGGTGTGTTCGCGCGAGAGGGCCAGAAACTGGGTCATGTCCTTCATGATGTCCTCGCGCGAGAGCAAGAACTCCAACTCGCCCAGGCGGTCGGTGTAGCGGGACAGTTGTTGGCGCAAAAAAGGTTTCATGGGGCTAGGGCAAAGAGGGGCGGGAGGCCCAGCGCAGCGGCACCAGGGCACGGTCTGGCGGGCCGCAAAAGGGCCGCCACGGGCAGCGTCGCTAACGCTCTTTGCGCAAAAAGAAGTGTTCGATGGCGTAGCTGGCGCGCTCGCGGGCCACCGCGTCGGCCGCGTGCAGCTCGGCAAAAGCGCCGTGCAGCATTTTTTGGGTCAGGCCTTTGCTCAGGGCTTCGAGCACGGCGGCCGGGTCTTCGCCCTTGGCCAGCGCTTTGTGGGCACGCGCCAGCTCTTGGGCGCGCCAGGCGTCGGCCTGGGCATTGAGCTCCTGGATCAGTGGCACGGTATGGCGTTTGTCCAGCCAGTGCATAAAGCTTTGCACGCCGGTGTCCACAATCGCCTCGGCCTGGGCCACGGCCGCTTGGCGGTTGGCCTGGCCGGTTTGCACCACGCCGGCGAGGTCGTCTACGGTGTAGAGATACACATCGCTGAGCTTTTTGACCTCGGGCTCGATATCGCGTGGCACGGCCAAATCGACCATGAACATCGGCCGGCGTTTGCGCTTTTTCAGAGCCCGCTCCACGGCACCTAGGCCGATGATGGGCAAAGTGCTGGCGGTGCAGCTGATCACGGCGTCAAACTCGGCCAGGCGCTCGGGCAGGTCAGACAGGCGCATCACCTGCGCGTCAAAGCGGCTGGCCAACTGCTCGCCGCGCTCCAGCGTGCGGTTGGCAATCGTGATGGATTGGGGGTTTTTGGCGGCAAAGTGGGTGCTGCACAGCTCGATCATCTCGCCCGCGCCCACAAACAAAACCTTGACTTTGCCCATGTCCTCAAACAACTGCCCGGCCAGACGCACCGCTGCCGCGGCCATGCTGATGGAGTGCGCGCCGATTTCGGTGGAGCTGCGCACCTCTTTAGCCACGGCAAACGAGCGTTGAAACAGCTGCGAGAGCGTGCTGCCCAGCGCCCCGGCGGCATCGGCGGCGCGCACCGCGTCTTTGAGCTGTCCCAAAATCTGTGGCTCGCCCAACACCATCGAATCGAGGCCGCTGGCCACCCGAAAGGCGTGGCGGGCGGCGGCATCGTCGGTCAGGCTGTAGGTGTGCGAGCGCAGCGCCTGGGTGCTGACGCCGCCGGACTGGGCCAGCCAATCGAGCGTGTGCTCCAGGTGCGACTGGTCGCCGGCACAATAAATCTCAGTGCGGTTGCAGGTGGAAACGATGGCCGCCTCTGGCGCGCTGGGCATGGATTGGCGCAGGCCATGCAGGTGGGGCTCGATTTTGTCGATGGCAAAGGCAAAGCGCCCGCGCAAGTCCAGCGGCGCGGTGGTGTGGTTGATGCCTAATGCCCAGACTGCCATATATAGCGCGGATTATAAAATTGTTGTTCTACAGAAGGAACCAATGGGCCCGCTCGATTTTGTCAACCATGCGCTGAACTTTGCCGCGCCCGCCCTGTGCGTGGGGCTGTTTTTGGCGCTGCTGGCGCCCTGGGTGCTGCGCCCGGCAGCGGTGCGCCTGTCCTGGCAAGGCCAAAGCGCTGTCAATGCGCTGGCCGGTTTGGCCGCCTTGGCGCTGGGCCTGTGGTTCTTTGGCAATGACGGAAAAATGGCCAGTTACGGCGCCATGCTGTGCGCCTGCAGCCTGGCGCAATGGGCCGGGATGCGCTTTGGCCATTAGGCGGCCAAGGGCGCGTCGGGCCGGAAGTGGTCGACCCGGTCGGTAATGATGCCGTCGGTGCCCCATGCCACGAGCTGCTTTGCCGCTGCCTCGTCATTGACCGTGTAGCTCAGGCAGCGCAGACCCGCCGCTTGGGCCTGGGCGACCGTCTCGGCGGTCCATAGCGTGTAATTGCATACCAAGGCCACGCAATGCAGGTCTAGCGCGGCAGCCAGCCAGCCCTCCCACAGCGTATCGAGCAACAGGGCGCGCGGCAGCCCCGGCGCGCTCAGGCGGGCGCCTTGCAGGGCCTCGACCTCAAAAGAGCTTAATAGGGGTGGCACCGGTGCACCCTGCCACAGGCCGTGCGCTTGCGCGGCGACCACGGCGCCGGTGTGCAAGGCCGTGCCGGTGGTCGGCTTGATCTCGATATTGAGGCAGTGCCCGCCCGCGCTGCAAAAGCGGGTGATTTGGGCCAGCGTGGGCATGGTTTCACCGGCGTAGGCGCTGCTGTGCCACTGGCCGGCGTCGCGCGTGGCTAGGTGGCGCCAGGGGTGGGCGCCGGCGATGGCCTCGGCTGGCGGGCCCTCGGGTGGCGCGCCAGCGCCGGGGTTGGTGGTGCGCTCTAGGGTGTCGTCGTGCAGCAAAAAGGGCACATCGTCGCTGCTGAGTTTGACGTCGCACTCGAACATGCGGTAACCGTAGCTTGCGCCCAGGCGAAAGGCGGCCAAGGTGTTTTCAGGGGCCAAAAGGCCCGCGCCCCGGTGCGCAATCCAGCGCGGGTAGGGCCAGGCAGGCAGGGCGTGCGGGGCAGTCATAGGCGCCACTGTAACCCGCACTTGCTGGCCGCCCCCGCCAGCCCTAGGGTTGCAATGGGCGGGGCCCGGCGTTTTTGCTGCGCTGCGGTAACATCGAAATTGATGAACGCTCCCACCGACCTGTCGCATCTGCTGTCTGCCACTTCCGCACCTGCGGGCGAGCGCATCCGCGAGATTCCGTACAACTACACCTCGTTTTCCGACCGCGAGATTGTCATCCGCCTGCTGGGCGCTGCGGCCTGGGACAGCTTGCTGCTCCTGCGCCAGGAGCGCAACACCGGCCGCTCGGCGCGCATGCTCTACGAGGTGCTGGGTGATATCTGGGTGGTGCAGCGCAACCCCTATTTACAAGACGATTTGCTGGACAACCCCAAGCGCCGGCGCATGCTGGTGGACGCTTTGCGCCACCGCCTGGCCGAAATCCACAAGCGCCGCGCCCCCCAAAGCGGTGGCCAGCGAGACGCCATGGTGGGCAGTTTGCTCGACGCCGCCCAAGCGGCGGTGGACGCCTTTGATGCCAATTTTGTCCACGTCGCCGCCCTGCGGCGCAAAACCCAGCGCGCGCTGGGCCGCCTGACGGCGCCGGGCAATATCAAATTTGACGGCCTAAGCCGCGTCTCGCACGTCACCGATGCCACCGACTGGCGCGTGGAATACCCTTTTGTGGTGCTCACGCCCGACACCGAAGAGGAAATGGCGCGCCTGGTCAAGGGCTGCATCGGCCTCGAACTGACCATCATCGCCCGCGGCGGCGGCACCGGCTACACCGGCGGTGCGGTGCCCCTGAGCTGGAAAAGCGTGGTCATCAACACTGAAAAACTCGACGCCATGGGCCCGGTGCAAATGCGCCAACTGCCCGGCCTGGACCGCGAGGTGGCCACCGTCTGGACCGAGGCCGGTGTGGTCACCCAGCGCGTGGCCGATGCGGCCGAGCGCGCCGGTTTTGTGTTCGCGGTAGACCCGACCTCGGCCGAGGCCTCGTGCATTGGCGGCAATATCGCCATGAACGCAGGCGGCAAAAAAGCCGTGCTGTGGGGCACGGCTTTGGACAATCTGGCCAGCTGGCGCATGGTGACGCCCGATGCGCAGTGGCTGGAAGTCACCCGCGTTGGCCACAACATGGGCAAGATCCATGATGCGCCCGAGGCGGTGTTTGAGCTGCGCACTTTCAAGGCCGACGGCAAGACCTTGCTGGGCACCGAAACCCTGCGCATCCCGGGCAGCGCCTTTCGCAAAGAAGGCCTGGGCAAGGACGTCACCGACAAGTTTTTGAGTGGCCTGCCCGGCATCCAAAAAGAGGGTTGCGACGGTCTGATTACCAGCGCCAGCTGGGTGCTGCACCGCATGCCGGCGCACACGCGCACCGTCTGCCTGGAGTTTTTCGGCAATGCGCGCGACGCGGTGCCCAGCATTGTGGACATCAAAGACTTTATGTTTGCCGAGCAAAAGCGCAGCGGCGTGGTGCTGGCGGGCCTGGAGCATTTGGACGACCGCTACCTCAAGGCTGTGGGCTACGCCACCAAAAGCAAGCGCGCCGCCGAACTGGGCGGCAGTTCGGGCCTGCCCAAAATGGTCTTGGTGGGCGATATTGCCGGCGACGACCCGGACGCCGTGGCCCGTGCGACCTCTGAAGTGGTGCGCATTGCCAACTCGCGCAGCGGCGAGGGTTTTGTGGCCATCAGCCCGGAGGCGCGGCGCAAGTTTTGGCTGGACCGCAAGCGCACGGCGGCCATCAGCAAACACACCAATGCCTTCAAGATCAACGAAGACGTGGTCATTCCGCTGCCGCGCATGGGCGAGTACACCGACGGCATCGAGCGCATCAATATCGAGCTTTCGCTGCGCAACAAGCTGGCCTTGTGCGACGCCTTGGCCGACTTTTTTGCCCGCAGTGATTTGCCCTTGGGCAAAAGCGACGACGCCAACGGCATTTCTTCGGCCGAGTTGCTCGATGACCGTGTGGGCCAGGCCCAAACCTTGATTGCGCAGGTGCGCGGCCACTGGCAAAACTGGCTCGACGAGGTGGACAGCCTTTTTCCGCAACTGCAGGACCACCGTCTGCGCGCCAGCTGGAAAACCCAGCTGCGGGCGCCTTTGCAAAGCATATTTACCGGCTCGGCTTTTGCCGCCATCTTGCAAGAATGCAACGCCATCCACAAGCGCGTGCTCAAGGGCCGGGTGTGGGTCGCCCTGCATATGCACGCCGGTGACGGTAATGTGCACACCAATATCCCGGTGAACAGCGACGACTACGCCATGCTGCAAACCGCCCATGAGGCGGTCAAACGCATCATGCTGCTGGCCCGCTCGCTGGGCGGGGTGATTTCGGGCGAGCACGGCATCGGCATTACCAAGCTGGAATTTTTGACCGACGCGGAGCTGCAGCCTTTTGCCGATTACAAAGCCCGCATCGATCCTGAAGGCCGGTTCAACAAAGGCAAGCTCCTGCGCAAAACCGGGCAGGGCAGCGCCAGCGTGGACGCTGATCTGACCAACGCCTACACGCCTTCGTTTGGCCTGATGGGCCACGAGTCCTTGATCATGCAGCAAAGCGATATCGGTGCCATTGCCGACTCGGTCAAAGACTGCCTGCGCTGCGGCAAGTGCAAACCGGTCTGCGCCACCCACGTGCCGCGCGCCAATTTGCTGTACAGCCCGCGCAACAAAATTTTGGCCACTTCGCTCTTGGTTGAGGCCTTTTTGTACGAAGAGCAAACGCGCCGTGGCGTCTCGATCAAGCACTGGCAAGAGTTCGAGGACGTGGCCGACCACTGCACGGTCTGCCACCAGTGCGAAAGCCCGTGCCCGGTCAAAATTGACTTTGGTGACGTCACCATGCACATGCGCAATTTGCTGCGCAAGATGGGGCAAAAAAGCTTTCGGCCCGGCAATGCGCTGGCCATGATGTTTTTGAACGCTACCAACCCGCAAACTATCAAATTCATGCGCAGCATGATGGTCGGCGTAGGCTTTAAAGCGCAGCGCCTGGCCAACGATGTGCTGCGCGTGCTGGCCAAGCGGCAAACGGCCAAGCCGCCCGCGACCGTGGGCACTGCGCCCATCAAAGAGCAGGTGATTCACTTCATCAATAAAAAAATGCCCGGCGGCTTGCCCAAGCGCACGGCGCGGGCTTTGCTGGACATTGAAGACGCCGATTACGTGCCCATCATCCGTGACCCGCAGGCCACCTCGGCCGAGACCGAAGCGGTGTTTTACTTCCCCGGCTGCGGCTCCGAGCGCCTGTTTAGCCAGGTGGGGCTGGCCACGCAAGCCATGCTCTGGCATGCGGGCGTGCAAACCGTGCTGCCGCCAGGCTATTTGTGCTGCGGCTATCCGCAACGCGGCAGCGGGCAGGCGGACAAGGCGGAAAAAATCATCACCGACAACCGGGTGCTGTTCCACCGCGTGGCCAACACGCTGAACTACCTGGACATCAAAACCGTGGTGGTGAGCTGCGGCACCTGCTACGACCAGCTGCAAGGCTATGAGTTTGACAAGATATTCCCCGGCTGCCGCATCATCGACATCCACGAATACCTGCTGGAAAAAGGCATCACTTTGGGTGAGGGCGGCCCAGGCTATCTCTACCACGACCCCTGCCACAGCCCCATGAAATTGCAGGCCCCGCTCAAGACGGTCAAAGCGCTGGTGGGCGAGTCTGTGCTGCAAAGCACGCGCTGCTGCGGCGAGTCGGGCACCCTGGGCGTCACCCGGCCCGATATTTCCACCCAAATCCGTTTCCGCAAAGAAGAGCAGCTGCGCCAGGACGCCGATGCGCTGGCCGCCTTGGTGCCCGCCGATGCCGGCGCGGCCACCAAAATTCTGACAAGCTGCCCCAGCTGCCTGCAAGGCCTGAGCCGTTATGGCAACGACCTGAACAACGGTCTGCTCGAGGCCGACTACATCGTGGTCGAGATGGCGCGCCGCGTGCTGGGCGAGGACTGGCTGCCCGCCTACGTGGCGCGGGCCAATGCCGGCGGTATCGAGCGGGTGCTGGTTTAAGCTTTACATTAGCCCCACTTTTTTGGACCCTTCATGGCCGGCTTGCGCAAAAACTCTCCCACCCCCCAGGCGCTGACGCTGCACAGCCAGTCACGCGTGCTGCAAATCAGCTTTTCGGACGGGTCCGATTTCCGTATTCCCTTTGAGCTGATGCGCGTGTATTCGCCCTCGGCCGAGGTGCAGGGCCATGGCGCAGGCCAGGAAGTGTTGCAATCGGGCAAGCGCCTGGTCGATATCGAGGCGCTTGACCCGGTGGGCAATTACGCGGTGCAGCCACGCTTTTCGGACGGGCATGACACCGGCATTTTTTCCTGGGATTACCTGTATTTCCTGGGCGCCGAGCAAGCGCGCCTGTGGCAGGACTACGAAAAACGATTGCTCGCTGCTGGCCGCGACCGCGATGCCCCCATGCCCGTCGCCGCCGGCCACGGCTGCGCCAGCCATTAATACGCCCCGGAGCAGCGCCCATGGCCCATACCCATTTTGGATTCCAGTCGGTCGACGAGGCCGAAAAAGCCCGCCACGTGCGCGGCGTGTTTGACTCGGTCGCGCCCAAGTACGACGTGATGAACGACCTGATGTCGGCCGGCCTGCACCGCGTGTGGAAGGCTTACACCGTCATGGTGGCCAACCTGAAAGAGGGCGATAAAGCCTTGGACATTGCCGGCGGCACGGGCGACTTGGCCTTGGCTTTCTCCAAAAAAGTCGGCAACAGCGGGCAGGTGGTGCACACCGATATCAACCACGCCATGCTCAGCACCGGCCGCAACCGCCTGATCAACGCCGGTGTGGTGCTGCCCACCGTGGTCTGCGACGCCGAGCAGCTGCCCTTTGCCGATAATCACTTTGACCTGGTCAGCGTCGCCTTTGGCCTGCGCAACATGACCCACAAAGACCAGGCGCTGGCAGAGATGTGCCGCGTCCTGCGGCCCGGCGGCAAACTGTTGGTGCTGGAGTTCTCCAAAATTGCCCCGCCTTTAGAAAAGGCCTATGACTGGTACTCGTTTAAGGTTTTGCCCGTCTTGGGTAAGCTCGTGGCCGGTGATGACGCCAGCTACCGCTACCTGGCCGAGTCCATCCGCATGCATCCCGGGCAGGACGAACTCAAAGCCATGATGCGCAAAGGTGGATTTGGCCATGTGGACTATCACAACCTGAGTGCCGGCATTGCGGCATTGCATGTTGGAATCAAGTGCTGAGCAACTTGACTTTGCGTTTTTTTGGAAAGAATTGATATGAAGTGGTGGACCGCCTTTTTTGCAGCTTTGATGGTGCTTGTCAGCCTGAACGCCGAGGCAGCGCGTTTGGGCGGCGGGCGGTCCATGGGCCGCCAATCGGGCAATGTGACGCAGCGCGAGGCCGCCCCCCCGAGCGCGCCTGCCGTGAACCAGCGCCCCGCGCCTGCGCCCGCCCAAGCGCCGGCCCCCGTGCCGCAGCGCCGCCCCTGGGGCGCCATGCTGGGCGGTTTGGCCGCCGGTCTGGGCCTGGCCTGGTTGGCCCACTCCATGGGCTTTGGCGAAGGTTTTGGCAATGTTTTATTGGTCATCGGTGCCTTGCTGGTGCCGTGGATGGTGCTGCGCTACTTTTTGCAAAGCCGCCGTGTGTCGCCTGCGCCTTACGCCTACGGTGGCGACGGTATGGGCACGGCGGCGCGTACGCCGTATCGCCCCGAAAACGTGGGTAATGACGCATCCGCCCGCCCTTGGGAGCAGCAGGGCGCGCCGTTTCAAGCGGCGACAGCGAACGGCGGCTCCATGATTGGATCGGCGCTAGCGGGCTCGCAGGCCTGGGGCGTGCCTGCCGGTTTCGATACCGAGGGCTTCCTGCGCGCTGCCAAGGCCAACTTCATCACGCTGCAGGCGGCCTGGGATAAATCGGACATCAGCAGCCTGCGTGCCATGATGACCGACAGCATGCTGGCCGAAATCCGTACCCAGCTCAGCGACCGTGAAGCCCACACCGGCACCCAGCCCAACCACACCGAGGTGCTGGCCATTGAGGCGCATTTGCTGGGCATTGAAGAGCTGGCCGACGAATACATGGCCAGCGTGGAGTTCACCGGCATGATCCGCGAAGAGCCCGGCGCCAGCCCCAGCCCCTTCCGCGAGGTCTGGAACATGACCAAGCCCAAGGCCGGCGGCGGCTGGCTGGTCGCAGGCGTTCAGGCTTTGCAATAAACGGTTTGGCGCCAGTGCCTGGGGCGTGCCGCGGGCGCATGCCTTATGGGGAATAATCAGCGCCTATGGCCACACCGTCACCTTTTTCCTTTGCGCAAAGTCTGTTTGCGCGCTTGCCCCCTGCGCTTACGCCGCCCGATTGGGCTGTTGCTGAGGTGCAGGGCCGCCTGGTTTTGCTCCTTAACCATGTGCTGATGCAAGAGCCTTTGGCCATGGAGCGCTTGGTGCGCCAGCAGGGCCGCGTCGTGCGGGTGCAGTGGCAGGATTTTCATTTCCAGGTGCGTATCAGCCCGGCCGGGCTATTGCAATTGGAACGCGCCACGGATACCACCGACCTGTCTTTGACCTTGCCCGCCGCCACGCCGTGGGAACTGGTGGCCCCCCTGCTCGAAGGCGCCAAGCCCGAGGTGCAGGTGCAAGGCGATGTGCAACTGGCCGCTGACATGAATTGGCTGATTGACCACGTGCGTTGGGATATCGAGGCCGATCTGGCGCGTATCGTGGGCGACGTGCCCGCGCACGGTCTGTGCGACATCGGCCGCCAAATGGCGCAAGCCCTACGCCGTTTTGTGCCCAGCCGCGCACCTTTTGCCGCATCGGCCAGCGCCCCGGAAAGCCAGGTATGAACCGCCTCTCGCGCGGGCTGTTCATTGCTTACGTGGTGTTTCGCTACGGGCTGCACACCCTGCTCTTGGAGAGTCTGCCCCGTGGCCGCGCGCTCGGACTGTTGAAATGGCTTTTGCCCGCAGGCTCCATGGCGCATCAAGCGCGCGGCGCGCGTCTGCGCATGGCATTGGAGCATTTGGGGCCGATTTTTGTGAAACTGGGCCAAGTTATCTCCACCCGGCGCGACCTGTTGCCGGTGGATATTGCCGATGAGCTGGCCAAACTGCAAGACCAGGTGCCGCCGTTTGACTCGGACCTGGCGGTCGCCGCCATTGAAAAATCACTGGGTAAACCGATTGCCGATGTATTTATTCAGTTTGACCGCGTGCCGGTGGCCAGCGCCTCGATTGCGCAGGTGCACTTTGGCCTGATGCGCGACCGCCATGGCCAGGAGCGCGAGGTGGCGATCAAGGTTTTGCGCCCGGGCATGCTAGGCGCTATCGACCAGGATTTGGGCCTGATGCGCTGGATGGCCGGGCTGATTGAGGGCTGGTCCGAGGACGGGCGGCGCCTCAAACCCCGTGAAGTGGTCGCCGAATTTGACAAATACCTGCACGACGAGCTGGACCTGATCCGCGAAGCCTCCAGCGCCGCCCAGTTGCGCCGCAATATGGAGGGCCTGGGCCTGGTCATGATTCCGGAGATGTACTGGGACTTGTGCACCACCGAGGTGCTGGTGATGGAGCGCATGCACGGCGTACCGATCAGCCAGGTCGAGACGCTGCGCGCAGCAGGCGTGGATATCGCCAAACTGGCGCGCGACGGAGTGACACTGTTTTTCACCCAAGTGTTTCGCGACGGCTTTTTCCACGCCGATATGCACCCTGGCAATATCCAGGTCAGCCTGGCGCCCCTGACGCTGGGGCGCTACATTTCGCTGGACTTTGGCATCGTCGGCTCGCTCACCGAGGTGGATAAAGAGTACCTGGCGCAAAATTTTGTGGCCTTTTTCCGGCGTGACTACAAACGCGTGGCCGAACTGCACATCGCCTCGGGCTGGGTGCCGGCGGCCACCCGGGTCGATGAACTGGAGGCGGCGGTGCGTGCCGTCTGCGAGCCCTACTTTGACCGGCCGCTGAAAGAAATTTCGCTGGGCATGGTGCTTTTGCGCCTGTTCCAGACCTCGCGCCGCTTTCATGTCGAAATCCAGCCCCAGCTGGTCCTGTTACAAAAAACCCTGCTCAATATCGAGGGCCTGGGCCGACAGCTCGACCCCGATTTGGACTTGTGGGCCACCGCCAAGCCGTTTTTGGAGCGCTGGATGTCCGAGCAGCTGGGGCCGCGCAAGCTCTGGGCCGAGCTGCAGCAGCAGGCGCCCCAGTACGCCAAGATCTTGCCGCAGCTGCCGGTTTTGCTGCAAACCTACCTGCAGCGGCCCAGCCAGGACGCCGCACAGCAAACCGCTTTGCTGCGCCTGCTGGCGCAGCAGCAAAAAACCCACCGCCTACTTCAAGGCGCTTTGTGGGCGGCCGCTGGTTTTCTGATGGGGGTGGTGCTGACCGCCGCCCTGGGGCAACTACGGCTCTGGCACTAGGCCAAACTATAATGAAAGGCTTTGCCACCTGACCGCTAAAGGCCCCTCGCTATGCCCATCTACGCCTATAAGTGCGATTCCTGCGGATTTGCCAAGGACGTTTTGCAAAAAATCTCGGACGACCCGCTCAGTGACTGCCCGTCCTGCGGACAGGCCGCGTTTCAAAAGCAGGTGACGGCAGCAGGTTTTCAGCTCAAGGGTACGGGTTGGTATGTCACGGATTTTCGCGGCGGTAAAGCGGACGCGGCGGGTGACAAACCGGCCACGGGCGCTGTCGCGCCCGCTGCCACTGCCAGCACAGAGGCCGCTGGCACGGCCGCCCCCACCACGGCAGCGGCCCCGGTAGCGGCGGCTGCCCCTGCAACACCTGCCACCTCGAGCGCTGCACCTGCGGCCTCGACGTGAAGCCGCAAACACCCCCAGCGCCGCGCCGAGAGAGTCCCGTGCCCATAAAAAAATACCTGCTAACCGGATTGATGGTGTGGTTGCCCCTGGCGATCACCATCTGGGTTCTGCTGTGGATGATGAATGTGCTGGACGGCCTGTTCGCCCGGCTGTTGATGGCGGTGTCGGCGCTCAGTTCCGACGAATTTGCGCAGTCCTTGGAAAAGCTGGCCCATATCCCTGGCTTGGGCGTGGTGCTGGTGCTGGGCTTCATGCTCTTGACTGGCGCGCTGGTCTCCAACGTGGCCGGACGCTGGTGGCTCAAGCAATGGGACCGGATGTTCACCCATATTCCGGTGGTCAAGTCGATTTACAACAGTGTCAAAAAAGTATCGGACACGCTGTTTTCCAGCAATGGCAATGCGTTTCGGACCGCTGTTTTGGTGCAGTTTCCGCGCCCCGGCACGTGGACGATTGCTTTTCAGACCGGTGTGCCCGATGGCGAAGTTGCCGCGCACCTGCCCGGCGACCTGATCAGCGTCTACGTGCCCACGACGCCCAACCCGACCGGCGGCTATTTTTTGCTCTTGCCGCGCGCCGACGTGATTGAATTGGCTATGAGCGTTGACGAGGCGCTCACTTACGTTATTTCTATGGGCGCGGTCTCGCCAGCGGTGCACGCCGACGCCAACCCACCGAACACCTCTCATTCAAACCAGGCTGCCCATTGAGGCAGGGAAAGCACCTTATGGCTATGCGCTCGCATTATTGTGGTCTTGTGACCGAAGCCCTGTTGGGCCAAACCGTCTCCTTGTGCGGCTGGGTCAACCGTCGGCGCGACCATGGCGGCGTGATTTTTGTCGACCTGCGCGACCGCGAAGGCTATGTGCAAGTGGTCTGCGACCCGGACCGCGCCGAGATGTTTGCCATCGCCGAAGACCTGCGCAATGAGTTTTGCATCCAAGTCCAAGGCTTGGTGCGCGCGCGCCCCGAGGGTACGGTCAACGACAACCTCCAAAGCGGCAAGATTGAGGTTTTGTGCCATACCCTGACGGTGCTCAACCCCTCGGTCACACCGCCTTTCCAGATCGACGAGGACAACCTCTCGGAAACCACGCGCCTGACGCACCGTGTTCTGGACCTGCGCCGCCCCTATATGCAAAACAACCTGATGCTGCGCTACCGCGTGTCTATGGAAGTGCGTAAGTTTTTGGACGCCAACGGCTTTGTCGACATTGAAACGCCCATGCTCACCAAGAGCACACCCGAGGGCGCGCGCGACTACCTGGTGCCCAGCCGGGTGCATGACGGGCAGTTTTTTGCGCTGCCGCAGTCCCCACAATTGTTCAAGCAGTTGCTGATGGTGGCCGGCTTTGACCGCTACTACCAAATCACCAAGTGCTTCCGTGATGAAGATTTGCGCGCCGACCGCCAGCCCGAATTCACCCAGATCGATATCGAGACCTCATTTTTGGGCGAGGAAGAAATTCGCGACATGTTCCAGGGCATGATCACCACGGTGTTCAAAAACACCATCGGCGTGGACCTGGGCGCCTTCCCGGTCATGAGCTACGCGGACGCCATGCACATCTACGGCTCGGATAAGCCCGATTTGCGCGTCAAGCTGCAATTTACCGAGATGACCGACGTCATGAAGGACGTGGACTTCAAGGTTTTCTCGGGTGCGGCGACGATGAAAGGCGGCCGCGTGGTGGCCTTGCGCGTACCGGGCGGCGCCCGCGAAAACGGTGGCTTAAGCCGTGGCGAAATCGACGCCTACACCGAGTTTGTCAAAATTTACGGCGCCAAAGGCCTGGCCTACATCAAGGTCAACGAGCTGGCCAAGGGACGCGATGGCTTGCAAAGCCCCATCGTCAAAAACATCCATGACGCTGCCATTGCCGAGGTGCTTAAGCGCACAGGCGCGCAAGACGGCGATCTGATTTTCTTTGGCGCCGACAAGGCCAAGATCGTCAACGACGCGATTGGTGCGCTGCGCATCAAAATTGGCCACAGCGAATTTGGCAAAAACAACGGATTATTCGAAAAAGGCTGGGCGCCGCTGTGGGTGGTGGACTTCCCCATGTTCGAGTTCGACGAAGAAGCCCAGCGCTACACCGCCACGCACCACCCCTTTACCGCCCCCAAAGATGGCCACGAGGACTGGATGGTCACCGCCCCGGAAAAATGCATTTCCAAAGGCTATGACATGGTCCTGAACGGCTGGGAAATGGGCGGCGGCTCGGTGCGTATCCACCGCGCCGATGTACAGCAAAAAGTGTTTGACGCCCTGAAAATAACGCCTGAAGAGGCGCAGCTCAAATTCGGCTTTTTGCTCGATGCCTTGCAGTACGGCGCGCCTCCGCACGGCGGCTTGGCGTTTGGCCTGGACCGCATCATCACCTTGATGACCGGCGCCGAATCTATCCGCGATGTGATTGCCTTCCCCAAAACCCAGCGCGCCCAGTGCTTGCTCACCCAGGCCCCCAGCCCGGTGGACGAAAAGCAGTTGCGCGAGTTGCACATCCGCCTGCGCAACCTGGACGCGGCCAAGGCCTAAGGCGGGGCGCGGCCCGCGCCCTTCAAACGCCCATCAGATGCCCGTCAACCGGGCGTAGGAGGCCCGTGTCGCTGGCGATACGGCCTCCAACAGCTGGGCGTAGTGTGTTTGGTGCCGCGCCAGCATGCGCGCCGAGGCCACCCAGCGCGATTTGCAATACCAGTGGCAGCTGTGCTGCAGCAGCAAGAGTTCCGCGCACAGGCGGTAGGCGCGGTCGCGCTGCGACAGGCCGTCGTTGTTGGCCATGACGGCGGCCATGCCATCGGCGTGCACGCGCAGCAACTTGCGCAAATCAAAGGTCGATGCCCGCGCCCAGTGCGTGGCCAGCGGCAGGCCCAGACCCAAGGTACTGGCTTGCCATTGGCGCGGGTCGGCCTCACCCATGTCGCCAATGAGGTTTTGCACTTGCCCCAGCAGCTGGGACTCGGTGTGGTCGAGCACTGTCCAAATGGCCGCGCGGCGCTCGGTATCGCGCTCGCACAGCGCCCGCAAATACCCGTCGACCAGGTTTTGCATCAGCGTCTCGATCTGGTAGCGGCGCAAAAAATGCCCGAGCAAAAGCACCCTGCGCCGCTGCTCCAGGGAGTTGCGCATTTGCAGGGAAAAGGCCAGAAAGGCAAAAAATACCAAGACGTACATAGGCTGAGCCCAAGTGTAGCGAGGGCCACAAGCCCGGGCAGGCGGGGCCGGACGTGCACAATCGGCCCATGGACAAAGCTTTGCGCGTGGTCAGTTACAACATCCATAAGGGTGTACGTGGCCTGGGGCCGGCGCGCCGGCTGGAAATCCACAACCTGCGCAGCGCTATCGCCCGTCTGAACGCCGATCTGGTGTGCCTGCAGGAGGTGCGCAAGCTCAACCACCGCGAGGCGCAGTTTTTTGCCCAATGGCCAGCCCAAGGCCACGCCGATTTTTTGGCGCCCCAGGGCTACACCGCCGTCTACCGCACCAACGCCATCACCCGCCATGGCGAGCACGGCAATGCGCTGCTTTCACGCTGGCCGGTTTTGCACCACCAGCACGAGGACATTTCGGACCACCGCTTCGAGCAACGTGGCCTCTTGCACAGCACCCTGGAGGTGCGCGGGCAGAGGGTGCATGTGTTGGTTTTGCACTTGGGCCTATTGCGCGCCGGGCGGTTGCGCCAATTGCAGCAGGTGTGTGCGTTTATTGAGCGCGAGGTGCCGGTAGGCCAGGCGCTGATCGTGGCCGGTGACTTCAATGAGTGGGGCCCCTCGGTGCGCCAAGCGCTGGCCCGCGTGGGGCTGGCGCCACCGGCGCAGCACAGTTTGCCGACTTTTCCGTCGAGGCTGCCCTTGCTGGCGCTGGACCATATTTACACGCGCGGCCTGGTGTGTTTGCGCCAGCATGTGCCCCGGGGCGGGCCCTGGGCGCGCATGTCGGACCACCTGCCTTTGGTCGCCGAGTTTGATTTTGCACCGCTGCCCGCACCATGAATGCCGTGCATTTGCGTGCGCGCCACCACCTGCATTTGTTGCAGGGCGCTGACGAGTTGTTCGCCGCCGTGGTGCAGTCCATTGAGCGCAGCCACACCGAGGTGCGGCTGGAAACCTATATCTACGCCTTTGACCGCCAGGGCGAGGCCCTGGCCCTGGCTTTGGAGCGCGCCGCTCTGCGCGGTGTGGCGGTGTATGTGGTGGTGGACGGCATCGGCACGCCCGCGCCCCCCGCGCCGTGGCTGGCCCGCTTGCAGGCGGCCGGGGTGCAATGGCACCGGTTTTCACCGCTGGGCTATTGGGATGTGTTTTTCCCCGTGCGCTGGCGCCGATTGCACCGCAAGCTGTGCGTGGTGGACGGTTTGGTGGCTTTTTGCGGCGGCATCAATGTGCTCGACGACTATTGGGACCCGCACTACGGGGCCCTGGAGTCGCCCCGGCTGGACTTTGCGGTCCAGGTGCACGGCCCTTTGGTCCATGATGTGCAGGCCCTGATGCAGCGCTTTTGGACGCGGCTGGAGTTTGCGCTGCAGCTGGAGACACGCCAGTGGAGCGCCGCGCGGCGCCATTGGCAAGCGGCCTTGGAGCCGGCAGCGGCCCCCGCCGCGCTGCCGCCGGTGCAAGCGGTGCCCGCCACCGTAGCGGCGGCCTTGGTGCTGCGCGACAACCTGCGCAACCGCAGCCGCATCGAGCGCGCCTACCGCCAGGCGATCGGCCATGCCCGGCGCGAGGTGCTTATTGCCAATGCCTATTTCATGCCCGGACGCAAGCTGCGCACCGCCCTAGAACACGCAGCACGCCGGGGCGTGCAGGTCATCGTGCTGTTGCAGGGGCGCTATGAGTACTTTATGCAGTTCCACGGCGCCCGGGCGGTGTATGGCAGTTTGCTGGCTGCGGGCGTGCAAATCCATGAATACCAGGGCGGTTTTTTGCATGCCAAAGTGGCGGTGATCGATGGACGGTGGGCGACGGTGGGCTCGTCCAACCTGGACCCTTTGAGTTTGTTGCTGGCGCGCGAGGCCAATGTGGTGGTGCGCGATGCGCCATTTGCGCAGGCGCTGCGCGAGCGCCTGATGGACGCGCTGCAGCGCCAGTCCTTGCAGGTGCAGCCGGCGCGTTATCTGGCGCGCAATGTGTGGCAACGCACCCTGGACTTGGCCGCCCTGGCGGTCATGCGGCTGGGGGTTTTTGTAATTGGCCGGCGTTATTGAACGGCTGCCGCTTGCGCAAACCTTGGATTGCCCCTGCATGCCGTCAGGCCGCTGGGCAGGCCTAGAGCGGCCTGGGTAAACGCTGGTAACATGGTTTGTCAGTCACAAAAAACCCCGCTATGCAACCATCAGACGAGGACGTTGGAACCCCGGTTTCCGTCAAAATTCGAGAGCGTATCGCTGCCGCGCGCAAGCGTTTCAACGCCAATGACAACATCGCTGACTTCATCGAGCCGGGCGAGTTGGCGGCCTTGCTCGACGAGGTGGAAGTCAAAATGCGCGGCGTGCTCGACAGCCTGGTGATCGACACCGAGAACGACCACAACACGGCCAACACCGCCCGCCGGGTTGCCAAGATGTACCTCAACGAGGTGTTTCGCGGCCGCTATGTGGCCGCCCCAGCCATCACCGAGTTCCCCAATGCCGAGCACCTGAACGAGCTGATGATCGTCGGCCCGATTACGGTGCGCAGCGCCTGCAGCCACCATTTTTGCCCGGTGATCGGCAGCATCTGGATCGGCGTGCTGCCCAATGAGCACACCAATGTGATCGGCCTGAGCAAATACGCCCGTCTGGCCGAGTGGGTCATGGGCCGCCCGCAAATCCAGGAAGAGGCAGTCGTCCAACTGGCCGACCTGATCCAGGAAAAAACCCAGCCCGACGGCCTGGCCATCGTGATGGAGGCCAGCCATTACTGCATGTCTTGGCGCGGCGTCAAAGACATGGACAGCAAAATGATCAATTCGGTGATGCGCGGCGTCTTCCTCAAGGACCCCAATTTGCGCCGCGAGTTTTTGTCCCTCATTCCCAAGAAAGGCTGAACCATGCTGGTCCGTTTGCTCTATGCCAGCCGCGCCGTCAATCCGGCGGCCGCTCCGATCGAAGAAATTTTGGCCCAGTCTCGTCAGGGCAACCCCGGCCTGGGCATTACGGGCATTCTCTGCTATGGCGGAGGCATCTTTTTGCAGGCCATCGAAGGCGGACGCAACACCGTCAATGCGCTGTACAGCCATATTCAGCGCGACGCGCGCCACAACGACGTGGTGTTGCTCTTGTACGAAGAAATCCGCGAGCGGCGCTTTAGCGGCTGGACCATGGGCCAGGTCAATATGTCCAAGCTCAACGCCAGCATCTTGCTCAAGTACTCGGAAACGCCCGAGTTTGACCCTTACAGTGTCTCGGGCTCGGTGTCCCTGGCGCTGCTCGAAGAGTTGATGGCTACGGCCTCCATCATCGGCCGGGCCTAAGCCCTGCGCAGTCGGGGGCGCCCGCGATGGTGCAACTGCTTGGTTGCGATTTTTCCAGCAGCCCTAATGCCCGCAAAAACATCGTCCTGGCCTGGGGCCGCAGCGACGGCCTACGCCTGCGCTTAGAACGCCTGGAGCGCTTGGCGAGTCTGGATGCCTTTTCACAGGCCTTGGCCGCAGCGCCCGCCTGGGTGGGCGGTTTTGACCTGCCTTTTGGCCTGCCGCGCGTCCTGGTGCAAGCCCTGGACTGGCCGCAAGACTGGCAGGCCTGCATGGCGCATTACTGCGCTTTGTCGCGTCCCCATATTCGCGATGCTTTTGCCGCCTTTTGCGACAGCCGGCCCGCCGGCGCCAAGTTTGCCCACCGCGCCACCGATATTCCGGCGCGCTCCAGCCCGTCGATGAAATGGGTGAACCCGCCGGTGGCCTACATGATGCACGCTGGCGTGCCCCTGCTGATGGCGCAGGGCGCGCACTTTCCCGGCCTACAGGCTGCGCAGCCCGAGGCCGCGCGGGTGGCGCTGGAGGCCTACCCGGGCATGCTGGCGCGCGAGGTTCTGGGCAGCCAAAGCTATAAAAGCGATGACAAAGCCAAACAAGACAGCGCCCGCCTGATCGCCCGCAAAGACTTACTCAACGCCCTGGAGCTGGGCCAAACCCGCTGGGGGCTCGCCCTCAAACTGAGCCATGCACAGCGCGAAGCCCTGGCCCAGGACGCCAGTGGCGATGCCCTGGACGCCGTGCTCTGCCTGGTGCAAGCGGCGTGGGCGCAGCGCCAGCCGGGCTGGGGTTTGCCCGCGCAGGTGGACCCGCTGGAGGGCTGGATTGTGGGCGCCTAGCCCAGGGAGCCAGGGCTTTACACGGCGGACGGACCGAGCGCCTTGCCCGGCAAGCCCGCTACTGCATAATCGGCGATGCACCAATTGAAAACCAAAATTCCATGTCCTTGTCTTCGCTTCGCCTGAAAATCGCCGCTTTTGTTGTTGTTTTGTGGGTCTGTGCATGCGGTGGCGGGGGGAGTTCGGCACCTGCGCCGGTAGGCGGCATCACCGTCACGCCCGGCAATGGGCAAGTCACTATCACCTGGAACGCGGTGCCTGGCGTCGACTATTGGCTCATGTACGCGGCCACCTCGGACCCGATCAATCTGAAATCCCCCCCCGGTTTGCACGCCTGGATGACCAATGTGACCTCGCCTTATGTGCTGACGGGCCTGGCCAATGGCGTGACCTATTCTTTTGCACTTGATGGCCGCATGAATGGCGGTGCCGGCGGACCGCAATCGCCCTCGGTCGCGGTGGTGCCTCGGCCGGCCGGCGGTACCTGGGTGGCCAATACGCCCACTTCTGACAAGGGCACGATTCGCAGCCTGAGCTTGGGCCTGAGCACCGACGGCAACCAGTATTACCTGGGCGTGGGCGATGGCGCGCGCATGTATTCCAGTACCGATGCCTACACCTGGTCGGCGCCCCTAAGCGGCGTGCCGCAGATGAACTACACGGCCAGCACCTATTTCAATGGCAATTACCTGGTGTTGGGCCGCAATGGCAGTGAGAACAACATTTATTACAGCCCCGACTTGAGCACCTGGACAGCGGCCACCACGGTCATTCCCTCGGGCCTCAATGCTGTGACGACCAATGGCACCAGCCTGGTTGCCGTCGGAGACAGCGGCGGCATCTTCTATTCGATCGACGGCATCAGCTGGACCGCTGGGGTCGTGCCTGCGGGCGTGACCGCCCATTTGTACGGCGTCGCTTATTCCTATAGCGGCACGTGGATGGCCGTGGGGCAGGGCGGCACCATGCTCTCGAGCACCGACGGGCTCAATTGGAGCACGGTCTCGGTGCCTTCGGTGGCGACGCAAACTTTGCGCGCGGTGGGTGGCTACGGCAGCGTGTGGGTGGCTGCGGGCTCGGGCGGCACGGTGCTCGTCAGCCAGGATAACGGCGTAAGCTGGGCTGCGCCCAGCAGCTTGCCCGCCAGCACGACCACCTGGAATGCCCTGAACGCAGCCTACGGGCAGTTTCTTTTGGTGGGCAACGGCGGGCAGATTCTGCTTAGCGCCGATTCGCTTACCTGGGCGGCCAAGTCCAGCGGTGTAAGTACCGACCTGTACGCGCTGTGGGGTTCCCCCACTGCCTATTTGGCTGCGGGTGCAGCCGGCGTCACCCTGACGTCCAAGTAAACCTTCTTCAGGCCACGCCACACACGCTGCAGTGGGGGCGACGCCGGGTGGCCAGGCGTGTCCACTCCATGCTGCGGGCGTCCAGCATCAATAAGCGAGCGTTCAGCGACTGGCCGGTTTGCACCAGCAGCTTAAGCGCCTCGGCCGCCTGCATGGCGCCGATGATTCCGACCAGCGGCGCAAACACACCCATGGTGGCGCAGCGTGCCTCCTCGGGCACCTGTTCGGGTGCGAAGGTGCAGGCGTAGCAGGGTGCATCGCTGTGGCGCGGGTCGTAGACCATGATTTGCCCGTCCATTTGAATCGCCGCTCCGCTGACCAAGGGTTTGGCCGCTTGCACGCAGGCGGCATTGACGGCTTGGCGGGTTTGAAAGTTATCGCAGCAGTCCAGCACCACGTCCGCCTGGGCGACTAGGTCTGCCAGCAAAGCGGCGTCGGCACGTACTGGCAGCGCGGTGACGTGTACCGAGGGGTTGAGCCCCAGCAAGGTGTCGCGCGCCGAATCCACTTTGGGCCGCCCCAGCGCAGCGCTGCTGTGCATGATTTGGCGTTGCAAATTCGTCAGCTCCACCACGTCATCGTCGACCAGCGTGATGTGCCCGACACCCGCGCAAGCCAGGTACATGGCCGCCGGCGAGCCCAGGCCCCCGGCGCCGATGATCAGCGCATGGGCGCTTAGCAGGCGCTCCTGCCCTTCGATGCCGATGTCCTCGAGCAGGATGTGGCGCGAGTAGCGCAGCAGGCCCTGGTCGTCCAAGTGCGCCTCAGCCACCCGCAGGCCTCATTCCTCTTTCTTCTCGGCGCTGCGCTCGACCTGGGTTTTGCTAATCAAAACGGGCTGGCCTTTGAGCTTTTTGAGCGCTTGTTGCAGCTGGAAGTCTTTCTCCGAGCCGTATTCGGGCGGACGGCGCTCGGAGACGGGCTTGCGCGATTCTTCTTCGAGCCGCTTCATCGCCTCCTCACGCGCTTTCTCGCGGGCGGGGTCTTTGACCTCTTCACCTTGGCCGCTGGCCAGGTGCTTCTCTAAGTCAGCCTCGCGGGTGCGCAGCGCGGCATAGGGGCTGCCTTCTTCGGTGTCGTCGACCATGAAGTCGGGCACGATGCCCTTGGCCTGGATCGAGCGGCCGCTGGGCGTGTAGTAGCGCGAGGTGGTGATTTTCAGACCCGTCTCACCGCTCAGAGGCCGGAAGGTTTGCACCGAGCCCTTGCCAAAGGTCTGGCCCCCCAAGATGGTGGCGCGCTTGTGGTCTTGCAGCGCGCCGGCCACGATTTCGCTGGCCGAGGCCGAGCCTTCATTCACGAGCACGACCAGGGGCACGTTTTTCAGCCCGGCCGGCAGTTTTTTGATGGGGTCAGCGCCCATGCGGCTGGCGTAATCACGCGCGGTAGCGCGCAAAATTTGCTTGCTCTCTTCGGTCTGTCCGTTGGTAGAGACCACGGTGACGTTTTCGGGCAAAAAGGCCGCCGATATGGCCACCGCCGCGTTGAGCAGGCCGCCCGGATCGTTGCGCAAATCGAGCACCAGGCCTTTGATTTTGGGGTCTTGGGCGTACAGCTCGCCCATCTTCTTGGCAAAGTCCTCGACCGTGCGCTCCTGGAACTGGCTGATACGAATCCAGGCGTAGCCCGGCTCGATCACTTTGCCGCGTACCGACTGCTGCTTGATCTCTTCGCGCACGATGGTGACCGGGAAATACCGGTTTTCTTCCTTGCGGTAAATCGTGAGGATGACCTTGGTCGCCGGTTCGCCGCGCATGCGCTTGACAGCCTCGTTCAGGCTGAGGCCTTTGACGGCGGTGTCGTCAATTTTGGTAATCAGGTCGTTGGGCTTGAGGCCGGCGCGGTCGGCGGGCGAGCCCTCGATCGGCGAGACCACCTTGACCAGGCCATCTTCCTGGCTGATTTCAATGCCTACGCCCACAAACTTGCCAGTAGTGCCTTCGCGGAACTCTTTGAAAGACTTTTTGTCAAAGTAGGTCGAATGCGGATCCAGGCTAGAGACCATACCGGTGATCGCGTCGGCGATCAGCTTTTTCTCGTCCACGGGCTCCACATATTCACTCTTGATCAGGCCAAACACGGTGGAAAGCTGTTGCAACTCCTCCAAAGGCAGGGGTGTCATGGTGTTGCGCGCCACGGTCTGCAGTGACACCGTGGTCAGCGAACCGGCCAAAGCGCCGATCGCAACCCAGCCCGCAATTTTCATTTTCTGGCCCATAAAAGTGTCCGTTCCCTCGTGTGGTAGCTAGCCGCCGGCGGTGCCGACGCAAAGCGCTATTGTGCGCTTGCCCGCCCGTCCCCGCACAAGGCGCGGGTAATGGCCGGGAATGGTTGTTTGCGTCAAGCCGCCGCCCCACCTTGGGCGGCGACGGCTTGGGCCGCTTTGGCCACGCTGTCTGCGTCGCCCAGGTAGCGGTGGCCCGTGGGCCGCAGCTGCGCGTCAAGGGTGTAGACCAGCGGTACGCCGTTGGGGATGTTCAGGCCCACGATATCGTCGTCGCTGACATTGTCCAGGTACTTCACCAGTGCGCGGATCGAGTTGCCGTGCGCAGCGATCACCGGACGGCGCCCGGCGCGCAGGGCCGGGGCGATGGATTCCTGCCAAAAGGGCAGGACGCGCTCGACGGTGTCTTTCAGGCATTCGGTGAGCGGAATTTGCGCGGGCGCCAGCTTGGCGTAGCGCGGATCGCTGCGTTCGCTGCGCGGATCCTGGGCCTCGAGGGCGGGCGGCGGCGTGTCAAAGCTGCGCCGCCACATGAGCACCTGCTGCTCGCCATATTGGCGCGCCATATCGGCTTTGTTCAGGCCTTGCAGGGCGCCGTAATGGCGCTCATTGAGCCGCCAGGTGTGCACCACGGGCAGCCAGGTGCAGTCCATCTCGTCTAGGCAATGCCACAAGGTGCGGGTGGCGCGCTTGAGCATGCTGGTATAGGCCAGGTCAAACACAAAGCCTTCGGCCTTGAGCGTACGCCCGGCCTGTTTGGCCTGCTCGATGCCGGTGGCCGTCAGGTCGACGTCGGTCCAGCCGGTAAAGCGGTTTTCCAGGTTCCAGGTGGATTCACCATGGCGGATGAGAACAAGTTGGTACATAGGTGGCGGTAGGCTGGTCGCGTGCAAAACCCTGGCGGCGTGCTGGGTAGGGGCCTGCATTCTAAAATGCGTCGCTTTGGCCTTCGGGCTTAGCCAAGGGAATCCCTGTGAAATTTATTCTTGATAACTGGATGTTGATCGCGCTGGCGCTGGCTTCGGGCACTTTGCTCCTGGTCCCGACCCTGCAAGGCGCGGTGGCCTCCGGCCTGAGCGCTACGGACGCGGTTTTGCTGATCAACCGCGAGCGCGCCGTGGTGGTCGATGTGTGTGAACCAGCCGAATTTGCCGCCGGGCACATTGTGGGTTCGCGCAACATTCCTCTGGGCGAGCTGGACCAAAAGTTAGCCAGCGCCGCGAAAAACAAGAACCTGCCCCTGATTTTGGTCTGCCAGTCCGGCGCCCGCTCGGGGCGCGCTTTGGCCGCTGCCCAGGCGCTGGGCTATACCCAGGTGCACTCGCTCAGTGGCGGCTTGTCGTCCTGGAAAAGCGCAGGCCTGCCGCTAGAAAAAGCCTGATGGCCCCTTCTGTTCATTTTCCACTCCCCTAACACTGCCGATTTATGCAAGCCGTCAAGATGTACACCACCGCTGTCTGCCCTTATTGCGTGCAGGCCAAACGCGTTCTCAAATCCAAAGGCGTTGAGCACATCGAAGAAATTCGCATTGATACCGACCCGGCCCAGCGCGCCGCCATGATGGCGCTGACCGGGCGGCGCACGGTTCCGCAAATTTTCATCGGGCAAACCCATGTCGGCGGCTGCGACGACCTGATGGCCCTGGACAGCCAGGGCGGCCTCGAACCCCTCCTGCAGCAGGCCTGAGCCGGGGCCGCTGGCCGCTGCTGCCATAATCAGCGCGCCCGGCGGCACCGCTGCCGAGCCCCTTTTTACCCTCTGTGCCCGGCGCTGTGCCGGGCTTTGTTTTCATTGAAAGAAATTGCCATGGCAGACCAAGAGCCCGTTTTCCAGATCCAGCGCGTCTATTTGAAAGAGGCCTCTTTGGAGCAACCCAATTCGCCCGCGATCTTGCTCGAGCAAGAGCAGCCCACCGTGGATATCCAGCTCGGCGTGCAAGCCGACCCGGTCTCAGAAGGCATTTTCGAAGTCAGCGTGACGGCCACGGTACACACCAAAATCAAAGACAAAACGGTGTTTTTGGTGGAAGTTAAGCAAGCCGGTATTTTCGAAGTGCGCCATTTGCCCCAAGAGCAAATGGGCCCCATCATGGGCATTGCCTGCCCGCAAATCGTGTATCCGTATCTGCGGGGCAACGTTGCCGACATGATCCAGCGCGCAGGCTTTCCGCCCGTGCATTTGTCGGAAATCAATTTCCAGGCGATGTACGAGCAGCAGCAAAGCCAGGCCGCTCAGGCGTCCGAGGGCGCAGCACTCCCCCAGTAAACGCTGGCGCTGACGCGCGCAGCACCCGCCCGGGACGCTTGGCCTATGAAAATCACGATTCTCGGCGCCGGCGCCTGGGGCAGCGCCTTGGCGGTCAGCGCGGCTGCCAATGCGGCGCACGCCGTCACCTTGTGGGCGCGCGATGCCGGTCAGCAACGCGCCATGCGCACCGAGCGCCACAACCCCCGCTACCTGCCGGACATTGGGTTTCCCGAGGCGCTGCGCATCAGCCAGTTGCAGGGCACGTATTTGCAGGCCCATCTGGCAGCGCAGGACTTGGTGGTCATCGCCACGCCGATGGCCGGTTTGCGTCAAATGCTCGCCACAGTAGCCACGGGCAAAGCCCCGGTGGCCTGGTTGTGCAAAGGCTTTGAAGCCCCGCTGCGCACCGACGCCCTGGGCCTGATGGGCCACGAAATTCAGGCCAAAGTCGCACCCGGCATGGCGGCAGGCGTGCTCAGCGGCCCCAGTTTTGCCCAGGAAGTGGCGCGTGGCCAGCCGACCGCGCTGGTGGCCGCCAGTGCGCACGCCAGCGTGCGCGATGCGCTGGTGTTGGCCTTTCATAGCCCGACGCTGCGCGTTTACGCCAGCGAGGACGTGGTCGGTGTAGAGGTCGGCGGTGCCGTCAAAAATGTGCTGGCGATTGCCACCGGGCTGTGCGACGGCTTGCAACTGGGCCTGAACGCCCGTGCCGCGCTGATCACCCGGGGCTTGGCCGAAATCACCCGGCTGGGCGTGGCCTTGGGGGCGCGCGCCGAAACCTTTATGGGCCTGAGTGGGCTGGGCGATTTGGTGCTCACCGCCACCGGCGATTTGTCGCGCAACCGGCGCGTGGGCCTGGCGCTGGCGCAGGGTCAAAGCCTGGAGCAGGCGGTGCAGTCTTTAGGCCATGTCGCCGAGGGCGTGTACAGCGCCCGCACGGTGGTGGGCAGGGCCCAGTCGCTGGGTGTGGAAATGCCGATCGCGCAGGCCGTGCTGGACTTGCTCGAAGGCCGTCTGCAGCCAGCCCAAGCGGTGGCAGCGCTGATGGGCCGCAACCCGGCCGCCGAGATGTAGGCGCAGGCCTAGCCCTGCTGCAAGCTTTTTTCGACCTTGGCGGCAATATGCGCCATGGCCTGGGGCACCTGGTCCACGAGCACCAGACACAGCTCTCCGGCTTGCAGGCGGTCCATGGCCGTGTCGATGGCCAAGAACTCACCGTAAATCTCGCTGCGCTGCTGGGCTTTTTGGGCGTTTGCCAGGCCTTCGCGCAGCAAGGCCATGACTTCGCCATCGGAGCGGCCGCGCTGGCATTGGTCCTCGTACATCACCACTTCTTCAAAAGCGTCGCCCAAAATCTGGGTAATTTGGCGGATGTCCTCGTCGCGCCGGTCGCCTGCGCCGCTGATGACCACCGAGCGCCGTGATGCTGGCATGGCCTGCACCGCCTGCACCAGGGCCACCATGGCGTCCGGGTTGTGGCCGTAATCGGCGATCACCGTGGCCCCTCGGTAATGAAACAGGTTAAAGCGTCCCAGCGCGTTGTTGTGGTCGTTGGAAAACCCTGCCAGACCCGCCCGCAGCGTGGCCCAATCCACGCCTAAAGCCCAGGCCGCCGCCACACTGGCCATGACGTTTTCCACCTGAAAGCCTACGGTGCCACCCAAGGTGATAGGGATATCGGCCAGGTTCAGATAGTGTTTTTCGGCGCCGCGCGCAGCCACGATTTGCTGGTTTTCAACATAGACCACGGCCCGCCCCTGGGCGCGGTGCGTGGCCATCACGGGGTTGAACTGGTCCAGCGCAAAAAAGGTGACTGCGCCTTTGCACTTGGCTGCCATGGCCGCCACCACGGGGTCGGCCGCATTGAGCACAGCCGTGCCGCGCGCAGAGACGTTTTGCACGATGACGCGCTTGAGCACCGCCAGTTCGTCCACGGTGGTGATGTAGTTCAGGCCCAAATGGTCGCCGCTGCCCACGTTGGTGACCACGGCCACGTCGCAATAGTCAAAAGCCAGGCCCTCGCGCAGCACGCCACCGCGTGCGGTCTCGAGCACGGCGGCGTCTACATCGGGGTGGTGGAGCACATTTTTGGCGCTCTTGGGGCCGCTGCAGTCGCCGGTGTCTATGCACTGGCCGCCCACGTAGACGCCATCGGTGTTGGTCATGCCCACGCACCAGCCTTGCTGGGCCAGCAGGTGCGAGATCAGGCGTACCGTAGTGGTTTTGCCATTGGTGCCCGTGACCGCGACGATGGGTATGCGCCCATCTTGCCCTGGCTTGAACAGGGTGGAGATAATGGCCTCACCCACCGGGCGGCCTTTTCCAAACGAGGGGCTCAGGTGCATGCGCAAGCCCGGCGCTGCGTTGACCTCGACCACGCCGCCGCCTTGCTCTTCGATCGGGCGCAAGATGCTGTCGCAGACCAAATCGACGCCGCAAATATGCAGGCCCACCATGTGGGCGGCCGACACGGCGCGCGCGGCCACGTCGGGGTGCACATCGTCGGTGACGTCGGTGGCCGAGCCGCCGGTGGACAGATTGGCGTTGTTGCGCAAATTGACGCGCTGGCCTTTTTGCGGCACCGCATCGGCCGCAAAGCCCTGGGCTTGCAGGCAGGCCAGCGCAATATCGTCAAAGCGGATTTTGGTCAGCGAGGTGGCGTGCCCATCGCCGCGCCGCGGGTCTTGGTTGACGATATCGACCAGCTGGGCGACGGTGTGCACGCCATCGCCCACCACTTTGGGCGGGTCGCGCCGGGCCGCTGCCACCAGTTTGTCGCCCACTACCAACAGGCGGAAATCATTGCCGGGCATGTAGCGTTCCACCAGCACGGTGTCGCGAAACTCGCTGGCCACCTGGTAGGCGGCGCGCAGGTCGGCCTCGGTGGAGATATTGACGGTCACACCCTTGCCCTGGTTGCCATCGAGGGGTTTGACCACCACGGGCAGCCCGATTTCTTGGGCCAGCGCCCAGGCGTCGTCGGCATCGCGCACGGCGCGTCCACGCGGTACCGGTACGCCGGCAGCGTGCAACAGGCGTTTACTGAGTTCTTTGTCCTGGGCAATCGACTCGGCGATGGCGCTGGTGGCATCAATCTCGGCGGCCTGGATACGTCGCTGGCGGCTGCCCCAGCCAAAGCGCACCATGCTGCCTTCGGTCATACGGCTGTAGGGAATATTGCGTGCCAAGGCGGCATTGACCACCGAGCCGGTGCTCGGGCCCAGGCGCACGTCTTCGTCGAGTTCGCGCAGCTGGTGCAGTACGGCGGCCAGCTCAAAGGCGGTGTTTTGCAAGGCGGAGTTGCACAGCTGCTCGGCCAGTTCCAGGGCCAGGCGGCCGACGGCCTCTTCGCTGTATTCGACGACCACCTGGAACACGCCAGTTTCGAGCGTCGGCTTGGTGCAGCTGAAGGTGACCGGGCAGCCCGCCTGGGCTTGCAGGCCCAAGGTAGCCAGTTCTAAAACGCGGGCCAAGGGCACGCCTTGGTCGTTGCCAATGGGCGCAAAAGCGCTGATTTCGGGGAAGCGCGCCCGCAAACGCACTTCAAACCCGGCCAGATCGCCGACGGTGCATTCCTCGGGGCTGCACGTCACCACCGCCTGGATGGCGGTGTGGTGGCTCCACAGATTGGGGCCGCGCAGGGCGCGGATGCGGGTGACTTCCATAAATGAGCGTTCCGGTAGGCGGGCAGGGCGTTTCGGGCCGGTTTAATACGGGGTTTTTTGCGGATTGGATTCAAAAGTGCGCAGGCCGGCGGCGATCAGCTCGGGCGCAATCTGCAGCGCCCAGGCGGCGGCCACGGCGGCCATCACCATGGCGGGCTGGGCTGCTTTGGCCGGTTTGAGGCTGCTCAGGCGCAAAAGCGCTGTTTCTTGCGATCCGGTGGCCAGCACCAAGGTGTTTTCGCGCAGGAACACCACCTGCTGCCCTTGCGCGCGGTGCGCTGCCAGCGTCGGGTTGTCACCCGAGAGGGCATAAAAAATGACCCGGCCATCGCACAGCTGCGCCAGTTCGGCCGCTTGGCTGTCTGCGGCGTTGATGACGGCGGTACCTGTGGGCAGCACCACGTCAATTTGGGTGCGGATCACTTTGAAGTTTTGCTCGATGTCCAGGATATCGAAGTCCTGCAGCGCCGGATCCCAGGCGCTGTCGGTGACCAGGCCGACATCGCATTTGTCGTAAGCCAGGCCCTGGCCCAGGATAGTTGCGCATGGGTTTTCAAACACCGCTGCCTGCACCGAGCGGTTGATCAAAATGCGCTGGCCTGCTTCCCAGTGGGTGCTGTCGGTGGAATCTACGCGCCGGCTGTCCAGGTACAGGCCCTCGCTGCAGGCCAGGCCCACATGCTTGCCGCTGATGTGGATGAGCCAGGCCACCAGGCGGGCGATGCGCCCGGTATTGCCCGAACCTGTGATGCCCACCACCGGGATGCGCCCGTTTTGTTGGCTGTCAAACAAATGGTCAATGATGGCCCGCCCCACGGGTTGCCCGGCGCCGTTGGCCGGCTTGATGTGCGAGAGCAGGCCCGGGCTGGCGTTGACCTCGATCACCGCGGCAAGCTGGCTGCCCAGGGGCTGGCTGCAGTCTTGCAACACCATGTCCACACCGGCAATGTCCAGGCCCACCACGCGCGCGGCCAGGGCCGCCGCCGCCGCAACGCTGGGGTGCACTTGGTCGGTCACGTCCAGGGCCACGTTGCCATTGCGCTGGATGAGCACGCGTTGGCCGGCGGCCGGCACCGACTGGGGCGTGAGGCCTACGCGCGCAAGCTCCAAAATCACTTCGGCGCTTTCGCTGGGTACCACCACATTGAGCGGGAAGTCCTCGCCCCGGCCTCGGCGGGGGTCGTTATTGATTTGGGCGTCGGCCAGCGCGTCCAGCGTGCTGATGCCGTCGCCCTGCACGTACAGCAGCTCGCCACGGGCCGCTGCCACCATGCGCCGACCCACCACCAGCAGGCGGTGCTCGTCGCCGGGAATGAATTTTTCGACGATGACGCTGCCCCCGCCTTTGCGGTGCGCCAGCTGGTAGGCGGCGCGCACATCGGCTTCGGTACGCAAATCGAGCGAAACGCCGCGTCCGTGGTTGCCATCGTAGGGTTTGACCACCACCGGCACGCCCACGCTTTGGGCCGCCTGCCAGGCGGCATCGGCGCTTAGCACCAACTCGCCCTCGGGCACCGGCACGCCACAGGCCTTGAGCAAGGACTTGGTCAGGTCTTTGTCACTGGCGATTTCTTCGGCAATGGCGCTGGTTTGGTCGGTTTCGGCCGTCCAGATGCGCCGCTGGGCGATGCCGTAGCCCAGTTGCACCAAATTGCCATCGGTCAGGCGCATGTGCGGGATACGCCGGGCGGTCGCCGCGTCCACAATGTGCGCCGTGCTCGGGCCCAGGCACAGGGAGTCGACCATGTCGGTCAGTTCGGTGACGGCTGCGGCCATGTCGAACGCGCGGTTGTGGATGGCCGCCTCCAGCAAGTCGCGCCCCAGGTGCAGGGCGCGGCGCCCTACGTCTTCCTGGCGGGTGCGAAAAGCGATTTTGTAGATGCCGGGTTTGGAGGTTTGGCGCGCTTTGCCAAAGCCGGTGCGCATGCCGCCCAGGTTTTGCAGCTCCAGGCAGACGTGCTCCAGAATGTGGGCGGCCCAGGTGCCTTCTTGCAGGCGCTGCAAAAAGCCGCCGCGCACGCCCGGGCTGCATTCGTGCTCAATGAGGCCGGGCAGCCAAGCCGTCAGGCGTTCGTACAGACCGTCGATGGTATTGGAGGGGAAGTCTTCAAGCGCACCAATGTCGACCCAGGCCTCAATCACAGGCCGATAAGTCCAGATGTTGGGGCCGCGCAGGTGGGTCACCCGCAAAATATCGATTTTTTTCTGGCGCGTCATGCGTGGGGGTGGCCGCTTAAGTCCACCGGGCTGGTTCGTCGTGCGTTGTGTATTCTCGCCGATTGTGCGAGGGCTGCGGGGGCGGCAAAGCGCCGGTAGGGCGATGGCCTGCGGGGCTGGGACCGATTGGGCGGACAATTGCGCAAGTTTTTTATTTTCACCATGGACCTACATGAACCTTGACCAAGCGCCTGGCCTGACCGGCGCGGGGGATATTCCAGCGCCGTGGCAAGCTGCCGTCGGCGCGCAACTTGCTCCCCAAGAAAACGTTTTTGCGGTGCTCGAGGTTGACCTGGACGCCCAATTGCGCTTTGCGCCCGGCCTTTTGCTGGCCACGGACCGCCGCCTGTTGTGGTTGCCGGGCGCCGGCGCCCAGGCGCACAGCTGGGATTACCGGCCCGGTTTGCGCCTGGAGCACCACGACCACGCCGGCCTGGCGCACCTGGAGTTGCTCGACCCCCAGGGGCTTTTGGCCTATTGGCGCTTTACTTTGGGCCGCAATTTGCAGGCGCTGCGCTTGGTGGACCAGTTCAGTGCCCAGCACAACAGCGCCTTGAGCGGTCAGCCGGTGCCTGTGGCGGCCCAGGCCTTGTGCCCCAGCTGCAAAGCGCCGCTAGACCCCGATGCCGAGGAATGCCCGGTGTGTACCAAAGTGGTGCATACCCCGCCGTCGACCTGGACGCTGCTGCGCCTGTGGCGCTTTGCCAAGCCTTACCGGGGCCAGTTGCTGTGGGGCTTTGTGCTCATGCTTTTGGGCACAGCCGCCAGCCAGGTGCCGCCCTATCTGACCATTCCGCTGGTCGACGAGGTGCTTATTCCGCTGCAAAACGGACAAAACATTCCGACCGAGAAAATCGTTTGGTATTTGGGCGGCTTGCTGGCTTCGGGTTTGTTGGCCTGGATTTTGAGCTGGGCCAAGACCTACATCCTGGCCTTGGCGTCCGAGCGCATCGCGGCCGATTTGCGCACCACCACCTACGAGCATTTGCTGCGCCTGTCGCTGGAGTATTTCGGCGGCAAACGCACCGGCGACCTGCTCTCGCGCGTGGGCAGCGAGAGTGACCGTATCGCCGTCTACCTTTCGCTGCACCTGACCGACTTTGCCAGCGATGTGGTGATGATCACCATGACGGCCGCGATTTTGTTCTCGATGAACCCGTGGCTGGCGCTCATTACGCTGGTGCCGCTGCCGTTTATCGGCTGGATGATCCACTACGTGCGCTACCGCCTGCGCACCGGTTTTGAAAAAATCGACCGTGTTTGGGGCGAGGTAACCAATATTTTGGCCGACACCATTCCCGGTATCCGCGTGGTCAAGGCCTTTGCCCAAGAGCAGCGCGAGGCCAAGCGCTTTGCCGAGGCGAACCGGTACAACCTGCTGGTCAACGACAGGATCAACAAAATCTGGTCCTTGTTCTCGCCCTCGGTGTCTTTGCTCACCGAGATGGGCTTGCTGGTGGTCTGGGGTTTTGGCATCTGGCAGGTGGCCCACGGGCAAATTACCGTGGGTATGTTGTTGGCGGCTATTGCCTACATCGGGCGCTTTTACGGGCGGCTGGACTCGATGAGCCGCATCGTCTCGGTGACGCAGAAGTCGGCCTCGGCGGCCAAGCGCATTTTTGACATTTTGGACCACGTCTCCAGCGTGCCCGAACCGCAAAACCCGGTGCATGTGGACCGGGTGCAGGGCCACATCGTGCTACGTGAGGTGGGTTTTCGCTATGGCAACCGCGCCGTCAACCGGGGCATCAACCTGAATATTGCGCCCGGGGAAATGATTGGCCTGGTTGGCCACAGCGGTTCTGGAAAAAGTACGCTGGTCAACCTGATTTGCCGCTTTTATGACGTCTCCGAGGGCGCGATTTTGGTCGATGGCGTGGACATCCGCTCTTACGCGATTGCCGATTTCCGGCGCAATATCGGGCTGGTTTTGCAAGAGCCGTTTTTGTTTTTCGGCACCATTGCCGACAACATTGCCTATGGCAAACCCGATGCCACGCGCACCGAGATCATTGCGGCGGCGCGTGCCGCCCATGCCCACGAGTTCATCTTGCGCCTGCCCCATGGCTACGACTCCATGGTTGGCGAGCGCGGGCAGGGCCTGTCGGGGGGCGAGCGCCAGCGCATCTCTATTGCCCGCGCTTTGCTGATTGACCCGCGCATTTTGATTTTGGACGAGGCCACTTCCTCTGTGGACTCCGAGACTGAAAAAGAGATCCAAAAAGCCCTGGAAAACCTGGTCCAGGGTCGCACCACGATTGCCATTGCCCACCGCCTCTCGACCCTGCACCGCGCCGACCGCTTGGTGGTGCTGGACCGGGGCCGCGTTGTCGAGGAGGGTAGCCACGATGTGCTTATGGCCCAGCAAGGCGCTTACTTCAACCTCTACCAGGCCCAGGCGCGCAATGCCGAAGCTTTGGATGGGCCTGCCGGGAGCACGCCATGACCGCCATCGCCAAGACGCCCGATTACCAGCTGCACCGCACCCCCTTTGGCAAGCTGGTGCTCATCGACGCCGCGGGCACCGAACACACGCCGGTCTTGCCGGTACGCGCTTTTCCGATCCAGGCGCCCGACGATGGCGTGTCATTGCTCAGCAGCGACGGCCACGAGCTGGCCTGGATAGAGCGCCTGGATGATTTGCCGCCCGCGCACCAAAGCCTGGTGCGCGAGGAGCTGGCGCGCCGCGAATTCATGCCCACGCTGCAGCGCATTGTGGGCGTGAGCAGCTTTTCGACGCCGTGCACCTGGACGGTGGAGACCGACCGGGGCCGCTGCGACTTTGTGCTGCGTGGCGACGAAGACATTCGGCGCATCGGTGCGCACAACAGCCTGCTTATCGCCGACGCCCACGCTATCCATTACTTTGTGCCCGATTCGCTGGCACTTGATGCGCACAGCCGGCGCATCCTGGACCGATTTTTGTAGCCGCCGGCCTGCCGGCAATTCCTTGGAAGTTCTCCCTGCCATGACAAACCACCAACAGTTTTATATCAACGGCGGCTGGGTTGCGCCCAGCAGCCCACGCACCCTGGAAGTGATCAATCCCGCCACCGAGCAGGCCTACACCCGCATCGCCATGGGCAACGCGGCCGATGTCGACCAGGCCGTGGCTGCGGCACGCGCCGCTTTCCCGGCGTTTTCGCAAACCGACAAGGCGACACGCCTGGCTTTGCTGCGCCGCATACTGGCCCTGTACAACGAGCGCGCCGAAGAAATCGCCCAAGCCATGTCCGACGAGATGGGCGCGCCCATGGCCTGGGCCCGCGACGCCCAAACCTGGGCTGGCCGCGTGCACCTGGAGGCCACTATTGCGGCCTTGGAGGGCTACGAATTTGAGCACCAGCGCGGCACCACGCGCATTGTCAAAGAAGGCATTGGCGTGGTCGCTCTGATCACGCCCTGGAACTGGCCGCTCAACCAAATCGTGTGCAAAGTGGCCCCAGCATTGGCGGCCGGCTGCACCATGGTGCTCAAGCCCAGCGAGATTGCGCCTATCAGCGGTATTGTTTTCTCGCAAATCATGCACGACGCCGGTGTGCCCGCCGGCGTATACAACATGGTCAATGGCGACGGCCCCAGCGTAGGCCAGGTGATGGCCGGCCACAAAGACGTCGACATGGTCTCCTTTACCGGGTCGACCCGGGCCGGCGTCATCGTCGCCAAAACGGCAGCCGAGACCGTCAAGCGCGTGGCCCAGGAGCTCGGTGGCAAGTCGCCCAATATCATCTTGGATGACGCTGACTTGCGCACCGCCGTGCGCAAAGGCGTAGAGAGCTGCATGAGCAACACCGGCCAGTCCTGCGACGCGCCCACCCGCATGCTGGTGCCGCGCGCGCTGCACGCGCAAGCCCTGCAAATCGCCGCCGAATGCGCCGCCGAGCAAGTCGTGGGTGACCCGCGCGACCCGGCCACCACCATGGGCCCCTTGGTGAGCCAAATGCAGTTTGACAAGGTGCAGGCGCTGATCCAGGCCGGTATCGATGAAGGCGCGCAACTGGTGGCTGGCGGAGTGGGCCGCCCCGTAGGCCTAACCCGGGGCTACTACGTGCGCCCCACCGTGTTTGGTGCGGTCCAGCACAGCATGCGCATTTCGCGCGAAGAGATTTTTGGGCCGGTGCTGGCCATCTTGCCCTATGACAGCGAGGCCCAAGCCATCGAGATGGCCAATGACACCGAGTTTGGCCTGGCCGCTTTTGTGCAGTCGGGCAGCTTGGAGCGCGCGCGCGCCGTGGGGCGCCAGTTGCGCGCCGGGCAGGTCAATATCAATTACCCGGATTGGGATGTGTTTGCCCCCTTTGGCGGCTACAAACAATCGGGCAATGGCCGCGAATACGCCGACTGGGGCATCCACGACTTTTTGGAAGTCAAAGCATTGATCGGCTACGGCGCTTAAATTTCCAGGTTGTCGATCAGGCGCGTGCTGCCCAGGCGCGCCGCCGCCAGGGCCAGCAGGCTCTGGCCGGGCTGCGCGGGGCCTAAATCGGCTTGGCGGCGCAGCGCCACATAGTCGGGCTGCCAGCCCTGGGCGCGCAACTGGGCCATGGCTTGCTCTTGCAGCGCCTCAAAGTCACTATCGCCTGCCCGCACGGCCTGGGCCAGGGTTTGCAGCGCGGCATGCAGCTGGGGTGCCTGGGCACGCTCGGCGGCGCTCAGGTAGCCGTTGCGCGAGGACATGGCCAGGCCGTCTGCGGCGCGGCGCGTATCGGCACCCACAATGCGCACCGGTAAATTAAATTGCGCCACCATATGTCGAATCACCATGAGCTGCTGGTAGTCTTTTTTGCCAAAAACGGCGGTGCGCGCCTGGGTGCAGGCCAGCAGCTTCAAGACGACGGTGCAGACACCAGAGAAGAAGCCCGGCCGAAATTGCCCTTCCAACACATCGGCCAGTTCGGGGGGCGGCACCACCTTAAAGCCCTGGGGCTGCGGGTACAGCGTCGCCTCGGTGGGCGCAAACAGCAGGTCGCAGCCGGCGGCCTCGAGCTGGGCGCAGTCGGCGGCAAAGGTGCGCGGGTAGGTGTCAAAGTCTTCGCTGGGGCCAAACTGCAGGCGGTTCACAAAAATGGTGGCCACCTGCACGTCACCCAGGGGCTTGGCAATGCGCACCAGGTCTAAATGGCCCTCGTGCAAATTGCCCATGGTGGGCACGACGGCGGGGTGGCGGTAGGGCTGCAGGGCCTCTGCCAGCTCGGGCAGGGTGTGGACAATGCGCATGGGACTCGGCGGCTTTACCAGGCGTGCAGGGCGTTGACCGGGAAACTGCCGTCTTTCACGGCGGCCACATAGGCCTGCATGGCGCCGCGAATCGAGCCGCCGTCGGCCATGAAGTTGCGTACAAACTTGGGCATCTTGCCCAGGTTGACGCCCAGCATATCGTGCAGCACCAGCACCTGGCCGGCCGTGTCTTTGCCCGCGCCAATGCCGATGGTGGCGCAATGCTGCAAGGCGCGTGTGAGTTCGGCCGACAAATCGGCCGGCACCATCTCCAGCACCAGCATGGAGGCACCGGCGTCTTCCAGGGCGTGGGCCTGTTGCTTGAGCACTTCGGCGGCCGCGTCGCTTTTGCCTTGCACGCGGTAGCCGCCCAAGGCGTGGACGGTTTGGGGTGTCAGGCCCAGGTGGGCGCACACCGGAATGCCGCGCTCCACCAAAAAGTGCACCACCTCGGTGGTCCAGCCACCACCTTCCAACTTGATCATGTGGGCGCCGGCCTGCATCAGCACCGAGGCGCTGCGAAAAGCCTGTTCTTTGGATTCCTGGTAGGTGCCAAAAGGCAAATCGGCGATCAGCCAGGCCGTGCCTTGGGCGCGCCGGATACCGCGCGAGACGCTTTCGGTGTGGTAGCGCATGTCCTCTAGGCTCACGCCCACCGTGCTGTGCAGGCCCTGGCAGACCATGCCCAGCGAATCGCCTACCAAAATACATTCCACGCCAGCGGCGTCGGCCACGGCGGCAAAGGTTGCGTCGTAGGCGGTGAGCATAGTGATTTTTTCGCCCCGGCTGCGCATCTCCAAAAGGCGCGGCAGGCTGATGGGCTTGCGGCTGGCCATGGGCGAGGCCGGCGGCAGCGTGCCATAGGGCGTGCCGCTGACCTGGCTGGCCAGTTCTGCTGCGTCGGGGGTGGGCGCGGTGGACATGCGGTCTCTCCAAAAAGCAGTCAGGCGGGGGCGAGAGCCTTAGTTGGGCGTGAAGGCCAGGCGCACATAAATGGGCGCAAAGGCTTCGGCCTGGGTGATCTCGATCAGCGTCTCTTTGGCCAGCTCCAGCATGGCGATAAACGTCACGACCAATACCGGCAGGCCTTGGCTGGGCTCAAACAGGTCTTCAAAACCAACAAAGCGCTTGCCTTGCAGCTTTTTGAGCACCAGGCTCATGTGCTCGCGCACCGACAACTCGCCCCGGCTGATACGGTGGTGCTGCACCAGCTTGGCCCGCTGCACCATGGAGCGCCAAGCTTCTTGGAGGTCCAGCACATCCACATCGGGAAAGCGGATGGCAATGCTTTGGTCCACATACACGCTGGCTTTGAGGAAGTCGCGGCCAAACTGTGACACGGTGTTGAGCTGCACCGCAGCCCGCTTCATTTGCTCGTACTCGAGCAGGCGGCGCACCAGCTCGGCGCGCGGGTCTTCGGGCTCTTCGCCCTCGGCGCTCTTTTTGGGCGGCAGCAGCATGCGCGACTTGATCTCAATCAGCATGGCCGCCATCAGCAGGTACTCGGCCGCCAACTCCAGATTGCGCTTGCGGATTTGCTCGACGTAGACCAGGTACTGCTTGGTCACGCTGAGCATCGGGATATCCAGAATATTGAAGTTTTGCTTGCGGATCAGGTAGAGCAAAAAGTCCAAAGGCCCCTCAAAGGCCTCCAAAAACACCTCTAAGGCATCCGGCGGGATGTACAAATCCAGCGGCATCGTGAACAGCGGCTCGCCATACAGGCGTGCCACGGCCACGTGGTCGACCACCTCGGGCGCGCTGGCCGCCTCGGGCAGGGTGGGTTCGGGCTGGGAAAGGGCTGTGCTGCTCATGGTGGCATGACCACGAAAGACGATAAAGCGGTTCGGACGGGGCCGAAGGCGCCGCTCAGTGGTCCGACCGCGTCTGGTACACGTAGGCCGACTGGGCTACGCGGGCGTCTTTAAAGCCTTGCTGCACCTCGCGGTCCAGGCTCAGGTCCCACAACAGGGCGCGTCCGTCGCGCTGCTGGCGTTCCAGGGCCGGTTTGGCGGTTTTGAGCTGGCTGAGGAACTCGGAGGCCTCAGAGTGGTAATCAGGGCGGCGAAAGATAGACATTGGGGAAATCCTTGTTGCGGCCGATTTTACGGGCAGTGCCCAGTGTAGACCCAAAGCGCCGGGGGGAAAGGGCGTTGCCGCTATGCTACGCGCCCTATGACGCCGTTTGACTTTTCGCCCGCCGCCATCGCGGCCTTGGCCCAATCCGACGCCGCCCGTGCCCTCCAGGAGGATGTGGGATCGGGCGATTTGACCGCCGCCCTGGTCGACCCCGCCGCCCAGGCCCGCGCCCGGGTGCTGCTGCGCGAGCGTGCCATCCTGTGCGGCCAAGCCTGGGCCAGCGCCGCATTGCATGCCCTGGCCCCCCAGGCCCGGCTGGACTGGAAACTGGCCGAAGGCGCCTGGGGCCAGCCCAACCAGGTGGTGGTGGAGTTGCACGGCCCCGCCCAGGCCTTGCTCAGCGCCGAGCGCACCATGCTCAATTTCCTGCAAATGATGAGTGGCGTGGCCACCCATTGCGCCCATTTTGTCGCCGCCGTGCAGTCGGTGCCGGGCAACCGGGCCCAGATTGTGGACACCCGCAAGACCCTGCCTGGCCTGCGCCTGGCCCAAAAATACGCGGTGCGCACCGGCGGGGGTACCAACCACCGCATTGGCTTGTTTGACGCGGTGCTGATTAAGGAGAACCATATTGCTGCGGCCGGCGGCGTCAGCGCCGCGCTGCTTCGGGCGCAGGCCGTGGCGGCGCAGGCCCAGTTTGTGGAGATAGAGGTCGAAACGCTGGAGCAACTGCGCGAGGCGCTGCAGGCCGGCGCCCGCATGGTGCTGTTGGACAATATGACGCACGCCCAGCTGACCGAGGCCGTGGCGATCAACGCTGGGCGGGCGGTGCTCGAAGTCTCGGGCGGCGTCACGATGGACAGCGTAGGCGCCATTGCCGCGACGGGCGTGGACCGCATTTCGATTGGCGCGCTGACCAAAGACATACGCGCTACGGATTTTTCTATGCGACTGGAGCAGATCTGATGTCCACCGCCACCCTGAACCGTATTGACGTCGAGTACGAACAGCCCGCGTGCAGCACGCGCCATGCCTGGGCGCGCGTGCCGGTGGAGCCCTCCTTGGCCGAGCGCGCCGCGTTAAAGGAAAAAATAGCCCGCCTGCTGGTCGAAAAAAACGCCGTGATGGTCTCGCACTATTACGTACACCCGGATTTGCAGGACCTGGCCGAGGCTACCGGCGGCCTGGTCAGCGATTCGCTGGAAATGGCGCGTTTTGGCCGCGACCATGCGGCCCAGACCCTGGTCGTCTCGGGCGTGCGTTTTATGGGCGAGACCTCCAAAATCCTGAGCCCGGACAAGCGCGTGCTCATGCCCGACCTGGACGCCACGTGTTCGTTGGATTTGGGCTGCCCCATCGAAGCGTTTTCCGCGTTTTGCGATGCCCACCCGGACCGTACCGTTGTGGTTTACGCCAACACCAGCGCTGCCGTGAAAGCACGCGCCGATTGGGTGGTGACCTCGAGCTGCGCCCTGGACATCGTGCGCGCCCTCAAAGACGCCGGGCAAAAAATACTGTGGGCGCCAGACAAGCACCTGGGCGGCTACATTCAGCGAGAGACCGGCGCGGACATGGTGTTTTGGCAAGGTTCGTGCATCGTGCATGACGAGTTCAAAGCCTTTGAGTTGCAGGCCCTGATGGCCGAAAACCCCCAGGCCGGCGTGCTGGTGCACCCGGAGTCGCCCGCCGATGTTGTGGCGCTGGCGCATGCGGTGGGCTCCACCTCGGCGATTCTCAAGGCCGCCCAGACCATGGATGCCGACACCTTTATCGTCGCCACCGACAAGGGCATGCTGCACAAGCTGCGCACGCTCAACCCCGGCAAAACCTTCCTCGAAGCGCCGACCGCAGGCAATAGCGCAACCTGCAAAAGCTGCGCCCATTGCCCCTGGATGGCCATGAATGGCCTGGCCGACGTGGCCCGGGTGCTCGAAACCGGGGCAGGCGAGGTGCAGGTGGACAGTGCGCTGGGCCTGCGCGCCCGTTTGCCCATCGACCGCATGCTGGCGTTTACGGCCGCGCTGAAAAATGGCCAGCCCACCGCCGGCCTGGTGCCGCATCTGGGCGCAGCCTGATCGCCGGATACCTATTTTTTTTGAGAAAAACCTGAAATTCGCAAGCGATTTTCATTTCTGGAAATTAATTATTAAATACATTACCATTGCCTAATGAAGTATTAAAACTAGGCAAGGGGGATGTATGCAACACAGTCCAATACGCGGTGCGTCCGCGCAGCGCAGGCTTGGCGTGGTCGTGGTCGTGGCGGCGCTGGCAATGTGCCTGGCCGCTGGGTGCGGCGGTGGCTCCGGATCGGGGGCGCCCGCAGGCAACCCAAGCGGCGGCACCACCAGCAACCCGGCTAGCACCACGGGGACTACCGCCAGTACCGGCTCCTCCGGTTCAACCGGTACCTCGAGCACCGGTTCGTCGGGTACCAGTGCGCCGGGCGATGCGGCCGCAGCCCGCATTGCAGCGGCATTGCAGGCCGGTGACAGCAATCTGCTCAAGGCCGAAGACGCCGCAGCCGTCATTGCCGCCGCCAACGCCAGCTTTCAGCAAACGGCGCGCACCCAAAAAGCCTTGTTAGACGCTTTCTACGTCAATGACAGCACCCGCTTTGAGCTGATCAGAGAGAGTTACATGGTGCAGCCGCCGCCGACCATGCTGGACCAGACCTTCCCGCTGGTGGTGGGCGATAAGGGCAATGTGCTCGCGTCGGTCAGTACCGTGGGCGGTGGTCGTATCGCCGGCTATGGCTACGACATTCTGTCTGGCTTTGACAAGAGCAATACCGTACAAGGCACCAGCCGCAGCAACCAGGATGCGCACCGGCCTGTGTTCAAGCGCGTTTTGGCTTGGCTGGTGGCCAATGACGCGGCGCGTGACCTGACGGCCACCGCGCCCAGCAGCCTGGCTATTGCTTGGGGCAGCTTGCCCCTGGCATCGCCGGCGGCTTATTTGGATAGCACTGCGAGCACCAAACTGCGAAAACCGGCTGCGGTCGCGGGCATGGAGGCGCTGGGAGTCAAGTTCAATAACCTTAATTGCGATCCGCTCAGTGCGCCGATAGCCGACTGCGCGGCCAAAGCGCAGCTGGTGGTGATTGGCGCTATCGACAGGCGTGCGGGCGTCGACCTGGCGACCCAGCTTGCGCGCATCCGGGCCATCGTGCAGGCCAAAATTCCGGTGCTTTATCTCAATGCGCATCCCGATGGCGGTGCCCCCAATGACTACGCCCGCGCCGCCTTCGCCGATGACTATCCGCGACTCACAGCGCTAGGCTTTGCGGCGAGCGACGAACCGGACCGGCGCAATTACTACGCGCTAGACCAAGTGGCTGAGGGGCTGAGCCTGGCCGCTCTCAAAGCCCGTACCTCGGTCTATGCCGATGTAGTGGCCCGCATTAGCAATAACAATTTCACCAATTACAACTGGGCCGACTGCCCCAACCAGGACAAATGCAGCAAGCCGGCCGCTTTTGTCGCCGAACTGGAAGCCCCTATGGGCTTGCTGCGCGATACGCTCAACGGCCTGAACTCGGCGGGCATCAATATTTTTGACAACGCGGCCAATTCGAAATCCTTGCCCTTGTGGGTGCTTTGGGCCGACACCTACCGCAAAAATATCGTCTACCCGATTGATAAATCGGCCAACCAGGCCGATTTCCAGCGCGCCTATGTCGCCGATGCCTTGGTGGCCTATGTGCGGCCGGCCGGATCCGCGCAAACCGATCTGGGAAATTTTCTGGGCAAAGAGGTCAGCAGCGTGACGGGCAGCGCAGATTTTGAAACCCTGACCGTTACCCTGCCCGGCAGTGATAGGTATACCGCCATAGGGCGGTTCGCCTTACCCGGCCAGCCCGTCACCGTGCAACTGCTCAGTCCAGCCCCTGCTGGGGTGTTTAATTATTTTTTCAATACGGCCATTGAAGGAACCACAAAATATTTGAATGCCGCCGTCGACAGCAACGGTAAGCAGCTGCCTGGCACCGGATACCGTCGGCCGCTTTATCTGAACAGTCCGGATTTCTCGCTCTCGGCGCAGTCGTCCACCGTGGTCAGCCCTTATGGTGGCCCGATACTGTTGCGCTTTGCCGGTGCGCAGGATGCGAGCATTAGCGTGCGCATCAAGGGCGCTGCCCGCCATCCTTTTTACGACACCACCCAAGGTACGCCTGACGCGGCTGCATTTTTCAGCGATGTCAAATCGACCAAGTTGGGCTGGCTGGAAATTAAAACCCCTGGCATGGAAATCCATTCGCTGGCCAGCCTGGCGTTTAGTTTTTTGTCGCCTAAGCCGGGCGATACCGCTACCACCGCGTACCCTAATCCCAAATCCGCCTATTACAGCAACCAAGGCGGAATCAATATGGCCAAGTATTTGGACGAGGCCAAGCATTTTGTGATGGACGATGCCTACCAATTGGCGGGTTTTCAGTCGCGGGGTTCACTCCTGCCTGCGAGTATCAGCACTTTTTGCGCAGACAAGGGCTGGGATTGCACCAATCCCAGCCTGCACAAGCCTCCTACGGCCTTGCATTACCACATTGATTTTGCGGCGGTGTGCGGGTCCATGTGCTCCACCAATCCGATTACGTCCAATGCTGCTTTTGACCCGCGCGGCTGGGGTGAAAGCCATGAACTCGGCCACCGGTTGCAGGCACTGTATGTTTACGGCGGCATTAGTTCGGAGGTGTCGAACAATATATTTCCCCTGCACAAACGCTGGCGCCTCGTGCGTGAACTCGGCCGCGATGCCATCGGGTATGAAAATGCCCTGGGCGATACCCAAACCGTATTTGACATGCTTAAGGCGGCATCTAAATTAGCGCCCGCAGACCAGGTGGCCACCATCAAAGCGCAGCTGTGGACCGATGCGTCATATGCGGCGCAAAACCGCGCACGGCTGTATTTTTATGTGCAATGGGTATTGATTTACTACGAGGCCTTGAAAGCCAAAAATAGCACCTGGACCGATGCCCAGTTATGGAGCCAGGCCTGGGATGTTTTCCCCTTGCTTTATTTGCAGCAACGCCAAATCGCCGGCCTGACCGCCGCCAACTGGGATGCCAATAAAGTGAAATTCGGCTTTGCCGCCAACGAGCCGTATCTGGCCACCCGGCTGAGCGATACCCTGAGTTACCACGACTATTTACTCACCGCCCTGAGTTTTATCACCGGTCGCAATCAGAGCACCCTGTTCAATATGTGGGGAATTCAAACCTCGGCCACGGCCCAAGCCCAAGTGGCGAGCAAAAACTACCCCCTGCAGCCGGCCAAGTTTTACGCGGTGGTTTGCAGCGATGACTTCCGTTCCTACCAGGCCGTGGACTTGACGGTGGCCCAGCCCGCTTTGCCCTGGGTGGGCGCCTTTAGCAGCGCCTCGGCCAATCTGGCGGCATGCAATGCAGCCACCGCCCGATTGCCCGCACCCTAAATTTTGGAAATACTGCAAGCGCTTACACGGTGCTGATGCCGTTTTGCCTCAGCTGCAGCACCCGGTCCGCATCGCGGGCGGCCGCGTCCGAGTGGGTTACCAGCACCAATGCGGCGCCTTGCGCGCGGCATTGGGTACGCAGCGCGTTCATGACTACGGCGGCGGTGCTCGGGTCCAGGTTGCCGGTGGGCTCGTCGGCCAGCAAGAGGCCAGGCCGGTGCACCAAGGCCCGGGCGATGGCCACGCGCTGCAGCTGCCCGCCGCTGAGTGTCTGCGGCAGGCGCGCGCCCAGACCGTCCAGACCCACGGCCTGCAGCATGGCCTGCACGCGCTGCGCATCGGGCGTGCCCAAAAGCAGCAGGGGCAGGCCCACGTTTTGGGCCACATCTAAGTGCGGCAACACATGAAATGCCTGAAAAACAAAGCCAATGTCTTTGCGCCGCAGCCCGGCCAGTGCCGTTTCATCCAGAGCGCCCAGGTCTTGCCCGTTGAGCGTGACGCTGCCGCTGTCCCAGCGGTCCAGGCCCGCCATGCAGTTGAGCAAGGTGGATTTGCCTACGCCCGATTCGCCCCGGATGGCCACAAACTCGCCCGCCTGCACCTGCAATGACACCTGGTTGAACACCGATTTGTCGCCGTAGCGCTTGCACAAGTTGTCAATCACTAAGCGCATGTTCGGTGGGCCTCTATCAGTGTGCGGGCGCAGGCCATGGTGTGCGCCAGGGCATCCGGGTGGTCGCAGGCGATGATGTGTCTATGCGGCATGGAGCGCAGCCAGGTGAGTTGGCGTTTGGCCAATTGGCGGGTGGCAAAAATACCTTTGTCGCGCATCAGCGCGGGGCTGCTGTGCCCGTCCAGCATTTCCCAGACCTGGCGGTAGCCCACGCAGCGCATGGAGGGCAAGTCCGGATGCAAATCGCCACGCGCGCGCAGGGCCCGCACTTCCTCGACCAGACCCCGATCGAGCATGGCGTCAAAGCGCTGGGCAATCCGCTCGTGCAGCCAGCTGCGCGCCTGGGGCTCTAGCGAAATCAAGGGCGCTAGGGCCGGGTCGTCGGCGGTCGCTGGTTGGCGGAGCTGCAGCTGCGACAGAGGCACGCCGGCGCTGCGCCAGACTTCCAGCGCACGTCCGATGCGCTGGCTGTCTGCGGGCGCCAGGCGGGCAGCCGTCACGGGGTCGACCTGGGCCAGTTGCGCGTGCAGCGCCGGCCAGCCCTCGGTCAGCGCCTGGGCGGCAATGTCGGCGCGAATCTGCGGATCGGCGCTGGGCATGGCGTCCATGCCCTGGGCCAGCGCTTTGAAATACAGCATGGTGCCGCCCACCAGCACCGGCAGTTTGCCGCGCGCGCTGATGGCGCGTACCAGTGCGTCGGCATCGCGGGCAAAGTCGGCTGCGTTGTAGGCCTGCAGCGGGTCGCGGATATTGATCAGGTGGTGCGGTACCACAGCCAGCTCTTGGGCGCTGGGTTTGGCCGTGCCGATGTCCATGCCGCAATACACCAGGGCCGAGTCCACGCTGATGATTTCGCCGTCAAAAGCTTGCGCAATGGCCAAGGCTGCAGCCGTTTTTCCGGCCGCCGTTGGGCCGGCAATGCACAGGTGAAAGGGCAGGGCTGCGCGGGCGGGCATGGCAGTGCTCAGCGCGGCGCGCTCGGGGCCAGGTCCTGCGCGCAATGCTGCTGCGCAATGACCCGCAGCATCCAGGTCAGGCCCATGCCGGCAATCGTCAGGCCCAGCACCAGGGCGAGCCAAAAGCCGGTGGCCTGCATGGGCTGCTCGGGGCGCCAGGGCGCCCAGTCCGGGGCGATCCCCAGCACATAGCCCAGTGGCAGCGAGAAGCCCCAAAACGCCGTCAGGTGCAGCGCCATCGGCGGGCGTGTGACCTTGTAGCCCCGAATTGCGCCGCTCAAAACCACCTGCGCCGCATCCGAGAGCTGGAACACTGCCGCCAAAAACAGCAAGGGTACGGCCGCTGCAATCACTTGGGGATCTTGCGTATAAAACTGCGCAATCTGCCGGTCAAACAGCCCAATGCACAGCGCCGAGACCACTGCAAAACTCAGGCCCGCGCCCAGGCCGGTCCAGGCGCGGTAGCGTGCCACCATCGGGTCGCCCGCGCCCAGCGACTGGCCCACGCGCGTGAGCACGCCCACGCTCAGGCTCAGCGGCACCATAAACACCAGCGAGGCAAAATTGAGCGCAATTTGGTGCGCCGCAATCTGTGTGCTGCCAAAGCGCGCCACCAAGAGTGCAATCAGCGCAAAGGCGCTGGTTTCGGCGAAATACGTCATGCCAATGGGCAGCCCTAAATACAGCAGGGTGCGCACCGTCGCCCAGTGCGGCCACTCAAAGTGGGCCAGCGGATAAGTGGCCCGGTGCGCCGGGCTCAGACGGATCCACAGCAGCAAGCCGCCCAGATTGAACCACACGCACAGCAGCGTAGACCAGGCGCAGCCCAAGCCGCCTTGCGGCGCAAAGCCACCATGCCCAAACACCAGTAACCAGTTAATCAACACATTGAGCAGCAAGGCGGCCAGCGCCACCACCATCATCGGTTTGGTTTGGTTGATGCTGGCGCTGTAGCCATACAGCACGCGGTAGCAGGCAAAGGCCGGCAACCCGAAGCTGCAAATCTGCACAAAGCCGCGCGCCACCTCGCGGGTGTAGGGCTCCAGGTCCATGGCGTCAAAAATCAGCGCACTGCTTTGCAAAATAGCGCCGGCCAAAACGCCCAGCAGCAGGCCTTTCCACAGCGCCTGGCGCACCACGCGCGGGATGGCGTGCAACTCCTGGGCGCCCACGTGGTGGGCCACGGTAGGGTTGACCGACATCAGCACGCCCATCAGCGTAATGATCACAATATTCCACACCGACACGCCCAACGAAATACCGGCCAAATCTTGCGCCGATACATGGCCGGCCATGGCCACATCGACCACCGACATGCCCACATTGGCCAGTTGCCCTACCAAAATCGGCCAGGACAGGTGCCACAAGGCGCGCAGTTCGGTGCGCGCGGCCTGCCATCGGGTGCTGGGCGCTGACTTCGCGCGCTGGGGGGCTGCTGACATGCGTTCAGCGCCCACGCATAAACCATTTGTCCAGATCGGCCACGCTGATCTGGCGCCAGGTGGGGCGCCCGTGGTTGCACTGGTCGCTGCGCTCGGTCACTTCCATTTGGCGCAGCAAGGCGTTCATCTCGTCCAGATTCAGGCGCCGGTTGGCCCGCACAGCGCCGTGGCAGGCCATGGTGGACAAAATCTCGTCATGTGCGCGCTCCAGCACGGTGCTGGCATCGTGCTGGGCCAGCTCGGCCAACACACTGCGCGCCAGCGCCACCGCGTCGCCTTGCGCCAGGGTGCTGGGCACGGCCCGCACCGCCAGCGTGACCGCAGAGAAGGCGCTCACTTCCAAGCCCAGCGCGTGCAGCGTCTCGGCGTGGGCCTCGGCCGTGGCCGTTTCCTCGGGCGTAGCGGCAAAAGTGGCGGGGATGAGCAAGGGCTGGCTCGCCATCGGCGCGGCCTGCGCGCCAGCTTCTTGGCGGCTGTGCCACTGCGCCTTGAGCCGCTCGTACACGATGCGCTCGTGGGCGGCGTGCATATCGACCACGATCAGGCCTTGCGCGTTTTCGGCTAGGATGTAAATGCCTTGCAGCTGCGCCAGCGCCCGGCCCAAAGGCCAGTCTTGGGGCGCTTGGTCCGCCTCGGGCGCGGGCCTTGGTGCCTCAGCAAGTGGCGGCTTGGCAGGCGTGCGGTTCCACAAAGCGGCCAGATCGCGCACCGGCTGGCCTGCGGGCGCGGTAGGCGCAAAGGCGATGCCCTGCTGGCGCATATAGGGCGCAGCCGCCGGGGCCGCGGTGCTGGGCGGCCAAGGCGCGCTGGCTTCGTCGCTGACTGCGGTTGGCGCCAAGGCGGTGCCCGCGTCGGCGCGTCCGGCGCGGGGCGCAGCCAATGCCTCTTCGGCGGCGTGGCGCACGGCCTGGTGCACCTCGCGGCTGTCCCGAAAACGCACTTCGATCTTGGTCGGGTGCACGTTCACGTCCACCCGCGTCGGGTCCATGTCCAGGTACAGGGCGTAAACCGGCTGGCGCTGGCCGTGCAGCACGTCCTCGTAGGCGCTGCGGGCGGCGTGGGTCAGCACCTTGTCGCGCACAAAGCGGCCATTTACATAGCAAAACTGCTGGTCGCCGCGGGCACGGGCGGCGTCCGGAATGCCCACCCGCCCCCAGACGCGGATGCGGCGCGCACCTTGGCCGCTGGGGTCTTGCGCGCTGGCCGGGCTGTGCCAATCGAGCGCAATCGATTGGGCCAAAAACTCCGGCCCCAGCACGTCGGCCAGGCGCCGCTCCAAGGCGTCGCTGCCCTGGCCGCACTGCGGCCACTGCGCAACCAACTTGCCTTCATGCCAAATCGCAAAACCCACATCGGGCCGGGCCAGCGCGTGGCGGCGCACCGATTCGATGCAATGGGCCAACTCGGTGGCATCGGTTTTTAGAAATTTGCGCCGCGCTGGGGTGCTGTAAAAAAGCTCTTTGACTTCCACCGTGGTGCCGGTCTCGCGTGCAATAGGGCGCAGCTCACCGGTGCGCCCGTCCAGGGCAAATGCCTGCGACTGCCCGGTGGCGCGCGAGTGGATGGCGCAATCGGCAATGGCGTTGATGGCGGCCAGCGCCTCGCCCCGAAAGCCCATGGTGGCCACCGATTCGAGGTCCTGCAAGCTGCCGATTTTGCTGGTGGCGTGGCGCTCAAAGGCCAGGGGCAACTCGGCGCGTTCAATGCCGATGCCATCGTCTTCCACCGCGATCAGGCGCACACCGCCGGCCAGCAGGCGCACTTGGATGGTATGCGCGCCGGCATCGAGCGCGTTGTCCACCAATTCGCGCACCACCGAGGCTGGACGTTCGACCACCTCGCCAGCGGCAATCTGGCTGATCAAGGTGTCGGGCAGGGGCCGTATCGGGCGGCGTGGGCGGGGGCTGGGCAGGGTCACGCCGGGCATTGTAGGTGGGGGGTGGGGGCGATAATGGGTGCATGGAAATAGCTGCACAACTGCTCGACTTCGTATTGCACGTCGAGCGGTACCTCGAAATTTTTGTCAGCCAGTACGGTATGGGCGTCTATGCGCTGCTGTTTTTGATCATCTTTGTGGAGACCGGCTTGGTCGTCATGCCTTTTTTGCCGGGCGACTCGCTGCTCTTTGTGGTGGGCGCCATGTGCGGCGTCGGGTTGATGGACTATGCGCTCGTGGTGCCACTTTTGCTGGCCGCTGCCGTGCTGGGCAACCAGACCAACTACACCCTGGGCCGCTACTTTGGCGCACGCGTGTTTCAGTGGCAAGACTCGCGCTTTTTCAACAAAGCTGCGTTTGACCAAGCGCATGCTTTTTACGAGCGCTACGGCGGCATTACCTTGGTGGCGGCGCGCTTTATGCCTTTTGTGCGCACTTTTGCGCCTTTTGTGGGCGGCGTGGCGCACATGACGCGGGCCAAGTTCACGCTTTATGACGTCCTGGGCGGCACGCTGTGGGTGGTGGGCATCGTGACCGTGGGCTATTTCTTTGGCAATATTCCCTGGGTCAAATTGCACCTCGACAAAATCATTTGGGCCATGATATTTGTGCCTGGCTTGTTGGTGCTTTGGGGCAGTTGGCGGGCGCGGCGGGCGGCGCGCCCGGTGTCCTAAGCCCCAAGGGCTAGCCGCGCGCCAGCGCGTGGTCCACGGCCTGGCGGCTGGCCCACCAGCTCACGGCCATAGCGGCGAGCAGGCCCACCAGGCCGTACCAATGCAAATCGCGCATCTGGCCTTGGGCAATCAGCCAACCGCCGCTGGCTGCGCCCATGGCTTGGCCGGCATACATGGCCGAGCTGTTCAGGGCAATCGAGGCCGAGGCCAGCGCTGGCGCAATACCTGCCAGGCGCGCCTGCTGCGCCGAGTTGGAGGCAAAGCAACCCAGGCCCCAGGGCAGGACGATCAGCGCGGCCAACACGATGTTGCTGCCCAGCGGCCAGAGCAAGAGGCTCAGCGCCATGGCGCCTAGGCTCCACATCACCGCGCGCGGCGCCCCGGTGCGGTCGATATTGCGTGACATCAGCACATTGCCGACAAAGCCAAATGCGCCAAACCAGGCAAACAAAAGGCTGAGTTGCGCCGGGCCAAACTGCAGCTCCTGCTTGAAGTAGGGCGCGAAATACGAGAACAGCACAAACTGCCCCGCCGACAACAAGACTGTCACCGCCACGCACAGCATCAGCGCAGGCGAGCGCAGCGTCAGGCCCCAGGCGGCGCGCGACAGCGCGGGCGGGCGCACGCCGTTGGGCAAGGCGCGCCATACCCACAAGGCGCTCAGCAAGCTGAGTGCGGCGATGGTGCCAAAAGCAGCGCGCCAGCCCAGCGTGCCGCCAATCCAGGCGCCCAGCGGCGAACCCAGCACCGAGGCCACCGACCAGCCCATGAACACAAAGGTGATCGCCCGGCCCCGCTGCGCCGGCACGACCAGCAAGTTGATGCACGAGGCCGCCTGCGGCGTAAAAATCGCAGGCGCCAGCGCGGCCAGCATGCGCGCTACCAAGAGCGCGCCAAAGTCCGGCATGCAGGCGCTGGCCAGCAGAAAAACGCCGTACCACAGCAATGACAGCGCCAGCAAGCGCCGCCGGTCCCAGCCGGCCACCAGCGTGGCGCACAAGGGTGCGCCCAAGCACATCACCACCGCCGCGGCGGTAATGAGTTGCCCGGCCACGGGCACCGAAACCTGCAAATCGGCGCTGATGTCATTGAGCGTGCCCGGCACCACCATGACGCCGGTGCCGATTACAAAGTTGCCAAACAACAAAGGCCACAGCACCCGGGGCAGGGGCGCGTCAGCGGGCAGGTCGGCGGTGTCATGGGGCGAGGTCATGGGCTACTTTGGTGCACGCCAGAGATGGGCTGGCGCAGGGGTTAACGGTTGGTAAGCATGTCGGCCAAAGTGGCCAGGTGCGAGGTGCGATCCAGCCCGGCAAACTCGCGCTTGTCAGCCCAATGGTAGAGCTTGTACATGCCGTGGATGCCCAGCCAGCGCAAAGGCTCGGGCTCCCAGGGGCGCACTTGGCGGTTTACCCAGGGCAGGCGCGTCAAATCGGTGTCGCGCCCCAGCAGCAAATCGGTCAAAGTGCGGCCGGCCAGGTTGGAGCTGGACACGCCCAGGCCGACATAGCCGCCCGCCCAGGCCATGCCACTGGCGCGGTCCAGGCCGACGGTGGTGCACCAGTCGCGCGGCACGCCCAGCACGCCGCACCAGGCATGGTCTATGCGCAGCCCCTGCGCTTGCGGAAACCAGCGCAGCAGCATGGCGTGCAGACGCTCGATGGTGGCTTGCTGCGTGACGCCCTGCACATCGGTGGCCGAGCCAAAGCGGTACGGCACGCCGCGCCCGCCCAGAGCAATGCGCCCCTCGCGCGTGCGCTGGGCGTAGCCATAGGCGTGGGCCGAGTCGCTGACCAGTTCGCAGCCGCGCCAGCCAATCGAATCCCACAGCGCATCCGGTAGCGGCTCGGTAATCAGCAGGGCGCTGTTCATCGGAATCCACTGGCGCTTGAGGCCGGGTAGGCTGGCCGTAAAGCCTTCGGTGGCCCGCACGATCAGCGGTGCGCGCACGGTGCCGTGCGGCGTTTGCACCCGCCCCGGCTCCAGGCCGATGACCGCGCTTTGCTCGTAAATCCTAACGCCCATGCGCTCTACCGTCTGGGCCAGGCCGCGCACCAGTTTGGCGGGCTGCACGCGTGCTGTGCCATGGTGCACCAGTGCGCCTTGGGCTTGGTCCATATGCAGACGCGCGCGGGTTTGGGCGGCGTCTAGCAGGCTGATGCGCTCGGGCGGCACGTCCCAGCCCAGCGCCTCGTGGTAGTTGGCGCGCACCCGCTGCATTTGGGCCGCGCTGGTGGCCACCCGCAAGGTGTCGGCGCGCACCATGTCGGCCTCGATGCCCTCGCGCGCGGCCACGGCCAGCACCTCGTCCACGGTGCCGTGCATCGCCGTCTCCATCGCGACCACGGCCGCGCGGCTGGAGTGCGCCAAGTATTTCTCGCGCGACCAGCTAAATCCGCCCGACAGCCAGCCGCCGTTGCGCCCCGACGCGCCAAAGCCGCAAAACTCCTTTTCCACCACGGTAATGCGCAAATCCGGCTGCGCCCGCTTGAGGTAATACGCCGTCCACAAACCGGTATAGCCGCCGCCCACGATGCAGACATCGGCATCGCGGTCCCCGGGCAAGGGCGCACGCGGCGCGGGCAGGCCGCCGATGTCGGCGTACCAGAAGGAGACTTGGCCGTTGGTGGGGTGGGGCATGGGCAGTAGCTTAATCGCGAGTAAATCCGTCAACCCAGGGTAAACCCTGTAGAAGTTGCTCCTCATTGGCGCAAAATGATTGCATTAAAAATAATTGTTATCTAAATAGATATTTTTATGTTGTTCCGGCAGGAAGCAGCCGCTGCTCAAGCGGGCCAGTACCTAGGCAGCGTGCGCTTGCAGCGGCCTTGGTCTTACGCTGCGGTGACCAGCCTTGCCTTGGCCCTGATGCTGGTCGCCTTTGCGACTTGGGGCGAGGTCAACCGAAAAGTACGCCTGAGCGGTGTGGTGGTGCCTAGCCAGGGCAGCCTCAACATCAGCGCGCCGCAAGCGGCTTAGTGATGGACCTACCAGTGCGTGAAGGCCAAAGCGTACGCATGCAGCCGGTGTTCTCGCGCCACGTTAAAGCGCCGCAGATGCGCTTGTGATCATCACTTCATTCTTACTCTCCGTGCTACATTTTTATGCTAATATGCTTTTATGCGTACCACCCTCGACCTACCCGACCCGCTGATGCGCGAGCTCAAGGCCCGTGCGGCGATGGAGGGGGTCAAGCTCAAAGACTACTTTGCGGCCATGGTGCGCGATGCTTTGCAAAAGCCCCCTGCTTTGGCCGCAGAGCAGGTGCGTAGCCAGGTTCCGGTATTCACGCGCAAGGGCATCAAAAAATTGCCCCCTATGCCTGCCCTGAGCAATCGGCAAATCAGCGCGCTGCTGGATGCGTCGGATAGCGCTTCTTAGGCTTACCGGCTATGGCGCAAGCGAGTGCGAGCGGAGCCGGTGATCTGCCCGACCTGAATGTTTGGTTGGCTTTGCTCAACGCCAACCACCCGCACCATGGTGCTGCAAAAAATTACTGGGATTCGCTGGCCGGTGCGCGCATGTTTTTTTGTCGCATCACCATGCTGGGCCTATTACGTTTGTCCACCAATAAAGCCGTCATGGGTGGCGCGCCCTACACCACCGCAGAGGCGTGGCAGGCTTACCGCAAGGTGGCGGCCATGCTGAAGTAGGTTTTGTGGCAGAACCGCTAGGCATTGAGAGTGCGATGGAGCAGTTCACGCAATCCAAAGGTTTTACCCACGCAGATTGGACAGATGCCTATCTGGCCGGATTCGCCCGCTTGGCGGGCCTGCGCTTGGTGACTTTTGATTCGGGCTTTTCCAAATACAAAGACTTAAGCTGGCAGTTGCTGTCCTAAGCCCCTCGTTGTCCCACAAAAAAAGGCCGCTTCGCAGCGGCCTTTTTCACAGGGTTAAGACCCCAATCACTTGCCTGGCACTTTGCCTTCCACGCCTTTGACGTAGAAGTGAACGCCGCTCAGGAATTTGTCGTCAGCGACTTCGCCGTCTTTCAGGATAACCTTGCCAGTGTTGTCCAGCAGCGGGCCTTTCCAGATGCTGAAGGTGCCCGCTTTGAGGCCGGCTTTGACTTCATCGACTTTGGCTTTGGTTTCTGCGGGCACGTCTTCGGCGATAGAGACGATGTCAATCGCGCCTTCTTTCACGCCCCACCATACGCCGCCGGTCGTCCAGGTGCCTTCCAAGGCGTCTTTGGTCGCCTTGATGTAGTACGGCGTCCAGTTGATGACGCTCGATGCCAGGTGGGCTTTGGGGCCGTAGGCGGTCATGTCCGAATCCCAGCCAAAAGCGCGCTTGCCTTTGTCTTGTGCGGTCTTGAGCACAGCGGGGGAATCGGTGTTTTGGAACAGCACGTCGGCACCGCCATTGATCAGGCTGGTGGCCGCTTCGGTTTCTTTTGGCGGGTTGAACCACTCATTGACCCAAACCACTTTGGTCTTGATCTTGGGATTGCTGCTTTGCGCGCCCAGCGTGAAGCTGTTGATGTTGCGGATCACCTCAGGGATTGGCACCGAGGCGACCACGCCTAGCGTGCCAGTCTTGCTCATCTTGCCTGCGATCACGCCGGCCATGTAGGCGCCTTCGTAGGTGCGGCTGTCGTAGGTGCGCATGTTGTCAGCGGTTTTGTAGCCGGTGGCATGCTCAAACTTGACGTCTTTGAACTCGGGGGCCAGCTTGAGCATGGTCTCCATATAGCCAAAGGTGGTGCCGAAAATGACTTTATTGCCCTGGCTGGCCATGTCGCGGATCACGCGCTCGGCGTCAGCAGACTCGGGCACGTTTTCCACAAAAGAGGTGACGATCTTGTCGCCAAATTCTTTTTCCAGGGCTTTACGGGCGTTGTCGTGTGCAAAAGTCCAGCCGCCATCGCCCACCGGGCCGACGTAGGCAAATGCGATCTTGAGCGGCTCGGCCTTGGGCGCCGAGGCAGCCGGGGCGGGCGCCGCAGCCTCAGGCTTCTTGCCGCAGCCTACCAGCACCGCAGCGGCCACCGCAGTGACGGCTGCCAGTTTGAGCAGCGAACGTTTTTGCACATCTGTCATGTCATTTCCTTTGTAAAAAATAAGGTCAGCGAGAAAAAAACTTAGGAACCGGGGTAGAAGGGTTTCCCGATCGAAGCCGGCATATTAATCCGAATCCATGCCGGATTGCGGGAAATCAGGGCCAGCACCACGATGGTCGCCACATAGGGCAGCATGCTCAGCACCTGGCTGGGCACATCCACGCCGATGCCCTGCAAGTGGAATTGGAGCATGGTCACCCCGCCAAATAAATACGCCCCAAGGAGTACGCGGCCGGGCCGCCAGGTGGCAAAAGTGGTCAGCGCCAGGGCAATCCAGCCCTTGCCGGCCACCATGCCTTCCACCCACAGCGGGGTGTAAATGATCGAGATATAGGCCCCGGCGAGCCCGCACAGTGCCCCTCCGGCCACCACGCAGGCCAGCCGTATCCAGCGCACCGGGTAGCCCAGGGCGTGTGCCGACTCGGGGTTTTCGCCCACGCTGCGCAAAATCAGGCCGCTGCGGGTGCGGTACAAAAACCAGACCAGCGCGCCGGCAAAAGCCACCGTCAGGTAGACCAGCGGGTGGTGCTTGAAAAACGCCGAGCCCAGCAAAGGGATGTCCGACAGGCCAGGAATCGCAAAATTGGGCCGCTCCGTAATACGCTCTTGCACATAGCCCACGCCCACAAAGGCTGAAAACCCGGCGCCAAACAGGCTAAGCGCCAATCCGGTGGCGTATTGGTTGGTGTTGAGCCAAATTACCAGGGCGCCAAAGATGGCGGCCATGATGCCCCCGGCCAGCATGCCGGCGGCAAAGCCCAGCGTGTCGCTGCCGGTGTGCACCACCGTGGCAAAACCGGCAATCGCGGCGCACAGCATCATGCCTTCGGCGCCCAGGTTCACGATACCGGCTTTTTCGTTGATCAAGAGGCCCAGCGAAGCGAGGGCCAGCACCGTGCCGGCGTTGAGGGTGGCGGCGATCAGCAGGGCGTAGGACTCCATCAGGCCGTTCCTCCAGAGGTGGCGGGGCGCTGGCGCACCAGCCGGTAGTTCACCAGCGTGTCACAGGCCAACAGCGAAAACAGCAGCAGGCCCTGGAATACGCCCGTCAGCGATTTGGGCATGCCCAGGCGCGACTGCGCCAACTCGCCGCCGATATAAAACATGCTCATCAACAGGCTGGAAAACACCAGCCCCAAAGGGTGCAGCCGCCCCACATAGGCCACGATGATGGCGGCAAAACCGTAGCCCGCCGGCACATAAGGGGTGAGCTGGCCGATGGGCCCGGCTACCTCCAGCGCCCCGGCCAGCCCGGCCATGCCGCCCGAGACCAGCAGCGCCGTCCACAAAGCCTGGCGCGCCGAAAAACCGGCGTAGCGCGCCGCCGCTGGCGCCAAGCCGCCTACTTGCTGGGCAAAACCGGCCCGGGTGCGGAACAAAAACACCCACACCGCGCCCACCCCGGCCAGCGCAAACAGCACGCCGATGCTCATGCGCGAGCCCGTCATCAGGCGCGGAATGTGGGTGACGGCCTCAAAGTTCTTGGTTTGCGGGAAGTTGTAGCCCTGCGGGTCTTTCCAGGGGCCGTACACCAACAGGCCCAGCACCTGCACCGCCACGTAGACCATCATCAGGCTGACCAAAATCTCGTTGGCATTAAAGCGGTCGCGCAAGAGCGCCGTGATGGCCGCCCAGGCCATGCCGCCGAGCACGCCGGCCAGAATCAGCGCCGCCACAATCCAGCTGCCAGTGTCCTTGTCGGCCAGCAGGGCCACGCCGCTGGCACACACCGCGCCGATGATGTACTGCCCCTCGGCGCCAATATTCCAGACATTGGAGCGAAAGCACACCGCCAGCCCCAGCGCGATGATGAGCAGCGGCGTGGCCTTGACGACCAGCTCGCCCAGCGCATAACTGCTTTTGATCGGCTCCCAGAAAAACACCTGCAGCCCGCGCACCGGGTCTTTGCCCAGCAGGCTAAAAAGCAGCACGCCGATAAGCACCGTCAGCGCCAGCGCCAAGAGGGGCGAGGCAAAAGTCCAAAACCCCGAGGCCTGGGGCCGCGCCTGCAGCTTGATCATGCCTGTGCCTCCCACAAGCCGCTCATCCATGCGCCCAGCTGCGCCACCGTCGCTTGCGCTGCAGCCACCGAGGGCGAAAGGCGGCCATGCGCGATCACCTGCAGCCGGTCGCAGACCTCAAAGAGCTCGTCCAGCTCCTCGCTGACCACCAGCACGGCGCAACCGGCATCACGCAAAGCCAAAATCGCGCCGCGAATCTGCGCCGCTGCGCCCACGTCCACGCCCCAGGTCGGCTGCGAGACGATGAACAGCGAAGGTTGGGCGTCTATTTCGCGGCCCACAATAAATTTTTGCAAATTGCCCCCTGACAGCGAGCGCGCCGGTGCATCCGGGCCATTGGTTTTTACGCCAAAGCGCTCGATGACGCTCTGCGCCTGCGCGCGCAGGGCGGCCAGTTGCAGCCAGCCGCCGGCAAAACGCGGCCAGGCAATCGCTTCGGTGCGGGTCAGCAAAAGGTTGTGTGCCAGCCCCAGGCTGGGGACAGCGCCGCGCCCCAGGCGTTCCTCGGGCACGAAATGCAGGCCCAGCCTGCGCCGCGCCGCCGGGTGCTTGCCCGCCACATCGAGCTCGCCCATGCAAATACTGCCCTTGGGTGCGCGGCAGTCTTCGCCCGATAGCGCATACAGCAGCTCGCGCTGGCCGTTGCCCGAGACGCCGGCAATACCCAGCACCTCGCCAGCGCGCACCTGCAGGTCAATGCCTTGCAGGTCCACACCAAACTGGTCTTCGCGGGGCAGGTGCAAATTGCGCACCGTCAGGCGCGCCACGCCAGGCTCGCGCGCCTGGTGCTTGAGTTGGGGCGGCTCGGCGCCAATCATCAGTTTGGAGAGCGAGGCATTGGATTCCTCGGCCGGGTTGCACACGCCGGTGACTTTGCCGCCGCGCAGCACCGTGCAGGCATTGCACAGGGCGCGTATCTCGTGCAGCTTGTGGCTGATGTACAAAATGCTGCAGCCCTCAGCGGCCAATTGCTGCAGCACCACAAACAACTTTTCTACCGCCTGCGGCGTGAGCACCGAAGTGGGTTCGTCCAATATCAGCAGCTGCGGCTGGGTCAGCAAGGCGCGGATGATCTCTACCCGCTGCATCTCGCCCACGCCCAGGGTGTGCACCGGGCGCGAAGGGTCGATGTCCAGGCCGTACTGGCGCGCTTTGTCGCTGATGCTTTGGCTCACCTGCGCCAAGCTGAGGCTTTTGTCCAGACCCAGCCACACGTTTTCGGCCACGGTGGCGGTGTCAAACAGGTTGAAATGCTGGAACACCATGCTGATACCCAGCGCGCGCGCCTCTTTGGGGTTGCGGATGTGCACCGGCTGGCCGTTAAAGCGAATCTGGCCCGCATCGGGCTTGATGGCGCCGTAAATAATCTTCATCAGCGTGGACTTGCCCGCGCCGTTTTCGCCCAGCACTGCATGGGTTTGGCCCGGCAGCACCGTGAGCGAGACGTCGCTGTTGGCGACCACGCCGGGGTAGGCTTTGGTAATGCCAGTCAGTTCAAGGCGGGGGTGGGTCATGCGCGGGCTGGCGGGGAGGGCGGGAACAAGGGCAGATGCGGATAGCTGAGAAAGAGTGCATATGCTAACGTCTTAGCCACGCAGGACCTTCCTGATTTACCCTTGCATCTGACGCCGGCACCGCACTTTTTCATGACCAAGCCCCAAGCACAAACCAAGCCGATTCGATTTATCCAGGCCGGCCGCCTGCGCACCTTGCACGATGTACCGCCAGAACGCACCGTCTTGGAGGTTTTGCGCGAGGATTTGCACCAAACCGGCACCAAAGAGGGCTGCGGCGAGGGCGATTGTGGTGCCTGCACCGTGGTGCTGGGCGAGCTGCGCGGCGGCCAATTGCACACCCGGGCGGTCAATAGCTGCATCCACATGGCCCATGCGCTCGATGGCCTGGCCTTGTGGACGGTGCAAGACCTGCCCGGCCCCGAGGGCCATTTTCACCCCGCGCAAGAGGCGCTGGTGCAGTGCCACGGCTCGCAATGCGGCTTTTGCACCCCCGGTTTTGTGATGAGCCTGGCCGCGCTCTACCAAAACCAGGGCGGCGCGCCCGTCAGCCGGGCCACGGCCCAGCAGGCGTTGTCGGGCAATTTGTGCCGCTGCACGGGCTACCGCCCCATCGTGGACGCGGCCTGCAGCATGCACCAACTGCCACCGGCCAGCCTGGACAACCCGGCCCTGCGCCAGCAACTGCGCGTCTTGGCCACCGACGCCAAACCTGGCGCCGATGCCAAGCCCGCCACCAGCGCCTACCTGGCCCCGCGCACCCTGCCCGAGCTGCTGGCCCTGCGCAAACGCCACCCTCGCGCGCAGCTGGTGGCCGGCTGCACCGACGTGGGCCTGTGGGTGACCAAGCAGCACCGCCAGTTCGGGCAGGTGATAGACACCACCCGCGTGGAAGAGCTGCGCCAGATCGACCGCTACCGCCACCACATCGCCATAGGCGCGGCAGTGCGCCTGAGCGAGGCTTTTGCCGCTTTGTGCCAAGACCGCCCGCAGCTGCAAAGCTTTGCCGACCGCTTTGCCGGCATGCCGGTGCGCAACGCCGGCACCTTGGGCGGCAATGTGGCCAACGGCTCGCCCATCGGTGACTCCATGCCCTTGCTCATTGCGTTGGGCAGCAATATCGTTCTGGCCAGAAGCAAGGGCTACCGCGAAATGCCGCTCCAAGCGCTGTACACCGGCTACCGCAGCACCTTGATGCGCCCCGAGGAAGTGCTGGCCTGGATCAAAGTGCCGCGCCCGCAAAAAGGCGAATTCAGCCGCGTCTACAAAGTCTCTAAGCGCACCGAGGACGATATTTCTGCCGTCTGCCTGGCGCTGCAAGTGCATATTCGCAAAGGCGTGGTGGCGCAGGTGTCGCTGGGCGCAGGTGGTGTGGCCGCCACGCCCGCACGCGCCGCTGCCACCGAGGCGGCTTTGCGCGGCCAGCCCTGGACCGAGGGCACCGTGCGCGCCGCCATGGACACGCTGCGCGCCGAGTTTGCGCCCATCTCGGACATGCGCGCCAGCGCCGCCTACCGCCGCCAGGTGCTGGGCAATTTGCTCTGGCGTTTTTGGCTGGAAAGCCAGGGCACACCGGCCATCGATATCCACGCGCTGCAAACAGGCCCTGTGGCCTTGGAGGCCCAGCCATGAGCAGCGCCAAACAACCTGGCAAAGCCACCGCCGCCCCCTTAGCCGCCAGTGGCCGCGACGCGCCCCACGAAAGCGCCCGTGCTCAGGTGGCCGGTGCTGCCACGTATGTGGACGATATGCCTGAGCTGCAGGGCACGCTGCATGCCGCGCCCATTCTCAGCACCTTAGCCCACGGCCGTTTGCGTGGCCTTGACAGCACGGCCGCCCGCGCTATGCCCGGCGTCGTGGCCGTGGTGCTGGCCGCGGACATTCCAGGCGACCCGATGCTGGCCTCTTTTGCGGGCGACGAGCCTATTTTTGCGCGCGACACGGTGCAGCACATCGGCCAGGTGGTGGGCCTGGTGGTGGCGCGCACCGTCATGCAGGCGCGGCGCGCGGCGCGCGCCGTGCTGCTCGATATCGAACCCTTGCCACCGGTGCTGACCGTGGAGCAGGCCCTGGCCGCGCAAAGCTATGTGCTGCCGCCTGTTTTTGTGCGCCGCGGCGATGCGCAAGCCGCCCTGCAAAGCGCCGCCCATACCCTGCGCGGCCGCCTGGAGGTGGGCGGGCAAGAGCATTTTTATCTGGAGGGGCAGGTGGCCTACGCGCTGCCCCAAAGCCAGGGCCAATGGACGGTGCACAGCAGCACACAGCACCCGGCCGAAGTGCAGCACTGGGTGGCGCACGCCCTGGGTCTGCACAACCACGCCGTACAGGTGCAATGCCGGCGCATGGGCGGCGGCTTTGGCGGCAAAGAAACGCAGGCCGGCCATGTGGCCGTGTGTGCCGCAGTAGCCGCCCATGCGGTGGGCGCGCCAGTCAAGCTGCGCCTGGACCGTGACGACGACTTCATGATTACCGGCAAGCGCCACCCCGTGGTGTGCCACTACACCGTGGGCTACGACGACAGCGGGCGCCTGCACGGCCTGCAACTGCATATGGCGGTGAACTGCGGCTTTAGCGCCGACCTCTCCGGCCCGGTGGCCGACCGCGCAATTTTTCACAGCGACAACGCGTACTTTTTGCAAGATGTGGAGATCGCCTCCTACCGCTGCAAAACCAACACCCAAAGCCACACCGCCTTTCGCGGCTTTGGCGGCCCGCAGGGTGTGATCCTGATTGAAACCATCATGGGCGACATCGCCCGCGCGCTGGGCCAAGACGCCTTGGATGTGCGCCTGCGCAATCTGTACAGCGACGAGCCCCTGGCCCCGGGCGCCGCCGCCCGCCGCGACACCACGCACTACCAAATGAAGGTGGAGGACAACATCCTGGCGCCGCTGCTCACGCGCCTGCAAAGCAGCGCGCAGTACCGCCAGCGCATGCAAGAAGTGGCCCGCTGGAATGCCAGTGCGCCGGTGGTGCGCCGGGGGTTGGCGATCACGCCCATCAAGTTCGGCATCAGCTTTACCGCCACGCTGTTTAACCAGGCCGGCGCGCTGGTGCATGTCTACCTGGACGGCAGCGTGCGTGTGCACCACGGCGGCACCGAGATGGGCCAGGGCTTGCACACCAAAATCAGCCAAATCGTGGCCGATGAGCTGGGGGTGCCGCTGGCCTCGGTGCTGTGCAGCGCCAGCGATACGCACACCATCCCGAATGCCTCGGCCACCGCCGCTTCAGCGGGTACCGACCTCAATGGCCGCGCCGCCCAATTTGCCGCCCGCCATGTGCGCGACAACCTGGCCGCTTTTGTGGCCGGCCTGGACGGCTGCGGCGCAGGCGCTGTGGAGTTTGGCGGCGGGCAGGTGCGCTCGCCCAAAAACACGCGCCGTTTTGAGGACGTGGTGCAAGCCGCCTATGCCAACCGCATTCAGTTGTGGAGTGATGGCTTTTACCGCACGCCCAAAATCCATTACGACAAAACCACGCTCACCGGCCGGCCATTTTTCTACTTCGCTTACGGCGCCGCCTGCACCGAGGTGGCCATCGACACCCTGACCGGCGAGACGCGGGTGCTCAAGGTAGACATCCTGCACGACGTGGGGCGCAGCATCAACCCGGCACTGGACATCGGCCAGATCGAGGGCGGTTTTGTGCAAGGCATGGGCTGGCTGACCAGCGAGCAACTGGTTTGGAACGCCCAAGGGCATCTGAGCACGCATGCGCCAAGTACCTACAAAATCCCCACCGCAGGCGACGTGCCCGAACACTTCAGGGTGGACTTGTGGCCCGAGCCCAACCGCGAGGACAACGTCTTTGGCTCCAAAGCCGTGGGGGAGCCGCCTTTCATGCTGGCCATCAGCGTGTACGAAGCCATTCGCCACGCGATTGGCAGCTGCCGCAGTGGCGCGGTGCATTTAGAGGCGCCTGCAACCCCAGAGCATGTGCTGCGGGCGCTGCAGGGCTAAGGCCAATGGAGTTCTTCAAGTGATCAAAATCGCCCGAAAGTCGTTCACGTTGGTGTGCGTCGGGCCGGTGACGACCAGGTCGTCCAGGGCTGAGAAAAAGCCATAAGCGTCGTGGCGCGCCTGGTGGTTGGCTAAGGACACACCGGCGGCTGACGCGCGCGCCAGGGTGTCGGGGCCCACGCGGGCGCCGGCGTTGTCCTCTACGCCGTCGATGCCGTCGGTGTCAGCGGCCAGCGCCCAAACGCCGGGCATGGCTTGCAGCGCTTGGGCCAGGCCCAAACAAAACTCGCCAGCGCGCCCACCGCGCCCGGGTGCGGCGCCCGGGGGTGGCGGGCCGATGGTGACGGTGGTCTCACCGCCGCTGAGCAGCACGCAGGGCTTGGTAAACGTACCCTGGCCCTTGGCGACGGCGCGGGCCAAAGCGCCATGCACTTTGCCCACTTCCAGCGACTCGCCCTCGATCTCGTCGCTCAGGATATAGGCGGCCAGGCCGGCGGCGCGTGCCGCATCGGCCGCTGCCTGGAGCGATTGCCGGGGCGTGGCGATCAGCTGGTAGCGCTGGCCTGCAAAGCGCGCATCGTCGGGCGTAGGCGTCTCCAGGCTGCCATCGGTCCAGGCGGCGCGCACCGCCTCGGGCACGGCAATACCGTAGCGCTGCACGATGGCCAGCGCGTCGGCGCAGGTGCTGGCATCGCCTACCGTGGGGCCGCTGCCGATAGTGGAGGGGTCATCACCCGGCACGTCGCTAATGGCCAGCGTCAGCACGTGCGCAGGCGCGCAGGCCAGCGCCAAGCGCCCGCCTTTGATGCGCGAGAGGTGCTTGCGCACGCTATTGATCTCGCCGATATGCGCGCCGCAGCGCAGCAGTTCTTTGTTGATGCGCTGCTTGTCGGCCAGGCTCAGTCCCAGCGCGGGCAGTGTCAGCAGCGCCGAGGCGCCGCCCGACATCAGGCACAGCACCAGGTCGTCGGCCGTTAGGCCTTGGGTCAGCGCCAGGATGCGTTGGGCCGCCTGCTCGCCAGCCGCATCAGGCACCGGGTGCGCGGCCTCCAGCACCTCGATGCGCTGCGCCACACCGGCCGGGCGTGGCGGAATGTGGCCGTAGCGTGTCACCACCAGGCCCGATAAGGGCGCATCAAGAGGCCACAGCGCCTCTATCGCCTGCGCCATCGCGCCGGCCGCTTTGCCCGCGCCCAGCACCAGCGTGCGCCCGCGCGGCGGTGTTGGCAAAAACTGCGCGGTGTTGTGCAGGGGCAGGGCGCGTGTGACGGCGGCGTCAAACAGGCTGCGTAAAAAAGCGTGGGGGTCGGCAATCGGGCGCATGGTCTGCATCATAGAGTGGCCGTGCAAGGCGCATCGCTGCGGCACAATCGGCGCATGGCCACTTTGCTGATACACAACGCCCACACAGTGGCCACCCAAAACGACCAGGGCGAGGAGCTGCGTGAGACCTCGGTGCTGGTGCGCGATGGCCTGATCGCCGCCATCGGACCGGCCAGCGAGATGCCGCACATGGCCGACGAGGTGATCGACGCGCCCCACCTTCTGCTGGTGCCGGGCATGGTCAATACGCACCACCATATGTACCAGTCGCTCACCCGGGCAGTACCGCAGGTGCAAAACGCCGAGTTGTTTGGCTGGCTGCAAGGCCTCTACCCCATCTGGGCCGGCCTGACGCCCGACATGATTTACACCAGCACCCAGCTGGCCATGGCCGAGCTGCTCATGAGCGGCTGCACCACCAGCAGCGACCACCTCTACATCTACCCCAACAGCGTGACGCTGGACGACAGCATCGAGGCGGCGCGCGCCATCGGCATGCGCTTTGTCGCCACGCGCGGCAGCATGAGCGTGGGCCAGTCGCAAGGCGGATTGCCGCCTGACAGCGTGGTCGAGCGCGAGGAATTCATCCTCAAAGACACCCAACGCGTCATCGAGCGCTACCACGACAGCGCCCACGGCGCCATGACGCAGGTGGCCGTGGCGCCATGCTCACCCTTTAGCGTGAGCCCGCAGCTGATGAAGGACTCGGCCGCCCTGGCGCGCCAGCACGGCGTGCGCATGCACACCCACCTGGCCGAGAACGATCACGACATCGCCTACAGCCTGCACAAATTTGGCTGCACGCCCGCCCAGTACGCCCAAGACCTGGGCTGGCTGGGTGATGATGTGTGGCACGCCCACTGCGTCAAGCTCGATGACGAGGGCATCAGCCTGTTCGCGGCCACCCGCACGGGCGTGGCGCATTGCCCGTGCAGCAATATGCGACTGGCCAGTGGCATCGCGCCGGTGCGCCGCATGCTGGACGCGGGTGTGCCCGTCGGCCTGGGCGTGGACGGCAGCGCCAGCAATGACGGCGCGCACATGCTGGGCGAGGCGCGCCAGGCCATGTTGTTGGCACGCTTGCGCAAATCCCTAGAGAGCCCGCGCCCCGGCCCGGATGGCAAGCTGCAGTACGGCTGCGACACCGCCCCGCTGGAGATGACCGCCCGCGACGCCCTGCGCCTGGCCACCCGAGGCGGCGCCCAGGTGCTGGGCCGCAGCGACATTGGCCAGATTGCCGTGGGCCTGTGCGCCGACATGGCCTTGTTTGACCTGCGCAGCCTGGCCCTGGCCGGCGGCGCCGTGCACGACCCAGTAGGCAGCTTGCTGCTGTGCGCCAGCATGCCCGCAGCCTACACCGTGGTGCATGGCCGGGTGGTAGTGCGCGAGGGGCAACTGGCCACGGTCGACCTGGGCCCGCTGGTAGAGCGCCACAACCGCATGGCCTTGACGCTGACCGGCCGCTGAACATGCTGACTTTGCAGACCGTGCTGGCGTTTTTCTCGGTTTCGGTGCTGCTGGCGCTGGCACCGGGGCCGGACAATGTTTTTGTGCTCGTGCACGCTGCCCAGCACGGCGTGCGCGCCGGTTTGCTGGTGGTGCTGGGTTTGTGCAGCGGCTTGCTGTTCCACACGGCTGCCGTGGCGCTGGGGCTGGCGGCTCTGCTGGCCACCTCGGCGCTGGCCTTTACGGTTTTGAAGACGGTGGGCGCGCTGTACCTGCTGTGGCTGGCCTGGTTGTCGTGGCGGGCGCCTGCCGGGCCGCTGGAAGGCCAAGCGGACGAGGAGAACGCGGGCCTGAGCCCCTGGCAAACCTATGGGCGCGGTGTGCTGATGAACATCAGCAACCCCAAGGTGGCCATTTTCTTTTTGGCATTTTTGCCGCAGTTTGTGGATCCGGCGCTGGGCCCAGTGCAATGGCAAATTGCCCAACTCGGCGCTGTCTTTGGCCTGGCTACGCTGCTTACCTTTGGCAGCATCGCTGCGCTGGCGGGGCGCTTTGGCCAGCGCCTGCGCGAGTCAGCGGGTGCGCAGCAAACACTGAACCGCTTGGCGGCGGTGGTGTTTGCTGGGCTGGGGCTTAAGTTGCTTGTTTAGAACTTGAACTTGGCAGAGACGTAGACAAAACGGCCACGGGGGTCATATTGGCTGATGTCGTAGCCTTGTTGGAACTGGTTGCTCGCCGGCACAAAAACGCCCGGCTGGGTATCCAATACGTTTTTTACACCCAGCACCACAGTTGATTCCTTGTCTACTTTATAGGCTAGATTCAGGTCATAGATGGATTGCGCATTGACATAGACGGGCTTGTCATTTAAGTCGTTACCTGCGCGGTATTTGTCGCTGTAATTTTGGGTCAATGTGCCTGCAAACCGGCCTTCGGTCCAGGTGAAGGACAAAGTGTGTTTCCATTTAAGAATCACACCGCCGCTGTCGGCGCCCAAAACGGGGGTTCCGTCTTCCTCCACGATGGTTCCCACTTTATGGGACAAAAATCCCCCGGGGCTGGTTTGGTCAAATTGGTTCATCAACGTGCCATTGAACGCAATATCTAAGCGGCCAGAGCCTAGTGTTTGGCGGTAATTGGCAAATACATCGACGCCAGACACTTCGGCCTTGCCCATATTGGATGTAATCACCGTCACGCTATCAATATCATTGGAACCAGGTGCTAATTTCACCAAGCCCGCAAATGCGGGGTCACCCTTCCTAAAGCCCGACACCACCTCTTGCGTTCCGGGTGTTTGAATAATGTCGTTGATTTTGATCTGGAACCAATCTATTCCAAAGCTAAAGTCTTTCAGGGGTGAAATCACAAAGCCCAAAGAACTTGCCGTCGATGTTTCAGGCCGCAGTTTTGCATTTCCGCCTGTGGTCGCATTAACCTGCAAGTCAGTTTGGCCGGTGCCGCCTGGGCCGTCGTCATTGAACATTTCCGAGGAACCCAGAATCTGGGGCTGGAATAGTTCAGGCAATGTCGGCGCTCTAAAGCCGGTATTTGTTGAAGCGCGAACGACAACCATGGGGCTCGGCTGCCAGCGGCCACTGACCTTATAAGTATTGGCGTTTCCGAAATCGCTGTATTTGTCCGAGCGCGCCGAGAGATTGGCCTCTAGTTCTTTTGCAAATGGAATGCTTACCTCGGCAAATGCCCCGGTTGCAGTGCGGCTGCGGTCGATTGCGAATGCTGCCCCACCGGCGCCCGATATATCGCCAGTTCCAGGCTTGTCGGCCGGCGTGCGGGCCAAGGAGTCATTGCGAGTTTGTACGCCCGCCGCATATTGCGCAGTTTGGCTACCCCATTTAAATAAATCGCCCGTTATCTTGGCATCAATGCCTTGGCTTTTGGACTCAGCGTCCAAAGACGGGCCTACATACTCAGCGGTCTTGAGCTTGGCCAGCAGGGCGCCCGATTGGCCTGTGGTGGACCAAGGGTTCCAATTACTGCTCGGGTCGTTGATGATTTTGTTGTAGTCAGTAATCGAGAAATACCCACCAGTCAATTTGCCTTGCAATTTACTGGAGTTTTGAACAACCGCAATTTCATAGTCTTGGTCGGCTACTGTTCCGCGGGTGCCCGCCACCAAACGGGTTTGGGTTGCCAAGTCGGTGCTTTGGCGCCCACCAAAATCCATAACGCGGGCGGTGACAGCCAGCGGTTTTCCTAGAAGTGTTGGCGCATATTGCGTCAAATAGGCCGTAGGGTAATTTGGGTTTTGCGGATAAATAATGAGCGAGGGGTCCACGCCTTCATTTAACAAACGGGTATCCGTTACTGCAAAACTTCTGCGTAACGGACTGGCCTGGAAGGTTGAAGTAATTTTGCTTTGGGAATAAAGCACATCGGCAAACAACTCCGTGTTTGCATTGAGCGCATATGAAAAGGTTCCGGTCAAGTTGGACAGAGAGCGGTCTGGAACCAAGGCCACATAGCCACCACTGTCAAATTGGCAATAGCCTTGGCCTTTGGTGGTCTGCCCCGCATAAAACATATTGATGTCGCCACACTTACCCAGCGCCGCCATAGGGTTGCCATAACCAGTGCCAGGGCTGGTGCCAAAAAGGCCGGTTTGCCGGTCGTTGGGGTAAGCCCCAGGCGTCACGGCCCCTTCGATATTGCCTTGGCCGGTAGCCGTTCCGCTGTAATAGGGCAAATTGATGGCACTGGCGGCATAGCTGCGGTCTTTGCCGAACAACGCCGTGTCTTGCTCGCTGGAAAATGAAATCACCGCCTTGTACGGCGTGTCCGCATTGCCGATTCCTGCGGTCAAGGACATGTTCTGGTTTTGGCCGCCGCCTCGGTTAGAGGGTTGCCCAAAACCGACGCTAACGGCAGCCCCTTCAAAGGACTTGGTCAAAATAAAGTTCACTACGCCGGCCATCGCATCCGATCCGTAGATGCTCGATGCGCCGTCTTTGAGTACCTCCACCCGGTCGATAGCCGCCAGCGGGATGGAGTTGACGTTCACCGCCGAGCTGCCGCTCGCAAAAGTCGCCAGCCGCCGGCCATTGACCAGCACCAGTGTGCGGCTCGATTCCAGGCCGCGTAATGAAATTGTGGAGTTTCCGTAAGTCGTCGATCCGGAACCGGTCGCATTGTTGATCGCGCCAGCCGAGGCCAGGGCGCTGATGGTTTGCAGCAGCTGCTCGGTGCTGGTAACCCCGGTGCGGGCAATTTCTTCTCGGCTGAGCACCTGCACGGGCAGCGCCGTTTCGGCATCGATGTGGCGCAGCGCTGAGCCAGTCACCTCCACTTTGTTCAAGACATTGTCCTGCGCGAACGCCTGACCGCCTCCCAATACCGCACCCACGCCGCAGATCGCGGCGGGTACCCAATGATGGACTTTGCTGATCTTTTTCATGTCTCCCCCTTAAAGTTTGTAAAAAAAGAACGATTAATATAACGGTAATTAAAATTCTTTTAAATTTTTTTTCGTCAGCCGGCCCCTGGGAGACCGCCATCAGCCCCGTCCACACCTACCTTGCCGCGCTGACCAAAGCCTGGGCGCGCGGCGACGCCACCGAGCACACGCACCGCGCGGCACTCCAAAAGCTCTTCGAAAACAGCGTCAGCGGCCTGGAGGCCACCAACGAGCCCAAGGCCAGCCAGCCTGAAAACAAGCCCGACTTTTTGCTGCGTAAAAGCAACAGCCCCATCGGCTACGCCGAGGCCAAAGACCTGGGCGTCGCGCTGCCAGCCGTGCTGCGCTCGGCGCAAATCCGCCGCTACCAAGAGGCCTTGCCCAACCTTTTGGTCACCAATTACCTGGACTTTGTCTGGCTGGTCGGCCCGGACAAGCGCATGGAAATTTCGCTGGGGCGCCTGCGCCCCAAAGGCATCGAGCCCAGCCCCAGCGCGCAGGCCGATTGGGACACGCTCATGGGCAGCTTTTGCGCAGAAATCAGCCCCACGCTGGGCACGCCGCACCAGCTAGCGGCCTGCCTGGCCGGCCAAACCCGGCTGTTGCGCGACCTGGTCGCCGAGCTGCTGCAAGGCGGCGACGAGGCCTTGCACGCCCAGTACGCCGCCTTCAAAAGCCTGCTCATGCCCGACTTGCTGGCCGAGGACTTTGCCGACATGTACGCCCAAACCGCCGCCTACGGCCTGTTTACCGCCCGCGTGTTTGACCACACCAACCTCTATGGCGCCCCGGCCCACAAGCTGCCCGCCGGCCTGCGCAAAGCCGCCTTCAGTCTGGAGAAAGCCGCCCACCTCATTCCCCGGGCCAATCCGTTTTTGCGCCAGTTTTTCCAGCACGTCTCCAGCCCCGACCTCAGCGAGCAGCTGCGCTGGCTGGTCGAGCAAATCGCCGGCAGCTTGCACTACACCGACATGGACAAAGTGCTGCACCGCCAAAGCCGCAAAGCCGGCTTTGAGGACCCGGTGTTTCACTTTTACGAAACCTTTTTGGCCGCCTACGACCAGGCCTTGCGTGCCGCGCGCGGCGTGTACTACACGCCCCAGCCGGTGGTGGACTTCATCGTGCGCGGGGTGGACAGTCTGCTGCAAACCCAGCTCGGTCGCCCCGAGGGCCTGGCCGACCCCGGTACGCTCATTCTGGACCCGGCCACGGGGACCGCCACCTTCTTGCGCCGCGTCATCGAACACATCCACGCCCGCGTCACCGCAGGCGGCAACCTGGGCCTGTGGCCCCAGTACGTGCACGAGCGCCTGCTGCCGCGCGTCTTTGGCTTTGAGCTGATGATGGCGCCTTACACCGTAGCCCACCTCAAGATCGCCTTGCTGCTGCAAGAGCAGGGCTACCGTTTTGGCGACAAAAAAGCCAAAACCCCGGCGGCTGGCGCCGAGCGGCTCAATATCTTTCTGACCAACACCTTAGACAGCATCCGCGCCCAGTCCGACGCCTTTTTAGCCAACTGGATCGCCGCCGAAAGCCAGGGCGCCGAGGCCGTCAAGCGCGAGGCGCCGGTGCAGGTGATTGTGGGCAATCCGCCTTATTCAGGTATTTCCACCAATAACAGTGCCATGATTCAGCGGCTGATCGCGGAATACAAAAAAGAGCCCGAGGGTGGTCCCCTGCAGGAGCGCCGGCATTGGTTGAATGATGACTACGTCAAGTTCATCCGCTTCGCCCATGACCGCATCGTGCGCACCGGCTTCGGCGTTCTTGCTTTCATCACCAACCATGGCTGGCTCGATAACGTAACTTTTCGGGGAATGCGCGCCAGTCTGATGCGCGATTTCGACGACATCTACGTTCTGGATCTGCATGGAAACGCCAAGAAAAAGGAACGCACCCCCAGCCATTTATCGGCGCAAGGGGATGACAAAAACGTCTTCGATATCGAACAAGGCGTGGCCATTGCCTTTCTGGTAAAGCGTCCCAGCCATGAAGAGTTCAGCCTCAGTGGTGAGGCGCCGCAGGCGCCATTGCGCAAAGCCAGGGTTCACCACGCAGGACTGTGGGGGAGCCGGGACTTTAAATACGACTATTTGTTGAAGACAGATATCGAAGGCGTTGTCTGGCAGCCATTGCAACCGGCTTTGCCGAACTTGCTTTTTGTGCCGGTGAATGCTGCAGGCCAGGGGAAATATGAGGAAGGTTGGAAAGTGACCGACATTTTTCCGATCCATGCCACGGGTATTGTCACGGCGCGTGACAGTTTGGCGCTGGCCTTTACCCGAGAGGACTTGGAATCCAAGCTGGAGGCATTTTTGGATTCGAAGCTCAGTGACGAAGAGGTTCGCTTGCGTACCTTTGGCCCGACGGAGCCAGGCGATAAATACCCGGCCGGCGATTCGCGCGGCTGGAAGTTAGGGCGGTCGCGCAATGATTTGAGGAGCTTTAACTGGAAAGCAAAGATAGTCGGCTGTTTGTACCGACCGTTTGATGTGCGTCCATTGCTTTATCAAGAATCCATGGTCGATTGGGGGCGTTGGGATGTGATGCCCAATCTTTGCGAATCAAAAAACTTTGCGCTTGTGGCTATTAGGCAATCTATCGTTGACGAAGTGTTTTCTCATGTTCATGTGTGCGATGCTGTCCTTGACAACAGAGCCTTTTACAGCAACAAAGGTATTCCAACTGCCTTTCCCCTCTGGCTCTACCCCCAAGGCCAGCCTTCCCGCCCCAACCTCGCCCCCCAATTTCTGCAAGCCCTGGCCGCTAGCCTGGGCGTGCCCAGCGAGCCCGAGCGCCACGACCTGCCCCAAGACGTGCAGCCCGAGCAGGTGCTGGCTTTCGTTTACGCCGTGCTGCACGGGCCGGGCTACCGCAGCGCCTATGCCGAGTTTTTGAAGAGCGACTTTCCGCGCATCCCGCTGGCCTGCCTGCCCGGCACCGCCCCCCGTTTTGCAGCGCTCTGGAAGGCCCTGCTGCCGCTGGGCCAGGCGCTGATCGATGCGCATTTGCTGCGCAAAGTGCCCGCCGCCTTGCGCGCCCGCTTTCCGGTGGCCGGCGACAACCTGGTCGACAAACCGCGCTTCGCCCCCGGCCCCGAGGGCGCGCCGGGCCGCGTGTACATCAACGCCACTCAGTACTTCGATGGCGTGCCCGCAAGCACCTGGGCCTTCAAAGTCGGCGGCTACCAGGTCTGCGAAAAGTGGCTCAAAGACCGCAAAGGCCGCACCCTTAGCCTGCAAGACCTGGAGCACTACAGCCGCACCGTCGCAGCACTAACCCACACCGGCGCGCTGATGGCGCAGATCGAGGCCATAGCGGCGGGGGTTTTGTGGCCTGCATTTGCAATTATTTAAGTCCGCTATGTATTTAATGTATGTCGATGAGAGCGGTGATGTTGGCTTAGAAGGCTCGCCAACGCGATATTTCGTTTTGTCCGGCTTGGTTGTGCACGAACTGCATTGGCATTGGGTTTATCAAAAATTAATTGAATTTCGCCGCAATTTAAAAGCTCAATGGGGCATCCGTTTGCGTGATGAAATCCATGCAAGTCCATTGTTAGCCCATCCAGGAGAGCTGGCTCGCATTCCAAAACATGAACGTTTGGCAATATTGCGGCACTATGCGGATTTGCTGGCTAGCATGCCCTATGTAAATATCATCACCGTAGCGGTTGACAAGACCTCCAAGACCGCAGACGTCGATATTTTTGAATTGGCATGGAAAGCGCTCATTCAGCGCTTCGAAAATACGCTTGGTAACAATAATTTTCCAGGCCCCAAGGGGCAGAAAAATATGGGCATGCTTTTCCCAGATCGTTCGGACGAGAAAAAATTAAATGCTCTTATGAAGAAAATGCGAATCTACAACCCGATTCCCTCTCGCGGCAATGGTGGTTATCGCGACGCTCCGATTCAATTGGTCATTGAGGACGCCAATTTCCGTGATTCCGGACATTCTTACTTCATTCAGTCGGCCGACGTAGTTGCTTATCTGCTGTATCAGCACCTCACGCCCTCGACTTATGTAAGGAAAAAATCCGCAAATAATTTTTTTATGCGACTTGACCCCGTTTTGTGCAAGGTCGCCGCGCCGCGAGACCCACTGGGTATTGTGCGGCTCTAAAAAAAAGGGCCCCTTACGGGGCCCGGTGGGGACCTACTACCCAGACAAGCCGGAATTCAGACCCAGTGCAAACTTTACATCGTTTATTCACAAAAACAGACGACGGGTCGTTTTTTTTCAACTTGCTTGCGATTTACTCAGTTCACCAAAGCCCCACCCTCAAACCATCGCTTGATCAGCGTCCGCTCGTCCTCGGTGATTTGCGTGGCATTGTTCATGGGCATGGCGCGCAGCACCACGGCTTGTTGGTAGACAGCCGGGGCGTGCTGGGCCAGCAGGGCGGCTGAATCGAGGCGCACGTTTTTCATTTGCATGGCTTGGCCGTGGCAGCCGTAGCAGCGCTGGGCGATCACGGGCTGGATTTGGGCGTAGCCCACGGGCCCGGTGGTCTCGGCGCTGCGGGCCGACGTGGCGTTGGCAGCCGGCACGGGCGCAGGGCTGGGGGCCATGGCGACGATCAGCACGGCAATCAGCGCCACACCGGCGGCCACATAAGGCCAGGGGTGCGGGTTGCGGCCCAGCTTGTAGCCGTGGCGCAGCACAAAAAATTGGCGAATGGCCGCGCCCGCAGCCATCATGCCCAGCAGCACCAGCCAGTTGCGCGGGTGGCTGTAGGTAAAGCTGTAGTGGGTGCTGAGCATGGCAAAGAGCACCGGCAGCGTGAAATAGGTGTTGTGTACGCTGCGCTGCTTGCCGCGCTGGCCGTGAATGGGGTCTACCGGCTGGCCGTCGCGGATGCTTTGCACCACGGTTCTTTGGCCGGGGATGATCCAGAAAAACACATTGGCACTCATGCTGGTAGCCAGCATGGCCCCCATCAGCAAAAAGGCGGCGCGTCCGGCAAACCAGTGGCAGGCCAGCCAGGCGGCCGCGGCCACCAGCAGCGCTACCAGCGCGCCCACGATACGGTCGCCGCCGGGGCGCTGGCCCCAGATGCGGCAAATCGTGTCATAGGCCACCCAAAACACCACCAAAAAGCCCAGCGCAGCGGCCACTGCGGCCGCTGGCGACCAGTCCATCAGCGATTTGTCGACCAAATAGCTGCCTGCATTCCACAGGTACGAGACGGTAAAGAGCGCAAATCCGGTCAGCCAAGTGCTGTAGCTTTCCCAGTAAAACCAGTGCAGATGGCCCGGCAACTCGGGCGGGCGCACCGCAAATTTGACGGGGTGGTAAAAGCCCCCGCCGTGCACCGCCCAAAGCTCGCCGCTGACGCCTTGGCGCTGCAACTCGGGGTCTTGCGGGGGCGTGAGGTTGCTGTCCAAAAACACAAAATAAAACGAGGCGCCAATCCAGGCCACGGCGGTGACCACATGGGCCCAGCGCAGCAGCAAATTGACCCATTCGAGCAAATACGTTTCCATGGCGGGGGGTGCTTTCGGTAAGGCCTAAATTGTAGGCAGGGGTTCAGGCCGGCAAGCCCATCAGCTGCGCAGCCACCGAGACGGCGATCACCTCGGGCCGCTTGTCGCGGATGCCGGGCAGGCCGATGGGGCAGGTCACCTGTGCCAGCTCGTCGGCGCTAAAGCCGCGCGCCTCCAGGCGCTGGCGGAAGGTGGCCCATTTGGTCTTGCTGCCAATGAGGCCGATAAAGCGCAGGTCGGCGCGCGCGCGCTGGCGCTGCAGGCAGGCGGCGACGATGTCCAGGTCTTCGGCATGGCTAAAGCTCATGATCAGCACGCAGGACTGCGCGGCCAGATCGGCCACGGCCTGGTGCACCGGCAGCGAGTGTTCGCAGCGCACATTGGCCGGCAGATCGGTGGGGAAGGGCGCGTCGCGGCTGTCGATCCAGTGCACATCCAGCGGCAGCTGGGCAAAGACCTGCACCAGCGCCTGGCCCACATGGCCTCCGCCAAACAAGGCCACCGGCTGGTGGCCGGCCGTTAGCCGCTGGCGCAGGGCGGCCACGTCGGCGGAGCCCACCGGCTCAAAGCCCAGTTGCACGTGCCCGCCGCAGCACTGGCCCAGGCTGGGGCCCAGCGCATAGCTTTGGCTGCGCGGCCCGCTGGGGTCGGCCAAGAGCGCGCGCGCGTGGGCGATGGCGTCCAGCTCCAGGCGGCCCCCGCCGATGGTGCCCAGCAACTCTGGGCTACCATGGCGAAAAACGGCCATCCATGCGCCGGCCTCGCGCGGCACCGATCCGCGCGTGCGCTGCACCTGGACCACAATGGCATCAGCCTGCACCAGACGGGCAAACAAGGCTTCGTTCAAGCGCTGCATGGGCTAGTTCCCCCAGCGGCCCGGGCCGAAGGTGGATGGAGACAACAAGAAAGGTTGCGTATGCGTAGAGGTTTGCGTTTTGGGGCCGGGCGACTTGCCTTGGCCGTGGCTGCTTTGGTCGCCGGTTGCGCTGCACCGCCACCGCCCGCACCCGTGGTGGTTGCGCCCCCACCCCCGCCGCCCGCGCCAGTCGTCGTGGCACCGCCACCCCCGCCCGCCCCGGTGGAGGTCTTGCCCACCTACGTCTCGCACGCCCTGAGTGCCCGCGAGTACCGGCGTGACGCCGCCGGGCATTTGTACAAAAAGTATTCCGAGCAAGTCTTCCCCGGCAAACTGCCGCCCCTGCTGCAGGCCGTGGGCGTTTTGGACGTGGATATTGACAAGCATGGTCAGGTCAGCGCGGTGCGCTGGACCCGCGCGCCCAACCAAGTGCCTGCGGTGATGGCTGAAATCGAGCGCAAGGTGCGCGAAGCAGCGCCCTACCCGGCGCCGGTGAAGATGGGGCAGGTCACGTACACCGAGACGTGGCTGTGGCACAAAAGCGGGCGTTTTCAACTCGACACTTTGTCCGAGGGGCAAAAATAAGAACGGTAAGCCGCGTGCTGCGGCCCGGGCCCGCACCTAAGAGCCCCGGTAGGTGGAGTAGCTCCAGGGGCTGACCAGCAGCGGTACGTGGTAGTGCGCCGCCGGGTCGGCCACGCCAAAGTCCAGGCTCACCTGGTCCAAAAACGGCGGCTCGGGCAGCGCCACGCCTTGGCTGCGGAAGTAATCGGCCACGCCAAACACCAGCCGGTAGCGCCCGCTTTGCAGCGCGTCGTGGGCGTAGAGCAGGCCGTCGGGGTTGCGCCCGTCGGCGTTCAACACCAAAGATTTGACCAGCGTGGCCGCCTCGCCCTGCAGGCTGTACAGGGCCACGGCCATACCGGCTGCGGGCGTGCCGTGCATGGTGTCTAAAACGTGGGTGCTCAGGCCCATAGTCGATTCCCCTTCAATAAGGTGAAAGTGTAATCAGTGCTTTGGTGCCTTGGGCCAGCCCGAGGGCGGCGCCTTTGCGGCTACCATTGAATCTATGCAACATTACGACGCTACCGCCCCGTACCCGCGCGACCTGATCGGCTATGGCCGCACCCCCCCGCATCCGCACTGGCCCGGCCAAGCCCGGGTGGCGGTGCAGTTTGTGCTCAATTACGAGGAGGGCGGCGAGAACAGCGTCTTGCACGGCGACGCTGGCTCCGAGCAGTTTTTGTCCGAGATGTTCAGCCCGGCGGCCTACCCCGAGCGGCACATCAGCATGGAGGGCATTTACGAATACGGCTCGCGCGCCGGGGTGTGGCGCATCCTGCGCGAGTTTGAGCGGCGCGGCCTGCCGCTGACCGTCTTTGGCGTGGCCAGTGCCCTGCAAAAACACCCCGAGCTGTGCGCCGCGTTTGGCGAACTGGGCTACGACATCGCCTGCCACGGCCTCAAATGGATCCATTACCAAAACATCGACGAGGCCACCGAGCGGGCCCACATGCAGCAGGCCATGGACATCATGACCACGCTGTGCGGCCAGCGCCCCCTAGGCTGGTACACCGGACGCGACAGCCCGCGCACCCGCCGCCTGGTGGCCGACTACGGCGGCTTTGCCTACGACAGCGACTACTACGGCGACGACCTGCCTTTTTGGATGCAGGTGCAAAAAACCGACGGCAGCGTGGCGCCGCAGCTCATCGTGCCCTACACCCTGGACTGCAACGATATGCGCTTTGCCCTGCCGCAAGGCTATTCGCACGCCGACCCGTTTTTTCAGTACATGAAAGACAGTTTTGATGCGCTGTACGCCGAGGGCGACCCCGCCGGCCTGAACGCGCCCAAGATGATGAGCATCGGCATGCACTGCCGCTTGCTGGGCCGGCCCGGACGCATTACCGCTTTGCAGCGCTTTTTGGACCATGTGCAAGCGCACGACCATGTGTGGGTCTGCCGTCGTCTGGACGTGGCCACGCACTGGGCGGCCACGCACCCTTATCAAGCTGCCGCATGACCTTAGACGAACTCAACAGCGCGCCGCTGCCCCAGGCGCAGGCCATGCTGGCCGGCCTGTACGAGCATTCGGACTGGATCGCGCACCAGGCGCTGGCCCAGCGGCCCTTCAAATCTTTGGCGCAGCTGCAGTACGCTATGGCAAAGGTGCTGGACGGCGCCGGCCGCGAGGCGCAACTGGCGCTTTTGCGCGCCCACCCCGAACTCGCGGGCAAAGGCCTGGTGCCTGGCGAGCTGACGGCCGAGTCGCGCCACGAGCAGAAAAAAGCCGGCCTGACCGACTGCACGCCCCAGGAGCTGGCCACCATCCAGCAATTCAACGCCGATTACCGCGCCAAGTTTGACTGGCCATTTATCGTGGCAGTGCGCGGCCCCCGGGGCACCGGGCTGCGCAAGGCCGAGATCCTGGCCACCATGGCGCGCCGCTTGCAGGAGCACCCCGACTTTGAGCTTCAAGAATGCTTGCGCAATGTGCACCGCATCGTAGAAATTCGATTGGCGGACAAATTTGGCCTGCAGCCCGAGCGCGGCCACCAGGTGTGGGATTGGCAAGAGGCCCTGGCCCAGCACAGCGACCCCGGTTTTGCCGAGCGCGGCGAGCTGACGGTCACCTACCTGACCGCCGCCCACCAGGCCTGCGCCCGCGAGCTGGTGCAGCGCATGCGCGACTGCGGCATGGACGAGGTGCACATCGACTGCGTGGGCAATGTGGTGGGCCGCTACCACCCGCAAGAGGCGGGGGCGCCTTACTTAATGACCGGTAGCCACTACGACACGGTGCGCAACGGCGGCAAGTACGACGGGCGGCTGGGTATTTTTGTGCCGCTGGCCTGCGTGCAGGCCCTGCACCAGGCCGGGCGCCGCCTGCCCTTTGGTATAGAAGTGGTGGCGTTTTCGGAAGAAGAAGGCCAGCGTTTTGCCGCCACTTTTTTGTCGGCCTCGGCGCTGACGGGCAGTTTTGCGCCGCAGTGGCTGGAGCAAAAAGACGCGGACGGCATCAGCATGCGCGCTGCCATGCAGGCCGCCGGTCTGGAGCCGGCCGGCATTGCGGCCCTTAAACGCGACCCAGCGCAGTACCTGGGCTTTGTGGAAGTGCACATTGAACAAGGGCCGGTGCTCCATGCGCTGCACATACCGTTGGGCGTGGTTACCTCCATCAACGCCAGCGTGCGCATGATGGGCGCGGTGCAGGGCACGGCCAGCCATGCCGGCACCACGCCCATGGACCAGCGCCGCGATGCGGCCTGCGCGGTGGCCGAGTTGGCGCTCTATATGGAGCAGCGCGCCAGCGCCGACGGCGACTCGGTGGCCACCATCGGCCAGTGGCAGGTGCCCGCAGGCTCGGTCAATGTGGTGCCCGGGCGCTGCGAGTTCTCGCTGGATATGCGCGCGCCCACGGATGCGCAGCGCGACGCCCTGTGCGCCGACGTGCTGGCCCAGCTTGACGCCATTTGCCAGCGCCGGGGCCTGCAAAAGGAGTTGCGCGAAACCATGCGCGCCAGCGCCGCCCCCAGCCATCCGGCCTGGCAGCAACGCTGGGAGCGCGCAGTGCAGGCCCTGGGCCTGCCGCTGCACCGCATGCCCAGCGGCGCGGGCCACGACGCCATGAAAATGCACGACATCCTGCCCCAGGCCATGCTGTTTGTGCGCGGCCAAAACCGGGGCATCAGCCACAACCCGCTCGAATCGAGCACCAGCGCCGACATGCAACTGGCCGTCGAGGCCTTTGAGCACCTGCTGGCCGACTTGGCCGGCCGGTAAGCCTGCGGTTTTTTTTACAGACCCCCACTTTTTATCTGCGAGTACCCCCATGAGCAACAACCTGTACCACGACCTTGACGCCTGGGTGGACCAGCACTTTGATGAAGAAGTGCGCTTTTTGCAAGAACTGGTACGCGTGCCCACCGACACGCCGCCGGGCCATAACGCGCCCCATGCCGAGCGCACCGCCGAGCTGCTGCAAGCCATGGGCCTGACGGCCGAAAAACACGTGGTGCCCGAGGCGCTGGTGCACGCCGCCGGCATGCAAAGCGTGACCAACCTGGTCGTGCGTCGAAAATTTGGTGCCGGGCGCACCGTGCTGCTCAATGCGCATGGCGACGTCGTGCCCCCCGGCGAAGGCTGGACGCACGACCCCTATGGCGGCGAGATCGTGGACGGCAAGCTCTATGGCCGCGCCGCCGCAGTCAGCAAATGCGACTTTGCCAGCTACACCTTTGCGCTGCGCGCCTTGGAGGCTGTCGCCAAGCCGAGCAAGGGCAGCGTGGAGCTGCTGTTTACCTACGACGAAGAATTTGGCGGCGAACTCGGGCCGGCCTGGCTGTTGCAAAACGGCGTGGTCAAACCCGATCTGATGGTGGCCGCTGGTTTTAGCTACCAGGTGATTACCGCGCACAACGGCTGCCTGCAAATGGAGGTGACCGTGCATGGCAAGATGGCGCATGCCGCCATTCCGCAGTCGGGCGTGGACGCTTTGCAAGCGGCGGTGCATATTTTGAATGCGCTGTATGCGCAAAACACGCTCTACCAATCCATCCAATCGGCGGTCGAGGGCATTAACCACCCGTATTTAAATGTGGGCCAGATTGAAGGCGGCACCAATACCAATGTGGTGCCCGGTCGCGTGAGTTTCAAAATGGACCGGCGCATGATTCCCGAAGAAGACCCCACGCAGGTCGAGGCCGGCTTGCGGGCGCTGATTGCGCAGGCGGCGGCGCAGTGCCCCGGCGTGACGGTCGATATCAAGCGCATCTTGCTGGCGCGCGCCTTGCAGCCGCTGCCGGGCAACCAGCCCTTGGTGCAGGCGCTGCAAAACCATGCACAACAGGTGTTTGGCGAACCCATCCCTGCGCTGGGCACGCCGCTGTACACCGATGTGCGCTTGTTTTGCGAAGCGGGCATTCCTGGTGTGATTTACGGTGCCGGCCCGCGCACCGTGCTCGAATCGCACGCCAAACGCGCCGACGAGCGCATCGACTTGCAAGATCTGCGCCGCGCAACCCAAGTCATGGCGCGCGCGCTGGCCGATCTGCTGGCCTAAAGCAAAGTAGCCCCATCAATACGCCCGCTGGCGGTGCGCTGGCTCGGGTATGCGCTGGCGATACGCCCTAGCGCACGCTTTTTTCGCCTGAAAAATGCCGCCATCGAGTCCAAAATTGAAAAATTTGACGCGTAGGTGTGAAATTTGCGAATATCATCGTTGGTTCTTGCGTTTGCGCAATGCAAAAGTGATTTTCTGGCCGTCATTTTTTAACTCTGGTAAAGCATATGGACACACCCACAGAACAAAGACCTGACGTTCCCAAGATGAAGTTCACCCCCGGCGACTACATGTTTTTGACCTTCATGGCCGTGGTGGTGATTGCCGTCATTTGGATCGGCGTCTTGGCCCATGAAGAGGCCAGCAAAACCGAAGGCGCCAAGCGCAATGGTGAGCAATTGGTCGCTTGGTTGACCGAAGCTGGCACCCAGCGCGCGAATCCAGACTACTCCGTCGGAGCCTGTGCTGCGGGTGGCAAGGCGCCTGAAGCAGTGCCTGCGGTTGCTGCACAAGCGGCGTCTGCACCAGAGGACGCTGCTAGCACCGCCGAGGCTGCCCCTGCAGCGCCAGCCAAGGAGGCTGCCAAGGGTCCTAATACATGGGGTGCTTGCATGGCGCAAATGTTTAGTTTGCCCGCGTTCAAGGACATGAAAAATCCGTTCTTTGAAGAACGGCCGCAATTCGTGGCCGCTTGCGTGCCTTCGGATAGCACCTTGACCGGCGCCATGGTGGTGGAGAAACTGGTTCCCACGCCCGTGGGCTCGTCGATTCCTTTTGTCGCATCGCAATTGGTGGATACCGATTTGATCGACGCGAAGTTGCAACTGCGTGTATCAGTGTGCGACAAAGGTTCTTACGCGATCAAGATCGCTGAATTTGAGTTCTGAGGTCTATCATGAGCGAAACAAAAACATTTATTTCCCTCAAAGAAATCAACGTCAAGCATATTCTTGGCGAAGAGGACCAACCGGCAGATATTTCGCCGGACTTGCCCATGCGCAAGTGGCTGCACTCCTGGTTACTTAATCCGGATATCCGCGGCAACCACCAAGCCACCGTGGAGAGTTGGATTGGATTTTTGATTATTACCAATCTGTTTGTGATGCTCTTTGAGCATATTCCACAGATTTACGACCCCTATAAGAGCTGGTTCCACTTTTTCGATGTCTTCTCCGTGGGAGTCTTCACGGTAGAGTATTTGCTGCGTTTTTATCTTGCGCCGGAAGACGAAGAGTTTTCTCAAAAGAAAAATCCACGCCTGGCCTATGTATTTAGCCCGTTTGCGTTAATTGATTTCTTGGCGGTCGCGCCGTTTTATTTGCAAGCCTTTATCCCAGTGGATTTGCGCGTGCTTCGGTTCTTGCGACTGCTACGGATGCTCAAGCTGTTCCGTATTGTCATTCCGGCGTACTACGAGTTTTTAGAACTGAATGCCGGCCGTAGTTTCCGTCAACGTATCCATGCATTGATCTTCCCCAGCGCGTATGGCGGCAAACTGCAAGAGATTTATGACGGCTTTATTGGCGTCTGCGTCTTGCTTTCCGTGTTTGCGGTGGTGATGGAGTCGGTGCAAAGCGTGGACTATTTGCTAAATATTGAATTCACCATATTGGATGCGGTAGTCGTCGGAATATTTACCATTGAATACTGCATGCGCATGTATTCCTGCGTCGAGGAGCCAGGCTTTAAGTCGCCCATTGCGGGCCGCCTGAAACAGGCTAAGGGTGTTTCGACGATGATCGATTTCCTGGCGATCCTCCCGTTTTTCTTGGAGGTTTTCCTGCACCACTTGTTGGACTTGCGGTTTTTGCGAGTGTTCCGACTTTCGCGTTTGCTCAAACTCACACGCGGTAACGATGCAACCCAGATTTTGGTAAAAGTGCTCAAGCGCGAATGGCCGGTGATCAGTGCCTCCGCGTTTATCATGGTCTTGCTGGTGGTGCTTACCGCCTCGCTGGGTTATTTATTTGAGCATGATGCACAGCCCGATAAATTTGAAAATATCCCGACCACGATTTACTGGGCCGTTATCACATTGGCGTCGGTGGGTTATGGTGATATTTCGCCAGTGACGGTTCCGGGCCGGGCGATGACCGTGGTGTTGGCGTTTATTGGAATTGGTATTTTTGCGATTCCGGCCGCTTTACTGTCTTCGGCTTTCAGTGACGAGTTGGTCAAAGAGCGCGAGGTTCTGAAAAGCGAGCTCTATGAAATGATGAAAGACGGCCATATTGACGCCGCCGAAATCGAAAATATCCGGGCCGAGGCCAACCGCTTGCACCTGAGCGAGGAAGAGGTTAACGCCCTCATCACCCAGATTCACCAGGCGCTGGAACGAGAAGCCAAGTTCTCGCACTTGCCGATAAACCAGATTGCCGCGCGCCCCGATTTTGCGCTGGAACACTACAAAGCCTTGGTGGGTGATATTCGGCAACTCGGGCTGCTGGTGGATCGTGCGGAATTTGACAAACTCGCGATTGACAAGGGTCGTTTGTCGCCCGATGAACTTGCGCTTTGGAAGCATATTCAGCACCGCGATTAATGAAAGTTTAAAGAGAGCGCCTTTGGTGGGCGCCTTCTTGTTGTTTGGTGACCTGTGCGCCCCTGGACCGGGGCGCGATTTTTTGATGCTTGGGATATGTCGTAATGAAAGAATTTCAGCGTGCGTTAATGGAAGTGCTCGACGGCTCTCCAAATTACCGGATTAGCCACTATGTCGAATTGTTGATCACGGTGGTGGTTTTAATGAATTGCTCGGCAGTGATATTGGACTCGGTCCCTGAGGTCCATGCCGAATACAAAGATTTTTTCCACGAGTTAGAGTTTTGGAGCGTGATGTTCTTCACCGTGGAATATGTCTCCCGCGTCTGGTCCTTAGGCGCCAAGTTTGTTAAAGGCGAGGGCGGGCCTTGGAAAGGGCGTCGCCAATACATGTTCAGCCCCTTTGGCTTGGTCGATTTTTTCGCCACCATGCCGCATTATTTGCACATGTTCTTCCCCACGCTGGATTTGCGTATCTTGCGGGTGCTGCGTTTACTGCGTATTTTGAAACTCTCGAAATACAACACGGCCCTCCAAGATTTATTCCACGCAGTGCACTCCGAGCGGCGTGCGTTTGGCTCTGCGGCGTTTTTGTTATTAATCGCCACGGTGGTGTCGGCCTCGCTCATGCATTTTGCAGAAGGCCATGCCCAACCGGAGTTTTTTGGCTCTATTCCGCATGCAATTTATTGGTCTATCGTGACCATTACTTCGGGCTACGGCAATGTGGAGCCGGTCACCAAGGCCGGCGAGGTGATCGCTTTAATGACCGGCTTTTTGGGCGTGTGTATGGCCGCCATCATGACCGGTATCGTGGCCTCGGCGTTTTCTAACCAAATATCGCGCAAAAAGGCGGCATATCAGAGCCAGTTGCGTGCGGTTTTGGCTGATGGCGTGGTCAGCGATGCTGAAAAAGAATCTCTGCGGCAATTGCAGCTCAAGTACCGTCTTTCGGATGCGCAAGTGCAAGTGTTTATCGATGAAGCGCAAGGGAAGAAGAAATAATGTCTAGCGAACACCTAGAGCCCGTTGGCGCCGAAGAGCGCACCGGCCTGCGTCGTATTCAGCGGCGCATATTTGAGATTCTCGATGGCGCTGTCGTCGATCGGGCCAACCATATCTCCGAGATATTTATTGCCACCTTGGTGGTGGCCAATGTGCTGGCCATTATTTTGGAGTCCTTGCACGATTTGCATGAGGAATACCACGAGCTGTTCTACATATTCGATATGTTCAGCGTGGCGGTGTTCTCTATTGAATATGTGCTGCGCGTGTGGTCGTATGGCGAGAAATACGCCGCCGCCCCGGGCAGTGGCTGGAAAGGCAGAAAAGAGTATTTGTTCAGCGTGTTTGGCATGGTGGACTTTTTCAGTACCGTGCCGTTTTATTTGCAGCTGATTTTCCCGGGCGCGGATTTGCGCGTGTTGCGGATGTTCCGGCTCTTGCGTATTTTTAAACTGTCGCGCTACAACAGCGCGATGGACGATATGTTTGCAGCCATCAAGGCGGAGAAAGATTCGTTTTCTTCGGCCATGTTTTTGCTGCTGATCAGTTGCCTGCTTTTCTCCTCGCTGATTTACATCATCGAAGGCCATGACCAGCCCGACGTTTTCCCGTCCATCCCGGCGGCGATGCACTGGTTTATCCTGACCATTATTTCCGGCTGGGGCAATGTGGACCCGGTGTCCTTTTTGGGCGTCGTGTTGGTGGTGGTCACGCAAATTTTGGCGATTGCGCTGGCCGCGATCTTGACGGGTGTGGTGGCCACGGCCTACACCGCTCAGGTACAGCGGCGTGAGGCACTTTATGAAATGGAAGTGCGCGAGGTGCTGGCCGACGGCATCGTCACCGAAGAGGAAATGGTCAAGCTTAAACAAATGCAGGCCAGGTTTGGCATGACCGACGAGCAGGTCGAGGCCATTGCCGAGCAAGTTCGCCGCGAGAAGGAAGAGAGTTCGGTCAAGCTGTGAGGCCTGGCAGCGCCTTCTAGAATCGGCCGATGTCCTGGCACGCCCGACTTCAGATCGACTACACGCTGCACGAGGGCACCAGCCGTGCGCACCACCAGCACGTCGGTCCTTTGCGGATTTTGCAAAGTCTGTACCCCGAAGGCCCGGCCGTTTGCCACAACGTGCTGGTGCATCCACCCGGCGGCCTGGTCGGCGGCGACACTTTAGACCTGGAGGTGCACGTAGGCCCGCAGGCCCACGGCCTTTTGACCACCCCGGGCGCCACCCGCTTTTACCGCAGCGCGGCCGAGCCGGCGCGCCAAAACACCTATTTGCGGCTGGCCGCAGGCGCCCGCCTGGAGTGGCTGCCCCTGGAGGCCATTTGCTATAACGACTGCCGCGCCGAAAACAGCGTGCACATGGCTTTAGAGCCCGGCGCCGAGCTGATGGGCTGGGACCTGAGCGCCTTGGGCCTGCCCCATGCCGACCTGCCGTTTGAACAAGGGTATTTGCAGCAGCACCTGGCGTGGCCGGGCGTTTGGCTGGAGCGCGCCCGCATCGCCGCCGACGATGTGCGTTTGCTGGGTAGCCCGGCGGGCATGGCCGGTAAGCGATGCCTAGGCACTTTGTATTTGGCGGTGGCCGACGGTCTGGGCCGTGCGCGCCGCGAGCAGGCCTTGGACAGCGCCCGCCAGTGCATTGGCGCGCACCGCCTGGTCGCCAGCGCCGGCGCGACCAGCCCGAACGCGCAGGTGGTGCTGGTGCGCGTGCTGGCCGATCAGGTGGAGCCCGCCATGGACTTGCTGCGCCAGGTGCGCCTGGCCTGGCGCCAGGCCCTGTGGGGCATGGCCGCCACCTCGCCGCGCATCTGGGCCATGTAAAGCCAAGGCCGGCGTGGCCGTTTAGATAGCCACCAAGTCGCGCACGCCGTCAATTTCCATATTCGCGCCGCGCCCGCGCGCCAGCACCGAGCCGCGCTCCAGCACCACATAGCTGTCGGCCAGTTCGCGGGCAAAGTCGTAGTACTGCTCCACCAGCACAATGGCCATGGAGCCCTGGTCGGCCAGCATGCGGATGACGCGGCCGATGTCTTTGATGATGCTGGGCTGGATGCCCTCGGTGGGCTCGTCCAGCACCAGCACCTTGGGGCGGGCCGCTAGCGCCCGGCCGATGGCCAGTTGCTGCTGCTGGCCGCCAGACAAGTCGCCCCCACGGCGCTTGCGCATGCTGTGCAGCACTGGAAACCATTCAAATATTTCGGCTGGCAGGGGCGTGCCTGCGGGTTTACCGGCCAGGCCCATGAGCAGGTTTTCTTCTACCGTCAGGCGGCCAAAAATTTCGCGGCCCTGGGGCACATAGCCCAGGCCGGCGCGGGCGCGCTCGTAAGGCGTGGCGCGCTCCAAAGACTGTCCGTCCAGCGAGATGCTGCCGGTTTGGATGGGCACCAAGCCCATCAAGGACTTGAGCAAGCTGGTTTTGCCCACGCCATTGCGCCCGAGCACCACGGTAATCTTGCCAGCGCTGGCCTCCAGGCTGACGTCGCGCAAGATGTGCGAGCCGCCGTAATACTGGTTCACGCCCTGAATCTGCAGCATGCTTTTACCTTCCCAAATAGACTTCAATGACGCGCGGGTCGGCCTGCACCTGCGACAGCGGGCCCTGTGCCAGCACCGAGCCTTCGCACAGCACGGTCACGGTCTCGGAGATGGCCTTGATAAACGCCATATCGTGCTCCACCACTACCAGCGTGTGCTTGCCCTTCAGGCCTAAAAACAGCTCGGCGGTGCGCTCGGTTTCCTGGTCGGTCATGCCGGCCACGGGCTCGTCAAGCAGCAGTAACTGCGGGTCCTGGCACAAGAGCATGCCGATCTCCAGCCACTGTTTTTGCCCGTGGCTGAGCAGGCCGGCCTGGCGCTGCAAGCTGGTTTGCAGGCCGATGGTCTCGAGCACCTCCAGCAGCCGCTCGGACTGGGCGGCGCTGCGCCGAAAGCGCAGCGAAGACAGCACGCCCTTGTGAATGCGCAGCGCCAGCTCCAGGTTCTCAAACACGCTCAGTTGCTCAAAGACGGTCGGTTTTTGGAACTTGCGGCCAATGCCCAGGCGGGCGATTTGCGGCTCCGTATGGCGCAGCAGGTCGATGGTGCTGCCGAAAAACACGGTGCCGCTGTCGGGCCGGGTTTTGCCGGTGATGATGTCCATCATCGTCGTCTTGCCCGCCCCGTTGGGGCCGATGATGCAGCGCAGCTCGCCCGGGGCGATGTCCAAAGACAAGTTGTTGATAGCCTTAAAGCCATCAAAGCTGACGCTGACGTCTTCCAGGTAGAGGATGCGGCCGTGTGCCAGGTCCAGGCTCTCGCCCGCTTTGGGCCGCGAAAAGCCCGAGCTGCGCCCGCCCGAGGCGGTTTGGCTGCGCCCAGCCTCCAGCGCGGCCAGGCGCTGCTGCATGCGCTGGGCGCCTTGTTCCAGCAGTTCGGGGGTCATGCGGCCTCTCCCTTAGCGCGGCGCAGCAGCCCGACCACGCCCTGGGGCAGGTACAGCGTCACCACAATAAATAGCGCACCCAAAAAGTACAACCAAAACTCGGGGTAGGCCACGGTCAGCCAGCTCTTGGCGCCGTTGACCAAAAAGGCGCCAACGATGGGCCCGATCAAGGTGGCGCGCCCACCCACGGCGGTCCACACCGCGATCTCGATGGAGTTGGCCGGGCTCATCTCGCTGGGGTTGATGATGCCCACCTGCGTCACATACAGCGCCCCGGCCACGCCGCACAGCAGGGCCGACAGCGTCCAGATCGCCAGCTTGTAGCCCAGCGGCGAGTAGCCGCTGAACATCACGCGCGACTCGGCATCGCGAATAGCCTGCAGCACCCGACCAAACTTGGAGCACACAATCCAGCGCGCCAGCAAAAAGCTCAGCAGCAGCACCAGCGCGGTCAGCACAAACAAAGCCATGCGCATGGACGGCGTGGCCATCGGGATGCCGGCCAGGCGCTTGAAGTCGGTAAAGCCATTGTTGCCGCCAAAGCCGGTTTCGTTGCGGAAAAACAGCAGCATGGCGGCAAATGTCAGCGCCTGCGTGATGATGGAGAAATACACCCCCTTGATGCGCGAGCGAAAGGCAAAAAAGCCAAATACCAGCGCCACCAGCGCCGGCACCAGGGGCACCAAAATAAGCGTCGCTACCAGGCTGTCGGACAGCAACCAATGCCAGGGCAGGCTCTTCCAGTCCAAAAACACCATGAAATCGGGCAGAGCGCTTTTGTAGTTGCCGTCCAGGCCGATCTGGCGCATCAGGTACATGCCCATGGCATAGCCGCCCAGCGCAAAAAACAGCCCATGGCCCAGGCTCAGGATGCCGGTGTAACCCCAGATCAGGTCCATGGCCAGAGCGCACAGCGCGTAGCACATGATCTTGCCGACCAAGGCCACGGCAAAGTCGCTCAGGTGGAACACGCTGCCCACGCCCACCCACAAATTGAGCAACGGCGCCAGCGCGCACAGCAGGGCCAGACAGGCAAACCAAGCGGCCCAGCCGCGGCGCGTTAGCAAGGGCTCGCGCCCCGGAAGGTGTGCGGCAGTGATCATGCGTCGGCGCTCCGGCCCTTGAGGGCAAAAATGCCTTGCGGGCGCTTCTGAATAAAAACAATGATGAACAGCAGGACCGCGATCTTGGCCAGCACGGCGCCGGTCAGGCCCTCCAAAAACTTATTGATCACGCCCAGGCCCAGGGCTGCGAGCACCGTGCCGGCCAACTGCCCTACGCCACCGAGCACCACCACCATAAACGCGTCCACGATATAACTCTGCCCCAGGTCCGGGCCCACGTTGCCGATCTGGCTGAGCGCACAGCCGGCCAGCCCGGCAATGCCCGAACCCAGCGCAAACGCATAGCTGTCAATGCGCGCGGTGTGCACGCCCATGCAGGCGGCAATCGGGCGGTTTTGCGTCACGGCGCGCACGAACAGGCCCAGCCGGGTTTTGCCAATCAAAAGCGCCACCGCTGCCAGCACCGCCAGCGAAAACGCGATGATGATGATGCGGTTGTAGGGCAGCGCCAAATTGCCCATGAGCTGAACGCCACCGCTCATCCAGCCGGGGTTTTCCACGCCCACGTTTTGCGCGCCAAACACGGTGCGCACCGCCTGCATCAATATCAGGCTGATACCCCAGGTGGCCAGCAGCGTCTCTAGCGGCCGGCCGTACAGGTGGCGGATGACGGTGCGCTCTAGCAGCACGCCCACCAGGGCCGAGACCATAAAGGCCACCGGCACACTGGCCAGCAAATACCACTCAAAGGCGCCCGGCCAGTAGCTGCGAAACAGGCCTTGCACCACATAGGTGGCGTAGGCGCCCACCATCATCAGCTCGCCATGGGCCATATTGATCACGCCCATCAGCCCGTAGGTGATGGCCAGGCCCAGCGCCACCAAAAGCAATATCGAGCCCAGGCTGATGCCGCTGAACACTGCGCCCAGCCGGTCGCCCCAGGCCAGGCGCGCTTGCACCGCGCTCAGGCTTTTGCGCAGGGCTTGGCGCACACCGGCGTCTTGCTCCAAGCTAAGGCGTTCTTGGAGCAAGGTTTGCGTGGCCGCTTGCGCGCTGGCGCCCAGCAGCGCGGCCGCTTGCAGGCGCTTGGAGGGGTCCTCGCTGCCAAGCAGGGCGCCGGCGCGCAACAGCGCCAAGCGCTCGCGAATGTCGGCCTCGGTTTCTTTGGCGATGGCCGTCTCTATCAGGGGAATTTGCGCCTCGCCCACCTGGCCTTGCAAGGCTTTGACGGCATCGCGGCGCACGGACGGCAGCGGGCTGAGCAGTTGCAAGGCGGACAGGGCGTTGTCGATTTCGCCGCGCAAGCGGTTGTTCACCATCGCATCCGGCGCGCTGGCCAGCACCTCAGCGCTGAGCGCCAGGGTGGCGCCGGTGGCGGCATCCAAGGCTTTGCCATCGCGCAGCACCACGGGCGCGTTGGCCACAATTTTTACCTTGCCCTCCGAGAGGGCTTGCAGGTATTGCAGGGTTTGGGGTTCGGGAGACTGCACCAGCGCCGCCAAGGCGGCGATGCGCTCGTCCGACTCGCCCACCGCAACCGCTAGCGCTTGGGCGGCGGTCATGGCGTGGGCGGCCAGTGCGAAGAACTGGGCCACGATAAAAACCAGCAGAACGCGGTTCCAACAACGAATTACAGGCATGCGTCCTACTTCCTCAAAACAAACTCGGCCCCCGCAGCGGCCTTTCGGGCTGCTGCGGGGGATGCGCTACGCGCTTACTTCTTCACAGGCTCGTCAGGCTTCTTGTCGTTGCCTTCGATAAACGGAGACCATGGCTTGGCTTTCACCGGGCCGGGCGTCTTCCACACCACGTTGAACTGGCCATCGGCCTTGACTTCGCCGATAAACACCGACTTGTGCAAGTGGTGGTTTTTCTCGTCCATCTTGGAGGTGATGCCGCTCGGTGCGGTAAAGGTTTGGCCGGCCATGGCAGCGATCACTTTGTCCACGTCGGTGGACTTGGCTTTCTCCACTGCTTGCTTCCACATATTGATACCGATGTAGGTCGCTTCCATCGGGTCGTTGGTCAAAGGCTTGTCTTTATGCCCGGCGATGCCCTTGGCCTTGGCATAGTCAGACCATTTTTTGATGAAGGCATCGTTGGTCGGGTTCTTGATGCTCATGAAATAGTTCCATGCAGCCAGGTGGCCCACCAGCGGCTTGGTGTCCACGCCGCGCAGCTCTTCCTCGCCCACCGAGAAAGCCACCACCGGCACGTCTTTGGCTTTCAGACCGGCATTGCCCAGCTCTTTGTAGAAAGGCACATTCGAGTCGCCATTGATGGTCGAGACCACGGCTGTCTTGCCACCGGCCGCAAACTTCTTCACGTCCGCCACAATGGTTTGGTAGTCGGAGTGGCCAAACGGGGTGTATTTCTCGTCAATATCGCTGTCCTTCACGCCCTTGGATTTCAGGTAGGCGCGCAAGATTTTGTTGGTCGTGCGGGGGTAGACATAGTCGGTACCCAACAGCACCCAGCGCTTGGCGCCGCCGCCGTCTTTGCTCATCAGGTAATCCACCGCAGGGATGGCTTGCTGGTTGGGCGCAGCGCCGGTGTAGAACACGTTTTTAGACAGCTCTTCGCCTTCGTACTGCACGGGGTAGAACAGCAGGCCGTTCATCTCTTCCACGACGGGCAATACCGATTTGCGCGACACCGAGGTCCAGCAGCCAAAGATCACGTCTACTTTGTCTTGGCCCAGCAACTGCTTGGTTTTTTCAGCAAACAAAGGCCAGTTGGACGCTGGGTCGACCACCACGGGCTCGAGCTTTTTGCCCAAAAGGCCGCCCTTGGCGTTGATCTCGTCAATCGCCATCAGCACGGTGTCTTTGAGAACGGTCTCTGAAATCGCCATCGTGCCCGACAGGCTGTGCAGCACGCCGACTTTGATGGTGTCACCCGCGTGGGCCGGGAAAGCGGAAATGGCGCTAAGGGCCAGGGCAGCGCTGAGCGCCTTGAGTGTGAAACGACGTTGCATGGAAGGTTCCTTTTTCAGTTGGTAAATCCACCGCCAAGGGCCGCAACACAAGGGCTTTCGCCCATGCCAGCGCTGCTCTTTGCGAGGTGGTCCCACTGTAGGCAGGCCGCTGCGTTTGGCCAATACGCCGTGTGGCGTACCCTGGCGTGTAACTGCTTTGAAACTGCGCCGCTCATGCTGCTTGCAACTGCGGAATACGCGCGGTGGCTTTACCCGCCGCCGCAGTGCGGGTTTCTACGCCCAGCTTTACAAACACGCGCTCCAAATGCTTTTTCACCGTCATCGGGCTGCTGCCCAATATGTCGCCAATGTCTTTATTGGTTTTGCCCTTGACCACCCAGTACAAAACCTCGGCTTCTTTGGCGGTCAGCGTAAAGGCGGCGGCCATGGCTTGCATGACGGCATGGTCCGAGACTTCGCGCATCACGATCAGCCAGTCGTCATCGGTGGCGCTGGCGTCCTGGTCGCCGGTTTGCTGGTGCAGGCGCAGCGTCAGGCGCGTGCCATTGCTTTGGTAGAGCGTGAGCAGGCGCGGGCTCTCGCCGCGCTCCAGCGCTGCCAGGCATTGCTGCAGCCACTGCAGCACGGGCGGGGCGGTGCGGCTGGCATAGGGCGGGTGCACGGGGCAGTAGCGCGCCAATAACTCGCGGGCCAGGGCGGTTTGCCACATCAGCTTGCCATCGTGCGGGCGCACCGTCATGGTGGCGTAGCCAAAGGCGTCCAGCGCGTTGCGGGTTTGGCGGCGCTCGCGGGCACCGGCCAGGTGCATGGCGCTGCGCGCCAGTATTTCGTGCGGGCGCACCGGTTTGTGCACCACATCGGCGCAGCCCGCTTGCAAAGCGTGCACCAGCTGCTCGGGCGCTGCCATATCGGCCAAAAAAATCACCGGGCAGTGCGCCGCTGCGGCCAGCGCGCGCCAGTGGCGCACCATGGCCAGAGCCTCGATGTCGTCGAGCTGACCGTCAAGCAGCAGCAAATCAGGCGTTTCCTCGCCGGCCTGGGCCAGGGCCTGCACGCCGCCGCTGTAGGTGTGCACCGCGTAGCCGGCGCGCTCCAGCAGGTTTTCCAGGTAGTGGCGCTGCTGCAGCGCTGGGCTGATCACCCAGACCAGCTCGCCCTGGCCGGAGCCCGCCGGGGTGAACAAAGTGGGCAGGGCGGCATCAACCAAATTGGTGCATGCTTCCAAGCGTCGCACCGCGATCGGCGCGACGGATGATGCATTTTGGTGCGCCAGCGGCTCGGCAAGGCGGTGGGGTAGGCTATAAACGGGGGCGGTTTGCATGCCTACCGCGATTGCAGGTTCCATGCCATGCGCCCTTGGGCGTAGACGCCGGGCCTGCGGCATGTTGCTTGCTTAGGCTTACGCCTAGAGACCTTATTAGATAAACGAGACGCTGTATGGAACTGACCCCCCGCGAAAAAGACAAGCTGCTGCTGTTTACCGCCGCCTTGCTGGCCGAGCGGCGCAAGGCGCGTGGCCTCAAGCTCAACTACCCCGAGGCCATGGCCCTGATCAGCGCCGCCGTCATGGAAGGCGCGCGCGATGGCAAAACCGTGGCCCAGCTGATGAGCGAGGGGCGTACCGTGCTTACCCGCGAGGACGTGATGGACGGCATCGCCGAGATGATCCCCGACATCCAGGTGGAGGCCACCTTTCCCGACGGCACCAAATTGGTGACCGTCCACCAGCCCATCGTCTGACCCACTGCACCCAAGGAGACTTGCATGAACCTGCGCACTACTTCTTTCTCTGACGCCACCTTGCGCCTGACGTGCGTGGCGCTGGCCTGCCTGCCCCTGAGCGGCCCGGCGTTGGCCCACGACGGCCACGGCATGGTGGGCAGCCATTGGCACGCCACCGACGTGGTCGGTGTCGTGGTCGGCGTGGCGGTGGCCGCCCTGACCTGGTACAGCCGCGACCGCGACTAAGCCATGATCCCCGGCGAAATCCTCACCGCAGCGGGCGCCCACGCGCTCAACAGCGGCCGGCGCGCCCTGACGCTGCTGGTCAAAAACACCGCCGACCGGCCCATCCAGGTCGGTTCGCACTACCACTTTGCCGAAACCAATGGCGCCCTCAGCTTTGACCGCGCCGCCGCGCAAGGCATGCGCCTCAATATCGCCTCGGGCTCGGCGGTACGCTTTGAACCGGGGCAAGAGCGCACCGTCGAGCTGGTGGACTTTGCCGGCGCACGGGTGGTTTACGGCTTTCGTGGCCTGACGCAAGGAAAACTCTAAATGGCAAGCATTGACAGGCGTGCCTACGCCGAAATTTTTGGCCCCACCGTGGGCGACCGCGTACGTTTGGCCGACACCGATTTGCTGATTGAAGTGGAGCAAGACCTCACCTTGCGCGCCGGTGGCTATGGCGAAGAAGTGAAGTTTGGCGGCGGCAAAACCATTCGCGACGGCATGGCCCAAAGCCAGCGCACGCGCGCTGAAGGTGCGGTCGATTGCGTCATGACCAATGCGCTGATCTTGGACCACACCGGCATCATCAAAGCCGACATCGGCCTTAAAGGCGGGCGCATCGTCGCGATCGGCAAAGCGGGCAACCCGGACACGCAGCCCGGCGTGGACATCATCATCGGGCCGGGCACCGAAATCATCAGCTGCGAAGGCAATATCGTCACGGCGGGCGGTATCGATTGCCACATCCACTTTATTTGCCCGCAGCAAATCGAAGAAGCGCTGGCCAGCGGCGTTACCACCATGATGGGTGGCGGCACTGGCCCCGCCACCGGCACTTTTGCCACCACCTGCACACCCGGCCCCTGGAACATAGAGCGCATGCTGCAAGCGGCAGACGCCTTCCCCATGAACCTGGGCTTTTTTGGCAAGGGCAACGCATCGCTGCCCGCCGCCTTGCACGAGCAAATTGACGCGGGCGTGATTGGCCTCAAACTCCACGAAGACTGGGGCACCACGCCTGCCGCCATTAGCAACTGTCTGGATGTGGCGGACGCCACCGATACGCAAGTGGCGATTCACTCGGACACGCTTAATGAATCGGGCTTTGTAGAAAACACCATTGCTGCGACCAAGGGCCGCACCCTGTGCGCCTTCCACACCGAAGGCGCAGGCGGCGGGCATGCGCCTGATATTTTGAAAGTAGTGGGCCAAGAGAACTTTTTACCCAGCTCCACCAACCCCACCATACCCTACACCGTCAACACCTTGGACGAGCATGTGGACATGCTGATGGTCTGCCACCACCTGGACGCGGGCATTGCCGAAGACCTGGCCTTTGCCGAAAGCCGCATCCGCAAAGAAACCATTGCCGCCGAAGACATACTGCACGACCTGGGCGCCATCTCCATGATGAGCAGCGACAGCCAGGCCATGGGCCGCGTGGGCGAGGTGATTTTGCGCACCTGGCAAACCGCCGACAAAATGAAAGCCCAGCGCGGCTGGCTAGCCCCCGAGGCCGGCCGCAGCGAGGCCACCGAAAAAGACAGCCGCAACGACAACTTCAGGGCCAAGCGCTACATCGCCAAATACACCATCAACCCCGCGATTGCGCACGGCATCAGCCACGAAGTGGGCAGCATCGAGGTGGGCAAATGGGCCGACCTGGTGGTCTGGAAGCCCGCGTTTTTTGGCGTGAAACCGGCGCTCATCCTCAAAGGCGGCTTTATCGCCATGGCCGCCATGGGCGACCCCAATGCCTCCATCCCCACGCCCCAGCCGGTGCACTACCGGCCCATGTTTGGCGCCTTTGGCGGCGCGTTGCATCGGGGCTCGCTCACCTTTGTGTCGCAAGCTGGCCTGCAGGCGGGCATCCAAGAGCGCTTTGGCCTGTCCAAAACCCTTTCGGCCATCAAAAACGTGCGCGGCGTGCGCAAACAGCACATGCGCCTGAACAGCTATCTGCCCACCATGGAAATCGACGCCCAAACCTACACGGTGCGCGCCGACGGCCAACTGCTCACCTGCGAGCCGGCAGTCAAATTGCCTATGGCACAACGTTACTTTTTATTTTGATGCTCCAAATCTCCAAATGCATTGCCCAAGGCAAAGGCCTCGCACCCGTACTTATTAAACGTGCGGCTACGGTGGAGCTGGACTGGGACGTGCGCCAGAAAAGCCGTTTTGACGCCACTGACTCGCAGGGTCGCAGCCTGGGTATCTTTTTGCCACGCGGTACCGTGGTGCGCGGGGGTGATGTGCTGGTGGCGGACGATGGATCGTTTATCCGTGCCATCGCCGCGCCGCAGCCTGTCCTCAAAATTACCCATTGCACCCAGCACGGCACGCCCTACGACCTGATTCGCGCTGCCTACCACCTGGGCAACCGGCATGTGCCCATCGAGCTCAAGCCCGACCACCTGAAGATCGAGCCTGACCATGTGCTGGCCGACATGCTGCGCGCCATGCACCTGATCGTGCATGCGGTGGACGAAAGCTTTGAGCCCGAAAACGGCGCTTACGCCACGGGCGGGCACGCACACGGTCACAGCCACGGCCACACGCATGATCATGGCCACGACCACGGCCCCCATGACCATTCACATTGAACGCGCCAGCCATGCTTGACGCCAGCCTGATGCAGCTGATGTGGCTGGCCTCGCCGGCCCTGCCTATTGGCGGCTTTTCGTATTCCGAGGGGCTAGAGGCGGCGGTGGACACCGGCATGGTTAGCACCGAGGAGGAGGCCGCTGCCTGGCTGGTCGACCAGCTGCACCTGGGCCTGGCGCGGGGCGAGTTGCCTGTGGTGGCCCAAGCCTGGCAGGCCTGGCACGCGCATGACACCGACACCATCGCCAGCCTGAACGCCTGGGTGCTGCACACCCGCGAGAGCGCCGAGCTGCGCGCCCAGACCGAGCAAATGGGCCGCTCGCTGCTCGAATGGCTGCGCAACCACACCACCGCCAGCGCCACCCAAATAGCCACGCTGGCCGCCCTGGACCCCAGCTACCCGCTGGCCTTTGCGCTGGCCGCCGCCAGCACCGGCGCCCCGCAGCGCGCCTGCCTGGCCGCCTACGCCTTTGGCTGGGCCGAGAACATGGCGCAGGCCGCCATCAAGTCGGTGCCGCTGGGCCAGAGCGCGGGGCAGCGCATTTTGTCGGCCATCAGCGCCGCCATACCCAACGCCCTGGACGCTGCGCTGGCCGTACCGCCCGGTGCGCAGCAAGCCTTTACGCCCATGCTGGCCATCTTGAGCGCGCAGCATGAGGTTCAGTATTCCCGTTTGTTCCGTTCTTAATAAAGAGTAACGCCATGTCCGCACTGCACCACATCGCCCACCGCACCAAAAAACTACCGCCCCTGCGCGTGGGCATAGGCGGCCCCGTGGGCTCGGGCAAAACCACTTTGCTCGAAATGCTGTGCAAAGCTATGCGCGACAAATACGATCTGGTGGCCATTACCAACGACATCTACACCAAAGAAGACCAGCGCCTGCTGACCGTCAGCGGCGCGCTGCCGGCCGAGCGCATCATGGGCGTAGAGACCGGCGGCTGCCCGCACACCGCCATCCGCGAAGACGCCTCCATCAACCTGGAGGCTATAGACCGCATGCTGGTGGACTTCCCCGAGGCGGACATTGTGTTTATCGAAAGCGGCGGCGACAACCTGGCCGCCACCTTCAGCCCCGAGCTGTCGGACCTGACCATCTACGTGATTGACGTGGCAGCGGGCGAAAAAATCCCCCGCAAAGGCGGCCCCGGCATTACCAAGAGCGATTTGTTCATCATCAACAAAACCGACCTGGCCCCTCACGTAGGCGCCAACCTGGACGTGATGCGCGCCGACACCACCCGCATGCGCAGCACCCCCAAAGGCCTGCGCCCCTTCGTCATGACCAACCTGAAAACGCTCAGTGGGGTGGGGGAGGTGGTGAGGTTTATTGAGACTAAGGGTATGTTGGTTTAAAACGATTTAATTAACTGAATAACATTCCGTATATAAGTCGGCTAGCAATAGCCGTCACTCTAATCGACCAATATATCACCCTGCTAGAGAAATTTTTCTCCGATTGTTTCCAAGGATTCCCTTATCTGCAACATGGCATTGCGCTGACAAACCGCAGCCCAGCCAAGTCCTCCTAAGGTGTGCTCAAGCAGTTCATTAGGTTTGGATCTCGTGGGTGATTTAGAAATTCTGATAGTGAAACTATCGTTTTCACTTTGGTTTTCAGGATACTCCAAATATTCATTGTTCCCAATAACGTTTGGATGAGCTGCTTCGCATAGCAGGTTATAAGTTGGTAGCAGAAAGTTTTCCTTATCATGCTTACTAAGTTTATCTAAAACGGTTAGTATGTTTAGCTGTTTGAGCTCAGAATTTTCGTGCCCAAGTCTTGTGCCCCAAAGCATTTTAACTAATAGGGTTTGCAAAGCATCGGCCGTATATCGGTTAATCAATGGATCACATTTTTTTGCCATATTTAAGACTGCATTGCGAATAATGTTAGTTGAATATAGCGACCACGCGGAAAGCTCAATGGCAGCGCGAGCAAGTACTGCTGCTGCTAACAATTCGTTTGAATTCAACGCCCGCGAAGCAGGAGCGATAATGCCAATTTGACGATGGTAGGTAACGACAGAAAAGGCTTGCAAATTTTCTGCTAAATCGCGCCAATAGATTTTATTCCATTCATCGTTTTTGTGAATATTAGAAAGCTTTTTTATCAGTTTGGTGGTAGGCGTGAATTTCCATTCATATGAACTTGGAATTGAAAGTAAAAAAAATGCCTCTAGCATTCCTGTGCAGTCTCTGGCAAATGGGTGCGAGCATTTAGATGCGGCCTCTCGGATTTTAGAATTCAAATACGCGCGTCTATTTACATTATTTTTCATAAATAATGTTTAGAATTGAATATTATTTTCCGAAGCTTTAAAACCGATATTTTTTAGATTCTGAATAGCGATTTGAATTATATTTTCGGTTTTTTCATTGATGATAACCTCGCATTCTTCTTGAAGTCTCCATATGATATTTTCGGATATGGCATCAATTTCAAGATTTTCGTGCTCCGCAAGCTGAACAAATACCGATGCCAACAACCTGGAGCATGATAGATACTTGCCTTCATTAATCCAAGCCGATATAACAGGTGCTAGTATTTCAAAAACTACGTCTGCATCTTCATATGTATTTGGCAAATCTGGGTAATTAATTCTATCGGTCAGATTTTTGTATTTATATATCTTATAAGCATCATAGGCGTGTACTATGGCAAGAGATCTTTTGCTTCCGTCTTCATAGGTTATATCAAACCAGGGTGTGCGATCGGTCGATAGCACTCTCATGATATCTTGAATATTCGGATATACGGAGAAAAAGCCACCCTTTAGTTCTTGGAGTAAATTGCGAAAATATTTATCCATGTTGGTAAGTTAATTAATTGCGGATGTTGATTGAGATTCCGGACAGACATGCTCATTTATTGTCCGAAAAGTCACATTAAATTAAAGTGCGGGATTTTTTATGTGTTCGATTGTTAATCTTATTTGTGTGCCCTTTAGATGGCGGTCACTATATTGGTTTGTTATATTTAATTGGCATATAAAATATTATTATATATTTGCTCCCCTAACTCCAAAAGTCTATCGTAATTTTTTTCGGGGCATGAAATAAGATTTGGTGATAAATGCATCTTGTATGTGTTTTTGTTGTGCATTTGATTGAGTAAAAAAATCATGCATTGATGCATGGTGTCCAGGTTTGGTATATTCATAATATATGAGTCGTCTAGGTGTGCGATAAAAGTATTGCGGTAAGTGGCGACTTCGTTAATGTAATTACTAAATTCCCCTTGACTAATTTTTAAGCTTGATAAAAGATATTCGCTGAATGGGTCAATGGAAAATATATTTCGCCAATGATGCTCGCCGTTCCGTTCTCCGAAAACCTTAAACCATTCCAATACCGCGATATCAAAATTGTTCGAATTTGCAACTCTATAGAATTCCTGCTGAGATGCATCGGTTAGTTTTCCCACGCCGCTTCTATAAAAAGCAATATTGGTTAAGCATCTCAAGGCCAATATTGTGGTTCGTCTTACTCGGTCCCGCTCACTCAATTTAGGGCGTATTGGTTTTGTGACGGCCAATTGGTTTATCTCCTCTCAATATTTCTAAACAAGAACTGTGAAGGGTTATTGATCATTCCTAACCCCCCCCGGCGCCCACAACACCGGCCTCTGCTGCGCCGGGTCCGAGGCCGGGTTGCCAAACAGGCGCACGCCCTGACAAACCCATCAGGCGCTCAGCACCGTCATGCCGTCTTCGCAGCGGATGGCGTGGTCCAGCAGGCCTTCGCGCATTAGCTGGTACAGCGCGTCATGCAGCAGCGAGCTGCTTTTAGGGTGGGGAGTCGTTAGATCTGAGGCGTTCAGGGCGGGCATGGGCTTGGTTGGCAATTATTGTCAAATAAACAATGAATACCTTAGCACATCGCCGCGCTTAGCTACAAGCGGTTTAACCCTGTTAGTTGGTGCAACGGCCCGTGGCCCGGTGCGTGCTTATCGGTGCGGCTGGGCTTTAAGCCACTCGCGCAGGGCGTCATTCATGCGGGCTTGCCAGCCTTGGCCGCTGGCCTTGAAGGCTTCCAGCACATCGGGGCTGTAGCGCACGGTGACGGCTTGCTTGGCGTTTGGCTTCATGCTGCCCACTGGTCGCCCCCGCGCCTTATAGCGCGCAATGTCCGCAGGCGTATGCACCCGAGCCGCCTCACCTCGCCGGGCCTGTGCGATGGATTGGCGCACGTCTTCTGCAAAGGCCTGCATTTCCGCGTCCATGGTGGTTTTATTGGCTTTGGCCATCGTAGGCCTCCTTCCAGGATTTCAAAATTTCTACCGGCATGTTGTCAAATGTGGCTTTGGCGTAGATCGCCACCAGTACCACTTCGCCATTGGCGAGTCGTGTGTAATAAATCACCCTAGCGCCTCCGCTCTTCCCTGTGCCCACACGCTTCCAGCGAACTTTGCGCAAGGCGCCTGCACCAGAAATCACATCGCCAGCTAGTGGGTTTTCGCTAATGAAAACAACAAAGGCTTCGTGTTCGGCCTCGGCCCAAACACCTTTGACCATCCGTTGAAAGATGGGCGTCTCAATGACGGTTAGCACGATTTAATTGTAACTCCATTTAAATAGGCAATTTCGCCCATATTGGGTAGCTGCGGGAAGCGTTTTCTGCGCACCTAGTTGTTTTTGGCTCGGTTGGCTTGCGGTTCGTAATAGGCGCAACAAGGCGAGGAAGGGATGCTTTTGGAGTGGTAATGATTACTAAAAAAGTAATCGTTACCTTATCACGCCGCCGCGCTGGGCGGCATGCGGTGAAACCCTGTGGCACGCAAGAAAAAGCCAGCGCGGGGCTGGCTTGGGGTGGGGTGTTTGGGTCTGTGCGCGCTATGGCGCTGACGGGCGTGTGGGCCGCAAATTGGGCAGCCTCACATTTTCAAGTCTCAATTTATAGGATTGCGTCGTTCACGCCGGCTTGCATTGGGTTTTAAGCTGTATCACGCTGTGATAGATCGGCCTCCACTGGCGGTGCAGTTTGGATGGAAAGGGGTGAATATGAGTACCTTAACTGTGCGTTTGGCGGACAGCGAGGAGCGGGATTTGCAATGGGTTTGCACCCAAACCGGCAAGACCAAGAGTGAAGTGGTGCGCGAGTTGCTGGCAGAGTCTTTGCAAGCGGCCCATGCCTATATACCTACCGACTTGCCCTCCCGCCACCGCTGCCAATGCGCAAACGCGCTTTGGTAAGTGTTCAGCTGCACCCGCACCGTCTCTTCGATTTGCACGCCGTAGCCGCCAGCCATGAGCAGCACCAGCGGGATGCGCCGGGCCAGGCACCAGTCCAGCACGCGCTGGTCGCGCGCTTGCATGCCGGCGTAGCTGAGCTTGAGGCGGCCCAGGCGGTCACCTTCAAACGGGTCGGCGCCGGCCAGATAGAACACCAGTTGCGGCGCGCAGCGCGCTTCTAGCGCCTGCAGCGCGCCGTCCAGCGCGGCCAGGTAGTCGGCGTCGCCGGTGCCGTCGGGCAGACCCACGTCCAGGTCGCCCGCTTCTTTGCGGAACGGAAAATTCTTTTCGCCATGCAAAGACAGGGTGAACACGCTGGCGTCGCCCTGAAAAATGCGCGCCGTGCCGTTGCCCTGGTGCACGTCCAGGTCGATCACCGCCACCTGCAGCGCGCCGCCTTCGCGCTGGCGCTGGGCTTGCAGGGTGCGGGCGGCTACGGCCACGTCGTTGAACACGCAAAAGCCGCCGCCTTTGTCGGCGTACGCATGGTGCGTGCCGCCAGCCAGATTGGCGCCTATGCCCTGGCGCAGCGCCGAGCGCGCCGCCGCCACGGTGGCGCCTACTGAGCGGCGCGCCCGCTCGGCCATGGCCTCGCTCCAAGGAAAGCCGATCTCGCGCAGCACCGCTGCGGGCACGGAGCCGTCGGCGATGCCGCGCACGTAGTCGGGCGTGTGCACGCGCAGCAATTCGGCGTCCGTGGCGCGCGGGGCCTGCAAAAGTTGGATGTCGGGCAGCTGCGCCACCAGCGCATCGCGCAGCATGGCGTACTTGGCCATAGGAAAACGGTGCCCCGGCGGCAGGGGCAGCACAAACTGGTCGCTGTAGAAGGCTTGCATGGCGGCCCCGGTTTTACCACCCGCTAGAATCCCAGCCCATGGAAGCTTGGCCGAGCGGTTTAAGGCACCGGTCTTGAAAACCGGCGAGGATGTGAGTCCTCCGTGAGTTCGAATCTCACAGCTTCCGCCAGAAAATTGACTTAACTATATGAAATATATAGATATTTTAGTTTTCAAAATCTAAAAAGATACACCCAAAGATACACTTATTCGCTTGGTCTATTGCTGAAAAAATAGGCAAAACAGAACAATTTATCACCGATAAGTTGTTTGGGCAAGCTTTCCATGTCGATGAATCTTGACGCATCGCATGTTGCACAAGTAGCTTTCATTTCTGGGACTAAATCTGCCCCACAAGTCCATTGAATTTCAAACTGATCAGCAGGCATCAGCTCGTCAATCGCTTCACCACATCACTGTTAGCAAGGGGGTAGAGTTGGCGTTGAATGTTTACGACTGAGTTGGGGTCATGCCGCTGACGCTCAGAACGAGTCTTTGCAACACTCTGCGCTGAAAGACTGCTAGCACTAGTCACTGGCGTCTGTGGTGCAACTAGGTTGGATTTACTTGTGTTGCTGAACACTTTGGGCAAGACTTGCTGCTTTTGAGTCTGTGATGCTGACATTTGCTGCTTTGTAGGAATTGCTGACTTGTCGGTCACTTGCTGCTTCGTGGGCTGCTTTGTTGGCTTAGGAGCAGCAGCAGGCTTAGGCTTTTTGACAGCTTTGTCGCTTGAGCTGGTCTTTGGTGTTCTTTTTTGAGCGTCAAGTCGTTTATGCTCTTGCTCAATTGCTTGTTGTTTGATACTGTGCCAAACACTGTCACTGATCAATTTCCACAACTTGATCTGTTCTTCAGCGTCTGCGAATTCTTGTAGTCTCAATTTAAGTCCTCTTCATATTATTTATCGCTGTAGACAAGAAGCGTGAAGAGAACACAGCTAAATTGCTTGATGCTAGAAAGAAAATCGGCAAAACAGCTACTAAATCAAAATAAAGATTTATTTCCAATTTCTTTTATAAAGCGTTATTAACTATGTTTAATTTTTTTAAGAAAAAGGAGATAAAAATATATCCTAAAAAAGCATCGCAATCTATTGCTTCATTGGCTTTGCTTATAGATAGTTGCGGATATCCTTTCTCAGACTGGCAAGATCCTAATGTTCAACTTACAGAAGAAGAGAAAAATCTAATAGAGCCAGCCTGTCAATGCTTACAACTATTTTTCTATCGCTATGCTTATAACGATAGACATTTATTAGGTGATGTAATGCTAGGAAGCGTTCTAGCTGTAGTTAAAGATAGAAATCCTCATTTAGCTGAACTTTATGAATTAGGAATAAATTTGTTTGAAGAAACAATGCTATTTGTTTTTAATAAATCAAGCAATATTGATGAATTACATGATAATTTACCTTCCTATTTTGCTGTTAATTGGGAGAGAAATTACAATAGGGAAATAACTGATACGGAAATTAGAAATCAAACATCTGATAAGTTACTTAAATGCTTAATACATTCTAGAAAGACAGGAGATAGCGTATTACAGCCAATGGTAAATGCTATAGTTGATTTTGATTTAGAAGAAATTGAACAAATATCTTATAGAAAAAATAGGAGTATTTTTGAAGATGTTTTATATAAAAGAACATATTTTCCTTTCTTGTTCAAACACAAGCCAATTCCTAATGCCGCTTTATTGTTAGAGGCTCATGAAAAAGAGAGCAAATTATCACTTGAATTAAGTGCCAAAAAAGGAACTATTGAAAATTCATTTATAGATAGTTTTAAGAGAGATGGGTTAACATATCAGTTAGTCAGAGATTCATATTTTGATTTTATTAAATCAATTGATGAGATTAGATCTGATCTAGTTAATGTTGGAGGACTTGATAGCAATATTTGTCTAAAAGAGGTAGATGCTTCAAGGAAAAAGTTATCTGATATCTATATTCAACTTATAGCTGAATCTTTGCCAGAAAAATTAGACGCAGAAAAAGAATTTAGTTTGAAACTAGATACGATTTATCTTAGTGTTTTGGATAATTTCGCTATAACAGAATATATACATCATGATGAAGTAATATCTTATCTATTTACTATGGATGATGATTATATTTCAAAATACAATAAAGCTATTAAAGTTGATCTAATAGTTGAGTACTTCAAGACTCATAAATTGATAGATGGTTTTGATGAAGAACAAAAAGAATTTGTTAACTCTAAATTAAGATTATTTTCAGTTCTATAGCATGTACTTAAAAAGGTGAAAAAATGAAAAAACATCTATGGATAACTTTGGCAATAGCTTTGGCTAGTCATCTATAGATAAAAGGCAAAGTATGGAATATGTACCATTTTTATTAATTTGTTTTACATTATTACTTCCTGTATTTCTGCCTCTTATCTATTGGTATATTTTAAGAAAAAGAGAATCAAAAATATACAGCTACTGTAGCTATGCTAGAAGGTTTTGGGCACTAATGGTGATTTTGATGCTTGCTGTAAAGCTCTTTAAGCTACCTGAAAGAGAAGCATTTAACAGCTATGAAGTTATAGGTGAATTTGCTGGGCAATTTTTGATGGCATTTTTGTTGTGGAAAAAATGGATAAAAAGTATTGATTCTGTAAAACCAGAAGAGGTTATAAATGAAAAAAATTGAAGATTTTTTATTCAGTATTTCAGGATATAAGCCAAGAATAAAAGAAGGTCAATTTTTTGTTAATGAATCAATTTTGACTCAAGCTGTCGCTGCTTCAGAAGCTCATAGAGAACAAGTTTCGCACTAACTGCTTTTCAAATTGAATGAAATAGAGAAAGAATCTTTATGTCTATATTCTCCGAAGAGTTCGCCAAGTTCAAAGGTGAAATTATGGAACACTTTGGGAAATCTGTAATTTTTTCTAAATGCTTGCTAGAATTACTTTATCGTAAATCCTTAAAATTTATTTTTTACACGATTACCTTATCTTTAATTTTAGGCGCATTGTTCAGTGCGATTTACTATGCTTCAATGTACTTTGGACTAGTCAATTCATTCAGTGATTTTATATTGACTGTTGGCATAATAGTAGTAGTTTTTTTGTTTGCGATATTTCTTTTATACATAGGGAATAATGAGTCCTCATATCAAGGAAGTGCTCTTCCGAAAAGTCCTGAAGGTGAAATGTTGAATGTACAAAAGGAAATTTTAAAAACTCAACGTAGGATTGCTGCAAGTAATGCATCAATGGATTATCAAAGCTGGTTAAATAATAATAGGAAGTAATGGCTAATTTAAAGAGCGAATTTAAAACTGAATTTGAGTGGCTTGAGCATTGTTCGGAAAATGGAGTGTCAGAACTGCAAATTACTTTTGCGTCTGAGATACTTGCTAAAAGAAATGATGAAAAGCGTGTGGTTGACGCCTATAAATGGCTCTTCATCGCTTTATTTTTAGACAATATGCAAGGCAAGGATCTTGGGGCATTTGTACGCAGAAGCATGACTGACGAACACGTCTTAGAAGCTGATGCGTTGGTAGAGTTGTGGGTAGAAAAAAAGAATGATGAGTTGCTTGAGTCAAGAACTGAATCATGGTCGCAAGAGCTACACAATAAATTTCCTCAATTACTAAAGCAGCAAATGCTTAATTGAATGCAGCCTTAATCACACCACAGCGACCACTCATGAACTTGCGACTCACCAGACTTTTATTCGTGATCGCATTGCTTACGGTTTCTTTCAGTAGCTGGGCAAAAGTCACACTTGAGACGTACAAAGACAATGTTGAAGTCACTCTCAAGATTGAAGACGAGATCACACGGGCAGACTTAGATGATTTCAGGAAAGCACTGGCGCAGATAGACGAGTACCACTCTGTTCTGCACATGAACGCAGTGCATCTCAACTCACTGGGTGGTAATGCAGTCACTGCCAGAGAAATCGGTCGAATCTTGCGTGAACGAAAGCTCAACACGTACCTAGGACCAAAAGACTCCTGTGCGAGCGCCTGCGTAGATGTCTTGATTGCTGGCGTGATGCGGTTCGCCTTTGGTGAAGTGCAAGTGCATAGGGGCAGTTTCTCAGGAGATCCCTCAAGCACAGACAAGATTGCTGAGGTGATGGAAGGTTGGGCTAAGGAACTGAGAGAGTACGTTCAGTCAATGGGAGTGAGCATGTTGCTTACAGACGCAATTGAGACGACGCCAAACTGGCAGCTAAGAACATTGACGCCCAGTGAGATTCGCCAATGGCAAGTGCTTGGAACAGACAAGGTGACTGAAGAGACTTTGTTCACTGAGCTTTCAAGAGAAAAGTTCATCTCACGCAAAGAGTTCATAGGCATCTACAGAGATCACTATGACGAGTGTTTGCTGAAGGCGAAAGAATTCGAGATGACAGTGTTCGATTGTGTGAAGCCCTATCGAGCAACACAAATTTCGTTTTGGGAAATATGCTTTGAGCGAATTGTCGAATGGATCAACAAAAACATTGTCAACAGACATTGGGTTGATCATTCAACGCACCATCAGCAAGTCGAGGCCAACCTCAAGCTAGTGCATGAAGATCAGATGTACAAGCGTCATATGGCGATATCGGTGCAATCTGAAGCAACAGATCAGACTAGCCAAAATACGATCAAGCAATTTCCAGATGAAGTAGCTCAGAAGCTGGAAGAGTCAAACGTGTGGTGGGTGAGCGACAACAAGCTGTACATCGTTTTGAAGAACCCGTCAGACAAAGACATCAAAAGATTGACTTTCAGTCTCACAGAAAATGAATGCGCAAAAAAGGGCAACAAAAGATTTATGACGCTCGAACTGCTAGAGCCACTAGATCGCTATAGGAAAGTGCTCTACAGTGGGCCGTTGCCATTCGACTACGATAAAGAAATCGGAAAAGGTGAGCGATGTGGAGTCATCGAAGAGGCGTTACAGTTAATTCAACGATAAAAAATCAAGGTTGATAAAAGAGAAAAACGTTGTTGAAATATTGTGCCTGAAATTATTTCTTAATTTTACTTAGAATAATTTCGGCATCAGCTTTAGCCTTATCAATACCTTCGCTACTTATTTTTTCCTTTATTAACTTAATTTGCTCAAAAGCATCATTTTCATTCAACTCTGCTGATACAAAGAACCAAGTTAAAGATTTAATTAAATCTTTGACTTTGTGTTTGCCTTCTAAATACATAAAGGCAAGTGCCATTGTAGAAGGAGTGAATCCTAAACGGGCAGCAATTTCATAATGTTTAAGAGCCTCTGGTACATTAACATTAGCACCTTTGCCATGCATATAGTTACTTGCGATATTGTGATGAACTAAGCCATCTTCAAATTCTTTGAGAAAATCAATGTAGTATGAGTTTGCGCGGTATGAGTTCATGCCAACACCAAACCCAAAATCGTAAAGAAGCCCTAGATATTTTTTTGCAAAATTTCCACCACTGCTTACGCATTTGCGAAAATAAGTATAGGATTTTTCGTAGTCAGGTGGAATTGAATTTAAGCCATAGTAATAGACAGTGCCTAATAAAAATTGACAATCATCATTCCCATATGTTGCCCCATCTTCCAAATATTGAATGCCTAGTGTAATATCTTTTTTAACGAATTCAACCTCTTCGTAATTTCCATCAATGCGAATTCCATTCAAGTAAATGTCGCCAACTACATAGCAAGAGTAAGCATTTCCTAACTTTGCTGCCTTCAAATAAAGATTAAAGATACGTTCATTAATGTTGTCATTATTTTCTTCTTGCAAATAGTATGCAAGCAATCCATTTGCATTTGAATGATCTTGCTCAGCAGCTAAATTAAGAAAATCAAAACCTTTGTTACGGTCTTGTTCAATACCTTCACCTTTAATTAGCAAATCTGAAATCATGTACTGGGCATTGACATTACCACTTAATGCAAGTGGCAATAGGACTTCGTACGCTTTTACCGTGTTTATTTCGTAATATTGATTCGTACCATGAATATGGTAGTAAGCTTTTTGAATAGTCGCTCTCTCGTTTCCAAGAGATTCAGACTTTTCCAAGTATTCATGACTGAACTTTTCATCATCAATTGTTGAATAAGAAATATCATAGTAGGCGTCTGCCTTATCACTATCACTTGTATTTTCTGTTATTGCCTCAATAAATTCTTGACATTCAGAGCCAAGATAATTTGCCATAATTGCGAAGTACAGAGCTCTCCCATAGTTTTTTTCTACACCCAATCCCGAGTTATACATTTCTGCAAGATAAATGACTTCAGCATCCCAGCACGTAGTAACTGAACTATACATAAGGGAGAAGGCTAAATCATAATTTTTTTCTGTGCCTTGACCTAAGTACGTCATTGCGCCAAGCTTAAACGAAGCTAAAGACAATGGATTTTCTGATTTGGCTGCCTTGCTAATTAATTCAAATGCAAGTTTGTAATCACTTGAGTTTGGACTAATTGTGCTATCAACGCCGAAAAATGTCTTGTGGCACTTTCGCAGAATCAGACCCAAGTACAAATTTGCTTCTGATGGGTAAAGTTTTCTAACATTATAAAAATATTGCCAAGCCATTTCATAATTGGTTTTAACTTTATTTCCTTCGAAATAAATTTTTCCTAAAGTAATTTCGGCATATTTATTCCCCTTGTTTATCGCAGCTGTATAGAAATTTATAGCCTTTTGAATGTCGTAAACGCCGTAAGTATTTGTGCAATGGATTTCACCTAGCGCACAAAATGAATATGCTATTCTCCAATCGCTGCTATCAAGAATGCTCGTTCTTTTTAATATTTCTATTGTTTTTGATGGGTCTTTAATAGTTTCTTTGTTGTAGATGTTGTCAATTGCAATTTGAACTTCATTATTTAGGAAATGAATTATTTCATTAATCTTCGCTTGCTTTTTTTGCTCTTTCTTTTTTTCATATTTCACTGAGAAATAAACTATTCCAGAATAAAATATTAGTAGTCCAAACGCAAAAAAGTGTATAGGCTTTAAGTTGCTAATTATTAAGCCACTTAAGGCGATTAACCCAATTGCACCAATAAAAATGGATGATACAAATGAAAAAATATGTCCAAAAAATATAATGAACAATAGGATAAATATTGCAGCAAGTAAAAAACTTAATATTTTGAATTGCTTATCGTTCATGCTTTTAATGTATTAATCTGATGTAGAAGCTCATTCCACAAAAAAAGTCACCTCAAGTGACTCTTCTTGTTTTGAGTATGATGAGTTTACCTCTTGAATCGCTCTCGCACCTTCACACTTGCAGCTTCAATCACTGCATCTAGCTCCCCACTAGCAACAGCACTCTTAATCAAGAGTAATGTCTTGATCAGTTCGTCCTGACTTGCACACTCAATCGTGTTCTTTCCCTTCTGTAGATCAAGCACTTTGGTCCCGTACTTGATCTGCAAGTAAGTCTTGTTGTTATCAGTCCAGAACCAAGCGTTGATGCGCTTTGACACTTCAATCTGACTTGATGCTCCACTAGCTTCGTCTTTGACATTCTTCAGTCGCTTGACTGTGAACAACTCGCCGTTCTTCTGTGCAGTCGCAAGACCAATTTGTTCATCCAACTTCTTGATCAGTTTCGTTTTGCGAAACTCGTTCGTGTTCGTCTTGTTTTGACGCACGACATTTGTGATCTTCAGTGAACTAAGTTGAGTAGCCATTTGTTTTTAACTCCATTTGTGTTGAAAGAACACAGATGTTGCTACCACTAAATAGAAATTCCTACTGTATTTATCCAAAAATTCATTGGTAAATTATTTCTTTTCATTGGTTAGGCATAAATAAGTATGTAACTGAATGAAAAGTTAGCATCACTTCAAAGCATGCCGTAAGTCCGTTCTCATTGTTGGTGTGACGGTAGATAGTGTGAAGTTCAGCACACGCTTTGTAGGACCACCCTCCCAGGGACGCTATAAATGAGTGCTGAATCAGCAAAACATTTCCTACATCGTAGTAGTAATCGGTTTGGTAACAGACTGAACAAGAAGAGCAACTTGAACAAAGTCCGCCATAGCATCAATAACACCTGAAAGATGCTTTAGAAATCGCTGTTGGTACGGTTAGGAGCAGAGCCAAGAGCGGACGAAAAATGCCCATTAAATACGATCATCATTGAAGTACGCAATTGCGTAGCGACATGCTCATTGAGCACCCTTTGATGATTCCAACTGGTTGTCACATGGCGATGGACAAGACGAAAGTAACCACCTCTTCGCTTTCGAAGGGTGGTTACGGCTCAAGTACAGAGATGAGAACACAAGACCAGATACCGAATTCAATTACTTCATTAATTCATTTAGTTTTCCATTCAGATCAATTTATTGAAGTGAACTATTAGATTAAATTAATAGATTCAGTGCTGAGCAAACGAATGAGCGAAGCGAAATGAGTTGCGAAAGCACTAAGTGAACTGAAGGTTCACTTTCAATCAGATACGCACACGTAAGACTATGAGCCACTGAAATTCACTGAATCGACAAATGGAATGCTGCGGCTGAAAATCAATACTTTCTCACATTTCATTTGGTATGACGTAGGTCGTTGATTTATATAGGAAAAATATTTCGGCAAAAACTATTGTCCGACCGAATCAAAGGGAGCACACTAAATACTTCTCTATTGATTGATTTAGGAGTAAAAGTTCAATGCCGCAAGCTAAAGTATTAAATGAGCGAGAAATTCGCAAAGTATTGTTGTCGATCGCAACAAAGAAACACGCAGCACGAAATCGTGCAATGTTCACAGTCTTAAATTTAACTGGGATGCGAGTTGGAGAACTCGCTGCGCTTCGTCTCGCTGATGTACTCACGAGTGAGGGTGAAATTCGTGAAGAGATCTATCTTTCAGCACAGATGACGAAGGGCTCAAAGGGACGCACAGTCTTTCTGTCAGACAAAGCGCAAGAAGAGATCAAGAACTACCTGCAAGTGCGCTTCAAGCTCAAAGATCTAGTCCCAGTGACATTCACAGACACAAGTCGTGCACTGTTTAGCAGTCAGAAGCACCCAGACAGGGGCTTCACAGCGTCTACGCTCGCTCAGCACTTTCACTACATGTACAAGAGTGCTGGGATTGCTGGAGCGAGTTCACATAGCGCACGGCGTGGTTTTTTGACTGCTCTGTCTAACAAGGGCGTTTCAGTGCGTGTGTTGATGGAATTGGCAGGGCACAGTGGCCCTGCTGTCACGATGAAATATGTGGATACAAATCCCCAGCTGCTCAGAGCGAGTGTTAATTTGCTGTGATTCACGCATAAAAAAAGCCCACGCAATTCACATGGGCTTCTTGTCAGTCTAAGACTTGAGCTATCAAGCGATCAGGTACTGAGACTTGTCTTTGCCTTGCAACCACTTTGGTGCGAGTCCACGTCCAGACCATTCTTTGCCAGAAATCGGGTCACGGTACTTAGCAGCAACTTTGCTCGTTGCATCTTTGACTTTACGCACCTTCGCCGTGCCACCAAAGATGTCTGACTGAGTCAGTCCAAATTCAGTGATCAATGCACGAACTTTTGCAATTGCATCTGCAAGTTCAGTTTGGCGCACTTCAGCGATTTGCTTTTCAAGTGCTTCACGTTGTGCAATGAGTTCTTTTAGTGTTGTCATATTGATATGTTGTGGATAGGGTCTGTTAGTTTAACACCACTGATGTCGATTAAAGATCAGATTGCTTATTTTTCCTTTGAACATGCTTTGGCATGTGAGCGCATACTTCATCAAGCCACCCATTGCGCTGAGCAGCAGCCCAGGCGCCTTTGTTTTTGACTTTGAATTCGTTTCTTGTGGTACAAGTTACAGCAACCTCCGTCACATATTTTTTGGTGTATTTTCCGTGCACTGTGATTCTAGCTAGATCACTACCCAAGCTCTTCAATAAATCGTTTTTCAAAGCGTAGTCATATGCTGATGGATACTTCTGACGGAATTCTTTAAGTGACGTACAAGTATCAATAACTTCTTTTACTGACTTATGATTCCACTTGAATGCTGTTTCAATTTCACTCAACTCAGCCTCTGTAAGTTGCCTTGGTGCATCACTGTATCTAACGCCTACGATCTCAGCAATTTTCTTAAGTTCCAAACGTAATGTTTCCAACAACACCTTCCTTGTTCGCTGATCTAACTCAAGGTAATTTATGTCTTGCTCTGCTGCAAATGATCGTTTTGATTTATCTCGCAACTGAATCGCCTTTGCATCAGCTAAATCCTTGAACCAACCATCCTTATGTTGTCTTCCTTGATATTCAATAAGGCAATTTAACTTCGGTAAGTAAAAGTCAAATGGGTATCTTTTGACCACTGAATCAGTATTGAACTTATGCTCAGCGATGAATTCTATATCGTGTGCGATTAAAAACTCTCTAATTACTCTGGGACCAAACCATGGTGCTGTGTTCAACATATGAACGCAGACATCATCAAGCCAGCCGTTGCTAATTGCTATGGAGTATGCACTTGGCTGCGTACTTCTAAATTCTCCACGAGTCTTGAATTCTTTTGCGACCTTAGCTACTTGTGATTTAGTCCATTGGTTATGAACTAACGCTCTAGGCATTGTTGTGGGGACAAGCTTCTTCCGCTTTGCGACAACATATGAGGAAGGGCTCGTTGCAGCCCAATCTGCAGTTGATGAAAACTTACGAGATTCAGCAAGAACCTTCTCGTCAGTCCAGAATCCGTTTGCCTGTTTTTTCTTGGACATATGGGCGCAGGCTTCTTCATTCCACTTGTTTCTGCAACAAATTGCATAGGCTGAAGAACTATGTTTGCGCCACTCACTAATCGAAGAATATTTCAACGCATCAGCAATAACAGTTACTTTTGTCCACAGTTGTGCGTTCATAGCAAATCAGTGCAAGTGTGATTTTGATCTGGCATCAAGAAGGAAATCTGCCTTCAGCTACAGCTTTCATCGTCTCTTCACCTCTCTTCAAATAGTCACGCACAGCATTGATCGACTGAGTGGCAACTTTTGGGTCACTATGGTCGCTGACGATGATCTTGCTTGGATCGGTCTCGTATCCTCCATCACCATGTGTCAGTCGCTGTGGCATCAGGTCGCCTTTACCCTTGTATCTGTCATGCTTCTTGATGTAATACAGACGCAATGCTGCCAATACATCCACAACCTTCACATCAGCAGCTGACTTACCAGCAGCCACTGCTTGTTTGATCAACTTGTCTTTGCAGTCAATGGCATGCAGGTAGGCGCGAATAGCTTCGTATCTCAGGCTCTTGCCCTCAGTCAAGCGCCATCTTGTATTCAGTTTGATCTCCCCATGTTCAGCCTTCAATTTCTTCATCAAGTGTTCAGCTTCGACACGGGTTTGGCGAGCTGACAGATGTTTTGGAATGGCAAACAGGTAGTAGTTGTCATCATGGAGCGTCTCTTCTGAAGCTAGAGCGACGCCATTTGCAACGACTGGCACCAGGTTAGCGCCATGCTCTCGCCACCACTTGTCAAAACCCACACTCGTGTCTCCCCACTCACTGTAGTCCTTCGACACCTTCATTCCCTTCGCCTTAGCCCGTTTCAAGAACTCATACCAGAGTCGAAATGGCTCTTTGTTTAACGCAAGTGTCTTTGAGTGCTTTGGTTTGGTCATGGGTTTTGTTCAATTTGGAACGATTTTGAGATTCTACATGGACAAACATATTAATCAAAATGGCATCTAGTTTAAACTAGCTGGACCACATATTATTGATTAATAAAAAATCACCGAGCCTATATAATACATACTGAGTCGATTAAATCATTTAGATTCAATTGATTATTCAAGATGCGTGGTCCACGAATATTGAATTATCAAAATATGCAGTATTGCATATAATAGAGTCTGAATCAAATAGTTGATTCAAATTTGTGTTTTATATTAACTGAAAGAAAGAAGGAAATTATGAGTAAAAGTAACATGATGAAGTCTTATTGCGACTGTGACATCTGCACTGGTAAGAAGCAGATTCACAAGCAAGAAAATGATTTGTTCTTGTTTGTGGGTTCAAACAACGCTAATAAGCAATGTGACTTGATGGAGTTTGAGCAAGAGCTGACATTTGCATCAGTGACGCACTGGGATGTTGGCTATTGTGAAGATGCTCGCTACTTCATCTACAACGATGAATGTGGCAACTCTATTGCATGGTTTGATCGCGCTCAATCTTGTGGGTTCGTATGAGCATATCTAACGATCTATCGAATTCTAAAAATAATCAATTTATCTAATTTTTAATAGAGGTTTTTATGTCTACTACAAAGAAAATGCAACTTCGTGCTCGTATAAATCGAAAAATGGCTTGCGCTAAATTCAAGTCTGTATATCACTATACAAAGGGTATTCATATCTGCAAAATTATTGAGAGTGGGAAAATCATTCTTGAGAACTCCACTGGATTTCTAAAAGACGAGCGACTGTTGAAATTAATGCAGCGAAAGAATTTTGTTTGGTTAACTGAATCAAATAATTATCCTGTAACAGCAATGCCACTCATTTCAAGCATGCCTGCTACAAACATGCTAAATCATACAGGCGTGGTTAAACCTACTGTAGATTGGAATGAACTTGCAAAACATATTGGAGGAATTTATCGTTTCAAGTTCAACGCAGGTGATGCACGATTTGAAAAATGGACTATGTGTGATTACAGAAAAAATAACATAAAAAAACCAATTATTGCTGCCTTAGAAGAGTCAGCAACTCTGGTTGGTGACAACATACATAAGTTCTGGGTTGCTGAGAATGATGTCATCTTGCGCAACTGCGATTTAGAAATGTTAGTTAATGGATCATGGTCTTCGTTGTTCTATTTTGATGCAAATGGGGACATTCATCAGAAATGTGGTTACGAACTAGATCATTTCGTGACTAGTAGCAAAAAAATTCGTGCTGAAGTTGGCTTGGCTTAAGGATTAATATGATTGAATACACACAAAATGAATCTGTTCAAAATGGAACAAACATTGATATCGACAATAACTCTTCGACTTCTGAGTTAGAGAATGGTCTTGGTCAAATAAGTGTCTTTGAAACTGATGATGGAATAGTCATCGAGCATCACGTAACTGCACGTGAGCGTCTTTACAACGAATATTCAAAATTCGCTGTAAAGACTGCTCAGTCAACAATCGAGATGTGTCGCATCGTTTTTGAAGCGAAAAACACGCTCGCAAAGTCTGAGTACGACTGCTTCTTGAAAGACGTGGGTCGTAAGTCTGAAGACTCAACAGTTCGCAAGTTTCTTGCGATTGGCGAACGCTATGACGACTTGATCGCTGCCACAAACTTGTTGCCCTCGTCTTGGACGAGCATCTACGAGATCACGCAGATTCCCCCTGACGTGTTCATGGCGATGGTCGCAATGGGCGAGAGCATGGCGCATCTGACTGGTGCTCAGCTCAAGTTGCTCAGGGGCAATGACTCGTCTGACAAATCAAGCAAACCTGACACATCGCCAGCGACACCGACGATGCCCTCAGCAAGCGTCACCGCGCCTGCTTTACCTAGCGTCTCAAAAGACACAGAAGTGTCTGTAGACGCTGCGAGCGATGAACAGACTGACGAGCACACAGATGCTCACGACGCTGCAAATTCAAGTGTTTCCTGCGCTTCTGAGACTGTCAGTGACAGCACTGTATCGATTGACACTGCGCCAGAAAAGTCTGGCCAAGATTTTGAAGCAAGTGCTGCATCAGTCATGCTTGAGCGTGTCTCACAGTCTGCAAGTCTCAATGTTGAAGCTGCTGCTGAAGACGAACACAGTGACGAACCCTACTCAGTCGTCATTCGCTTCAACAGAAAACCATCAGACGAAGCCATGTATGCAATCGCCGACTCGCTAACAACTCTCTTTAGAAAGCATCGTATTGAAGCAGAGATTTCGACAACACGAGAGAAAGCAATCTAAGTCTTGAACGAGTGAGCTGCAACAACAGCTCACTCATCTAACCAAATACAAAAAATGATCATCTCAACCATTAAAAATTACTCGCCAAAATCTATTCACGAAATCGTCTATCCCAACAGCGAAGTCAGTGAAGTAGTGTTTGCCTATGCGAGTGGAGAACTTGAAGCGCCATTACTGTTGCATGGAACAAGTGGCACAGGCAAGTCACTGATTCAGCGACTGCTACCAAACGCCATAGAACGGAAAGAAGCACAATTTCAGAAAGTCAGATCTAGCGATCTCAAGAACGCATCTGACATTCACGACTTGTATGGGAGAAACAAGATGATCAACAAGAACTTCACTATCAATGATCAGAAATTCAACTACATCATCATTGAAGAGTTCTTGATGAGTAAAGCTGCTATGTCAGATGCGATGAAGATTGAACTTGACGAGACACTTGGCACAGACTTGACGATTCTCAGCACGAATCGTCTTGAAGAAGTTGATGCTGGAATTAGAAGCAGATGTGAGATTTTGCATGTCCCACCATGCGCACCACAAATTTTCCTGCCATATGCCAAGAAAATCCTTGACTCAGTCTCAGTCGAATACGATGACGATATTTTGCTTGATGGACTTAGCACGGTATACAAGATATCTCAAGACAACAGAAAATACTATCAGTGGTTGGATAGAGTGATTCGTACGTCCACAGCAATATAGTGCGGAAAGTTCAGTGCTAATCAATGGTAATCAGTCATGTTGTGAGAGCGTACTCTTAGCGTATCCGTTCTATGAGGTTAGCTCAGTTGGAGTAAGCAACCGTAAAACTAACTTTGAACTCAATTTTTAATTTTCCAGGTGAATCCCAACACCTCTAATTTATTTTGTCGGTCGGTAGACAATCTTTTGCTTCCGTATTCACGCCTTTGCGTATGTACCCAAGACCCAAGATTAATTCCGTTTATCGTATAACTGACTGGTACTAAGCAATGGTCATTTTGCTTTTCAAAGACGCAAAGTGCTTGAAAGTGCTCATCCCACTTCTGCTCTAGCTGATTCCATACGAAACCCATTTCATTCAAACGGCGAGTCCTCTCAGCTGATAGTTTCGAGTTCGTTTTATGAGACCGTTGATTGCGCACCCAACTTGCTAGATTGAACCCTTTTTCAATATGATCCTTAGGGACAAGGCAATGTCCTTCTCTTAGTTTGAACACAACAAGAGCATTAAATCCTTCTTCCCAAGCATCCTCATTGGGTTTCCAAATAAACCCAATGGCATTTAGGGAAGAAATATTCTCTTCTGACAAAGTTAAATCTTTTCTGCTCGCTCGTTTGGTTCGAACCCAAGAGCCGAGCTGAATTCCATTTTCTATATATCCTTTTGGGACGATGCAATGACCGTTTCGTTTCTTGAATGCAACTAGCGCAGTGAATCCTTCTTCCCACTTTTGATCGAATGAATCCCAAGCGAAGTTCAGTTTGTCCAGTCTGCTAATACGGTCTTCTGACAATGTTGAAGTTAATTTGGCGCGTCTCTGTGTAGCTACCCAATGACCTAATGTTGATTTCTTGCCTGAATCCAATTGTGGAACACGACAATGACCATTTTCGTCTTTGAATTTCTTTAACTTTCCATATGATTCATCCCACGACTCACCTAAACGATCGACAACTTCGACGTAAATACTATTTGTTAACTCATCTAATTTAATCAGCGGTCCAATAACCTCAATTTTCTCTTTGAATCTTTGTGGATTAAATACCTCGCCTCGACCCTTCGCCTGCTTTAACTCTCGGACTATTTCGACCAACTCTTCATCTTGCTCCAATAATGAATTCAAAATTAGAGCAACATCGTTAAATTCCTCACTCTTAATTGCTCTTTCAAGTGACTGCTCTGTGGCATCTTCAGCAAAAACGGGAACAACGATATAGCCGACCGTTTTACTTCCGCCTCTTGGTTTTCTCATTGCCCTACCAACAGCTTGAGCGATATCGATCTTGCTGTGACGAGGGTCAACGAAAGCCACCATATCCACTGCTGGGACATCAACGCCTTCTGTTAGACACTTAGCGTTGGTGATGATTGAGCGACTAGATTTTCTAAATTTCGAAATCGTATCTTTACGTTCATTACTTTTTTGCTTGCCGTGAACGTGAAAAACCTCAAAGTCATCAACAAACTTCTTGATTCCGTAGACCTCACCACTAGCAAACTCACGAGCGGTTTTTACACGACTGTGGAAGGTAATAATTTTTGTTGCGATTGTGTGCTTGATCGCACTACTAACGGCGATTTGACTCGCTACCCACTTGGCTTTGACAGAGTCACCTTCGACCAAAGTGATTCCGTTCTTCAAGGCAAAGTCATCAACTTTTTGCTTATTGATTAAAGTAATCACAACCTTGTAGGGACAGATGATTCCTTTGGCTGCAGCATCACCAAAGGTAAGCGTATGCGCCCTTTTGCCGTAAACCGATTCATCGTCCATACTGACAAATTTGAACTCACCATCTTTATCTCGTTTACTAATGTCGTAATGCTTTGGTGTAGCGGTTAGAAATAGACGCTTCTTTATTTTTACGTTTTCATCGCTAAGGGCAAGAGCAAATCTACCTTCAGCTGATCCCGTAGTTTTATGTGCTTCGTCGAAGACAGCTATGTCAAATTCAAAAACACCTTTGGTCGCTTGGCTGACAACTTGGCTACTTTGATAGGTCGAAAAAACTATCTTAGTTTTGCCGTTATCTTGGGCTAGGTAGCGTCTAACTATCTCAGGGTCTGTATCGATTCTGAAGGGTACATCTGAGGGATCGATTTCAATCTCATCATTCTTTAGATTTACTGAAGGATCGCTACAGACGCAAAGATAAGAAAAGTCTTTACCCCACGAGTTGTGAACACTCCATTCCTCTAATGTTTGCTGCAATAAAGTCAGCGAGGGAACTAAGACAAGAATCGTTTTTGCATTGCTTTGTTCTACTGCCCACAATGCCACGAGTGTCTTGCCAGTGCCGCAAGCCATGACCGCTGTTCCTCTGTCGTTGTGTTCAAGATGCTTCGCAATGGCATCTAACGCTTCGACTTGATATGGATCTGGCGTCAGTGGCTTTCGCTTAACTGGCTTTTTATTGAGCCAGTTCTCTATGACTAAGAAGTCCTCTTCGCTTAGTGAATCGAAGTCAAAACCACGCAGTGATCGTATTCCCGTCCTATTCTTGACATCGATTGCTATGGTGTCACAGTTTGTGATCAATAGTCGATCACTTGCTCGTTCTGTGATGCCAAGAAAAGGCGCAACTTCATTGAATCCCATTGCGGGTCTATTTGAACGAAACTTGACTTGATAGGGAACGAAGTCATCGGACATTGACCTATAGACGCCGTCAATCCCTTTCGAGTCGTTTGGCAGATTAAGTTTTTCCCGAACGTGAACTGGTATGTCACCTACCAGCCAGGTTTCTTGGCATTGCAGTATTTGCTGAGTTGCTAGATAGGCTTCAACGAAAATTTCAAACGCATCACCTTGAGCCTTTGTATTTGTCTGAAATAAATTGGACACACGCTGCTCAAATTCACGAAACGTCTTCACCGAGGCAAAGACGCCTTGTGAAATTAGTAATGATGCCTGACCGTGCTTAGATGTCACTTATCGAATCTCTCTGAATTTCATTACCCAACATAGTTAATTTGAATTATCGTCAGCCAAGATCATTCGTCTTTCACTTCGTAATACCCCTTGCCACTGATCACATGCCTAACGCCACCACGTGGGGTCTCAACATCGTTACTTCATCCTATTACCGAAATCAAAGTGTCGACTCAATCACATCACCATTTTCGTCATGAACCGACATCCAGCGCTCTAGTGAATATAGCTCTGATCTGTTCACTTCAGCTGTAACGTAGCCAAGAATGGCGCCAGCTTCAAGTGTCAGCATAAGGTCATTCTCAATCGGAACGCTTACCCCGATGACTCTTTCTTTTTCAGAGTAAAAAACATCGATATCATCAAAGCCTCCACCTTCGATTGCTGCATCGTGGAGCAATTCTTGCCACTGTGAGATGATGTCGCTTGAAACTTTTTCGGGTAGTCGAAAGTTTTTTCGTGCATAGATTTGAGTCATAGCAACCTCGTCATGTTATTCATCAAGACTTGATGGAGTGGCACATCATAAAAATTAAAAAAACGTTGGGCATGGAGTCACATGCGGTTTCAGTAATAGCCTTTACCACTGATCACATGTCTAACGCCACCACGCGGATTCTCAACATCGCCAGCGCGTCTAGGGATTAGATGCACATGGCAGTGAAAGACTGTCTGCCCAGCACTTGAGCCACAGTTCATGCCAATGTTGAACCCATCAATACTCTTATCGCTAGCTTGCAATAATTTCTTCTGCTCCTGTATGAGACTATTCACCGCGTTTGTCTCTGCCTGAGTCAATCCAAAGTAGTCCAACACATGGCGCTTGGGGATGAACAATGTATGACCGTGCGTGACTGGAAATCCATCACGCATCGCATACGCTAAATTATTCTCGCTGACGATACGTGATCTATCATTCGACTGAACGTCGCAGAACAAACAATTCGCTTCACGATGTTCGTACATGGTCTTGAACAAGCGAAAGTCTGTGTCGTCTGTATTGCGTTTCGCAGCATTGCACGAATAGCAAAGTGCTTGGTAGTTGGACAGTTCATCTTTGCCACCAAGCGACTTTGGAAAGATGTGATCAACTTCGAGCATCTTCTCTTCATTAGAAATGCCACACAGTTCGCAACGTCCCTTCGCACGGCTGAGAACTTCATATCTGACTGATCCACTAATTGGTCTGTGTCCACGCCTACGATGACTCCACACGCTGTCGCCGCGCTTTTGTTCAAACTCATCAATCTTTTGTTGGCAAAGATCAATCAATAATTTGATTTGATCAGTTGTGAGTCCATCACTGCCAATCAAAGTGTATGTGTCTTTATTCTTTTCCGTGATACCACGATTCTTCGTCAGAACCTTGCCAACCATGTTCTTCACTATAAGTGAGAAGTACTCAATCTGTGTTGGGTCTTTGTTGAGGATTGCTTGAGCGATTTGATTGACTGATGCACTACCATTGTTCTTTAGCAACTCAATCAACATGATTGGCTGATAGATTTGTGACATTCGCATCTCAGATGCGATGAAGTGTTGAAGTTCTTGGTATTTCACGAACAACTCTTTTATTGGCTAATGTTGCAACTGAGCCTTCAATTCAGCGAATGTTAGCCATGGCTTGCGTCTATGAACAATGCGATGGCAATTTGAGCAAAGAAGGACTAGATCAGCGACTTTAGTCTTCCCGTTAGCCTCTAGTTCAGAAACGGGCTTAGTGTGGTGACATTCAATGAAATCTGCACCTCTTGAACCATATTTCGTTTCAAAGTCAAATCCACATGCTTGACAAAATATGCGACCATTTTCATTCGCAAATTTATCTTTTGCCTTTTTGACTAATTTCCGATCTCGCTCACGATAGCGATGCACTCTACTAAGCAATTGTCCTTCGTTGCCTTCTTCCTCATCAGCCTCTAAAGCAGGTAGCGTTTCTTTGACTTCATTTGACGCCATGAAAAGTGCAATTTGTACAGCCAACTTTGAAAGTTCGTCTTTCTTATTTGCGTACAGATCCCAAACAACCTGTTCATCTTTACTTCCGTTTGCAAGACCCACGCCTTTGTATCCTGGATCAAACCTTCGGAAGTTCATTAACTTCATGTAGACACCTGCAGGATTGCGATAAGTCTCAGTCCTATCGCCTTGAATCTTGCCTTCAATGTTGTTTAGTAGTTCGCTAAGCTGAATTACTTCCTTTGATTCTTTGCCAGGAATCTGCGGCGTATGCTTCAAGTAAAAGTCAAGTGCAACTATGTGTTCGTCACGTGACCATGGTGGATTTTTCATTTGCGATTCCATCTATTATGGTCGTTATATCAATATATTTTTGTATGCAATATATTTTTTATGTAAACATTTAATAGGACTGCATTTTTTAATCTTAAATAAAAATATTGATCATTGATATCGAATTATTTCAGGATACCTTTTTTTGCAACTTTCAACGCCGATATTTACGCCACCCATAGTAGGAGCCTTCGCCGCTTCCATGGTGCACTTATGCAATAAATCCATTCGAATTTTCTCATCTTTCCATTCTTTATCGGTAAGAGTTATCCTTATACATTCTCCATATTTGCGATCAATTATAATATTTGTGTATTCTTTACCGCATCGATATATTATATCTTGACTAGCGGCGGGGTTGGCGAAACCTGACGCCAGTAAAAATGAAATTATGAAATAATGTTCATTTAATTTACTTATTGTTTTTTTCATATCAATGAGTATTTTTCATAATTAATATTAAGGTCCACACGTCTTCAACTGTGAATCAACTACACTGATCTGTCAAGCACTTTGTTCAGTCTAACGCTCTAATTGTGTTAGCACTGACTGATGTCAGCTTATCCCATTGAACTTTTGCGTCCTATGCTCGTACTTGTCTGAGCTGCAAGTAGCTCGCAAGTTGGATCGCTCAAAGCATTCAATTCACATTCGCTAGGCTACTTTGGCGAGTGCACCAGCTTCGACCGCCGCCCCTTAGCTATAGAAGTTGTTCAATTTGGAACAGAAAAACTCCTTTTATAGTAATCCTTAATCTGTAAGCGTATTACTTATAAACATGCTTGGTCCACTATAAACTCATTATCAAATCAGTTCAAAATTGGTATATTAATATTTGCATTTAGGGAAATCTGTCCCGCGATGGGTAATTTAAATATGAGTGGTCCACGCAGAATAGATTATCAAAAAGCACCTTTATCTATATACTGAGTCCTGAGTCAATTAGATCATTTAGATTCAAGTGGATTATTCAAGTTGAGTGGTCCACACAAAACAGATTATCAAAAAATGTGTTTTGCAATAAACTAGAGTCTGAATCAGATAATTGATTCTTTTGATATTTTAGATTTTTAAATTAAATTTGGAGCAAATATGAAGACAAGTAAGAAATTAAACATGAATTATATTCATTATAAAGACAGTATATTGATGATTAGCATTGACAGAGATTGATCTGTCGATCCATTTAGCAATCTGTCGCTAGATGTGATTTATGAATTATCAGATTTCATAAGCGACATTCATAGATTCAATTTCAGCGACTACGCTGAGATTTGAAAGTAATTTGTTGCATGGTGTGGCAAATATTGAGGTAGTGGTAGGTTTACTTTATATAAAGGTGATTTTATGGCTGATTCATATGGCGTTTTTACTTTTACAAAGTCAGACGAATGTCAGATTAATTATTCAATGCTTGCAGATGCATTGAATAATTTTGTTTGGGATACTTCGGGTGGCAAATGGATTTTTGACGATGAGGAGAATTCAATTTTTCGTTCTGATTATTGTTCTCAGTATCCTACAGTTTCCCCCACAAAGTACACCATGTTTCATTGTTATTGCGATACTGATGATGTGGATTATAAAAAATTGCCTTCTGAAATGAATAATGAGGATTGGGATAATGTGGATGAATCAGAAGAGGAGGATGCAACATTATCTGATATCAGAGATGCAATTTCCCCTTTTCTGAATTCTGGATGGATTGAAATTGCATTTTGCTCAAATGAGAAACTTCGGTATGTTTGTTTTGGAAAAATACGCATCCATTCCGATGGGGCGGCACAGAGATTTTCAATAATTTCAGGTCCGTCAGTTGGTAGTGAGACTGAAGAGGAGAATTTAATGGCATTAAATTCTTAAAATCAATTGAAGTATAAATTTCAATAATTTAATGATGCAATTTTTAAGGGTTTTTATTTATGGATAAGTTATTAAGAGTTAAAGATATCGTACGTGACAAGAAGGGAGCTTCTTTTGGCTACCTGCCAATCTCAAAAGCGGCTTGGTGGCAAGGCGTGGCAGAAGGCAGATTTCCACAGCCCATAAAACTGGGACCAAAGACGACTTGCTGGCGTGAGTCTGAAATCTTGGCTCTTATCAATAAGAGCTAGTGCTTCTCAGAAAGAGTAGGTGAATCAACGAGGGCTGATTCATCTACTTTTTTCGCCAAAGCAGTAGTCTGCCCATTCCTGCATCAACGCAGTCCGCTTCTCAAAGTAGTCAGCCCGTTGATAAGCTGCCTCCGTCTGATCTTTCAATGCGTGAGCCAATGCCTGCTCACAAACTTCCCTTGCGAAGTTTCCTTTTTCAGCAGCCCAGTCTCTGAATGATGATCTAAACCCATGAACCGTTAGCTTCTCCAGCCCTTCTTTACGTTGAAGAAATTGCAACATTGTCATGTTTGAAATTGGTTTAGTTTTTCGTACCTCACTGCAAAAAACAAAGTCATTGTTGGCTCTCTTAATGAACCCCAGCATCTCACACACCTGAGATGCTAGTGGCACTCGGTGCTCAATTCCGCGCTTCATTCTTTCTTTGGGAATGATCCAAGTATTTTTCGCAAAGTCAATTTCTTTCCAGGTGGCATTCACTGCTTCTGATGTTCTTGTCGCTGTCAGTAAGCAAAACACCAGTGCACGGGCCGAAATAGTTGGATCGTCTTTGATCGTGGCGAAGAATTTGGGAACATCGTCATAGTGCATGGCGTTGTGATGCTTGATGCGCTGACGCTTTTGCAAGTAAGGCAGTAGCGGCTGCAAATTGCCTTTAAGAACTGCGGGATTCGGTTCTGTTCTGTAGCCTTTAGCTATTGCCCAATCCAGCACTGATTCAATGCGACCACGCAATCTTGTTGCAGTCTCGTGCTTCTCAGTCCAGATTGGCTTCAAGATTGAAAGCACCTGCGCCTTTGTCACATCAGCACAGGATACATTTCCAATCTTTGGATGGGCATATGTTTCAAGCGTTTTCTCCCATTGCTGCTTATGCTTTACATTTTTCCAAGAGTGGTGGTGAGTCTCAATGTATTGCTCAGACGCAGCCATGAAAGTGATGGAGCTTGATGCTTTTGCGAGCCGTTCAGATTTAAGTTTTTCACGTTCATCGCGGGGATTTAGTCCACGAGCAACCATTCTGTGACACTCGCTTGCTAACCCCCTTGCCTCTGACAGCGACACATCTCGGAGCGACCCCAACCCCATTGTGTTTGCGCCTTTTGCTCCCCATCGAAAAATCCAACTTTTGTTTACTGAGCTAGTTTTCGCTGATGATTGCACCTTTAAGTACAATCCACCACCGTCAGAATGCATACCGATTTTGCTGATTGACTTGATTTTGAGGGCATTGAGTTTGCTCATTTTTTAAGCAATTTTCTCTAAAAAAGATACACTAAAAGATACACTTTTTCCTCAGATTTGTCAAATTGCAAAAATTCTATTTTGGACAAAAAGATGCCTAAGCTGTTGATATATAAGTATTTTTTTGTTTTTATTGGATATAAAAAGACGGGTAAAAAGCATGTCATATGCTGACACAGCTTCCGCCACGGGGCGTTCACGGCTTCGTGTAATACTTAACCCACCCAAGTCCCCACAGCCCGCATGTCGCGGCCCATCCATTGCCTGTGGCGAGGGTTTGGTTTTGGGGTACGCGTTCATGCAAACCAGCGCTGCGCAAGCCGACCTACTCCCTACCCATCCCGGCCCCGAGCGCCTGCTGGGTGTCTCTGCATCCGCGCTCACCCTGGCCGCTTGCGGCGGAGGAGGAGGAGGCGCATCTACCGCCAGTGCTAGCGCAGGGGCCAGTGGGGGTAGCGGCGGCGCACAAGCCCCCGTTTCCACCAACGCGCTCCCTGACGCTGCTTCTGCCAGCCGCCTGATCAACCAGGCGGGCTTGGGCGGTAACCGGGCCGCACTGGAGGCCATGACCCAAAAAGGCGCGTCGGCGTGGCTGGCCGAACAAATGGACATGGCGCCATCTCAAAGCATGACCGACTGGCTGATCGCCAAAGGCTTTGCTGACGCCAGCGTTAACGGCAATATCAATGGCGACGGTGGCTGGCCCAATGCCATTTGGTACAAGCTGTTCGCCGCGCCCGACGCGGTACGCCAACGCGCTGCGCTGGCTTTGTCGGAAATCTTCGTCGTATCGTCCCTGGGTTTGGGGGCGGTGACCTGGAAAAACTTCGCGCTGGCCAATTATTGGGACATTCTCGAGAAAAACGCGTTTGGCAATTTCCGCACGTTGTTGGACGCCATCACCTTGTCCTCGGCCATGGGCTCGTATCTCAATATGAAGGGCAACCAGAAAGCCGACCCGGTCACCGGCCGACTGCCGGACGAAAACTACGCCCGCGAGGTCATGCAGCTCTTTACCATCGGCCTGTACCGCTTGCAGACCGACGGCTCCTTGGCACTGGACGCCAGCGGCAACCCGCAAGAAACCTACGACAACACCGACATTCAGGGCCTGGCCAAAGTTTTCACCGGCTGGAATGCATCGACGGCCAACGACCCAAGCGGCGTACTGGCGCCCGCTGCCTACCGCCATGTGGTGCCCATGGTGCTGACCGGCGCGCTGCACAGCACGGAAGAAAAACGTTTTTTGGGCCAGACGATTGCCGCCCGCACCACCGTAGACGGCGCGGGCGACCTCAAAGTTGCGCTGGACACTCTGTTTAACCACCCCAATACCGCCACCTTTATCAGCAAACAGCTGATCCAGCGCCTGGTTACCAGCAACCCGAGCGGCGCTTATGTGGCCCGTGTATCGACGGTCTTTGCCAACAATGGCGCTGGCGTGCGCGGCGATTTGCGAGCCGTGTTCCAGGCCATTTGGCTGGACGCCGAGGCGCGTGCGCCAGGCACTTTGGCTGGCTTTGGCAAGCTGCGCGAGCCGGTGCTGCGCATCGTGCAGTGGGGGCGCACTTTCGGTGCGAGCAATGCCGACGGCTTGTGGAACCTGGGGCTTACCGACGCCGATACCGCCCTGGGCCAAATGCCGCTGCGTGCGCCCAGTGTGTTCAATTTTTTCCGGCCGGGCTATGTGCCGCCTAACTCGGCCATTGCAGCGCAAAACTGGGTGGCGCCGGAGTTCCAGATCAGTGCCGAACCCACGGTGGTGGGCTATATCAATTATCTGGCCGGCACGGTCAACAATGCGCGCACTATCAAGGCCGATTACACCTACGAGCTCACGCTGGCCACCGACCCGAGCGCCTTGGTGGCTTGGCTCAACCAGTGCCTGGCCGGCGGTGCGCTGCAAGCGGCCAATGCCACGCTCATTACGCAGGCGGTGACCTCGATTGCCGCTACCACCGACGCGGGCAAACTCAACCGCGTTTATGCCGCCCTTACGCTGGTCATGGCCAGCACCGACTATTTGGTGCAGAAATGAAACACGCATTGCCCCTGACCCGCCGCGACATGCTGCGCCACAGCGCCGGCCTGCTGGGCTCGCTGGCCCTGGCCGCCGAGGCCAGCGCGCAGACGGCCAACGATTACAAGGCCCTGGTGTGCATCTTTATGTATGGCGCCAATGACCACTACAACATGGTCTTGCCCTACGACGTCGATTCCCACGCCGCCTACTACGCCATCCGCAAAGGCCCCATCGCCTTGGGCACGAATTACGACGGTATCGCATTGGCCCGCAACTATTTGGCTCCCACCGCGCTGAGCAAAGCCCTGCCAGACGGGCGCCAAATGGCGCTGAACCCGGAAATGACGGCGCTCAAAGGCCTGTTTGAAGCGGGGCGCGCCGGCTTGGTGATGAATGTGGGCCCGCTCATCGTGCCCACCACGCTGGCGCAGTACAACGCCAAATCGGTTCCGCTGCCGCCCAAGCTGTTTTCGCACAACGACCAGCAGGCTTACTGGCAATCGACCTTCAAAGCCGAGGGCGCCGCCACCGGCTGGGGCGGCCGCGCCGCCGACCTGTGGCAAAGCAGCAATGCGAAATCGGCGCTGACCTGTATCTCGGTCAATGGCAACGCGGTATTTACCTCGGGCCAGCAGGCGCTGACCTACCAAATGAGTGCCACCGGCCCCAGCACGGTCAACGCTATCAAAGCCAATGCGCTGTTTGGCTCCGCCACCGCTGCCGCCGCGCTCAAGACCTTGATGACCCAAAGCCCGACCGGCATTTTTGCCAGCGATTACAACCAGATCACCCGCAGCGCGCTCAACACCTATGACGCGCTGCTGGCCGCCGTGGGCACCACCTCCAGCGCCACCATGAATGCCTGGTTTCCGACCAGCGCTACCAACACCTTGTCGTCCCAGCTCAAGATGGTGGCCCGGCTGATTGAAAAGCAGGCCGTTCTGGGCTTGCGCCGCCAGGTGTTTTTGGTGGGCATGGGCGGTTTTGACCTGCACGACAACCTGGCGGTGCAGCACCCGGTGCTGCTCAACCGCCTGAGCCAGGCCTGCAAAGAATTTGACGATGCCATGCAGGGCCTGGGTATGGACCAGATGGTGACCAGCTTTACCGCCTCGGACTTTGGCCGCACGCTCTCGTCCAACGGCGACGGCTCCGACCACGGTTGGGGCAGCCACCATGTGGTCATGGGCGGCGCGGTACGCGGGGGCAATTTTTACGGCAAGGCGCCACAAATCGGTCTAACGCACAGCGAGCAAGTGGGCAGCGGGCGCCTGCTGCCCAGCACCTCCATCGAGCAAATGGCCGCCGAACTGGCACGTTGGATGGGCGTCTCGGCCACCGACATGGCCACCGTCCTGCCCAATGGCAAGAACTTTGACCTCTACAAACTAGGCATGTTGGCCTGAGGTCTGGGCCGCTGCGCTTGCAGCGCGGCGGCTTAGCTCAGGGCAGCAGCACAGTGGAGCCCGTCGTTTGCCGCCCCTCCAAAGCGCGGTGGGCCAGCGCCGCGTCTTCTAATGCATAGGTGTGCGACGGTGCGCTTTTGATCTTTCCGCTGAGCACCATGCCAAAAAGCTCGTCGGCCATGGCCAGCATATGGGCCCGGGGCATGATGTAGTGCATCATCGCCGGGCGCGTGAGCCACAAAGAGCCTTTCATGGCCAGTTGCATCGTGTCAATGACCACCGGGCCCGAGGAGGTGCCGTTGCTCACCAGCGTACCGCGTGGACGCAGGCAATTGAGCGAGTCTTGCAAAGTGTCTTTGCCCACCGAGTCAAAGACGACGGCAACGCCCTGGCCACCGGTGAGTTCCTTGACCCGCTCCACGGTGTTTTCACGGCAGGTCACGATGGTATGGGTGCAGCCGTGGGCCTGGGCGATGGTGGCTTTTTCGTCGGTGCTGACGGTGCCGATCATGGTGACGCCCAAAGCGCGAGCCCATTGGCAGGCGATCAGGCCCACACCACCGGCGGCCGCGTGGTACAAAATAGTTTCGCCCCCTTGCAGCGGAAACACTTGGCGGAAAAGGTATTGCGCCGTCATGCCCTTCATCATCAGGCAAGCGGCACTGAGGTCGCTGATGCCCTCGGGCAGCGGGATGAGAAACTGCGCCGGCATCAGGCGCACATCGCTGTAGGCCCCCTGGGGGCCGATCAGGTAGCCCACCCGGTCACCAACGGCCAGGTCGTGCACACCTTCGCCGACGGCCTCGACCACGCCCACTGCGTCCGAGCCTAGCCCGCTTGGCAGCGGCGTGGGGTACAGGCCGGTACGAAAGTAAATGTCGATGAAATTGACAGCAATAGCGCTGTGCCGCACCCGCACCTGGCCCGGGCCAGGTGCACCGACGTCGGTGTGTTCCAGACGCAGGACTTCGGGCCCACCCACCCGGTCAAAAACAATGGCTTTGGCCATAGCGTGCGCCGCTTTAGGCGGCCTTGCGCAGGTAGCCCTGGCGGCCGGCAATGGGGTTGGGCGCAAAACCGTTTTTTGCCAGCGTCTCTTCTACGCTGTCGTAAAAAACGCCGATTTTGCAAATCGCTTTGGCCTCTTTGCCATCGGCCACCGGACGGCCAAATTCTTTGGCGATGCGCACCAGTTGCTCGACTTGGCGCACCGTACTCATTTTGGCCTTGCGGTCTTGCGTCCACAGGTTGTCTTCGATGCCGGTGCGCACATGCAAGCCCATGGCGATACCCATCATATTGATAGGCAGCACATTGCGCATCGAGCTTTCCACCGTCAGCATGGCGCCATCGGGTGTGGCACGTAAAAAATTGGCCAGGTTATAGATGTTGGGCGCATCCATGCCGCCGCTAATGGCCACCCAGTTCATGACCAAGGGCCCTTGATAGACGCCGCGCCGGATCATGCGCTCGACTGTCTCAAAGCTGTTGATGTTGTAAAACTGAAAAGCGCTTTGGATGCCCGCTGCGCTCAGGCGGCGAATATGTTCTTCGGCCCAGGTCGGGCCCGCAGGAACGATCATTTCTTTGTAGGCCATGTTGATTTGCGGATCTTGCATGGAGGTGCCGGCATAGTCGTCCAGGTCCATGTGCTCGAGCACATTCATTTGCGAGGTGTTGACGGTGACAGTCACCTGGTCGGGCTTGGGGTCGAGTTCGGCCAGCATGTGGCGGGTATCGTCAGACAGCCATTTGGCAGCAGCGCCTTCGGTCTCAGGCGCAAAGGAAATCGAGCCGCCCACCTGGATCAGCATATCGGGCACAGCAGCGCGCACCCCGGCGATGAGCTCATTGAACTTGGACAGGCGCTTGCTGCCTTTGCCGTCAAGCTCGCGCACATGCAAATGCAGCACGCTGGCGCCGGCGTTGTAGCAATCCACGGCCTTTTGAACCTGCTCCTGCATGGTGACCGGAATGTCTTCGGGAAAGTCCGAGGGAATCCACTCCGGGCCATAGGGGGCGGCGGTAATGACCAGTTTTTGTTGGTTTTCGGGGAACAAAGAGCCGTCAAGGAAGTTCATAAGCAAAGTCTTTCAGGTGGGGCGCCCAGCGCCATAAAAGGTGGGTAAGCCAATCCGTCGCCGTTTAAAAAGGGGTATCGCCTTGGATGCCAGCGCGCTCCATCTTGCGGTGGCAGGGCGGATAGTCCATGACGGCGTAATGCTGCGTGCTGCGGTTGTCCCAAATAGCGACGCTGTTGGGGTGCCAGCGCCAGCGCACCTGGTACTCTGGTACGTAGGCTTGCATCACCAGATAGCGCAGCAGATCGGCGCCGCCGGGGTTGTAGTCCTGGCCATAACGGATGTTGGCCGGCGTGTGAAAGTTGGTGAAGTGGGTGGTAAAGCCGTTGACGTAGAGGATTTTTTCGCCCGTTTGGGGGTGCGTGCGCACGACCGGATGCTCGGCATCGGGAAACTGCGCGTGCAAAGCCAGGCGTTTTTCGATGGGCATGGCCGCGCCAAAGGTGGACTCAATGCTGTGCCGCGCCCGCAAAGGCGCAATTTGCTCCTTCACATGGGCAGGTAATTTGTCATAGGCCAGTGCCATATTGGCCCACATGGTGTCACCGCCCACCGGCGGGCATTCGACGCAGCGCAGCACGCAGCCCATGGGCGGTTTTTCGCGCCAGCTGGCGTCGCTGTGCCAGGCGTTTTCATAGCGGTCGGCGGGCTGGTCCGGCGATTTGTAAATACGTACCAGGCCCGGGTGCTCCGGGTCGCTGCCGGCCACCGGATGGTCCTCCAGGCTGCCAAAGCGGCTGGCAAAGGCCACATGCTCGGCGCGCGTGAGTACCTGGTCGCGCAAAAACAGCACCTTGTGTTCCAGCAGCAAGGCATGCAGCTCGTCAAACAGGCCGCCATCCTGGGCCGCTTGGGACAGTTGAACGCCGCTGATGTGTGCCCCCAACGCGCATGTCAGGGGAAGTACCTTGAGCGCCTGGGGACTACGGACGGTCTGTTGTGACATATATTTATCAGTCAGGTTTGATATTGAAGGCCTTGACCAAGGCCGCGTTACGGTCGAACTCCGTGCGCACCGATTGCGACAACTGCGCCGGGCTCAGGCTGGTATTGGGTTCAAAGCCAGCCAGCGTAAAGCGCTCTTGCACCTTGGGCGAGGCGGCCGCTTTCAGGATGGCGGCGTTGATTTTGTCGGCCATGGCGTCCGACATTTTGGCGCTTGCAGCGATACCCAGCCAGTTACTGAAGTCAAACTCGGGATGCCCCAATTCGCCCAGCGTGGGCACCTGCGGCAGATGGGCAGAGCGATTTTTTGACGCCACCGCAAATATTTTGAGCTTGCCTTGTTTTTGAAAAGGCAAAGATGTCACGATGCCGTCAAACATGATGGTCACATTACCCCCCATGACCTGCGTGAGTGCCGGTGGCGAGCCGGCAAAAGGCACGTGCGTCAGGTCCAGGCCGAACTTCTGGTTCAGGATCATGCCGGCGTAATGCGAGCTCGTCCCCGTGCTGTAGGAAGCAAAACTGAGCTTGCCCGGATTAGCCTTGAGGTAGGCAGTGAGTTCGGAAAAATCTTTGGCCGCAAGGCTGGGAGAACCCACCAACACCATGCTCGCACGGGCGACGGTGGCGATGGGGCGAACGTCTTTGAGCGGATCAAAGCTGGTCTTCATGATGTGGGGGATTTCGGTCAGCACATTGCTGGCCGTGACCATGATGGTCTGCCCGTCGGCCGGTACGGCCAGCATGGACTGCACTGCAATAGCGCCGCCAGCACCGGGCTTGTTCTCGACGATCACGGTTTGCCCGATGTCGGCGGCGATCTGGTCTGCCAAGATGCGCGCCACCACGTCCATGGTGCCGCCCGGCGGTGCCGGAACAATCATCTTGACAGGCTTGTCGGTCCAGGCCGATGCCCAGGTGCAGGCAGTGAGGGCGAGGGCGGTCAGTGCCAGGCGGGCTGCGCCCAAGGGGGAAATATGCATCGTCATGGTGTCTCCTCTTTATGGTGTGGGCCACGCCTAGCTGTTTGCAGCGCTTGGCGTGTAGCTGCAGAGAATACTGATTGGCATGGCAGTTTGATTTATATTCTGGGACATTCCATATCTATTTCGGGACATTTATGCCGCGCCCCCTTGCCGTGATCCGCAGCGCCAGCCTAAGCGGCTATGTCGAGTTGGCCGGCGCGCTGGGGCTGGACGCGGCCCGCATGATGGGCGCTGCCGGTCTGAGCGTGCGCTGCCTGGAGGACCCGGAAACGCCCATCAGTGTCAATGCCGTGCGCCAACTGTTGGAGGACAGCGCTTTGGCCGCTGGTGTGGAGGATTTTGGTTTGCAATTGGCCCGGGGCCGGCGCCTGTCTAATTTGGGGCCTATCGCCCTGGTCTTGCGCGATGAGCCGACGGCCCGCCAAGCGCTCGACACCCTAAGCCGCTATCTGCGCCTGCTCAATACTTCTTTGCTCACCCATATTGAAGACAGTGGTGATACGGTGATCATTCGCGAGCAAATTCTGCTCGAAAGTGCGGGCAGCGTGCGCCAGTCCATGGAACTGGCTGTGGGCGTGATGTACCGGATTTTGGTCGAGTTGCTCGGGCCGCAGTGGCGGGCGCGCAAAGTGTGTTTTGCCCACCGCCAGCCGCAACAGATGGCCTCGCACCGCGCGGTGTTTGGTGCGGCGCTGGAATTTAACAGCGACTTCAATGGCATCGTTTGTGCCGCCGCCGATTTGCAAAAAGCCTTGCCACAGGAGACCTCGGGCATTTCCTCCTTTGCGCGCCAGTTTTTGGACCAGGCCTTGTCACGGTCGCAGCGCCAGACGCTGGCCAGTACCCGCCAGCTGATCAGTGCGCTGCTGCCGGGCGGGCGCTGCACTGCCGAGCAGGTGGCGCAACATTTGGGCATCGACCGGCGCACTCTGCACCGCCATTTGCAGGCCGATGGCGAGACTTTTTCCTCGCTGGTGGCCAGCATACGGGCCGAATTTGCGCTGCGCCAGATCCGCGACAGCGACCGCTCCCTGGCCGAGTTGGCGCAATTGCTGGGCTTCTCGGGCGCCAGCGCCCTGGCATTTTGGTTTCGCCGCCGCTTTGGTTGCACCGTGTTGCAGATGCGCGCCGCGCCCAAATAGCTTCGGTGCTAGTATCCCTCAACCATTTGCCAAAAAGGCAATGGATTGGGAGGGCACAATGCGTAACCACCTATTTCTTGGCAGCCTGCTTGTGCTTGTGGCATCGTGCGGCGGCGGTTCGACCGGCACGCAGGCGGCTGCCTCCGCTCCGGTCAGTGGCACTACGCCGACCTCCGCGGCGCTGAGCCCCAGTGATGCCCCTATGACGCTCGAACTGGCCGAACACGCGCAATCGCAGTACGAGGCCGACCGTTTGGCCGTCACGCCAACGGCCGACTTTGTCGCGACGGGTTTGTATGCGGCGCCAGGGGCGCAGCTTACGGTGCAGGTCGATGGGGCGATGGACCCCCAGCACCCTGCACCCAGCCTGCTGGTGGGCACTTTTTCGCGCTACGACGGACAGGGCGACCCGCAAGAATTTCTCTTGGTCTCTGGAAGTAATAAGCTCACGGTAGGGCGCTATGGCGGCTTGGTTTACCTTCGCCACACCGCACCGGCGCCGCCGCTGGGCCTGCATAAACTCACTTTCAGCTTTGTCAGTGGTTTTGTGCGTACGCCGCACTATGTGCTCGGGCAAAGTACCAAAGCCGATTGGCAAGCCCAGCTCAAGGCTTACACCACCGCGCCCGATGTGGTGATGCAGAGTAAGCGCAGCATCATGGTGTTTTCGCGCCAAAACGCCTTGGCCTGGAAAGACAATGACCAAGACTACGTGCTGCGCACCGCCGATCGCATTTTGGACGCCGAGGACGATATCAGCGGCTTGGACGGCTCGTCCGAAAAACACCGGCGCAATGCCAACCCGTTTTTGATGACCCAGGCCACCGACGGCTGGATGTACGCGACCAATTTTCGGGCTGCATTTTCAGCAGGTGCCGCCCAGTTTGCGTTTACCCCCTTGATCGATGGCACGGCCGGCGATGCATGGGGTGTTTGGCACGAGTTGGGCCATTTGCACCAGCAAACCTGGACCTGGGATGCGCTGGGCGAGGTGACGGTCAACCTCTATTCCATGGCCGCCGAGCGGGCGCTCAAAGTGACACCCAACCGCCTGCAACAAGACAAAACCTGGTCACGGGCCGTGCAGCCTTATTTGCGTCTGCCAGCGGCCCAGAAAAACTTCAACGCCGATGCGGTGGATGTGTGGGTGCGCCTCTATATGTTCCACCAACTATGGCTGGCTTTTGGCGATAATTTTTTCCAGCAACTGCACCGGCAAACCCGCGAGGAGCTGCCCGATCTCCCTACCCAGGCGGCCCAAATGCGCTATTTCATGGTGAAAGCCTGCAAAATTTCTGGCCAAGACCTGACGGGCTTTTTCCAAACCTGGGGCCTGCGCCCGCAGGCCAGCGTGTGGGCGGAAATCAAGGCCTTGCAATTGCCCCCGCCCGCCAAAGACCTCAGCACCCTGAACGACTAGCTCACCGTACGGCTGCGCGCCAGCGGCGGGTTGCGGCCAAAGTAGGCGCTGATGCCGCGCATAAGCGCGTCGGCGACCTGGTTTTGGTAGTCCTCGCTGACCAGTTTTTTCTCTTCTTCGGGGTTGCTGATGAAGGCGGCCTCTACCAGCACGCTGGGAATGTCGGGTGCTTTGAGCACCGCAAAACCGGCCTGCTCCACGGCGCCTTTGTGCAGCTTGCCTACCCGGCCCATTTCGCCTAACAAGGTGCTGCCCAGCTTGAGGCTGTCCAAAATCTGGGCGTTGGTGCTCATATCAAACAGCGTGCTTTGCACCTCGGCGTCTTTCACCTTGACGTTGATGCCGCCTATGACATCGGCCTTGTTTTCCTTGGCCGCCATCCAGCGCGCTGCGCTGCTGGAGGCGCCGCTTTGGCTCAGCGCAAAAACGCTGGCACCCTGGGGTGCGGGCGTGAAAAACGCATCGGCATGCAGGCTGATGAACAAATCGGCCTGCACGCGGCGCGCTTTTTGCACCCGCACATGCAGCGGCACGAAAAAATCGGCATCGCGCGTGAGGTAGGCCCGCATCGGGTTGCCGCGTACGCTGGCGACGTTGATGCGCTCGCGCAGCAAAAACGCCAGTTGCAGCACCACGTCTTTTTCCTGGGTGCCGCCCGGCCCGATGGCGCCGGGGTCTTCGCCGCCGTGCCCAGGGTCCAGGGCGATGATGATCAGCCGGTCGGTGCTGGTCACCGGCGCGCTGGGGCCTATAAACGCGCCCGGACTGCCGCCGGGCTTGAGGGCCAACGCGGGGGCACTGGGCAGTGGGGCTGCAGGTGGGGCGGCCGCTGCAGCAGGTGCAGCCGTTGGCGCGGATGCCGAGGCCTGGCCTGATGCCGCTGGCTTGGCTGGTTTGGGCATCGGCACTGCGCCTGAGGCCTCGGTGACCGGTGCTTTGGGCACGTGCTGCGCAATCAGCGCGTCCAGCGGGTCGATGGCTTGCAGCGGGTACAGGTCCAGCACCAGGCGATGCTGGTACGCAGCCACCGGCGCCAGGCTAAAGACCTGCGGGCGCACGCCGGCCTTGAGGTCAATGACCAGGCGCACCACCTCGGCCGAAAACTGGCCCACCCGGATGCCTGCAATATTGGGGTCGTCCGGCCGCACTTTGGCCACCAGCTCGCGCAGCGCCGGGTTCAGGCTGATGCCGGCAATGTCTACCGCCAGGCGCGGCGGGTTGCCGATCAGCGTTTGCGTGGCCTTGAGCGGCGTGTCCGATTCAATCGTCACCCGCGAATAATCGGGCGCCGGCCAGATGCGCACATTGACGATGCTCGCCCCTCGCACCAGGCTGTGCCCCAGGCAGAGCACGATGGCCCCGCTTTGCACCAGCGCGCGCCGCCTCATGGCGCCTGCCCCAAGGCCATCAGCGCCGCCAGCAGGCCTTCGCCCTTGGAGGTATGGGCTTGCAAAGTGGCCACGCGGGCCTGCTCGCCCTCGGGGTGCAGGGCGATGGCCAGATCGGCCGGTGGCAGCACCGCAGCTGCTTTGTCGGGCCACTCGGCCAGTTTGAGGCCGGGGCTGGCAAAAATGTCCCGAAAACCCGCGTCCTCCCATTCGCGCGGATCGTTAAAGCGATAAAAATCGAAATGCCAGATGTCTAGGCCGGGCAGGGCGTAGGGCTCGACCACCGCGTAAGTGGGGCTTTTAATGCGCCCATGCACGCCCAGCGCCTGCAGCAGATGCCGCACCAAAGTGGTTTTTCCGGCACCCAACGGGCCGTGTAAGGTGACGAAGGCATCGGCCAGCGCAGGCAGCGCCGCCAACTGGCGGGCAAAGGCGGCCGTGGCACTTTCGTCGGGCCAGCGCAGCGGCCATGGCGGGGTTTTTACAATCAAGGCGTGAACATCCATAACGCGCAGACTAGCACCCCCGCAGCCCGCGTGCTGGACATGGCGCAGCTGCAAGCCTGGGGGCAGGAGCTTGGATTCTCCCAAATCGGCGTGGCGGGGGTGGATTTGTCCAGCGCCGAGCCCGGATTGCTGGCCTGGCTGGAGGCCGGTTTTCACGGCAGCATGGCCTATATGCACCGCCACGGCCTGGCCCGCGCCCGGCCCGCCGAGCTGCTGCCCGGTACGCTCAGCGTCATCACCGCCCGCATGGATTACCTGCCAGCGGGTACCTCGCCCGACTGGCCGGAGCAGGAAATGGCCCGCCTGCAAGCCCCGCATACCGGCACGGTTGCCCTGTATGCCCGGGGGCGTGACTACCACAAGGTATTGCGCCGGGGCCTGCAAAGCCTGGCCGACCGCCTGGCTGCGCATCTGGGGCCCTTGGGCCACCGCGTGTTTACCGATTCGGCGCCCGTGCTGGAGGCCGAGCTGGCTACGCGCAGCGGCCTGGGCTGGCGTGGCAAGCACACCCTGGTGCTGCACCGCGAGGCCGGGTCGATGTTTTTTCTGGGCGAAATCTTTGTGGATTTGGCCTTGGCGCCTACTGCGCCGGTGCAGCCGCACTGCGGCACATGCAGCGCCTGCATCAGCGTGTGCCCAACGCAGGCCATCGTGGCGCCCTACCAACTCGATGCGCGCCGCTGTATTTCGTATTTGACGATCGAGCACGCCGGCCCCATCGACGAGGCGCTGCGCCCGCTGCTGGGCAACCGCATTTATGGCTGCGACGACTGCCAAAGCATCTGCCCCTGGAACAAATACGCCCGCCCCAGCACGCTGGCCGACTTTGCCGCACGGCCGGGCCTGAACGGCCAGCCGCTGGCAGCCCTGCTCGATTGGAGTGAGGCGGAGTTTTTAAGCCGCACCGAAGGCAGCGCCATCCGGCGCATCGGCCATGTGCGCTGGCTGCGCAATGTAGCCGTGGCCGCAGGCAATGCCTTGCGCAGCGGGCCCGAGCCCGAAGGCTTGCGTGCCGCGCTGCAGCGCCAAAGCCAGCACCGCGAAGCCTTGGTGCGCGAGCATGTGGCTTGGGCTTTGGCGCAAACGCCTTCGCTGCCCAGTTAATTAAGCTGCTAAGCCCACCGCTGCCAGGCCGTAGGGTCTCAGGCCGTGTACAAAGGCAGCAACACCCCCAGCGACAGCCCCAAACTGGCCATGCCCAGCAAGGTGGACACGGTAATGAGCGCGCCCACATAGCCGCCGTCATAGCCCATTTTGCTGGCCAGCACATAGCCGCTGGCGGCCGTGGGCACGGCGGCAAAGGTGAGCAAAATGGCCGCGTGGGCCTGGCTCAGGCCTAGCCCAAAGGCCAGCGCCAGCGCCAGCAAAGGCAGCAGCAAGTGGCGGATGGCCAACAAACCCACACCCAACACTTTGGCCCGCGCCAGCGATTGCAGTTGCATGCCGGCGCCGGCAGCCATTAAGCCCAGGGCCAACGAGGCTGCGCCAATGCGCGCAACCGTAGGCTCCAGCCAGTGCGGCAGCGTCAGCCCCAGCAGATTGCAGGCCAGCCCGGTGCTGGTAGCGATGATGAGCGGATTGCGCAGCAGCGCCCCACCAAAGCCACGTTCATTGCCGCGCGCCATGGGCCAAACCGCAGCCACGTTGGCCAGGGGTACGCAAAAGCCAATCAAGACGGCGATCGACAGCAAGCCCTGCGCCCCGCCCAGGCGCTCGGCCAGCGCCAGCCCGATAAAGGAGTTAAAGCGAAAAGCCACCTGCGCTGCCGCCGCATGCTCGCGGCGTTGGATGTGCTGGCGCAGGCCGGGTAGGTACGGCAAGCTGTAGGCCAGCAGCACGCCGCTGGCCAAAATCAGCAGCCCGCCGGTGAGCAGGCGCGAGGCGTCAGCCAGGTCGAGGTGGCTTTTGATGATCGAATGAAACAGCAGCGTGGGAAAGAGCAGGTAGTACACCAGCGCGTCGACCTGGCTCCAAACGCTGCGGTTTAAGGCCGTGGTACGGCAAATGAGGTAGCCCAGAAAAATGAGCGAAAACTCGGGCAGCAAAATAAGGGCGTAAGTCACGGGCCGCAGGATACCAGTGGCGCTGCCTGGCAGGCGTTGTAGTATTGGCCTTTGTTTTCACCTCTTTACTGGAGTTTTGCCATGCAGCGATCGACTTTTGTACTTTGGGGCCTGGTGGCCAGCGCATTGCTCTCGGCCGGCAGCGCCTGGGCGCAGGCTTACCCCAGCCGAGCGATCAAGCTGCAAGTGCCGTTTGCGCCGGGTGGAACCACCGACATCATCGCCCGCGTCATCGCCGAGCCCATGGCCAAAGTGTTAGGACAGCCCGTTGTCGTAGAAAACAAGGCCGGGGGGGGCGGGATCGTCGGCGCGGCCGACACGGCCAAAGCGGCACCTGACGGCTATTCGCTGGGCGTGGCCACCGTCTCGACGGTGGCGGCTAATCCGGCCATCAACCCCAAGACGCCCTACAACCCACTGACCGACTTCACACCCATCATCAATATTGCGGCCACGCCCAATGTGATTGCGGTACACCCCAGCTTCCCGGCCAAGGATTACAAGGGCTTTGTGGCAGAGCTTAAAAAACACCCGGGCATGTATTCCTATTCCTCCTCAGGAACCGGTGGCATTGGCCACTTGCAAATGGAGCTGTACAAAAATCTGGCGGGTGTGTTTGTGCTGCACATTCCTTACCGTGGCGCCGGCCCAGCGCTTACCGACACGGTGGCCGGCCAGGTGCCCATGATTTTTGACAACATGCCCTCGGCGCTGCCCTATATCCAGGCCAACCGCCTGGTGGCCATCGCAGTGGCAGCACCCCAGCGCCTGGCGCAACTGCCGCAGGTGCCCACCTTCAAGGAAGTGGGCTTGGAGCCAGTGAACCGCATGGCTTTCTATGGCATTTACGGCCCCAAAGGCATGCCGCGTGAGACGGTGGACAAGATCAACGGCGCCGTGCGCAAGGCCCTGGAAGACCCGGCCGTGCGTAAGCGCATCGAAGACACCGGATCCTTCATTGTCGGCAACACGCCCGAGCAGTTTGCCGAACAAATCAAGGCCGAGTTCGCCGTCTATAAGCAGGTGGTGGACAGCGCCAAGCTCAAGCTCGATTGAGCGGGGCCGTGGCCAAGGCGGCGCTGGACGCGCCAGGCGACGGGCTGATCGATGCATTTGCCGACGCGCTGTGGTTGGAGGAGGGCCTCTCTCCCAACACCTTGCAGGCTTATCGGCGCGATCTGCTGCAATTGCACCGCTTTTTGCCTGGCCAGGCCCTGATCGCCTGCACCGAGCTGCAATTGCAGCAGTTTTTTGCAGCGCGCCACGAGGCCACCAAAGCCAGCACGGCCAACCGGCGCCTGACGGTATTTAAGCGCTTTTTCCGCTGGGCCTTGCGCCAGAACCTGGTTCAGGCCGACCCTACGCTCAAGCTACAAAGGGCTAAGCAGGCCCTGCGCGTACCCAAGACGCTGAGCGAGGCGCAGGTCGAGGCCTTGCTGGCCGCGCCCGATGTGCGCACCGCCCTGGGCGTGCGCGACCGCGCCATGCTGGAGTTGCTCTATGCCAGCGGCCTGCGCGTAAGCGAGTTGGTCGGCCTGCAAGTCTTTGCCCTGGGCCTCAATGACAACGTGGTGCGCGTCATGGGCAAAGGCTCCAAAGAGCGCTTGGTGCCCTACGGCGAGGTGGCCAGCCAATGGCTGCGCGCTTATTTGGGCGAGGCCCGCAGCACTTTGCTCGCCGGGCGGCAAACCGATGCATTGTTTGTGACGACCAAGGGCGCACAGGCCGGCGGGGCTATGTCGCGGGTGATGTTTTGGATGCTCATCAAAAAATACGCGGTGCTGGCCGGCATCACTGCACCTTTGTCACCGCACACCTTGCGCCATGCATTTGCCACGCATTTGCTCAACCACGGCGCCGATTTGCGCGCCGTGCAGTTGCTGCTAGGCCATGCCGATATTTCCACCACCACGATATACACCCATGTGGCGCGCGAGCGCCTGGCCCAGTTGCACGCCCAGCACCACCCGCGCGGCTAGGGCTGCTGGCCTTCGGGCTTGCGCGCAAGCGGCAGTTGCCACAGCCCGGTCGACAAGCTGGTGCCCAGCACGATGACCAGGGCGCAGCCCAGCATCCAGGCGCTGACGGTTTCGCCCAGCAGCACCACGCCATACAGCACGGCAAACACCGGAATGGCAAAAGTCACGCTCAGCGCCCGCGAGGGCCCGGCAATGGCGATCAGGCGGAAATACAAAATATAGGCTGTGCCCGTGCACAGCACGCCCAGGGCCGTGGCCGCCAGCCAGGCGCTGTGGCTGGGCGCCTCGGCGGGCCAAAACCACCAGCTCAGCGGCGCCAGCACCAAGGTGGCGCCGACCTGGCTACCCGTCGCAGCCACCAGCGAGGGCACGCCTTCCAGGTAGCGGCGGGTAAAACTGGCCGAAATGCCATAGCAAACGCAGGCCAACAAGCAGGCCAGCACGCCCAAGGCGCTGGCGATGTCCAGCTGGCCGGTGGCGACGCCGGTTTTTTGCGAAGCCAGCAGGGCCACGCCGGCAAAGCCCAGCGCCAGGCCCACGCTGCGCGAACCGCCGGGCCGCTCGCCCAGCCACATCCAGGCGATCAAGGCGCCAAAGAGCGGCACCGTCGCATTCAGGATGGACGACAAGCCCACCGAAATCGACTGCAGCGCAAAAGCAAAGCAAACAAACGGAATGGCCGAGTTGCTCACGCCCACCAGCAGCACGGTTTTCCAGTGCTGGGCAAAAGCACCGGCATGCCCGCGCAGCAGCATGAGCGGCACCAATACCAGTGCGGCGATGCCCACGCGCAAACCAGCGGTGGCCAAGGGGCCAAAGGCAACGGTGCTGATGCGGGTAAACAGAAAGGATGCGCCCCAAATGGCCGCCAGTGCGATGAACTCCAATATCCAGGAGGGTTCCGAATCGGGCGCAAGCGTGGTGTCGGGGGAAGGCGTGGCAGCAGAGGTCAAATGGCACTTTCAAGTTGGAGCAGGGCGATCTTACGGTCCAGGCCGCCCGCGTAGCCGGTGAGCGCCCCGCCCGCGCCCAGCACGCGGTGGCACGGCACGATGATGCTCCAGGGATTGCGCCCCACGGCCGCCCCTACGGCCCGCGCCGCCTTGGGTTTGCCAAGGGTGTGGGCCAAGGCGCCATAGCTACTGGTTTGCCCCGGGGCGATCTCTTGCAAAGCTGTCCAGACCGATTGCTGGAAAGGCGTGCCGGCGCTGGCGTCCAGCGGCACGGAAAAATGCGTGGACTTTTTGTCGAAATACGCCTGCAACTGCTGGCAAGCCAGCACGATCAGCGGATGCGCGTCTTGGCGCGGGTAACTGCGCAGATCGGGAAGATGCGCTTGCCTTTCAAACCAGGTGCCCAGCAAGCCATGCGGGCTGGCCAGCAAGTGCAGGGCCCCCAAGGGGCTGGCGAATTGGCCCTGAACGGCCTGTGGTGCGATGGGTTTCATGGTGACACCTTGGGGGTCGGGGTGTTGGAAGGGGCAGGCTTGGCGGCCAATTGGCTCCAGGCCCGGATGGTGGCGTAGCTGCGCCAGGGCTGCCAGGCCAGCGAGGCCTCTTGCGCCAGCGCCCGGGCCTGCGGGTGCTTGAGCAAGCCCAGTGCTTTGTGCAGGGCCACGTCACCGGCCGGGAAGGCGTCGGGCCATTGCAATGCCCGCATGGCGATGTACTGCGCCGTCCAGGGGCCGATACCGGCAATGGCTTGCAAGGCGGCCAAGGTCGGGGCCAGCGGGGCGCCCGGCTCCAAAACCAGCTGGCCCTGCGCCACCGCCTGGGCCAAGCCGATGATGGCTGCTTGGCGCTGGCGCACGATGCCCAAAGCACCCAGTTCGGGCCCGGACAGTTGCGCCATGCGCTGCGCCTCGGGAAAGCACCGGTCCAGCGTCGGTAAGGCGCTGTGCGGGGCATCGGGTAGCCGGTGCCCGAAGGCCTGGGCCACACGGGTGCCCAGCGTGCGGGCCGCCTGTACCGTGATTTGCTGTCCCAAAATAGCGCGCACGCCCAGCTCAAATCCGTTGACCGTGCCCGCAACGCGCAGGCCAACGCTGCCGGGAAAGGCTGAACTGAGCAAAGGCTCAAAAGCCAGCGGGTCCGCGTTCAGGTCGAACAGCTGCCTGCACAAGGTCTGGACCTGCAAAAACGCCGGCGACAGCGATGCGCTCATGGTCAGTCGCACGGCAGGGCGGTCTTCCAGAAATTGGGCGCACATCCAGCCGATGTACGCTTGGCCTGCCGAATGAACCGTGACGGTGCGCGCGTATTGGCGCTGTGCCAGGTCCACTGTTTCGATGCCCGCGATGGCTCGGTGGGCAAAAAACTGCAGCATGTGATCGGCATCGAGCGGCGGGCGGTAGGGCAGATCGACAGACCAGCCCGTAGCCCCAGGCGCCAGGTCTTCCCCTTGGGTTGGCTGCGGTTGGACAAGATGGCGGCGCATGGCAGCATGATACGCAGCGCTGCGGCTTTTGGTGGCCATAAACGGATCTGTGGCTGCGGTGTGTGGCTTGCCCGGGCGAGCGGGCGCCGCCTTTTACAATCCGCGCCACGGCGCCCGGCGCTGCATGCATTCATCCAAGGCGCGCCCACTTCATGAACCTCTCCCCCAGCATTTTCAAGGCCTACGACATCCGTGGCATCGTGCCTTCTACCGTCAACGCGGAGGTCGCCCTGGCGCTGGGGCGCGCTTTTGGCACGGTGGCGATGGCGCAGGGGCAGCGCAGCGTGGCCGTCGGCCGCGACGGGCGCCTGAGCGGACCGATGCTGGCACAGGCCCTGATGCAGGGCTTGCAAGAGGCGGGTGTACAGGTCATCGACATTGGCGCAGCGACCACGCCCATGCTTTATTTTGCGGCCAGCACGCTGTGCCAAAGCGGTATTCAGGTGACAGGCAGCCACAACCCGCGCGACTACAACGGCTTCAAAATGGTGCTGGCCGGCAAGGCGATTTATGGCGCCGAAATCCAGGCCCTGCGCGAGATGATGCAAAGCGCCAGCTGGGTGCTGCAAAACGGCGGTGGCTGCAGCCAGCACGATGTGCTGCCCGCTTACAGCGCCCGCATCGTCGGCGATATTCGTCTGGACCGGCCGCTCAAAATCGTGGTCGATTCGGGCAACGGCATCGCCGGGGCCTCGGCGCCGGGCATTTTGCGGGCCATTGGCTGCGAGGTCATTGAGCTCTTTAGCGAAGTAGACGGCAATTTCCCCAACCACCATCCCGACCCCAGCAAGCCCGAAAACCTGCGCGACCTGATCGCCGCAGTACAGGCCCAGGGCGCCGAACTCGGCCTGGCCTTTGATGGCGATGGCGACCGCCTGGGCATCATCACCCGCGATGGAAGCAACATCTACCCCGACCGCCAAATGATGCTGTTTGCCCGCGACGTGCTCAGCCGCGTGCCCGGCGGCACCATTGTGTTTGACGTCAAATGCTCGCAGCGCCTGGCCCCGGCCATTGCGGCCGCCGGTGGCGTGCCGCTGATGTTTAACACCGGCCACTCGCTCATCAAGGCCAAGATGCGCGAAATCAATGCCCCGCTGGGCGGCGAGATGAGCGGGCATATCTTTTTCCAGGAGCGCTGGTACGGCTTTGACGACGGCACCTACGCCGGCTGCCGCTTGTTGGAGATAGCCAGCCGCGTCCCCGATGCCAACGTGCTTTTGCACAGCTTGCCGACCAGTTTTTCCACGCCCGAGCTTAATGTGGCCTGCCAGGAAGGCCAGGCCCCGCAGGTGGTGGCCGCCTTGATTGCCGCGGCCCGATTTGAGGCGCCTGCGGTGTGCAACACCATCGACGGCCTGCGCGTGGATTGGCCCGACGGCTTCGGTTTGGTGCGCGCCTCCAACACCACGCCGGTGCTGGTGCTGCGTTTTGAGGGCCATGACGCCGCCGCCCTGGAGCGTATCCAGACCAACATGCTGGCCCTGCTGCGCAGCGTGCTGCCCGGCGCGCAGATTGCGCATGCGGCGCACTGAGCGGCGCTGCACCCGCCCCGCTTTGCCATGCGCATACTGATCGTCAAGCTCTCGTCCTTGGGGGATGTGATTCAGACCATGGCGGTGGTGCCTGATTTGCATGCCATGTTTCCCGACGCGCAGATTGACTGGGTGGTCGAAGAAGCGTTTGCGCCTCTGGTGGCCCAGGTGCAGGGGCTGGCGCGGGTGCTGCCTATTGGGCAAAGGCGCTGGCGCAAAGCCTATTTCAGCGCCGCGCACCGGGCCGAGCGCGCAGCTTTTCACCGGCTGCTGAAACAAGAGGCGTATGACGCGGTGATTGATTTTCAAGGCTTGATCAAGTCGTCCTGGGTGGCGGCCCAGACGCGTTTGCGCCCGCTGGGTTTTCGGGCTACTTATGGCAACGCCAGCCAGGCCTGCGCTTACGAGTGGCCGGTGCATTTGCTGCTGGACCGCATGGTGCCTATGCCGGCGCGCATCCATGCGGTGGCGCGCTACCGTTTGCTGGCCGCCCGTGCGCTCAACTACGAACAAGCCAGCTTACTGGCCAAGCCACCGCAATACCGCTGGGAAGCGTCGGCTGCCATGGCGCCAGCGTGCGGGGCGCGCTTGGTGGTGCTGGCCCATGGCACGACCCGCGCTGATAATGAATGGCCCGAGGCCGACTGGCTGGCCCTGGGCCGCCAGCTCATTGACGCGGGCATGGCGCTGGCCCTGCCGCACGCGGGGGCCGCCGAGTGGGCCCGGGTGCAGCGCTGGGCGCAGGTCTTGGGGCCGCAGGCGCAGATTTGGCCGCAGCAAGGTCTGGACACCTTGGCCCAGGCCATGGCGGCCAGCGCGGGTGTGATCGGTGTGGACTCGGGGCTGAGCCACCTGGCGGTGGCGCTGGGCTTGCCGCATGTGCAAATCTTTAGCCAAGACCGCGCCTGGCGCGCCGGGCCCCACGGCTGCAACTACCAAGTGGCGGTGGGCGGCGCGCAGTCGCCCACGCGGGAGCAGGTCTGGCAGGCGTGGCAGCAGGTGCAGACGGCCTATGCACAAGAAAGGCCGGCATGAGCGCGCCCGCGTCGCCCAAGGGGCACTGGAGCGAGCGCTTGGCGCTGGCGACCTACAGCCTGCTGATGTGGCTTGCACAGCCCATGCTGCTGCTCAAGCTGCTCTGGCGCGCCCGCCGCGAGCCGGTGTACGGGCAATTCCTGGCCCAGCGTTTTGGCTTTTACGGCGATGTGCGCCCCGAGGGCCCACTGGTCTGGGTGCATGCTGTATCGCTGGGCGAGACGCGGGCACTGGCGCCCTTGCTGGCGCAGTGGCGCGCCCAGTGGCCAGGCCTGCGCCTGCTGCTGACCCACGGCACAGCGACCGGGCGCGAGGCGGGCGCTGCCTTGCTGCGCGCCGGTGATGTGCAGGTTTGGCAACCCTGGGACACGCCGGGGGCGACGGCGCGCTTTGTGCGCCATTTCCGGCCGCGCTGGGGCGTGCTGTTAGAGACCGAGGTTTGGCCCAATTGGGTGCAAGCCTGTTATGCGGCCCAAACGCCTTTGTATTTGGTCAATGCGCGCCTAAGCGCCAAATCCTTGCGCCAGGCGCAGCGCTTGGCAGCATTGGCGGTGCCGGCGTACCGCCATCTGGCGGCTGTGTGGCCCCAAAGCCAAGAGCATGCGGTGCGCCTGCGGGCGCTGGGCGCATCGCCCGAGGCGCCGACGGGCAACATCAAATTTGATATCGAGCCCGATCCGGCGCAATGGGAGCAAGGGCAGGCCTTGTGCCAAAGCCTGGATCGCCTGGTCGTCTTGCTGGCCAGCAGCCGCGAGGGCGAGGAGCGCATGTGGTTGGACGCATGGCGTGCACGCCAAGCACGCGGCGATGTGCTGCCTGCCGTGCAATGGCTGATCGTGCCGCGCCATCCGCAGCGTTTTGATGCGGTAGCGCAGCTGCTGCAATCGGCAGGTCTGACGGTGGCGCGCCGCTCGGTTGATGGCAGTGTGTTTTCGCAGGCCGATGTGTGGCTGGGCGATACGCTGGGTGAAATGCCTTTTTACTATGGGCTCAGTGCCGTCGCCTTGTTGGGCGGTAGCTTTGCCCCACTGGGCGGCCAAAACCTGATCGAGGCCGCCGCTTGCCGCTGCCCGGTGGTGATGGGACCGCACACCTTTAACTTCGCCCAGGCTGCGCAGATGGCGCAAGAAGCCGGTGCCGCCCTGGAGCAAGCCGACATGGCTGCCGCTTTGGATAGCGCCCTGGCCCTGGTGCAAGACCCCGCCGCGCTAGAGACGGCCAGCAGCGCCGCCTGGGCGTTTGCCCAAGCCCACCGGGGTGCGGTGCTGCGCCTGAGCGCGGCTTTGGCGCAGCGCGTCGAGGCTGCGCAGCGCCACACCTGGGTTTAGCGCAAAACGGCGTTAATCGCCTGCAGGTCGTCGGCTTGGAGGGTGCCGCTGGCTTGGCGCAGGCGTAAATTGCCCAGCAGCACGTCATAGCGCGCTTTGGACAGCTTGGCCTTGGTGTCAAAGAGCTGGCTTTGGGAGTTCAGCACATCAATATTGATGCGCACACCCACTTGGTAGCCCAGCTTGTTCGCGTCCAGGGCGCTTTGGCTGCTCAGGGCGGCCGCTTCGTAAGCGCGCACCTGGCCTAGGCCGGATTCCAGGCCCATATAGGCCGTGCGGGTGGCCTGGGCGATGGTGCGCTGGGCTGCATCCAGGTCGGCGCGGGCTTTTTCTTCCAGCGACAAGGTCTCGCGCACGCGGTTTTGGATGGCGTAGCCGGCAAACAGCGGAATCGTCATGCTCACGCCAATGGTGGTGGCGTTGGTGACATAAGCCATGGCGCTGGTAGAGGAGCCGTTGTTGTTAGCCGCTTGGTAGTTGGCCACCAGATCGACGGTGGGCAAATGCGCGGCCTGGGCTTTTTTGGTTTCCAGTTGTGCTACTTCGAGGGCGATTTTGAGTTGCGCCAAGGCCGGGTGGGCGCTGTCGGCCTGGTCCAGCCACTGGGTCAGATTCGATGGTGCAAAGTTGGCCAGATTGAGGCCTTCGGCCACGGCAAGCGGCTTGACGTCGGCCTTGCCCACCAGTTGCCCTAGCGCCAGCACTTTGACGCGCAAATCATTTTCGGCGGCGATTTCCTGGGCCAGCACCAGGTCAAAGCGCGCCTGCGCCTCGCGGGTGTCGGTGATGGTGGCGGTGCCAACTTCAAAGTTGCGTTTGGCCGAGGCCAGTTGTTCTTGCACCGCCACTTTTTGCGCTTTGACAAATTCCAGGCTGTCGGTGGACGCCAATACGTCAAAGTAGGCCTGGCTCAGGCGAATAATCAGGTCTTGCTCGGCGGCGCGCAAGGCGGCGCTGGCTTGCGCAATACCTTTTTGGCTTTGCAGGTAAGTGGCATCGTCTGCCGGGCGGTACAGGCTTTGCGAGCCGCTCAGGGTGGCCGTTTGCGCGTCAAACGCGCGGTCGGCGCGCAGCGCGCCACTTTCAAAATTGGTGTAGTTCCAGCCTGCGCTAAAGCTGGCTTTGGGCAGATTCAGTGCGCGGGCTTGTTCGGCCTTGAACAGATTGGCGTCGTACTGTGCTTTGGCGGATTGAAAGCCCGCGTCGTAGCTGCGCGCGGCGCTGTACAGGTCGACCAAGCTTTGGGCGTGGGCGTTGAAGGCCATCCCTAAAGCAAAGACCATGGGCAGCAGGCGCGGTGTGAAGGTAGGGCGGTTCATGGGGCGTGTTTTCCAACAAAAAATAAAAATCAGGAGCGCTTAGAAGCGGAAATGAGACGCTTGTGCAAAACCTTGCAGGCGTGGTGCGTTGGCGTCCCAGGGAGTGGTGTGGCGCAAGTCCGTGTCATTGACGCGGGTAAACAGATGCGCTTGCATGATGGGCTCTTCGCCAGCGATGGTGATCAAGCGCCCACCCACGGCCAGCAGGTCCAGCAGATGCTGCGGTACTTTGGCCACCGAGCCGCTGAGCACGATGGCGTCAAAGCGGTCGCTGCCGGCCAAGGGCTTGGCACCATCGGCCACGCGCACCTCGACATTCAACACACCGGCCTGGCGCAGCTTGAGGCTGGCTGTGGCCGCCAACTCGGGAATGCACTCCAGGCTGAGCACGCTGCGGCCTTGGCGCGCCAGCAGCGCTGCCATGAAGCCCGAGCCGGTGCCGATTTCCAAAATCTTGTCTTCGGGCTGGATTTGCAGGTCTTGCAGCATGCGTGCTTCCAGGCGCGGGGCCAGCATGCACTGGCCGTGTCCCAGCGGGATTTCCATATCGGCAAAGGCCAGGGCCTGGTGGGCCGCAGGCACAAACGCTTCGCGGTGCACGTCAGCCAAAAGCGACAGGACGTCGGCGTCTAGCACATTCCAGGGCCGGATCTGCTGTTCGATCATGTTGAAACGGGCGTGGGCGACGTCGGAGAGGTTCATGGCTGGGCTTTCGGGGGCACGGTTCAAAGAAGGCCGATTTTACCGGTCGAGCGGTGCAGGCGCGGTGGCCTCGGGGCCAGGCAAGCCCAGGATCCGGCGCACCCATTGACCTAAATCATCCAGATAACAGTAGCTGACGGGCACCACGACCAAGGTCAGCAGCGAGGAGGTAATCACCCCGCCGATCACCGCCTGGCCCATGGGGGCGCGCATTTCCGAGCCTTCGGAGAGTGCAAAGGCCAGCGGCACCATGCCGAAAATCATGGCCAACGTGGTCATCAGAATCGGGCGCAGCCGCACTTTGGCTGCCAGCAACAAGGCGGCGTTGCGCTCCAAGCCGGGAACCACGCGGCCCTGCGCGTCCACCCCGGGCGCCCGGGCGCGGATGGCAAAGTCCACCAGCAAAATCGCGTTTTTGGTGACCAGGCCCATCAGCATCAAAATACCAATCACGGAAAACATCGACAAGGTGGAGCGAAACGCCATCAGCGCCAGCACCACGCCGATCAAGGTGAGCGGCAAGGCCGTCATCAACGCCAAGGGCTGCAAAAAGCTTTTGAACTGGCTGGCCAAAATCATGTAAATAAACACAATGCCTAGCGCCAGCGCCGAAACGGCGTAGCCAAACGAGTCGCCCATGTCTTTGGTCGAGCCGCTAAATTGCATGCTGTAGCCTGGCGGCATGGCAATGCTGTCCATCACGGCCTGGATGTCTTTGGAGACTTCGCCAGCCGAGCGGCCACTGACATTGGCGTTGATCGAGACCTCGCGCTGCATATCGCGCCGGTTGATTTGGTTGGAGCCGGTGCTCTCGACCAGATCGGCCACCTGGTTCAGGCGCACGGTGTGGTTGCTGCCGTCCGGGTTGCTGCCCATGGCCAGGGGCATACGTTCCAGATCGGCCGGGTTGTCGCGCGCCTGGGGTTGGAGGCGCACATTTACGTCATAGGTTTGGTCGTCCTGGGCGCGCCAATTGCCCACCGTCTGGCCGGCCACCAAAGTGCGCAGGCTGCTGCCGATTTGGGACAGCGAAAGCCCCAGGTCCGAGGCGCCCTCGCGCTTGATGCGCAGCTCCAGCGTGGGTTTGTTGGGCTTCATGCTCGAATCCAGGTCCACTAGGCCGGGGATGGCGCGCAGCCTGGGCATGGCCAACTGGGCCAAACGCTCCAGGGTCTGGGTGTCGGCGCCAATCAGCGAAAACGTGATTTGCTTGCCCCCGCCGACCGAGTCCACCAGGCCGATGTGCGTTACCGTAATGCCTGGCACATGCTGCAAGCGCTCGCGCATCAGCACCGACATGTCCTCTATGCCGCGCTTGCGCGCCTTGCGGTCCACCATGCGCACATAGGTGCTGGCGTACATCTTGCCCTGGGCGTTGCCGGTGTTGATGGTGGTCAGGGTGTAGCGCACCTCGGGGAACTCGCGCACGATGGCTTCCACTTGGCGCGCCCGCGCCTCGGTCACCTCCAGCGAGGAGCCTACCGGCGTGTAAAAGTTGATCGTCGTTTCTGAAAAATCCGATTTGGGCACGAATTCCGTGCCCAGCAAGGGCACCATGAATACGCTGCCGATAAAAATGCCCAGCGCCAGCAGCAAGGTGGGCAGCTTATGTGCCAGCGACCAGCGCAGAATCGACTGGTAGACCTCGACCAAATAATCCGTTCCCCGGTCAAACCAGCCGGTCACGCGGCCTATGGTTTTGTCATACAGCGTGACCGGCGCTTGGCCTGGCCCGTGCGCGTGGATGGCGGGGTCGTGCCAAATGCTCGAGAGCATCGGGTCCAGCGTAAAGCTGACAAACATGGAAATGAGCACCGCCACCACAATGGTCAGGCCAAATTCGTGGAAAAACTTGCCGATGATGCCGGCCATAAAGCCGATAGGCAAAAACACCGCCACGATGGACAGGGTGGTAGCCAGCACGGCCAGACCAATCTCCTCGGTGCCGTCCAGCGCCGCTTGGAAGGGCGTCTTGCCCATTTGGATATGGCGCACGATGTTCTCGCGCACCACGATGGCATCGTCAATGAGCAGGCCCACACACAGGCTGAGCGCCATCATGCTGATCATGTTGATGGAAAAACCCAGCATGTACATGAACAAAAACGTGCCTATGAGCGCAATGGGCAGCGTCAGGCCGGTGATGATGGTCGAGCGCCAGGAGTTGAGGAACAAAAACACAATCAGCACCGTCAGCGCCGCGCCCTCGACCAAAGTGCGGTTCACGTTGTCCACCGACACCCGGATTTGCCGCGAACCGTCGGCAATGGTTTCCAGCCGAATACCCGGCGGCAGTTGCTTGCGGACCTGGGCCAGGGTTTTTTCCAGCCCGTCGACCACGGCGATGGTGTTTTCGTCCTGGGCTTTTTGCACCGACAGCAGCAAGGTGCGCTCGCCGTTGTACAGCGCCAGGTTTTCCACCTCTTGGGGGCCGTCTTTGACCGTGGCCACTTGCCCGACCGTGACGGCTACGCCGTTTTTGCGTGCCACGATGATGTTCTTGAAATCTTCGGGGCGCTTGAGGCGACCGCTCACCTGCAGCACGCGCTCTTGCTCTAGCGAGCGGATGCTGCCCAGCGGCAAGTCCTGGTTTTCATTGCGCACCGCATTGGCCACCTGGTCCGGCGTGATGCCGCGCGCCTCCATGGCCTGCGGGTTGAGGTAAATATTGATCTCGCGCTGCGATCCACCTACCACGGTGGCCGAGCCGACACCGGGCACGTTTTCCAGGCGCTTTTTAAATACCTGCTGGGCCCAGTTGGTCAGCTCCACGGCGCTGAGCTGCGGGCCTTTGCCGTCGGGCAGCACGGCCACCGACCAGATCGCCCGCGCCGAGGGGTCAAAACGCAGCACCCGCGACTCTTTGACTTCGGTGCGCAGCAGCGGCTTGACCGAGGCGACTTTTTCGCGCACGTCGTCCGCGGCTTTGCGCCCGTCCATGGTCAGGTCAAAACTGATTACCACCACCGACTGGCCTTCGTAGCTGCGCGAGGTCAGGGAGCTGATGCCGGCAATCGAGTTGACCGCCTCTTCCATTTTTTTGGTAACTTCGCTCTCGACGATTTCCGGGGCGGCGCCGGGGTATTCGGTGATCACCACCACCGTTGGAAAGTCGATATTGGGAAACTGATCGACCTTGAGCCGCTGCATGGAAAACAGGCCCAGCACCACCAGGGCGAGCATCATCATGGTCGCCAAGACCGGGTTATGCAGGCTGATGCGGGTGAACCACATAGGCTATTTCTTCGCCTCGTCGATGTTCACCGGCGTGCCCGCCAGCAAGGGGCCCACGCTGCCGCGCAGCACGCGCAGGCCAGGCTCCATGTCCTCCAGCGCCACCATGGTTTGGCCCTGGTACTCGCCGCGTATGCCCATGGTGGCGGGCAAGTGGACCACCTTGCCCTGCACAATGGCTTGCACATAGGGCTGGGGCTTGTCGGTGCGCACTGCGCTCAGAGGCAGCGCGACCAAGTTTTGCGCCCCAGTGGCCAGGCTCCCCTGGGCAAACAGACCTTGGCGCAGTTGCGGGTGGGGGTTGACGCTGAGGTAGACCACCACCGACCGGTTGGTAGCACTGGCACTTGGGTTGACGCGGGCTACACGGGCGCTGATACCCTGCTCGGCGCCGTCAATGCGCAGTTGGGCACTTTGGCCGATACGCACCTGCATTGAATCTTCGGGGCTGAGGCTGGCCTCGAGTTCCAGGCGGCTTAGATCGACGATCTCCACCACCCGCGCATCGACGGCGATGCGCTCACCGTTTTGCGCCAGGCGCTGGGCGATCAGGCCGCCAATGGGCGCACGCATCACCGCGTCGTCCAAGGCTTTTTGCAACACGTCCACGCCCGACTGCGCTGCCTGAAAGCTCGCTTGGCTGGCCGCCAGCGTGAAGGCCGAGGTCTCCAGCGCGGTTTTGGAGATAAATCCTTGGTCCACCAAGGAGCGGTTGTTGTCGTAGCTGCGCTGGGCAATGTCTACCTGCGCTTTGGCCGATTGGGCCTGCTGCTGCGCCTGGCGCAGGCGCGCCTGGTATTCGGTCGGGTCGATGCGGGCGATCACTTGGCCGGCCTGGACGGTATCGCCCTCACGCACCTGCAAATCGAGCAGTTCGCCAGCGACGCGCGCTTTGACAAAAGCCGCGTTGACGGCCTTGATCGGGCCCGAAATGGGCAGGGTTTGCTGCAGCTCTATTTTTTCCAGCAGCACTGTGTCTGCCGCGCTCAGCGCGACTAGTGGCAGTTGCGCACCTGCGGCAGGCAGGGGTGCAGGCGCCGGTGCGTGCATGCGTTTCCATTGATAAGCGCCGCCCGCTGCCAGCAGCACGAGAACAGTGATGAGCAGACTGATTTTTTTGGAGGGCATGGTGGTAACAACAGCAGGTCAGGCGGCGCTTGGGGCGGTGCCGGGAGGGATGGACAGGCCGGACAGACAGGTATCGAGCAAGGTGTCGAGGTAGGCCCGCGGGTCGAGCTGGCCGTCGTGTACCCCGGCCAGCGTGGCCGAGTTGCGCCACAGCGCCAGAAAAATCAGCGAGGACAGCAGCACCAAAGGCCCGTATTGCGCATCGACGCTGCGAAATTCACCTCGCGCCTGGCCCCGGGCCAGCACCCGGGCGATCAGTTGCTGGGCGGGCTCGATCACCTCGGCGCGGTAAAAGGCGGCCAGTTCCGGGAATTGGGCGCCCTCGCTAATCATCAGCTTGGAGATCGCTGCGCTGTTGGTCGCCTCGACATGCTGCCACCAGCCATGAACAAAGCTGCGCATCAGAACCGGCGTGGGGCCATCGAAGGCGTCAATGGCGTGCGCAAACTGGGCCAGTTGGCCCACGATGTTGTCCCGCACCACGGCTTTGAACAGCTCTTCTTTGCTGGCGAAGTACAAAAACAGCGTGCCCTTGGAGACGCCAGCGCGCCGGGCGATTTCTTCGACCCGAGTCGCGGCAAAGCCTTTTTCTACAAACAGCGCCAAAGCCGCCTGCAGCAGCTCCCCCGGGCGCGCCTCTTTGCGTCGCTCGCGCTTGGCTTGCACCGGACAGCACAGGTCGATAAGGGAATCAAGGGTTTGCATAAATTACTGACCAATCGGTTAGTAGTGTAGCCGCTGTCCGGCAAAACGGTCAAACCAAAAGCCCGCTTCACCGGCGGGACATACGATGGCCGTATGCTCTGACCTGCAGCCACGGGGGTGGTTTGCGCCACTTTTTTGGAGAATGCGTTCATGGCCTCTGCCACACAGACCCTGGTTCTCGGGGGCGGTTGTTTTTGGTGCACCGAATCGGTGTTTTTGCAGGTGCGCGGCGTCGAGCAGGTCGAGTCCGGCTATTGCAACGGCCACGCACCCAACCCGACTTACGCCATGGTCAGCACCGGCACCAGCGGGCACAACGAGGTGGTGCGCCTGGTCTACGACCCGGCGCAGGTCAGCCTGCAGGACTTGCTGGAAGTCTTTTTCCTGATCCACGATCCCACCACCCTGAACCGCCAAGGCCATGACGTGGGCACGCAGTACCGCAGCGGTATTTACTGCACATCGCAGGAGCAGTTGGGCGCCGCCCGCGCCATGGTGCAGGCGCTGGATGCCAGCGGCGCCTACAGCCAGCCGGTGGTGACCGAGGTGCAGATGCTCTCCAACTACGCCCGCGCCGAGGAATACCACCAAAACTTTTTCGCCAAGAACCCCAGCCAGGGCTATTGCGTGGCGGTGGCAGGCCCCAAGGTGGACAAGTTCCGCAAAAGCTTTGCCCGCCTGGCCAAACCTTGACGGGCCCGGCCATGCTGCAAACCCATGACCTTCGCTACGCCTATCCTGGCGCTGGCGCCTTGGCCTTCCCGGATGTGGCCTTGGCGCAGGGCGAGGTATTGCTGCTGAGCGGGCCGTCCGGCAGTGGCAAGTCGACCTGGCTTGCGCTGGTGGCGGCCTTGGTGGCACCCCGTGCGGGCAGCGTGCGGGTCGCGGGCCAGGAAATTGCGGCGCTGCGTGGGCGCGCGGCAGATGCCTGGCGCGCGCGCAATATTGGTTTTTTGCCCCAAAAACTGCATTTAAGCGCGGCGCTCACGGTGCGCGACAACCTGGCGCTGGCCTATTGGGCGGCAGGCATGCCAGAGAACCCGGCGCGCATCACCCAGGTGCTGGAGGCACTGGGTGTGCAGTCGCTGGCCGGGCGCTTGCCCTCGCAGCTCTCGGGCGGGCAGGCCCAGCGCGTGGCGCTGGCGCGTGCGGTGCTGATGGCGCCCCCGCTCCTCCTGGCCGATGAGCCCACCGCCAGTTTGGACGATGCCGCCGCCGCCGATGCCGTCGGCCTGTTGCTGCAGACAGCCAAGGCGCAAAAAGCCAGCCTGGTGATTGCCACGCACGACGCCCGGGTTGGGCAGGCGCTGGCCGCGCTGGGGGTTGCGGCGCCCGTGCTGCTGCCACTGCGCGCCTTAGGCGCAGACCTGGTGGGAGTGTCCGCATGAAAACCTTGGCTTACGCTTGGCGCTACTTGTGGGCGCGGCCGATGGGAGCGCTGCTCAACGTGCTCTTGCTGACGCTTGGTCTGGCTTCGATTAGCTTTTTGCTGCTGGTCTCGCACCATTTGGAGCGGGCTTTTGACCGGGATCTGGCCGGTATCGACGTGGTCGTGGGCGCCAAGGGCAGCCCGATGCAGCTGATTTTGGCCGGTGTGTTGCACTTGGACGTGCCGCCGGGCAATGTCAATTTTGCGGCAGTCAAGGCGCTGGAGAAAAACCCGCTGGTGGCCCAAGTTATCCCGATCAGTCTGGGCGATAACTATCAAAGCTACCGCATCGTCGGCACCACGCATGCCTACGTGGCGCACTACCAGGCGCCGCTAGCGCAGGGCCGGTTGTGGGATGCGCCCATGCAAGTGGTGCTGGGCGCCACCGTGGCCCGAAAGCTGGGCATGGCAGTGGGCCAAAGCTTCGCTGGCTCGCATGGTTTGGGCGTCACGGGCCATAGGCATGGTGACCATGATTACCAGGTGGTGGGTATTTTGGGCGCGACGGGCAGCGTCCTAGACCGATTGATCCTCACGGACAGCGCCTCGGTATGGCGCGTCCACGAGCCCGCGCACATGGCGCAGGATGATGCCAAAGACGCACACGATGCCGACCACGATGGTCATGATGACCATGACACCGAAGAAGCCCTGCCCGACGATAAGCGCGAGGTCACCATGGCCTTGGTGCGTTACACCACGCCGATGGCGGCGGTGAGCTTTCCGCGCTGGGTCAACACCACCACCGACATGCAGGCTGCCGCGCCTGCTTTGGAGGTCACGCGCTTGCTGCATATGTTGGGCCTGGGCACCGATGTGCTGCGCGCCTTTGCCGGCATGCTGTTGCTGACCGCAGGCTTGAGCGTATTCATTGCCCTGTGGAGCGCGGTGCGCGAGCGCCGGGGCGATTTGGCCTTGCTGCGCATGCTGGGTGCACCGGCCTCGCGCATCGCCGCACTGTTGCTGACCGAGGCTTTGTGGCTGGCGCTGTTGTCCAGTGTCTGCGGTGTGCTCTTGGGCCAGCTGTTTGTGCTGGGGTTGGGTGCCATGCTGGGCCTGGAGAGCGCTTTACTGGCGGCCGGTATGCTCTGGCCTTCGGCTTTGCTGCTGGTGCCCGCCTTGGCGGTGCTGGTGTCGCTAGGGGCGGCCTTGTTGCCTGCCTGGGATGCCTACCGCAGCGATGTTTTGCAATTGCTTCAATCCAGGGGATAAACCATGCAGAAATTTGTTCGTTGGGCCCTAGGCCCCATGGCCGCCAGCGTGTATTTGCTTGCCGTGCCCACGGTCCAGGCGCAAAACGCGGCCGCGCCAACGCCTACAGTGAGCCCTGCCAGCGCTGCGGCCTCCGCTTTGCCGGTGCCCATGGGAACAGGCGCCGGTGTGCACGGCGCCAACAGCCCGTTTGCGCCCCTGCAAGAGCGCGCTGACGTGCTGCCCTGGTCGGTGCTGACCGATGTGAAGTCCAAGGTGGTCAAAAACCGCAGCCTGCCGGTATTCGGTCCGACGCAAATGGCGCTCAACCAAAAAACCCAGCGCGTCCAAGGCTTCATGATGCCGCTGGATCCGGGCGAAAAACAAAGACACTTTTTAATCAGCTCGGTACCGCTGACCTGTGCTTTTTGCCTCCCCGGTGGCCCCGAAAGCATGGTGGAGGTCACCACCAAAACGCCGGTACGCTATTCGCTCGAAGCAGTGGTGGTAGAGGGCAAATTTGCGGTGCTGGCCGACGACCCCTACGGCATGTACTACCGCATGACCGAGGCGGTGGCCGTCAAATAATAGCCCTGGCTATAAGGCTGGCTTAGGGCGCCAAACGCTGGCGCAGCCACGGGCCATCGGGCTGCAAGACGTACTGCAGTCGGTCGTGCAATCGGCTTTTGCGGCCTTGCCAAAACTGCCAGTTGTCGGGCCGCAGGCGGTAGCCACCCCAGTGTGGTGGGCGTGGCGGGTGCATCAAAAATTGGGCCGCGTATTTGGCGGCATTGGCCACCAGCACACCGCGACCGCTGATCACCTCACTTTGCGGCGAGGCCCAGGCGCCAATGCGCGAGTCGAGCGGGCGGCTGGCAAAGTAAGCGTCCGACTCAGCATCGCTGACTTTTTCCACACGGCCTTCGATGCGCACCACGCGCTCGAGCTCCACCCAGTGAAATTGCAGTGCGGCAAAGGGGTTACCGGCCAGCTCTTTGCCTTTGCGGCTTTCAAAATTGGTATACCAAACAATGCCTTGGGCGTCATAGCCCTTGATGAGCACCACCCGGGTGGAAGGGCGCATATCGCTGCCCACCGTGGCCAGCGTCATGGCATTGGGCTCGGGGACCTGGGCGCTGATGGCCTCTTGCAGCCATTGGTCAAATTGGGCCAGCGGGTCGGCGTGCGACTCGGTCTCGTTGAGCTCGGCACGCTCGTAACTTTTGCGCAGGTCGGCGATAGAGGTCATAGCCTTCAGTATACGGACAGGCCTTCGCGCCAGGCGAGGCCAGCGCTGGTGCCGCCGGGCACGGCACCCAGGGCGGGTCGGTATTCGCAGCCCACCCAGCCTTGCCAGCCGCAGGCGGCGCTTACGGCGTCGATGTGCGCCAGCAAGTAGGCATAGTTGAGCTCGCCCACCGAGGGCTCATGGCGCTGGGGCACGCCGGCGATCTGGATGTGGCCGACGCGGCCGGTAGGCAGGTAGTGGCTGATTTTGGTGGCCAGGTCGCCCTCCATGATTTGGCAGTGGTACAGGTCCAGCTGCACTTTCAGATTGGGCAGCCCGATCTCGGCCACGATGGCGTGGGCCTGGTCTTGTCGGTTCAAGAAGTAGCCGGGGAAATCGCGTGTATTGATCGGTTCGATCAGCACTTGCACGCCAGCTTTTGCGGCCTGCTCGGCGGCAAACGCGATATTGCCCAGGTAGGTGGCCTGTAGCCGCTCCGGCGCCTGGTCTGTGGGGGCTATGCCAGCCATCACATGCACTTGGGTGCAGGACAGTGCGGCTGCGTAGTCCAGCGCCTGGGCCATGCCGGCGCGAAATTCGGCTTGGCGCGCCGGCAGGCACGCCAGACCGCGCTCACCGGCGTCCCAATCACCAGGCGGTGCGTTGAAGAGCACTTGCGCAAGGCCATGGTCTTGCAGTCGCTGGGCGATCTGGGAAGCCTCAAAGGCATAGGGGAATAAATACTCCACGCCCACAAAGCCGTCGGTTGCGGCAGCGGCAAAGCGGTCGAGAAAAGCATGCTCGTTGTAGAGCATGGACAGATTGGCGGCAAAGCGGGGCATGCAGGCTCCTGAAGGCTAAGAGGCGTGGGTGGAGCACCAAGCGTACCCCAGCGCCGGGCCCATAGGCTTGCAATACTGAGGTGGTCTAACCACAGCATACGTAATTTCGTAACCCATAAGTAACCAATTACCTATGAAAGCACCGAAAATGGGCGTTCATTAATCGTGTAACCCGGTTACAAAATTCGTCATGGCACTGCATCCTGTTGTTCATACTGTCAGCCAGCGCATCATCGCGCGCAGTGCGCCCACGCGCGCGGTGTATGTGGCGCAGGTGCAGGCCATGGGCGCCCGCCCGCCGGGCACGCAGCGCATGGGTTGCGCCAACGTGGCCCACGCTTTTGCCGCCATGGAGCCGGCCGACAAGCGCCGCGCCAGTGCGCTCGATGCGGTGCAGGTGGTCGGGCAGCGCGCGCCCAATATCGCCATCATCAACGCCTACAACGACATGCTCTCGGCCCATGCGCCGCTGCAGCATTACCCGGACATCATCAAAGACGAGGCGCGCCGATGGGGCGCCACGGCCCAGGTGGCCGGCGGCGTGCCCGCCATGTGCGATGGCGTCACCCAGGGCGCGCCGGGCATGGAGCTGAGCCTGTTCTCGCGCGACGCCATTGCCATGGCCACCGCCGTCTCCCTGAGCCACGATATGTTTGATTGCGCCCTGATGCTGGGCGTGTGCGACAAGATCGTGCCCGGTCTGTTGATCGGCGCTTTGCACTTTGGCCATTTGCCCACCGTGTTTGTGCCCGCCGGGCCTATGACCTCGGGCCTGCCCAATAAAGAAAAAGCCAAGGTGCGCGAACAAGCGGCACTGGGCCTGGTAGGCCGCGCCGAGCTGCTGCAAGCCGAGTCCGCCGCCTACCACGGCGAGGGCACCTGCACGTTTTACGGCACGGCTAACAGCAACCAGATGCTGCTCGAAGCCATGGGCTTGCACGTGCCCGGAACCGCGTTTGTGAACCCCGGCGACGGCCTGCGTGAACAACTCACCCGCGAGGCCGCCCGCACCGTGCTGGGCCGGGCCTGCGGCGCGCCCGCCCAGGCCTGCGCGCCCATTGGCCTGCTGGTGGACGAGCGCTGCATCGTCAACGCCATGGTCGCTTTACTGGCCACGGGCGGCTCGACTAACCACCTGATTCACTGGGTGGCAGTGGCCCGGGCGGCGGGCATCGTCATTGATTGGGACGATTTTTCTGCGCTGTCGGATGTGGTGCCCACGCTGACCCGCGTCTATCCCAATGGCAGCGCCGATGTCAACCAATTCCAAGCCGCTGGTGGCCCCGGTTTTGTGATCCGCGAATTGCTGGATGCTGGATTGCTGCACGCCGATGTGCTGACAGTGCGCCCGGACGGGCTGCGCGCGTTCACCCGTATCCCGCACGCTGACGCGCAAGGCGTGTTGGCCTGGCGTGATGCGGGGGCCAGCAGCGACCTCGAGGTCGTCCGTCCGGTGACCGCGCCCTTCAGTGCCAGCGGTGGCTTAAAGCTCTTGCAAGGCGCGCTCGGGCGCAGCGTGATCAAAGTGTCCTCGGTGCCCGCCGAGCGGCATGTGGTGCAGGCGCCGTGCCGCGTGTTTGATTCGCAGGACGCGTTACAAGCGGCCTTCAAAGCGGGTGAATTGGACCGCGACGTGGTGTGCGTGGTGCGCTGGCAAGGGCCGCAGGCCAATGGCATGCCCGAGCTGCACAAGCTGACACCGCCCTTGGCCATCTTGCAAAACAAAGGTTTTGCCGTGGCCTTGGTCACTGACGGGCGCATGAGCGGTGCCTCGGGCAATGTGCCCGCGGCCATCCATGTATCGCCCGAGGCGGCTGCGGGCGGGCCACTGGCCTGCGTGCAAGACGGCGACGTCTTGCGCCTGGACGCAGGCGCCGGGACCCTGGACGTGCTGGTCGAGCCGGCACAATGGCAAGCGCGTGTGCCCGCCACCATGCCCGCTGCGTTGAAAGCGGCCAATGGCGTCGGCCTGGGCCGTGAACTTTTTGCCGGACTGCGCCGCAATGCGCTGGCCGCCGAGCAAGGTGCTTGCACCTGGCTGTGACCGATGAAAGAACGATTGATGTCTACTACCTCCCTCTCGGCGTTGCAAGTGATGCAAGATGCCCCCGTCATTCCGGTCATCGTCCTGAACGATGTAGCCCACGCCGTGCCGATGGCACGCGCGCTGCTCGCAGGCGGCATCCGCATGCTGGAAGTGACGCTGCGCACGCCGCAGGCCTTGGCTTGTATCGAGGCCATTGCCAAGGCCGTGCCCGAAGCGGTGGTCGGCGCGGGAACGCTGCGCTCCAAAGCCGATGCACAGGCGGCGGCCAACGCGGGCGCCCGCTTCGCCGTCAGCCCTGGCTACACCAGCGCGCTGGGCAGCGCCTGCCGCGACCTTGGCCTGCCTTTGTTGCCCGGTGTGGCCACCGGCGGCGAAATCATGGCCGCGCAGGAAGACGGCTTTAGCGCCTTGAAGTTTTTCCCTGCCCTGCAAGCGGGCGGCAGCGCCATGCTCAAGGCTTGGAGCGGCCCTTTCTTTGACGTGAAGTTTTGCCCTACCGGCGGCATTAGCCTGCACAACGCACCGGACTTTTTAGCCCTTCCCAATGTGCTGTGCGTGGGTGGCTCCTGGTTGGTGCCTGCTGACGCCATGGCGCAGGGCGACTGGGCACGCATTACCCATCTGGCGCGCGAGGCTGTGGCTTTGCGCGCTTAAGCTGCCCGCTTAGAGCGCCCGCGCCAAACGCAGCCCATCGAGCACCGCCGCATGGGTATTGCGCGCCGCCACCGCGTCGCCGATACGAAATAGCTGGAAGCTGCCCGCTGGATTAGGCCGCAAGGTTTGGGCTTGCAGCGCCGTTAGCGCCCCGTAGTCCGCCGCGCCCAGGTTGATGGAATGCGGTTTCAGCGCAAAGTACAAATCGTCCAGCGGCAGCGTGCCGTGATTGACGATCACCTGGTCCACGAGGCGTTCTTTGCGCACGCCACCGTAATCGCTGCCGACCACGGCTTTGAGGCCGTCGGCGCAGCGCTCTACCGACAGCAGCCGGAAGGTCACGGTAAAGGTGACGTCCAATTTTTGCAAGCTGCGCATATAGGGCACCAGGTTCATGGCCATCACCTCGGGGGCAAAGCTGCGGTCCGGCGTCATGATTTCCAGGCACGCACCACTTTTGGCAATCACTTCGGCCGCTTGCAGGGCAGGGTGATCGCCTGCGTCGTCAAACAGCAATACGTTTTTGCCTGGCGCCACTTCGCCGCTCAGAATGTCCCAGGTGGAGGCCACCCATTCATTACCGCTTTGCAGCACTTCGGTATGCGGCATGCCGCCCGTGGCGATGATGACCACATCCGGGTTTTCGGCCAGCACCGTGGCTTCGTCGGCCAAGGTGTTGAAACGAAAAGTCACGCCGCGTTCTTCGCAGCGCGCCATGCGCCAGTCGATGATGCTGAGCATCTCGCGCCTGCGCGGGCTGACCGCGGTCAGGCGAATTTGCCCGCCGGGCTTGGGCGCGGCTTCCAATACCGTTACCGCATGTCCGCGCTCGGCACTGACGCGCGCCGCTTCCAGGCCCGCAGGCCCGGCGCCGACGATCAGCACTTTGCGCTTTGCAGGTGCAGGCTCAATCGTGTGTGGCAGCGTCAGTTCGCGCCCGGTGGAGGGGTTGTGGATGCAATAGGCTTCGCCACCGGCGTAAATGCGGTCTAGGCAAAAGTTGCCTCCTACGCAGGGGCGAATCGTGTCTTCGCGGCCTTCCATAATTTTGCGCATGATGTGCGGGTCCGCCATGTGCGCGCGCGTCATGCCCACCATGTCGAGCTTGCCGCTGGCAATCGCGTGGCGTGCGGTGTTGACGTCCTGAATCTTGGCGGCGTGGAAGATGGGCACGTTCACGTGATCGCGCAAGCTGGCGGCAAAGTCCAGGTGCGGCGCGCTGGCCATGCCTTGCACCGGAATCACATCGGTCAGGCCGGCGTCGGTGTCGATATGGCCGCGAATGATGTTCAAAAAATCCACCATGCCCGAGTTGGCCAGATAGCGCGCAATGCCTATGCCATCTTCTGCGCTGATGCCGCCGGGCCGCACTTCATCGGCCACGCCGCGCACGCCCAAAATGAACTCTGGCCCCACCCGCTTGCGGATGGCACGCACCACTTTCATGGCAAAGCGCACCCGGTTTTCCAATGCGCCGCCAAAGGGTGCGTCCAGCGTGTTGGTGGAGGGCGACCAAAATTGGTCGATCAAATGCCCGTAGGCCTCCAGCTCCAGTCCATCGACCCCGGCGGCGTGCATGCGTTCGGCGGCGTCGGCATAGTCGCGGATGATGCGGTCGATGTCCCAGTCTTCCATCTTTTTGGGGAAGGCACGGTGCGAGGCCTCGCGCTCGTGCGAGGGCGACACCACCGGCAACCAGTCGGCCTTGGACCAGCTGGTGCGCCGGCCCAGATGGGTAATTTGAATCATCACCGCCGCGCCATGTTCGTGGCAGGCGTCGGTCAAGTCCCGCATCCAGGGCACGACTTCGTCTTTGTAGGCCAATATGTTGTTAAACACCGGCGGGCTGTCGCGGGACACGGCTGCCGAACCGGCGGTCATGGTCAGCGCGATACCGGCCTTGGCGCGTTCCACATGGTAGGCGCGGTACTTGGCTTTGGGCATGCCATCTTCGGGGTAGGCCGGCTCGTGCGAGGTAATCATCAGCCGGTTTTTCAGGCGCAGGTGCTTGAGCTGAAAGGGCTGGAGCAGGGGGTCTTTGGAGGCGGTACTGGTCATGGCAGGTGCGCTGTGAAGGGCTGAGAGGGCGGGTTTTAGTACCACTGGTCTGGCATAGATGCTTTTTTGCGATCGATAAAGTCGCGCAGCGCTGCATCGACTGCTTCGTCTATGGGCGGCGCCACATATTCCGCAAGGGATTGCTTCCAGCGTTTGTTGGCGCGCGTGGCCGCGTCGCTTTGGCCTGCTTCGGTCCAGGTCTCAAACGGCGTGTCGTCTGAAATGCTGGAGTCAAAAAACGCAGTGGTGTAATTGGCCATGGTGTGCGCGCTGCCCAAGTAATGGCCGCCGGGCGTCACATCCTGGAAGGCGCTAATGGCCAGGGTGTTTTCATCGACGGTAACGCCATTGACATAGCTGTGCAGCGCGCCGCAAAAATCGGCGTCCATCATGAATTTTTCGTAGCTCATGGACAAAAGCCCGTCCAAAAAGCCAGCGGCGTGCAAGATGAAATTGGCGCCGCAATGGATGGCCGAGAGCATGGACATCACGCTCTCTTGCATGGCCTGGCCGTCGGGCAGTTTGGAGGTGGTAAAAGACCCGGCGCAGCGCAGCGGCAAATTTAAGCGCCGCGCTAACTGACCCACCACCATCGAGCCAATCGCCGGCTCGGGCGTACCAAACGTGGGCGAGCCCGAACGCAGCGACATGCTGGATAAAAAGTTGCCGTAAATCACCGGCGCGCCGGGCCGCTCCAGTTGTGTGAGTGCGCAGCCGACGATGGTTTCGGCATGGGCTTGCGCAATCGCCCCGGCGTTGGTCACCGGTCCCATGGCGCCGCCCAAAATAAAGGGCACGATCACCGCCGCCTGGTTGGCACGCGCATAGGCGCGGGCCGACTTGGTCATGGTGCCGTCCCAGAGCAGCGGCGAATTGACGTTCACATTGCCCAGGACGACGCAGTTTTCATCAACAAACTTCTCGCCAAACAAAATGCGGCTCATGGCAATCGAATCTTCGGCCCGCTGCTCAGAGGTGATGGAGCCCATAAAGGCCTTGTCCGAATAGCGCATGTGGGCATACACCATGTCCAGGTGCCGCTTGTTCACCGGCACATCGGTCGGCTCGCACACCGTGCCGCCGCTGTGGTGCAGCCAGGGGCTGCTGTAGGCCAGCTTGATAAAGTTTTGAAAGTCCTCAATCGTGCCGTAGCGCCGCCCCCGGTCCAGGTCCATCACAAAAGGCGAGCCATAGGCCGGCGAGAACACAATGTTTTTGCCGCCAATGGGCACGCTGTGCGCCGGGTTGCGCGCATGCTGGGTGAACTGGGCTGGGGCAGTTTTGAGCACCTCTTGCAAATGCCCCGGTTCAAAGCGCACGCGCATGCCATCGACCTTGGCGCCGGATTTTTTGAACAGCGCCAGCGCTTCGTCGTCATCGCGAATATCCAAGCCGATCTCGGCCAGGATGCGGTGGGCTGTGGCTTCGATTTGGAGCAGGCTTTCTTCGCCCAGCACCTCGTAGGTGGGGATCACGCGCTTGATGTAGGCTGGCCCGGTGGGTCGGGCATGGGGGTCACGGCGCTCGCGACCGCCGCTGCGTCTATTGGCACGGGGTGCAGCCGCGGGGCTGGCCTGGACTTGGCTATCAGATTCATTCATGCCATCGGTCTCCAAAAAATTTGCGCAATGCATGCGACACATAAAGATAATAGTGCAGGTACGAGGGCTTATGCCCCCTTGGTAATTTCATCCTAGCCATTTATAAAACTAATGCTAAAGCGTTTTGACCAGCCCGCCATGGGCAATCTGATCACCTTCGAGGCCGCCGCCCGCACCGGCAGTTTTACCAAGGCGGCACAGGAGTTGGCGATTGGCCAGCCCGCGGTCAGCCACGCCATTCGGGTGCTGGAGGACGAGCTGGGCGTGGTGCTGTTCGCCCGCAGACACAAGGGCGTGGAGCTCACCCACGCGGGGCGCTACTTGCTCGAGCAAACGACTTTGGGCCTGACCCTGATTGACCAGGCCTTGCGCGAGGTGCGCAGCATGACGCCTGGGCACCAGGTCACGCTGGCGGTATCCACGGCGACGGCGACCTGGTGGCTGATGCCGCGCATTGCGCGCTTTAAGCAAGAGCACCCCGACATTGAGTTGCGCTGTATCACCACCGACGTGGACCTGGACCTGGAGCGCGAGCGTATCGACTTGGCCATCACCCTGGGCAGTGGCGACTTTGCGCAGCATGCGCGCTGGCGGTTTGTGGACGAGGAGGTTTTCGCCGTCTGCAGCCCGGCATTCTTAGCCTTGCATCCGCAGTTGCAAAGCCCGCAAGACCTGGCCCACAGCACCCTTTTGCACTTGGAGGAGCGCTACCGCCCGCGCCTGGATTGGACCTCCTGGCTGGCACGCTTTGGAGTCAGCGCGGCGCGTGCAGGCAAAGCCCTGACATTTAACGATTACTCCATCGTTTTACAGGCAGCCCTGGAGGGCCAGGGCTTGGCTTTGGGCTGGCGCCATATTGTGGAGCCCCTGATTGCGCAAGGCCGTTTGGTGCGCCCGCTACCGCAAAGCGTATGCACGGATCAGCCCATGTACATCGTGGCGCCACGCGCGGGGCGGGTCCGCAGTGATGTGATGGCTTTGAAAGATTGGTTGGTGCAAGAGGCCGGTGCAGGGGCAGGGGCTAAGGCGGCACACGCGCTGGAAACAAGGCCGCGAGGCTAGAAAATCTTAGCGCCTCCCGCCACCCAAAATGCTCCCCAGCACCCCGCGAATAATCTGCCGTCCCACTTCGCGCCCAATCGAGCTGGCAGCGCTCTTGATCAGTTGCTCGCCGACGCTCGCTCTGCGCCGTCCCTGACCGCCGCCCCATAAATCGTCCAACCCATCGAGCATCCCGCGTGCGGGCGGCGCGTCGGCAATCGGCTCAGCGCGCGGCTGCGTCGCGTTGGGGGGCGCTTGCCGAGCGCTGGGTATCGTCGGGGCCGTTTGCGTCGGTTGCGCTGATTGCGCTGTTTGTGCGCTCAATGCCCCCTTGAGCTCCTCGTACGCCGACGCCCGGTCCACCACCTTCTCATACACCCCCGCCACGATGGATTGGCCCATCAAATCGCTGCGCTGGGCGATGGTGAGCGGTCCGATCTGACTGGCCGGCGGCAGCACAAAGGCCCGCTCGGTCGGGCAGGGGCGACCTTGGTCGTCGAGCATGCTGACCAAGGCTTCACCCACGCCCAGGTCGGTAATGGCGGCGGCCACGTCCAAGCCGGCATTGCCGCGCATGGTGTCGGCGGCCGCTTTGACTGCCTTTTGGTCACGCGGTGTGAAGGCGCGCAGCGCGTGCTGCACGCGGTTGCCCAGCTGGGCCAACACGCTGTCGGGAATATCCAAAGGGTTTTGGGTAACGAAAAACACGCCCACGCCCTTGCTGCGCACCAGGCGCACCACCAATTCGATACGCTCGACCAGAACTTTGGGCGCGTCGGCAAACAGCAGGTGCGCCTCGTCAAAGAAAAACACCAGTTTGGGCTTGTCCAGATCGCCCGCCTCGGGCAGGGTCTCAAAGAGTTCGCTCAGCATCCAGAGCAAAAAGGTGGCGTACAGGCGTGGCGCCGCCATCAGTTTGTCGGCGGCCAGGATGTTCACGTAGCCCAGGCCAGCACCGTCGGTCTGCATGAAGTCGGCGATATTGAGCATAGGCTCGCCGAAAAACCGGCCGCCGCCTTGGGCCTCGATTTGCATCAGCCCGCGCTGGATGGCGCCAATGCTGGCTGCGCTGATGTTGCCGTATTCGGTGGTGAAGTCGGCGGCGTTGTCCCCCACGTACTGGCACATGGCGCGCAGGTCTTTCATGTCCAGCAGCATCAGGCCCTGGTCGTCGGCGATCTTGAAAACCAGTTGCAAAACGCCCGCCTGCGTCTCGTTGAGCTGGAGCATGCGCGCCAGCAACAGGGGCCCTAAGTCGCTGATCGTGGCGCGCACCGGGTGGCCTTGTTCGCCAAACACATCCCACAGGGTGGTGGGAAAGCCAGCGGGCGCTGGCGCGTCCAGGCCACGCTCGGCCAGAACTTTGGCCAGCTTGCCGCCCACTTGGCCCGCCTGGGCTATGCCGCTGAGGTCGCCTTTAACGTCCGCCATGAAGACCGGCACCCCCAGGCGTGAGAAGCCTTCAGCCAGGGTTTGCAGGGTGATGGTTTTGCCCGTTCCGGTGGCGCCGGTGATCAAGCCGTGGCGGTTGGCCTTGTCGGGCCGCAAAAAGCACTGGGTGGGGGCTTTGCCGCGCGGTCCTTGCGCGATCAGGATGCCGGCTTCGTTCGGTGGGGCCATGGATACCTCAAAAAGTACAATTGACGCCTGAGGTTAACGAATTTTCAAAGGATTTCGCGTGGCAGGACACAGCAAATGGGCCAATATTCAGCACCGTAAAGGTCGTCAGGACGAAAAGCGGGGCAAGGTCTGGACCCGCATCATCCGAGAAATTACCGTCGCTGCCCGCGCCGGCGGCGGCGATTTGGGCATGAACCCGCGCCTGCGCCTGGCCGTAGAGCGCGCCAAGGCGGCCAATATGCCGGCCGACCGCATCAAATACAACATCGACAAAGCCACCGGCAACCAAGAAGGCGTTACCTACGAGGAAATCCGCTACGAGGGCTACGGCATCGGCGGGGCGGCCATCGTCATTGACACCATGACCGACAACCGTGTGCGCACCGTGGCCGAGGTGCGCCACGCCCTCAATAAACACGGCGGCAATATGGGCGCCGAAGGCTCGGTAGTGTTCCAGTTCAAGCATGTCGGCCAGCTTATTTACGCCCCGGGCACTAGCGAAGACAAGGTCATGGAAGCCGCACTGGAAGCGGGCGCCGAGGACGTGCTCACCCACGACGATGGCGTGATCGAGGTGCTGACCACGCCCGCGGACTTCGAAGCCGTCAAGGCAGCCCTGGACGCGGCCGGTCTGGTCTGCGCCGAAGCGGTGGTCACCATGCGCGCCGAAAACCCCGTCGAGCTGGGCGCTGACGATGCCGCCCGAATGCAAAAACTGCTGGACGTGCTCGAAGACCTGGACGACGTGCAGGAAATCTTCCACAACGCTGACTTATGAATATCCTGGTCATCGGCGGCGGTGGCCGCGAACATGCACTGGCCTGGAAACTGGCCCAGTCGCCCAAGGTGCAAATGGTCTATGTGGCACCGGGCAATGGCGGCACGGCCAGCGATGTGCGGCTGAATAACCTGCCGATCACCGACACCGTGCAGCTGCGCCAATGGGCGCAGGCGCACAAAATCGAGCTCACCGTCGTCGGCCCCGAAGGCCCTTTGGCCGCGGGCGTGGTCGACGAGTTTCGCGCGCACGGGCTGCGCATCTTTGGCCCCACGCAGGCGGCCGCGCAGTTAGAAAGTTCCAAGGCGTTTTCCAAGTCGTTTATGGCCCGCCACGGCATCCCGACGGCGCGCTTTGAGGTGTTTTCCGAGCCTGCCTTGGCCCACGCCTATATAGATTCCATGGGCGCACCTATTGTGGTCAAGGCCGACGGCCTGGCCGCCGGCAAAGGGGTGGTGGTGGCCAGCACCCTAGAGCAAGCGCATGCGGCGGTGGACTTCATGCTCAGCGATAACGCATTTGGCAGCAGCGCCCAAGGCGGCGCGCGCGTGGTTATTGAAGAATTTTTGCAGGGCGAGGAGGCCAGCTTTATCGTCCTGTGCGACGGGCGCAACGTGGTCGCCCTGGCCAGCAGCCAAGACCATAAGCGCCTGCAGGACGGCGACCAGGGCCCTAACACCGGCGGCATGGGTGCGTACTCGCCTGCGCCGGTGGTCACCCCCAAAGTGCATGCCCGGGCGATGAACGAGGTCATTTGGCCCACCATCCGGGGCATGGAGAAAGACGGCATCCCCTTCACCGGCTTTTTGTACGCCGGCCTGATGGTCAGCCCGGACGGCGCGGTCAAAACCCTGGAGTTCAACTGCCGCATGGGCGACCCCGAGACCCAGCCCATCCTGGCCCGCCTCAAAACGGATCTGGTGGACGTGCTGTGGGCAGCGACAGATACCGGAAAAGGCCTGGCCGACCTGGAGTTGCAGTGGGATAGGCGCATCGCCTTGGGCGTGGTGCTGGCCGCCGCCGGTTACCCGGTCCAAGCGCGCGCTGGCGACGCCATTACCGGCTTGCCGGCCGAGGCGCCCGACCTGGTGGTGTTCCACGCCGGCACCCGCTTGGACGAGGGCGTGCTTTGCACCTCGGGCGGGCGCGTTCTGTGCGTTACGGCGCTGGCCGATTCGGTGCGCGCCGCCCAAAGCCGGGCGTACGAGGGCCTGCGCGGCATCCATTTCGATGGCATGCAATGGCGCAGCGACATCGGATTTCGGGCGCTCAAACGTCCGTGAGCGCAGTGGCGTCGCCCCCTACCGTCCAGCTGCAAGGCGACAGCGCCCTGGCGCGCTGGCTTTTGCGGGCGCTGGGTTGGCAATTGCACTTTGCCGGACTGCCCAGTTTGCAAGGCATGTTTGTGGTCTACCCGCACACCAGCAACTGGGACTTTGTGCTGGCCGTGATCGCCAAATGGTCTATTGGCTTGCAGGTCAATTTCTGGGGCAAGGGCAGCCTCTTCAAGGTGCCCTTGCTAGGCGCCTGGCTGCGCTGGATGGGCGGCATACCGGTGCTGCGCGACGCGCCCCACGGTTTGGTCGGGCAGGCGGTGCGCCAGTTGCAGGACGCACGCGCGGGCGGGCGCTATTGCTGGTTTGGTCTTGCGCCCGAGGGCACGCGCAAGCGTACCGAGGGCTGGCGCAGTGGTTTTTACCGTACCGCCCTGCAGGCCGATATCCCGCTGTGCCTGGTGCGCCTGGACTACAGCCGAAAAACCATTGTGGCCACCGAGTTCATGCGCCTGAGCGGCGACATGCCAACCGACATGGCGCACATCGCCGCCTACTTTGAGGGCGCGCACGGGCTGCGCCCCGCCCAAGAATCCCCGGTGCGCTTGCTGCCCGCCGATGCTTCCCCCCACCAAGGAAAATAAACCATGCTTGCCGCCACCACCGCCAATGTGCGCGATTACCTGCTCGATTTGCAAAAGCGCCTGACCGGCGCCGTCGCCGCGCTGGACGGTGGCAGCTTTGTGGTCGACCCCTGGTCCAAACCCGCCGGGCAGACCTTGCAGGGCGACGGCATCACCCAAATTTTGGAAGGCGGGCCGGTGTTTGAGCGTGCGGGCGTAGGCTTTTCACATGTGCGCGGCCCGCGCTTGCCGCCTAGCGCGACGCAGCACCGCCCCGAGCTGGCCGGCTCGGGCTTTGAGGCGCTGGGCGTGTCTTTGGTGTTTCACCCGCGCAATCCTTTTGCGCCTACGGCCCACATGAATGTGCGCATGCTCGCCGCCAAGGCGCCCGATGGCGCACCGGTCTGCTGGTTTGGCGGCGGCATGGACCTCACGCCGATTTATGGGTTTGAGGACGATGTGGTGCATTTCCACCAAACTTGTAAAACCGCACTGGCCCCTTTTGGCGAGGATAAATATCCGCGTTTTAAGACCTGGTGCGACGACTATTTCTACCTCAAGCACCGCGAGGAACCACGCGGCGTGGGCGGCGTGTTCTTCGACGATTTTTCCGAACTGGGCCAGGACGGCAGCTTTGCCATGCTGCGCGCCGTCGGCGACGCTTTTGTCGCCGCCTACATTCCCCTGGTGCAGCGGCGCATGGACACGCCTTATGGAGAGCGCGAGCGCGCGTTTCAGCTGTACCGGCGCGGCCGCTATGTGGAGTTCAACCTGGTCTGGGACCGGGGCACGCACTTTGGATTGCAGTCGGGCGGGCGCACCGAGTCGATCTTGCTCTCCATGCCGCCGCAGGTGAGCTGGTCTTACCAGCACCAGCCCGAGCCGGGCAGCGCCGAGGCTGCGCTGTACGAGAAATTTCTGGTGCGGCGGGACTGGGTTTGAGCCAGCGCGAGCGCATCGGCGTCTTTGGCGGGGCTTTTGACCCGCCGCATCGGGGCCATGTTGCTTTGGCGCAAGCCGCCATCGCGCAGCTGGATTTGAGCGAGCTGCGCATCGTTCCCACCGGCCAGGCCTGGCACAAAAGCCGCCCGCTCAGCCCGGCACCACACCGCCTGGCCATGTGCCAAGCGGCCTTTGGCGATGGGCCCGTCATCCGCGTGGACGACATCGAAATCCAGCGCGATGGGCCCAGCTACACGGTAGACACTTTGGAGGCTTTGCGCCGCCAGCGCCCCGATGCCCAGATCCACTTGCTGATCGGCCAGGACCAGGCGCAGGGGCTGCCCGCCTGGCACCGGGCGGCTGATTTGGCCCGGCTGGCTATAATTTGGGTCGCTGTCCGCCCCGATGAGGCGGGCCAGGTGACTGCCTTGGATGCCACTTTGCGCGCCACGTTTTCCTTGCAGGCGCTTCCCATGTCGGCCCAGGCCGTCAGTTCTACCGACATTCGCCACCGCGTGGCCCACCGCCAACCTGTGCAGGCGATGCTGCCCGACCCTGTTGCCCGCTATATTGCAGATCACCACCTCTACCAAACGCCCTGATGACCACTTCCAACAAAAAAAACGACATCCAAAAACTGCAGCGCGCCATTGTCGATGGGCTGGAGGACGTGAAGGCCCAGGACATCCGCGTGTTTGATACCGAAGAGCTGTCGGCTCTTTTTGAGCGCGTCATCGTCGCCTCGGGCACGTCCAACCGCCAGACCAAAGCGCTCGCCGCCAGTGTGCGCGACGCCGTGCGCGAAGCCGGTTTTTCCAAACCGCGTATCGAAGGCGAGGGCAATGGCGAGTGGATTATTGTGGATTGCGGCCAGGCGGTGGTGCACATCATGCAGCCGAGTTTTCGCCAGTACTACAACCTTGAAGAACTCTGGGGCGACAAGCCGGTGCGCCTCAAACTAGGCGCAGCCAAGCCTGCCGCGCCTGCACCGGCGCCTGCCGAACCGGTCAAAGCCAAGCCGGCGCCCACCTTGCGCCGCTCCAATGCCGCAAAGATTGGCGTCGCCCAGGCCTTCCCCTCCAAAGCCCAGGTGCGCAAAGACGCTGAAGCCGCACAAAAGAAGAGTGCCAAAGCGGCCGCTGCCAAATCGCCCGCGCGCAAAAGCGCTGCGTCCGGCGCAGCCGTAGCCAAACCGGCTGCCGTGCGCACGGTAAGCAAAGTGGTGGTGCCGGCCACCAGCACCCGCCCCAAAGCGCCGGCCAAGAAGGCCGCTGCCAAAAAAGTAGCGGCCAAGCGCCCCGCAGCCAAGGCGCCGCGCAAGAGCGCTTGACGCGGTGCGGCTGTACATCGTCGCGGTCGGCCAGCGCGTCCCCGATTGGGCGCAAACCGCCTGGGATGATTACGCCAAGCGCTTTCCGCCCGAAATCCGTATCGAACTCAAGGCGGTCAAGACCGAGCCGCGCGGCTCCAAAACCCTGGAAACCTTGTACGCCGCTGAGCAAGCGCGCATCGAGGCGGCCATTCCCAAAGGCACGCGCACCGTGGTGCTGGACGAACGCGGCAGCAAGCTCAGTACCCTGGCGCTAGCCCAGCGCCTGCAAAGTTGGCAAGGTGAGGGCGGTGATGTGGCCCTGGTCATCGGTGGCCCCGACGGCCTGGCGCCTGCGTTTCGGGCCTCCGCGCACGAGCGCATCGCCTTGTCAGACCTGACGCTGCCTCATGCGATGGCGCGGGTGCTGCTTATAGAGCAGCTGTACCGCGCTTGGTCGGTCAACGCCAAGCATCCGTACCACCGCGAATAAGCGAACAACTCAGTGAGCCTGCGCATGACCCCCGCTTTTATTTACCTCGCCTCGCAAAGTCCCCGGCGCAGCCAGTTGCTCGACCAGCTCGGCCTGGCCCACCAATTGCTGCTGGCCGGCCCCGAGGAAGACGCGGAGGCGCTAGAGCAGACCGTCGCGGGCGAGGCGCCCCAAGCCTATGTGCAGCGCGTCAGCGCCCTCAAACTGGAAGCCGCGTGCCTGCGGCAGGCGGCGCGCGCGCTGCCCGAGGCGCCCATTTTGTGCGCCGACACGACGGTAGCGCTTGACGGTCATATTTTGGGCAAACCGGCCGATGCCCAGGACGCGGCGCGCATGCTGCGCTCGCTGGCCGGGCGCAGCCACCAGGTGTTTACCGCCATCGCACTGGCCTGGGGGACGCAGCGCCAGTACGCTTGCAGTGCGTCTGAGGTGCAGTTTGCGCCACTGAGAGATGCAGAAATTGCTGCCTACGTCGCCACCGGTGAGCCTATGGGCAAGGCCGGCGCGTATGGGGTGCAGGGGCGGGCGGCGGCGTTTATTGCGCGCATAGAGGGCAGTTACTCTGGCATCATGGGGCTGCCCTTGTTTGAGACGGCTCAGGCGCTGCGGGCACTGGGGGCCGGAACCACCACCGGGTAATGCGATGCAACAAGACATTTTGATCAACTGGTCGCCGCAAGAGACGCGCGTGGCCGTCATCGAGCACGGCGCGGTGCAGGAGCTGCACGTGGAGCGCACTCTCGAGCGCGGCCTGGTGGGTAATGTGTATGTGGGCAAGGTCTCGCGGGTGCTGCCGGGCATGCAGTCGGCTTTTATTGATATCGGGCTGGAGCGCGCAGCCTTTTTGCATGTGGCTGACGTCTGGCACAAACCTGCCGAGGGGGAGACGCTCAGCGCGGCGCGCGCCGCCCAGGCGCAAATCCCGATCGAGCGCCAAGTTTTTGAAGGCCAGGCGCTGATGGTGCAGGTGATCAAAGACCCGATGGGCACCAAGGGCGCGCGCTTGTCCACGCAAATCAGCGTGGCCGGGCGCTTGCTAGTGTTTTTGCCGCAGGATGACCACATTGGCGTATCGCAAAAAATACCACTGGAACAGCGCGAAGACTTGCGCAAACGCGTGCTGGCGCTGGCCGGTGGCGCCGGCGGCGGCTTTATTTTGCGCACCAACGCCGAAGACGCACAAGACAGCGAAATCGCCGACGATATCGCCTATTTGCGCAAAGCCTGGGCGCGCATCAAAGACGCCAGTCTGCGCCTGCCACCGCCCAGCTTGCTGCACCAGGACCTCAATTTGCTACAGCGCGTGCTGCGCGACCTGGTGGGCGACAGCACCCAGACCATCCGCGTGGACTCGCGCGAGCAGTTCGACGCGCTGCACGCTTTTGGCGCCGAGTTCATGCCCCAGGCGGCCAAAAAATTGCAGCATTACAAGGGGGAGCGCCCGATTTTTGACCTGTTTTCGGTCGACGAAGAAATCGCCAAAGCGCTGGGGCGGCGGGTGGACCTCAAATCGGGCGGCTACCTGATCGTGGACCAGACCGAGGCGCTGACCACGGTGGACGTCAACACCGGCGCCTACGTGGGCGCGCGCAACTTTGATGACACGATTTTTAAAACCAATTTAGAAGCGGCCCAAGCCTTGGCGCGCCAACTGCGCTTGCGCAATCTGGGCGGCATCATCGTGGCCGACTTTATTGACATGGCTCGCGACGAACACCGCGAGGCCGTGCTGGCTGAGTTCAAGAAGCAGCTCGGACGCGACCGGGTCAAGACCATGATGGGCGGTTTTTCCCCTCTGGGTCTGGTCGAGCTCACGCGCAAGCGCACCCGCGAATCGCTAGCGCACATGCTGTGCGAGCCCTGCCCGTCGTGCCAAGGCAAGGGCATCGTCAAGACGGCGCGCAGCGTAGCCTATGACATCTTTCGCGAAATTTTGCGCGAGGCGCGCCAGTTCAATCCGAAAGAGTTCCGGGTGGTGGCCGCGCCCCAGGTCATCGATTTGCTGCTGGACGAGGAGAGCCAGCACCTGGCCGGCCTGAGCGAATTCATCGGCAAACCTGTCTCCCTGCAAAGCGAGGGCGCCATGGGGCAGGAACACTACGACATCGTTTTGCTCTAACGCTTTTTCTGCGCCCATGCCCCAGTACGCCATCCTCACTTACCACCAGATAGCGCAGGCACCGCCGCCGCCGGCCGGTTTTCGCAGCCTGTATGTGCCGCCAGCGCGCTTTGCGTCGCAGATGCGTTTGCTCAAAAGCCTGGGCTACCGGGGCGTGTCGATGCCCGATCTGATGCCGTATTTACGCGGCGAGCGCCAGGGCAAGGTGGTGGGTATTACCCTGGACGATGGCTATTGCAACAACCTGGAACACGCCCTGCCGGTCTTGCAGGCTTGCGGTTTTACTGCCACCTGCTACGTGATGAGCGGCTTGCTAGGCCAAAGCAACCACTGGGACCTGGCCCATGGCGTGCTGCCCGCCGACCTGATGAGCGCCGACCAAATCCGCCAATGGGTGCGGGCGGGCATGGACATTGGCGCGCACACCCATAAGCATGTGCAACTACCCACCTTGCCCGATGCGCAGGCGCAGCAGGAAATTGCCGGCTGCAAAAGCGCTTTGGAGGACATGGTGGGGCAGGAGGTAGCGCATTTTTGCTACCCGTTTGGCATGTTCTCGCCCCAGCATGTCGCCATGGCACGCGCTGCTGGCTATGCCAGCGCGACCACCACGCTGCGCGGCAAGGTGCAGCCCGGCGATGATTTGTTCACGCTGGTGCGCGTGCCCGTGGTGCGCTCGACCTACTTGCCGCAGTTTCTGCTGAAAGTTTTCACGTCCTACGAAAACCAGCGGCCCTCCTGAACCATGCCTGCGCCCATGACTGCCGCCCACCCCGTTCGCCTTGCCATCTTGACGCGGCACTTCAGCAAAAGTGCCGGCGGTGCGGAAAACTACGCCGTCCAACTGGCGCTGCACCTGGCTGCACAGTTCCCGGAAGACTATGACATCCATGTGTTTTGCGAGCGCTCGGATGTGGTGGACGAGCGCCTTACCCTGCACCGCATGGGGCGCAACCTGCGCCGCCCGCGCTGGATTGCGCAGTGGATTTTTGCGCTGTGGTCCTGGTGGCAAAGCCGCAGTGGCTTTGCGCTGGTGCACTCGCACGAGAACACCTGGCACGGCCAGGTGCAAACCGCCCATGTGCGGCCCATGCGCTACAGCATTTTTGGCACCCCGCGCAGCGCTGGGCGCCAGGCGCTGCAGTACCTCAAGGTGTGGACCAGCCCGCGCCTGTTGGCCCACCTGGCTCTGGAAGGCCTGCGCTTTGCCGGCGGGCCGGGCAAGCGCATAGTGGCCGTGGCGCCCGCGCTGGCGGACATCATCGCGCGCACCTACGGCGTGGCGCGCACCCGCTTGAGCGTGGTGACGCCCGGCATGGCCGCGCCGGTGGCCGGCCAGGCGCCCCTGTCGCCAACCGAGGTGCGCCAGACTTTGGGCTTGCCTGCGCAAGCTTGGGTGCTTTTGGTCATTGGCCACAACTTTGAGAAAAAAGGCTTGCCTGCCGTGCTGCGCAGCCTGCCGCTCTTGCCGGCCGACGTGTGCGTGCTGGTGGTCGGCGGTGCACCGGCCCAGGTAGCGCAGTGGCGCGCGCGGTGTGCGCAGGGCGCGCTTGAGGGCCGGGTGGTGTTTACCGGCTTGCTGGCCGACGCCTCCATCGCCTTTGCCGCCGCCGACTGCCACGTGCATGCGACCTTGGACGATATTTTCCCGCTCGTAGTGCTTGAGGCCTTTGCCGCCCAAGTGCCAGTGCTCCTGAGCGTTTCGCCTTACTGCCTGGCCTCGGACCTGGTGCAAGCGGCCGGTGCCGCCTGGATGCTGGACAATCCGCAGGACGAGGCGCCCATCGCATCGGCTGTGGGCCGCCTTCGCCAAGACAGCGCTTTGCGCGCGGCCATGGTCGGGCGCGCAGCGCAGTTTGCCGCGCAGCATGTCTGGCCCGAAATCGCCAAACAGCAGCACCAGATTTACCAGCAAGTGCTGGCCCAGGGCGCCGCCGGGCCGCAGCAAACCTAGGACCTATGGCCACTATTTTGATTACCGGCGGTACCGGCTACCTCGGCGCCCATGCGGCCGCCGAGCTCATGGCTGCTGGCTGGGACGTGGTGCTGCTAGACAATCTGTGCAATAGCACGCCGGACGTGCTGGACCGGCTGGCCGCTTTAACCGGCAAACGCGCCCCTTTTGTGCAGGCGGATGTGCGCGATGCGGCGGCCTTGGACCAGGTATTTGCCGCCCACCGCATCGAGGCGGTGATGCACTTTGCCGGCCTCAAATCGGTCGGCCAGTCCTGGCAACAGGCGGCGCTGTACCTGGACAACAACGTGGGCGGCACCGCGTGCCTGGTGGCTGCCATGGAGCGCGCCAGCGTGCGCCGCCTGGTCTTTAGCTCCTCGGCCACGGTGTACGGCGAGCCGGACAGCGTGCCCATTGCCGAATCGGCGCCTTTGCGCAGCACCAACCCTTACGGACGCAGCAAATTGCTGTGCGAGGACCTGCTGCGCGAGCTGCAAGGCGCCGACAGCCGCTGGCAAGTGGCCTTGCTGCGCTACTTCAATCCGGTGGGCGCGCACCCCAGCGCGCTACTGGGCGAGAGCCCGCAAGGGGTGCCTAACAACCTGATGCCCTACATCGCCCAGGTGGCCGCCGGCCTGCGTCCCGAATTGCAGGTCTTTGGGCGGGACTATCCCACTTCGGATGGCACAGGCGTGCGCGATTACATCCATGTGGTCGATCTGGCGCAAGGCCATGTTGCGGCGCTTCGGTATTTGCAGCAGTCGGGCAAAGGTATTACCGTCAATCTGGGCACCGGGCAGGGCATCAGTGTGCTGCAAATGGTGCAGGCTTTTGAGGTGGCCAGTGGCCGGCCTGTTGCGCTGCGTTTTGTGGACCGCCGCCCGGGCGATGTGGCCGCTTGTTATGCCGCCACCGACCTGGCGCACAGCGCTTTGGGCTGGCGTGCCCAATTGCCGCTGTCGGCCATGTGCGCTGATGCCTGGCGCTGGCAGCAGGCACTGGCAGCCGACCGCACGGACGGCGCGCCCCCATGAGGGCAGACATCCAGGCGCGGTTACAGGCACCGCGCCATATTTTGCTGATCAAGTCGCACAGCATGGGCGTGGGCGATTTGCTGCGCAGTTCGGCAGCGTGGGCAGCGCTCAAGGCGCGCTGGCCGCAGGTGCAGCTGCATTTGTGCATGCTGAGCAACCACGCCGGCTATGTGGTGCAGGAGCTGATAAGCAGCCACTATCTGCTGGCCAGTGCGCACTTTGTGACCGTGAAAGAAGGCCGCCCTGGCAGCGCCAAGCAGCGCCGGCTGCCCATGGACGCCATTTACGGGCAGATGCAGACCGCGCTGCAGGGCCAGCCGCTCGATCTGGTGATTGATTGCGAAGTTGGCGGTATCCGCACCGCCCTGCTGGCGCGGCGCATGGCGCGGGCCAAGTCGGCGCTGGCAGTCGGTATTGCCCAGTTCCCGCTGCGGCGCTTTTTTTATGACTTGAGCGCGCCGTCCAGCCGCGCCTACCAGCGCCTGCACGGCTTGCCCAAGCCGATGGACTACACCGAGCGCGACTTTGTGGCCCTGGCAGCTCTGGGCATTGCGCGCGCTGGCACGCCCATTACGCTGCGCCTATCGGCCAAAGGCCTGGCTTGGCAGGCTCGTCACGCACTAGGGCCGGGTGCCGGACGGCGCTTGGTGGTGCTCAACATTGGCTGCGGTACCGAGGATGCCTTGCCCAAGCGGCCCGCGCTGGCGGATTTGGTGCAGGCGCTGGCCGCCTTATTCGCGCGGGCCCCTTTTGATTTGCATTTGTCAGGTGCTGGATTTGAGGCCGAGGTAAATAGCCAGTTTGTGCAGCTTTTCCAGGCGCACTTGCACACCTTGGGTGCTGCCTGCGTGGTGCAGGATTGGGCGGGGCAGCTTTCTATTGAGGAGTCGGCCGCTTTGCTGGCCCAGGCCGATTTGGTCGTCTCCAGCGACTCTGGCCCCTACCACATGGCCGTGGCGCTGGGGGTGCCGACGCTGTGCTGGTTTAATTTTGCAACGCCGCCGTCCTACCACCACCAAGCCGGTGTGCGCTGCCTGGTGCAGCCCGACGCAGCGCAGTTTGCCAGCGCCGCCTTGGACCTGATTAGCTCTGGCTCAGGCGAATAAAGTCCAGATAGGCGCCGCCTTGCGCCATCAGCGCATCGTGGTTGCCGTGCTGCAAGATGCGGCCGTGGCCCAGCACATAAATGCAATCGGCGTCGCGGATGGTCGTGAGCCGATGCGCAATGGCAATCGTGGTGCGTCCGGCCATGGCGTTGCGCAAAGACGCTTGTACCAGGCTGTCGGTATCGGTGTCCAGCGCCGAGGTCGCCTCGTCCAGAATCAGTACCGGCGCATCCTTGTAAATCGCCCGGGCAATTGCCAGGCGCTGGCGCTCGCCGCCTGAGAGCAAGCCGGCGTTGTGGCCGACAATGGTGTCCAGGCCCTGGGGCAGGTCGCGCACGCGCTGGGCCAGGTTGGCCGCCTCTAAGGCCCGCCAGGCCTTTTCTGGGTCGGCGGTGTGACCCAGTGCGATGTTGTTGAGCACCGTGTCATTGAACATGATGACGTTTTGCCCCACCAGCGCAAACTGGCTGCGCAGGCAAGGTAAATCCCATTCCGGCAGAGGCACGCCATCGAGGCTAACGCTGCCTTCGCTGCATTCCACAAAGCGCGGCAGCAAACTGGCCAGCGTGGTTTTGCCCGAACCGGACAAACCCACCAGCGCAATGAATTGGCCCGGTGCGATGTGCAGATCAATGTGGTGCAGTGCATCCTCGGTGGCGCCGGGGTAGCGCACACGCACCTGCTGCAGCGCCACCTCGCCCCGGGCGCGTGTGAGCTGGAAGCTGCCGCCTTGCTCGATGTCGACATTTTCCACCAGGTCGATGGCCCGCTCGGCGGCCACCATGCCTCGGGTGATGGTGCTGGATACGTCCGAAAGGTGCTTGATGGGCGCAATCATCATCAGCATGGCAGTGACAAATGCCACAAAACCGCCGGCCGACATATGGTTGGCTTGGCTTTGCATGATGGCTACCGAAATGACCGCTGAGAGCGCAATCGAGGCGAAAAAGTTGGTCACCGGCGCTACCGCCGAGCCGACGATGGCAGACTTCATGGCCAAGCGCCGCAGGCTGGTGTTGACGGCGTGAAAGCGTTCTTGCTGGTGCTGCTCGGCATTTTGGATGCGAATTTCTTTGTGTGCGAGCACGCTTTCTTCGACCACATAGGCCAGCTGGTCGACGGCCTGCTGCGAGGCCTTGGTCAGCGCATACACGCGCTTGGAGATGGCGCGCATTACGATGGCCACCAGCGGAAACACCAGCACCACAATCGTGGACAGTTGCCAGTTCAGGTAAAGCAGATAGCCCGCAAAGGCGACCAAGGTCAGGCTGTCTTTCACGACCGTGGTCACCGATTGGAGCAGCAGCACCGCGCCGTTGGTGGCCTCGTAGACCACGGTGTTGGCCAACGCCGTGGCCGGATGTTTGCGAAACAGGCTCAAATCGGCCACGCTGATGCTGGCAAACATCTGCGTGCGCAAGGATTGCAGGCCGGTTTGGGCGATTTTGGCCAGCGCAATATCGCCCAGGTAGGAGGCCAGCGAGCGCAGCATGAACAGCGAAACCACCGCCACCGGGATCAGCCAGACGGGAATGGTGTTGGTGGAGTTAAAGCCCTGGTCCAGCAGCGGCTTGAGTAGCGCAGGAATGGCCGGCTCCAGCACCGCCCCCACCAGCACCGAGACTGCCAAACCGATCCATGCGAACAGGGGCTGCGAAAAATAGGCGAACACCCGGACCAGGCGCTGGCGCAAACGGCGTTCGGGGGGCGGGGCGTGGTCGGTCATAGCGGTGGGTGCGTAGCAGGTGTTGGCGCGGTACCGGACGGCACCAGACTGAGCAATATACCCATTCCGACACAAAAGAAGTCGCCCATACCGATGCCGTAAATCATGGAATTGAAGAGCCCCGAGACCGCCAGTGCGCACACCATGGTGCGCAGGGCCCAGGCGTCGGCACTGGCCAGGTGACGCGCCTGGCGCAGCGGCCAAGCGAGCGCGGCCAACAGGCAGGCCAGGCCTACCACGCCGCCTTCGACCGTCCAGAGCAGGTAAAGCTGGTGCGGGTTGTCGACATCCATAGGGGTTTGCACCGTGGTGTCTTGCAGCAGACGGCGAAATTCATGGTTCCAGCTGCCCGCGCCAAAACCCAGGAGCGGACGCTCTGTGATGGCTTGCAGCGAGGTTTGCCAGTACAACAGGCGCTCGCCCGACGAGGAGTTAACGCTGCCTTGCTGGCGGTAGACCGAAGACTCCTGAACCACCTGGTTCACCCGGTCGCGGAAATTGGGCGCGGCAAACCACAAAAGCGCTGCCGCCACAAAGGGTAGCAACAGCGCCAGCCAGCGCCGCCCCGGCGGCAGCGCTTGCATGGCCACCAAGGCGCCTATGGCCAACAGCACCACATGCCCGCTGCGCCCGCGCAGAAAGAACAAGGCCAGCACCGCTGTGCTCAGCGCCAAGGCGATCGCCAGCGCACGCCCACGCGGTCCAAAAATGCGGTCGCGCTCAAACCACAGCAGGCCGGCGGTCGTGGCCTGGGCAATGGTTTCTTCCAAATAGCTGCCGTACGAGGCAAAAGTGGCGTCTGGGTCGACTGCCGAAATCCAGGGCGGATGGATACCAGCCACCAGCAGCCAGGAGCTCAGGCCGACAAACACCTGCGTCAGAATGAATATATGCAGCAAGCTGCGCCCCTGGCCGGCGTCGCGCACCAGGTAGTACAACAGAGGTATGGCCAAAATCCGGGCGTGGCGCGACCAGGCCCACAGAGCGCTGGGGCCGTCCACGCTGGACCAAGCCGTGCTCAGGGCCAGAAATGCGCATACACCCACCAAAATAGCAGTCAAACCCGCGTGGGCGCGCCAGGCGGGGCCGTGGATGCGTCCACGCTGCGCCGCCGCCAGCAACACGCCCAAGGCCAGCACATACAGCGCCAAGCGACCCAGGGCGGCCAGCGCGGTACCCAGACTGGGCGAGAGCGCCACAAAACACAGCAGCCCAAATTGCCACGGCGGCAGGCGCAGGGGCTCGGACGGTGCTGCAGGGGAGAAGGTCATGGATAAATAGCGGTGCGAGAGGGCGGCGCCAGTCTATTACACACGGTACGTGGGGCTGGCCAGCGCTCGCTTCACCGACGATTTGCGGGGCTTGGCGATAATAGGGGCTATGAACAAGCTTTTTCTCGGCTGTATCGCCTGGCTGCTGGCCTGCACTGCGCAGGCGCAGTTCAGGGTAGAAGTCTCTGGCACCGGTCTGACCCAGTTTCCCATCGCTGTCGCTGCTTTCAAAGGCAACGAGGGCATGACGCAAAGAATTGCCGCCATCGTGCAGGCCGATTTGGAGCGCAGTGGGCAGTTTCGCAACGTCGAGGGCAACGCCGCGGCCCTGGACGAAAACACCCGCCCTGAGTTGGCAAGCTGGCGTAAACAGGGGGCTGACGCCTTGCTGACCGGCAGCGTGACCCGGGTGGCCGAGGACCGCTACGAAGTGCGTTTTCGGCTGTGGGACACGGTGCGCAGCCAAGACCTGGGCGGCCAAAGCCATGCCGTAAGTGCGGGTGAAATGCGCCGGGTGGCGCACAAGATAGCTGATGCCGTTTACGAAAAGCTCACCGGCGAAAAAGGTGTTTTTGCCACCCGTATCGCCTACATCACCAAGAGCGCCGCGGTCTACAACCTGTGGGTGGCCGATGCCGATGGCGAAGGCGCGCAGTCGGCGCTGCGCAGCACCGAACCCATTATTTCGCCATCCTGGGCGCCCAATGGCAACCAATTAGCCTATGTGTCCTTCGAGTCGCGCAAACCCGTGGTCTATGTCCATGACGTCGATTCCGGCAAGCGCCGCCTGGTCGCTAACTTCAAGGGCTCCAACAGCGCCCCCAGCTGGTCACCCGACGGCAAGACGCTGGCGCTGACGCTCAGTCGCGATGGCGGATCGCAGATTTACCTTATGGACGCGACCCAACCGGGCGCCGAGGCGCGTCGCCTAGCCGCCTCCAGCGGTATCGATACCGAGCCGACTTTTTCGCCTGACGGCCAAACCGTTTACTTTGTCAGCGATCGGGGCGGTTCGCCGCAAATCTACAAGGTGGCGGTGACAGGCGGTAACCCGGAGCGGGTCACTTTTGGGGGCAGCTACAACATTTCGCCCGCCGTCAGCCCGGACGGGCGTTCGCTGGCCTATATCTCGCGGGTGGCGGGCGCCTTTAAGCTGCATGTGATGGACTTGGCTAGCGGCCAGGCGCAAGCGATTACCGACACCAGCGCCGATGAAAACCCCAGTTTTGCCCCCAATAGCCGCATGATTATTTATGCCACCCAGCAGCAAGGCCGCGAGGCGCTGATGACCAGCACCCTGGACGGCCGCGTCAAAGCCCGTCTGGCCGGCCAAAGCGGTGATTTGCGCGAGCCCGATTGGGGCCCCTTGGGCAAGTGATTTTTTCGTTTATCAATTGGAGAATCGTATGAAAAAGTGGATTTTGATGGCCTTGGTCGCGACCTTGGCGGCCTGTAGCACCCCCGTCAAACTGGACGAGGCCAGCGTAGAAGACAAATCGGCCCAGGGTTCGGGTGCGGCGATGAAGGCCTTGACGCCGGCCACAACCGGTGCGGCTGCTTCCAATGCGGGCAGTGTGGCCAGCCTGGATGCATCGGCAACCGCCAAAAGTGCGGTGGGCGCCGAGCGCATTGTGTATTTCGACTTTGACAGCTTTGCGATTCGCCCTGAGTTCCAGGGCATTATTGAGTCCAATGCCCGCACCCTGAAGGCCAACAAAGCCGCCAAAATTGCTATCGAAGGCCATACCGACGAGCGTGGCGGGCGCGAGTACAACCTGGCCCTGGGGCAAAAGCGTGCAGAAGCGGTGCGCAAGGCCCTGGCGCTCTTAGGCGTGTCGGAGGCGCAAATGGAAGCGGTCAGCTTTGGCAAAGAAAAGCCCGCCGTTGCCGGTAATAGCGAAGCGGCGATGGAGAAAAACCGCCGAGCTGAAATCAGCGTCCGATGAGCGCAGGCGTGGGTCGCATGCGGCTTTGGCTGCGCCATTCCATGGTGCTGGGCGCCCTGGGCATGGCGGGCCTGAGCGCCCATGCCGGAATCTTTGACGACGATGAGGCGCGTCGCGCGATCTTGGATTTGCGCCAAAAAATCGAGGCCTTGCGCCGCGACGCCGACCAGCGCGTAACCGACGAGTCCAAGCGCCAGGCCGAGGAGATCGCCAATCTGCGCCGCAGCCTCATTGATTTGCAAAACCAGCTCGAGGCCGACCGCGCCGAGTTGGCCAAGCTGCGGGGCCAAGGCGAGCAGCTGAGCCGCGATATCGCCGACGGCGCGCGCCGCCAGGCCGATTTGCTCAAGCCCCTAGAGGACCGTATCAAGCGCTTGGAGCCTTTGATGGTGAGCTTTGAGGGCAATGAATTTGCGGTGGAAGTGGCCGAAAAACGCATGTTTGAGGCGGCCTTGGCCAGTTTTCGCAAAGGTGATTTTGAGCCCGCCCAGGGCGCGTTTGCGGACTTTTTGAGCCGCTACCCGCAAAGCGGCTACGCCAATTCGGCCATGTTTTGGCTGGGAAATGCGCAGTTTGTGCTGAAGGATTTCCGTGGCGCTTTGGCGACCTTCAAAAAGCTGGGCGCTCGCAATCCCACCAGCGCCCGCGCAGCCGAAGCATTGTTGGCCATTGCCAATTGCCACCTTGAGCTCAAAGACGCCTCGAGCGCGCGCAAGGCCTTGGAAGAATTGCTCAGCAGCTATCCGCATTCCGAGGTCGCCGACGTCGCTAAAGAGCGGCTCTCGCGGATCAAATAGCCGGCGCGCTGCGCGGCAATAAGCCATTGCATGGCCGATTCTGATGTTGCCCAAGCCTGTCTGCCAGACGCGCCGCTAGACCGTCGCTTTGGCGGCCTGGCGCGGCTGTATGGCAAAGACGCGGCGGCGCGCATCCGGTCCGCCCATGTCGCGGTCGTGGGAATCGGCGGCGTAGGCTCCTGGGCGGCTGAAGCGCTGGCCCGCAGCGGCGTAGGCCGCCTCACCCTGGTCGACATGGACCATGTGTCCGAATCCAATGTGAACCGGCAGATTCAGGCGCTCAGTAGCACGCTGGGCATGGCAAAAATTGGTGCCATGCAAGCACGTATCGCCCAAATCAACCCCGACTGCCAGGTGCAAGGTATCGACGACTTTGTGACCCCGGACAACTGGCCGCATTTGTTGCCTGCGGGCGTGCATGCGGTGATTGATGCATGCGACCAGGTGCAGGCCAAATTGGCCATGGCGCAATGGGCACGCAGCACGCGTGCCATATTTATCAGTGTGGGCGCGGCGGGCGGGAAAAAAGCGGCAGAAAAAGTATCGGTGGGTGATTTGAGCAGCGCCACCCACGACCCCTTGCTCGCCCAACTGCGCTACCGCCTGCGTAAATTTCATGGCGCCCCCCGCGAGGGAAAGCGCATGGGCGTGGCCGTCATCTACAGCGCAGAGCCGGTGTTGGGCGCGCAAGAAGGTGGTGGCGCGCAGAGCGATAACAGCCTCAATTGCCATGGTTACGGCTCGTCCGTGGCAGTGACCGCCAGCTTTGGAATGTGCGCTGCCGGCTGGGTGATGAACACGCTTTCTACTGGCGATTTAGAACCCCGAAAAAACAACGCTATAATTTAAGGCTTGGCGGTGAAGCTAACGCTTCATTGACGGGACGTTAGCTCAGTTGGTAGAGCAGCGGACTTTTAATCCGTTTGTCGTGGGTTCGACCCCCGCACGTCCCACCAAAATAATTTTTAAATCAAGCACTTACAGCGATGTAAGTGCTTTTTTTATGCCTGTTCACCGCCCATGTGATTCGGTGGGGCCCTCACCATTGAGAAAAATGATGGAAAAACGCAAATTGGGCAGTGTAGAAATAGCGAAAGCGCTAGGCGCCTTGGACAACTGGCACGTGGATCCCCAGGGGCTGAGGATTCATAAAGAGTGGAAGTTGGACAGTTTCCGAGCGGCCATGGATTTTTTGCACGATGTGGCGCAGGCCGCAGAATTGCAAGACCATCACCCGGATTTTTATTCGTCCTACAAGAAAATTACCATTCAATTAACGACCCATGACCATGGGGGCTTAACCGAAAAAGATTTTGTACTGGCCGCTGAAATTGACCGGCTGGCGATGAATTACCTACGCGCAAAATAATTTCCACCGCATAGATTTTTCAATGCGGGGCCTGGGCTCTTGCTTTGCCAAGCCTCACCAAGCTAGTCGTTCGCAATGCGCGTGAGCCGCCACCATTTGGAAAAGCTCTCGCAATAAGTTGCCACAGGTTCAAAGAGATGCGGCTCTTCCAGCCTGGTAAAGGCAGGGTATTTGGGGTGTGCCTGAAGCTGTGCACGCAAATGCTCCATTTGCGGATTGATGTGCGCTTGCGAATGCCAGCAGACCGAGCGTGCGCTTTGCAAGGCTTTGGCGATAGACGCTAGGTTGCCCCACCAAATCCTGGGCGTGCGCTGAAGTAATCCGTGGGTCACAAAGTCCCAGCGTCGCTCGCTCCAGGGCGTTTGCGCATGCAGTTCGGCCATGCCCAGCCCGATCACCACCAGGTCAGGCCGCTCTGGGGCGCAAGCGCCCCCTAGTGACCACGGATGCAGCAAACAAACATCGCGGCCGTCCAGTCCGTGGGGGTCGGGTGCTGTCCATCGCGCATCAGAAGGCGCGGCCAGCAAAGAGGGCTGCGCAATCCCTGGGGGAGTGGCCAATGGATCGCTACCTAATGAGGCCGTGCTACGGGCGAGGCGGTCCAGCGCCTCGTAGCTGGTATCTATAACGGTTGCGGGGCTGTGCCATGGCGCAGGTGCATATTTGGCAACGTTGTCGGCATTGAAGAGATAGGGTTTGGTGCTAGCCGTTCCCGCCACCCACTGCCAGCTTAGGTGGTTGCTGGCCACATCGCCATCCAACAAATGCCCAAGCATCCATTGCGCGGCCGTATGCCAGTGGACCTTGCGCAAATGCACAAGATAGCTGGCGAGCCACATACGCGCATGGTTGTGCAGGTAGCCGCTGGCATAGAGTTCACGGACGGCCAGGTCGATGGCCGCAATTCCAGTGCGCGCTTGCAGGACATCCGGTGGTACTTCAGACTGGTAGGCGCTGTCTGGCAGCAGGCCAGAATGCAAAGACTGGTGTATGGCTTGGCCCAAGTGCGCCCAAACATGGCGGTAATAGTCGCGCCATCCCAGCTCAAAGACGAGTTTGTGCTTGGCATCGATGGCAAAGCGTCCGTGCAGGTCGGCGTAAATGTCCCGCAGGCTCAGCAAGCCGTGCGTAATATAGGGCGACAGGCGGGTGACCGCACCGTCCAGATGATTGCGTGTACGGGCATACGCCTCGGGGCGTATGTCGGACAGGCGGGCGCGGGCGGCCTGGACGGTGGGTTCAAATTTGTGCATCGCGGTGTGCTGCAGCCTGGGTAGCGATGGCCTGGCGAGCGTCCGTATCGAGGCGCGCCAGGTTCTTCAGTTGCATGGCCATGCGTGGATTGGCAGCCAGGAGCGGCTCGTGGCGTATCAAAAAATCCCAGTACATCGTGGTGTACGGGCAGGCGCTGGGGCCGGTCGATTGCGCGGGATCGTATTGGCAGGATGCGCAGTGGTTGCTCATGCGCTGGATGTACTTGCCGCTGGCCACATAGGGTTTGCTGGCCATCAGGCCCGCGTCGCCAAACTGGCTCATGCCCAGGGTGTTGGGCAATTCCACCCACTCTACGGCGTCCACATACACGCTAAGGTACCAGGTGTGCAGGGCTTGCAGCTTGACGCCCAGCAAGAGGGCGTACAAACCGGTCACCATCAGCCTTTGGATGTGGTGGGCATAGCCATGCTCCAGGGTTTGCACGATGGCATCCTTGAGGCAGGCCATATCGGTGTGCCCGGTCCAATACCACGCGGGCAGCGGCGCCTGTGCATTCAGGGCATTTCGCTCTAGGTATTGCGGCATGTGCAGCCAGTAGATGCCGCGCACATATTCACGCCAACCCAGAATCTGGCGGATAAAGCCTTCGACGGCTGCCAATGGCGCCTGACCGGCGCGGTAGGCTGCCTGCGCGGCCTCAACGACTTCACGCGGGTTTAAAAGCTTGAGGTTGAGCGCGCAGCTCAGGTGCGAGTGGTAAAGCCAGGCCTGGCCTGACCACATCGCGTCTTCATATTGACCAAAAAGAGGGAGGCGCTGGTCGATGAAGGCCTGTAGGGCTTGCAGTGCTTGCGCCCGCGTTACGGGCCAGTCAAAGCTTTGGATGCTGCCGGGATGACTGGCAAAACGGGTAGAGACCAGCGCCAAGACCTCTTGCGTGATGCCATCCGGTGCAAAGCGGCTGGGTGGCGGCACATTTTGCGGGCCTGTTTTACCGAAAGAGGCCCGGTTATCCGCATCAAAATTCCATTGACCGCCCACGGGGTTTTTGCCGTCCATCAAGATACCGTGCTTGCGTCGCAGTTCGCGGTACCAGTATTCCAGGCGCAGCTGTTTTCGGTCGCGGGCATAAGCAGAAAATTCGCGCACGGTGCTGAAAAAATGCGTATCGTCGCGCAGCTCCAGCGGGACACTGTATGCTTGTGCCACAGCACGCAGGCTTTGCAACACACGCCAGTCGCCAGGGGCTGAGAGCACCAGCGCGCTGGGTTGCAGTTGGCGCAGGGCCTTACTGAGCTCCAAGGACAAAGTGCCCAGATTGCCTGGATCGTCCAGGCGGGTGTAGGACAAGGCCAGGCCACGTTCGCGCAAGGCCTGCGCAAAGTGCCGCATGCTGCTCAAAAACACGGCGATGCGCTGCTTGGCGGACCAGACGTGGGTGGACTCCTCAGCCACCTCAGCCATCCAGACCACATCCTGCGATACATCAAAGCCTTCCAATGCCGATGACTGCACATCGAGTTGGTCGCCCAGCACCAGCACCAGGTGACGGACCTTGGTGGGAAATGCCGGCGATGATGCAACGGGTTCAGGCATGGGGCGTCTTCTTGGCCACTCGATTTTTGTCGGCGCGGCAGGCGTCTGAGCAATACAAAACGGCGTCCCAATTCTTCGCCCAGGCCTTACGCCAGCTCATAACGCGCCCACACACTGCGCATGGTTTGCTGGGCAAGAATTGTTTATTCCCTTTGAACGCGGTTTTCATTTGAATGGATATAACCCAACTACCAAGGTATTTCCGTTCCTTTGTAATCTACAAAATGCGCGCCGGATTTGACCCCCAGGCTTTTCATGGCCTGAAGCATCCCGCTGACGGAAGCACTGGGCTCCAGAAGGTGGGTGGACGAACTGGTAAACCCTTGGGAAAGTGCAGACCGAACCGTTCCGGGTTGCAGCGCTATCACACGCAGGTCGGGGTTTTTTCGTTGCAGCTCGAGGGCCGCGGTGTGCAAAATCATGTTCAAAGCGGCTTTGGAACCTCGGTAGCCGTACCAGCCGCCTTTTTTGTTATCGCCAATACTGCCTACGCGCGCAGACAGTTTTGCATACACCGAGGCGCCTTTGGCAAGCAAGGGCGAGAAATAGCGCAGCACCAAGGCCGGACCTATCGTATTTATCAAAAAAGCTTGTTTGAGATGTTCAGCATGCAGGCTTTGAAGCGATTTCTCCGGCCCAACGCCCTCAATTGTGAGTGCGCCGGTCGCATCAATAATGATGTCATAAGGCCCCATAGCGCTGGACAAATCGGCTTGGGCGCGGATGGATGCTTCATCGGCAAGGTCAAAGCCGCTGCCTGAGCCCCGTGACACCGGTTCCACATAGGCGCATTGCAGGTCGGAACTGAAAGCGTCTACGAATGCGGCGCCAAGCGCGCCGTGCGCGCCAATAACGAGTGCCTTGTACTTGCCGTGGGCAAAGTAAGGAAAGGCATTATCCATAGTGAAATTTTCTTTTGATGTTTGGTAAGCAGCACCGCAGACTGTGCAGTGTACGCGCCGCTGGTCTCAGGCCGCCACGACGGCGGCCGAGGTATCAAGAGGGTATTTGGGGGGGGTGCGGCTATTATCTGGCGTCGTGCCAGCCTTGGCCCACCATCCACCCGGGAGTTTGTTGATGCGCTTTGCTCCAATTATTGCAGCCAGTATTATTTTTATGCTGGGGTGCTTGCCTCTTGCCCATGGCGCAACCCCCTTCAACACCGAGGCGGGAATCGTGTTGACTGGCAAAGTCGTCACGCTCAACGATGGCGGCGACATTATTCCCAACGCACGCGTTTGGGTTGCCAACGGGAAAATTCAAGCCATTGCCCGCGTGGGTGAGGCCCTGCCTGAGGCGGCCAAAAATGCCGTCCTGGTTCCCGGCCCCGCAGTTATTTACCCTGGCATTATTGATTTGCATAACCACCCCGAATATGCGATTTACCCCTTAATGCCGATTACCAGTAAATACCGTGACCGCTACGAGTGGCGCTGGTATGACGATGCTTATAACAAGCGCATTACCTTTCCCCAGGAGGTGCTTACCCGGGCCTATTACCTTGATTTGGGTTTGGAGGTTGGCCGCTACGGCGAATACAAAGCCCTGGCCGGCGGAACGACGACCTTGCAAGGCGGGCGTACCAATTTGCCTTATTCCAAGGAAGAGTGCCTGGTTCGCAATATTGAAAATTCCACCGTTGAGCCGCGCCTGGCCTCCAGTCGCGTGGATTTGGGTCGCAGTGCCAAAGAATGGGCCGAGATGCAGGCTGAGCGGCAAAAAGGCATGTTGGTACTGCATTTGGCCGAAGGTCCGTCGCCGCGCATGGCAGGCGAGTTTGGAATCGTCAAAGACAGCAATCTGCTTGGGCCCGAACTCATCGCCATTCACGGCGTGGGCCTGACCGAGCCTCAGCTCAAAGAAATGGCCGCGGCGGGCGCTAAATTGGTGTGGTCGCCCCTGTCCAATTTCATGCTGTACGGCAAAACCGCCAATGTGCAAGCGGCCCGCCGTGCCGGTTTACCGATTAGCCTGGCGCCCGACTGGGCGCCGTCGGGCAGCAAATCGAGCTTGGCCGAACTCAAAGTGGCCGATCTGGTGAATAAACACGAGCTGCGCGGCCTTTTCTCTGACCGCGACTTGGTGGAGATGCTCACCCGCAAACCGGCCCAGGCCATGGGCTGGGACAAGCGCTTGGGGCAAATCGTCCCCGGTTACTTGGGCGACTTGCTGGTTCTGGACGATCGCCACCCAGATCCTTATCGCAACATGATTGTGGCGACCGAGGAAAACATCCAGCTGGTGCTGGTGCGCGGCGAGCCCTTGTATGGCGACAGCGCCTTGCTGGAGAAGGCCCGCGCCAGCGCGCAAGATACCGAAGTGACCGCTAATTTCGGCGGTAAGCGCAGCAAATCCATGACGCCCAATTGCCCCGGCACCCAGCTGCCTGCCATGTCCGTGGCCCAGACCATGGCCCGCATCGAAAAAGCGCTGCAGTTTGAGCCCGCCGACCTGGCCGCCAAAATCAGCCTGGAGCAGGCGAGCCGCGACTTGGCCGTCTGCAATCTGCCCCCACCCCAAGGCGCGGTCAGTGCGCAGGACGCGAAGCAATTGTTGCAATGCCGCTTCGGGCTGCCCTTTGAGCCCACCCACCTGAGCCCCTTGGTCACCAACGAGGACCCGGCATTTTTTCCGCGCCTGATGAAAAACCCGAATTTGCCGGCTTATCTACAAGCGCTGCCGGCTTATTACGGGCAATAAGCCGGATCGCGCTGTCAGTGGCCGCTTTAGTGCCCGACCAGGGCCATGGCAATCCACGGCTGCCAAGCCACGACGGCCAAGCAGCCCAGCATCAGCACCACAAAGGGCGCTGCGGCAATGATCAGTTCGCCAAATTTTTGTTTAAAAGTGGACATGGCCACCAACAGGTTGAGACCCACCGGCGGCGTTAAAAATCCGATCTCGAGGTTGACGATCATGATGATGCCGAAAAGCACTTTGTCATAGCCGTAGGACAAAGCCAAAGGTGCCAGCAAGGGTGCAAAAATCAGAATGGCCTCGCCCGAGGTCATCAGACAGCCCACAATGAGCAAAAGTCCGTTGCACAGCAGCATAAACGCCAGCGGACTGCTGATGTAGCCCTGCACAATCTGCACTGCCATGGCCGGTACGCGGTGTTCGGTGAGTACCAGATTGAGGCTCAGGGCCACCGCCAGCAAGGGGAACAGCGTCCCGCCAAGCTTGGAGGCGTCCAGCACGACGTCATACACCTGGGCGAACTTCATCTCCTTGTGGATGTAAATTTCGATAAACAGCGCATAGATCAAGGAGACGGCCGCCGCCTCGATGGCTGAAAAATAGCCGCTGTAAATGCCGCCCAGCAAAATAGCCGGCATCATCATCGCCCAAATACCGTCGCGCAGCGCCTGGCGCAAAATCGGCCAGCTAAAGGGCAAGGTGGCCATATTGCGGTTGATCCACATGGCGTAAAGCGCAAACACCGCCAGCAAGAGGAGGCCTGGACCGACGCCGCCGATAAACAAATCAGTGATCGATGTTTCGGTCACCAAGCCGTACAAAATCAGCGGGATGGAAGGCGGAATGATGATGCCCAGTGTGCCTCCAGCCATGATCAGCCCCAGCGAAAAGCGGGTGGGGTAGTTGGCCTCTTTCATGGCCGGGTACATCACCGTACCAATGGCCAGCATGGTGACGATGGACGAGCCCGAAATAGCTGCAAACACCCCGCAACTGAGCACGCAGGCCACCGCCAAACCGCCCGGTAAGTGCCGGGTTAGCGCAGCGGCAATATCTATCAGGCGGCGCGCCGTGGTGCCGCGTGTCATCACGCCGCCGCACAGCACAAACATGGGGATGGACAAAATCAGCTCTTTGTCCAGCGAAATCCACATGTCCTCAATGATGTAGTCCAACTGCCCGCGACCCCAAACCAAATGCACGACGGCCGCAGCACCGAGCAAAATGACCAGTAACGACTGGCGCAGGGCCAGCAGGAGCACGACGGTGCCGACCAAGAGCAGCATGCCGTTCATTCCTGGTACTCCGGGGGTTCGGGCCGCAGATCAGGCCAGCGTGCGAAGAAGAAATAGCGCACCGCCGCCGAGGCAAACCCCAGCGGGATCACCATCTGTATCGGCCAGGCCGACACATTGATGACCGGCGCCAGTACCTGCGACTGCTTGGAGGCCAGCACAAACACCACGCCGTACCAGGCCACCCCTAATAAGAAGAGTCCGGAAAACAGGTCGGCCAGTCGGTCGATGGCACCGCCCCAGGCTTGCGGGAACCAGCCAAATGCCAAACGCGGTACCAGGTGCACGCCGGTCGCTGTAGCAATGCCCACGCCACAAAACGAGCCTATCACCAGCGCAAAAATGGCCAGCTTTTGCGAACCAAATAGGCCGGTGCTGCCCACCGTAAAGCCCATGGCGTTCATGGCGGGGCCATAAAACTCCCGCCCCACCACGTCAATGCAAAGTACCAGTGCGATAAAGAAAAAGGCCAATACCGCCAGCCAGCATTCGGCGCGATGCCAAAGCTGCAGCAGCCGCACGGCAAAAGCGGGTGCGCTTTTCGTCATGTAAGAAGCCGCCTTTACTTGGCGTTTTCGCAGGATTTCTTGCCGGCCTCTAGGACGGCAAAGAATCTCTCGCCCTCAGGACCCATCTCCTTGGCCATCGTGGTCCAAAAGTGGCCTAGCACTTTTTGCCATTCGGCGCGCTGCTCGGCCGTGGTTTCCACGACGGTTCCGCCCGCGCCTTTGGTGACATTGGTCAGGGCCGCATCCACGCCGCGAATCTCGGCGCGGTACAGGCTGTTGGGGTATTTCTCGGTTTCACGCTCCAAAGCCGCTTTGGCTTCGGGCGAAAGCTTTTCATACACACCCAAATTCATCAGCGTCACGCCGGCCGCGTCCCACAAGGGGAATTTGGTCATGGTCGGTGCAATTTTGTTCAAGCCCGAGGGTACGTAAAACGCAAAAGGCGTTGGGTAGGTGTCAATCAGCCCGGTTTGCATGGAAGAGCTGACTTCCGCAATCGCGGTGGGCACCGGGTTGGCGCCCATGGTTTTCCAAAACTCGTTATTGAGCTTGTTGGTGACCACGCCCACTTTGATGCCACGCACATCGGCCGGTGTCACAAATGCTTTTTTGCCGGGCAAATGGACTGCGCCGACTTCCCCCCAGCGCAAAAAGCGCAGGCCTTTTTTGGCCAAGGCCTCGGTCATGGGTTTTTGGGCATGGTTGTCCAGTACACAGTCGCGCTGCGCGGCGGTGTTGAAATAGAAGGGCAATTGCACCAAAGCGATTTCAGGCACCTGCAAGGCCACCGAGGCGGCAGTGAAGGAGCCCATGTCCAGTCGCCCGCGCGAGACCTGGGCGATGGCGTCGTTTTCTGATCCCAGTTGGGAGTTGTAGAACGGTGAAATCTTTACGCCGCCCTTGGTTTCGGCGTCCATGTACGCAGCAAACCGGTCAATTTGCTTGGCCCAGGGCGAGGTCGGCGGGGCAGAGGATGCGAACTTGAGTTCTACGGTCTGGGCACTGGTGATGCCAGGTGCCATCGTGGCGCCCAAGGCGGTTAGGGCCGCTGAAAAAATGGCGGAAATGCGCATAGTTTTGTCTCCGTTATAGGTTTTGGTTCAGCTCAGCGGGGTTTATAGCATGGGGTAACAAGCGCCTTGCTAATGGTTTACGCTATCGCGCGCCCGGCTGAAAAGATCAACAATGACGCCTATTTGCGCCGGATATGGGCGCTGTTGCCCAGGACCGCTACCACCTCCATGACCGCCCACGATGCCTCCCCGCCCTTGTCGCCCACGCCGGTGATGACCCGAGGCTTGGACGGCCAGGTGTTTGCCGATGCGCAGCAAACAGATCCTCGTGCCATGGGGTGGATGCAAGGCCAACCCGTGCCGCCTGACAAGCGGATCGCCTTTGCCGATGGCAGCAATTATCGATTTCCGCAATTTCGCTGGTCTTTTGCCCACACCCGCGAGTTGGTGCCTACCCGCACCGTGGCACGGGCCAGCCAGGCTGGCGCCGCCTTCACGCAGGCTCTGAATACCGCCCTGTGGCAAACCAACTTCCAGCCCATGACCGTTGGCCCCTCGCTCCGTTGGGCCGATATGTTGGCCGCCACCTATACCGACGCTATCGTGGTGCTGCACCAAGGCCGGGTGGTGCTGGAGCATTACAACGGGGTCATGCATCCGCAGGCGCTGCACGTGATGATGTCGGTGTCCAAGTCGGTGGCGGGGCTCTTGGCCTCTGAGTTCGCGCACCAGGGCTTGCTTGACCCGCAGGTGCTGGTCACGCACTACCTTCCCGAAATGCAGGCCAGCGGATTTGCGGGTGCCACGGTGCGCCAGGTGATGGACATGACCACCGGCATCGATTATTCGGAAAACTACGCCGACCCCCAGGCCACTATTTGGAACCATATGTACGCTGGCGGCATGTTGGCCCGGCCGCCCGGTGCGCAGGGGCCGGATAACTTTTTTTCCTACCTCCCCACGGTAGGTGCGCGCGGCACGCACGGGGCTGAGTTCACCTACCGCACGGTCAATACGGATGTGCTGGGTTGGATACTTCAGCGGGTGGCGGGATGCAATTTTTCAGCGCTGGTCTCGAAAAGCCTGTGGCAGCCCATGGGTGCCGAACTGGACGCTTGCTACACCGTGGACAGCTGCGGCGTGGAGTTTGTTGGCGGTGGCCTCAATGCCAGCGTGCGCGATATGGCCCGGCTGGGAGAGCTGCTGCGCCAGGGCGGGCGCGTGGGCGATCAGCAGGTCATCGCGCAGGCGGTGGTGGAGGACTTGCATCGGGGCGCTGACCCGGCCCGCTTCGTCGCCAACGGACCGCCTACCTTGCCCGGTTGGAGCTACCGCAATATGTGGTGGATCTCTCACAACGCCAACAGGGCCATCATGGCGCGGGGTGTGCATGGGCAAAACATCTATATCGATCCACGCGCCGAGATGGTGATTGCGCGCTTTGCCTCCCACCCGGTGGCCGCCAACGCTGCCAATGATATTTATACCCTGCCCGCGTACCAGGCCATGGCCGATGCCCTGGTACGCGGCTAGGCCCTCGGGTCAGCGCATGTCCACGCCGTAGAAAGTGTGGCGCCCGAAGGGGCTTAGGCGAAAGTCGAGCACTTCTTTGCGGATGGGCTTGATCTGCACCGCATGGGCGATGGTGAACCAGGGCGCCTGCTCTTTGAAGATGCGCTGCGCTTGCTCATAGAGTTTGGTCCGCTCGGCCACGTTGGTAACCACTTTGGCTTTGCTCACCACGTCTTCGTAGGGCTGGTAGCAGAATTTGGCGACGTTGGAGCCGTTGGTCTTGGCTGCGTCGCAGCCGAGCAAGGTATCTAGAAAGTTGTCTGGATCGCCGTTGTCTCCGGTCCAGCCCAGCATGCCCATCTGATGTTCACCGGCTTGCATACGCTTGCGGTACTCGCCCCATTCAAAGCTTTTGATTTCTGCTGTCACGCCGATTTTGGCCAGGTCGGCCTGCATGAGTTCGGCAATGCGCTTGGCGTTGGGGCTGTAGGGGCGCTGCACTGGCATGGCCCACAAATCGGTGGTGAAGCCATTGGGGTAACCGGCTGCAGCCAGGAGTTTCTTGGCCTCTGCGGGGTTGAATGCGTCGTCCTTGATGGCCTTGTTGTAGGCCCACATGCTTGGCGGGATCGGGTTCACGGCCGCCACGGCAGTGCCGAGATAGACGGCCGAAATGATTGCCGCTTTGTCGATGGCCATATTGATGGCCTTGCGCACGCGCACATCGTCAAAAGGTTTTTTGGTCGTGTTGTAGGCCAAATAGCCGACGTTCAGACCGGCTTGCTCCAGCACCTGTACCTGGGCGTCTTTGCGGATGCTGTCCAGATCGGCAGGGTTGGGGTAGGGCATGACATGGCATTCCGCCTTTTGCAGCTTGGCCCAGCGCACCGAGGCATCGGGGGTGATGGAGAAGATCAAATCATCAATCTTGGCCTTGCCCGCCCAATACGCCGGGTGCGCCTTGAAGCGCACGATGGCGTCCTTTTGGTATTGCACTAGCGCAAACGGTCCGGTTCCGACCGGCTCTTGGTCGATTTTCTCGGGCGTGCCCGCTTTAAGCATGGCGTCGGCGTATTCCTTGGACTGGATGCCTGCCCACTGCATGGCCAAGTCGGCCAGGAAAGGCGCCTCGGCCCGGTTCAGGGTGAATTTGACGGTGTAGGCGTCCACTTTCTCCACCGCCTTGAGCAGTTTGGGCATGCCCATGTCATTGAAATAGGAGTGGTTGGGGCTGGTGACTTTGAAGTAAGGGTTATCTTCCTTCCACTGGCGCTCGATCATGAAGAGCACGTCGTCGGCGTTGAAGTCGCGCGTGGGTTGGAAGTATTTCGTGTTTTGCCACTTCACGCCTTTACGCAAGTGAAACAGGTATTCCAGCCCGTCCTTGGAGACGGTCCAGCTTTCGGCCAACGCGGGAATGACCTTGGTGCCGCCGCGCTCAAAGTTGACCAGCCCGTCATAAATTTGCTCTGTGACGTCAAAAGAGGTGCCGGTGGTGTTGATGCCAGGGTAAAAATTCTCGGGGCTGCCTTCCGAGCAATACACCAGGGTTTTGGCCATTGCAGGTACGAGGCCCAGCGCTGCGCTGAGGGCCAGGGCGCTCAGCACGCGGGTTTTGCGGCCAGTGGAGCTGTTTACAAGAAATCGACGCATACAGGGTACTCCTTGAGAAAAAATGCCGGTCGCCGGCGAACTAGGTGGAGACTGCCAATGTGGCTGCCTCGTGGCAGGCAACCAGCCTACCATGCAATGGCGCCAGCGGGGGGCGTTCTTGTTGGCAACGCGCTGTTGCGTGCGGGCAGCGACTGGCAAAAACGCAGCCCGCAGGTGGCGTCAGTGGCGAGGGAATTTCACCGTGCAACAAGCCCGTTAGACGCGGCCCTGCGGGTCTGTCCAAGGCTGGCGTGCTGGCCAGCAGTGCCCGGGTGTAGGGGTGTAGCGGGGCCTCGAAAATCCGGTTCTTGTCGCCTTGCTCCATGGTGTTGCCCAGGTACATGACCAGTACCTCGTCGGCAATGTGGCGCACGACGCCCAGGTCGTGCGAGATAAACAAATAGGCCAGGCCCAGCGCCTCTTGCAGGTCTTGCAGCAGATTGAGAATTTGGGCTTGGATGGACACGTCCAATGCCGACACCGGCTCGTCGGCCACGACCAGCGCGGGGTTGAGCATCAAGGCCCGCGCAATGGCAATGCGTTGGCGCTGACCGCCGGAGAACATATGCGGATAGCGCTCGGCCGTTTCTGCGCGCAATCCAACGCGCTCGAGCATCTGTGCGACCAAACGGCGCCGATCGGGCGCCGCAAGATGCGTATTGATTTGCAGCGGCGCTTCCAAAATTTGCCCGATGCGCTGTCGCGGGTTGAGTGAGCCATAGGGGTTTTGGAACACCATTTGCACCGAGCGCCGCGCATGTGCCAGCGTGGGTCCTTCGGCGCCAAGCACTTGCACGCCTTGAAGCGCCAAACTGCCCGAGCTGGGTGCTTGCGCCAAGGCGACCATGCGCGCCAGCGTGGACTTGCCGCAGCCCGACTCGCCCACAACGGCCAGGGTCTTGCCCGCCGAAATGCTAAATGACACCTTGTGCACCGCCCGCAGCAAGGCTGGTGCACGCAGCAGTCCGCGCCCGATTCGAAAGGTTTGGCTCAGCCCCGTGGCCTGTACCACCTCGGTGGGCTGCATGGTGCTCATGCACTTGCTCCGATGGCGTGGAGGGGAAAGTGGCAGCGCACCTGGGATGCGCCGCTGCTGTGAAGCGGGGCCGGGGCGCTGCAGGTCGCAGTGGCATAGGCACAACGCGGAGCAAATAGGCAACCGCTGGGTCGGTCGGCAATGCCGGGCACCAAGCCGGGGATGGTTGCCAGGCGCGCTGCACCCCGGCTGCGCTGGGGCATGGCTTGCAGCAAAGCTTGCGTGTAGGGGTGTCTTGGCCCCTTAAAGAGGGCGTTTGCCTCTTGCACTTCCACCACCTGGCCGGCATACATCACCGCAACACGCTGAGCCACTTGGCTGACCACGCCCATGTCGTGGCTGATCAAAATCATGGCCATGCCTTGCGTGCTTTGCAGGTGGGCCAGTAAATCCAAAATCTGCGCCTGCACCGTCACATCTAGCGCGGTAGTGGGTTCATCAGCAATCAGCAGTTGGGGCTGGCAAGCGATAGCCATGGCGATCATCACGCGCTGGCACATCCCGCCCGAGAGCTGATGCGGGTAGGCGTCCAAGCGGCTATCGGCATCGGCAATGCCCACCTGGCGCAGCAGCGCAGCGGCGTGGGCACGTGCTGCACGGGCATCCATGCCGCGGTGCAGGCGCAGGGGTTCGCACAATTGGTAGGCGATAGTGAAACTGGGGTTCAGGCTGCTCATCGGGTCCTGAAAAATCATGGCCATGTCTTTGCCGGTGAGGGCACGGCGCTGTGCCGGGCTGGCGTGCATCAGGTCCTGGCCGGCAAAGCGCAGCTGGGTGGCACGCATTTGCGCGGGGAAGGAGAGTAAGCCCATCAATGCCATCATGGCAACGCTTTTGCCCGAGCCCGATTCGCCCACAATGCCCAGCACCTCGCCTGCGTGCAGTTGCAGGCTGAGCCCATCGATGGCATGCAACACGCCCTGGTCGGACGGGAAATCGACGTGGAGGTCGGCAATGTCGAGCAAGGGGGCGCGATGGTGCATGGGGCGGCTCGCTGGCATCAGCGTTTGAGTTTGGGGTCCAGCGCGTCGCGCAGGCCGTCGCCCAATAAATTAAAGGCCAAGACTGTAATGAGTATCGCCAGGCCGGGAAAGGTGACCACCCACCAGGCGCGCAGCACAAATTCGCGCGCGTCGGCCAGCATGGTGCCCCATTCGGGCAGGGGCGGTTGGGCGCCCAGGCCTAAAAAGCCCAGCGCAGCGGCATCCAATATCGCGGTGGACAGGCCCAGCGAGGCCTGCACGATGAGTGGGGCGGCGCAATTGGGCAGAATCTCGACCAGCATCAGGCGCAGATGGCCGGCGCCGCTCAGGCGCGCAGCGGTGACATAGTCGCGCTGCGCCTCAGCCAGCACGGCGGCCCGGGTGATACGTACGTAGTGGGGCAATACGACGATGGCGACGGCCAGCATGGCGTTGAGCAACCCCGGCCCCAAAATAGCGACGATGACGATGGCAAGCAGCAGGCTGGGCAGGGTCAGTATCACGTCCATACAGCGCATGATGAGCATGTCAAAGACACCGCGTACATAGCCTGCCGCCAAGCCGAGCGCGCTGCCAATGAGGACGGACAGCAGGACTACCGCCACGCCAATGGCCAGTGACAGGCGCGCCCCATGCATAAGGCGCGAGAGGATGTCACGGCCGATCGCATCGGTTCCCAGCCAATGCGCTGCAGTGCCACCGCTTTGCCAGGCCGGTGGCGTCAGGAATACCTGGTTGTCTGTCAAGGTGGGTCCATAAGGCGCGAGCCAGGGCGCCAATGCAGCGATGAGCGTGATGCCCAGCACGGTCCATAGCCCCAGCAAAGCACCGCGGTTACTGCGAAAGGCTGCCCAAAATGCCGAAAAAGGAGAGGGTACGGATGCGGCCATGGCGGCTTCAGCTGCGGATGCGCGGGTTGATGAGGCCGTAGGTGAGGTCGACCAGCACATTGACTGCCATCACAATCAGGCCCAGCAGCAGCATGCCGCCTTGCAGTACCGGGTAGTCGCGCCGCGCGATGGCCTCGATCAACCACTTGCCTACGCCAGGCCATGAAAAAATCGTCTCGGTCAGGATGGCGCCGGTGAATAAAACGCCAATCTGCAAACCAATGACAGTGACCACTGGCACCATGGCATTGCGCAGCGCGTGAATGGCGACGACCCGCCAGGGCGCCAGACCTTTGGCCCGCGCAGTGCGCACATAGTCTTCGCCCAAGACTTCCAGCATCGCTGAGCGCGTCATGCGGGCCACCACGGCCAACGGATTGGTGCCCAGCACGATAGTGGGCAGCACTAAATGGCTGAGTGCCGATAGAAAAGCGCCTTTTTCATCGGACAGTGCGCTATCGATCAGCAAAAAGCCGGTGCGTGGCTCGATAAAGTAGGCCACCGCGATTCGCCCCGAGACGGGCGTCCACCCCCATTGCACGGAAAACAAAAGGATGAGCAGCAGACCCCACCAAAAAATAGGCATCGAATAGCCGGTCAGTGCCGCACCCATGAGGCCGTGGTCATAAACGGAATTGCGTTTGACAGCCGCTAGCACGCCCGCTGGAATTCCCAGCAGCAAGGCAAAAGCCAGCGCGCACAAAGCCAACTCGACCGTTGCGGGGAACAGAGCCAAAAACTCCTGCAGCACAGGCGTTTGCGTGATGATGGATTTACCCAAATCGCCGTGCAAAACCTTGGCAATGTAGATGCCGTATTGGGTTAGCAGGGGTTGGTCCAAACCGTAGGCGTGCAGCAGTTGGGCATGGCGGGCCGCATCAATACCGCGCTCACCGGCCAGGGTTTCTATGGGGTCACCTGGAACTAAGCGAATCAAAAAAAACGCCAGCAAGGTCATGCCAAAAAATGTTGGAACGACCAGGCTGAGCCGGGTGAATAGAAAGCGCCACATGCTTTTTTTGAAGTCCAGAAACGCCGTTGCCTATGAATGAAGTTTCCTGCGGCTGCGCCATGTACGCACACTGCAGTTCATTAGGAGCGGCACGCCGCCGATGTGTTTCGCCCTTCGGGCCGCGCCGCAAGGCCTTGCGGCACCCGCCACCTCAGCATGAGCGGCATGCCGACCTTCAAGGGTGATCGCGTGGCAGATGGTGCGTTTCATGGAAATGATCCTTTGCGGCCTGTCGCAGTCGCATGCTTGGCGACCCATGGTTCGGGTCGGATTATGAGTGCTCTCGGTCCGATCTTCGTTAAATGCGGTACCTGCCTAGCCCCAACGCCCCATGCGCAACTTGTTCAGGCGTTTTTTGCCTAGCTTCGCGCTGTATTGCCGCGCAGGTTCACTGCCACGGATCTGCATGGATCAGGAAGGACGCATTGGAAGCAGTGCAGTTGGAGCGGACTATTCGCTGCGTTTCCAGCGGGAGTAGTGCAGGCCTGTTGTTAAATGACAACATGTAATTCAATTGCTGTTGACGACCTTGGCGGCAGAATTTGGACGCATTGAAGGCCTTCAATGTGCTTGGATTAAATAATTGAATCCATTAATGGCACTGGAAAGGGTCAGTTTGCGCAGCCTATTGGCCTATTGGCACGCAATGTGCTGACATTGTCGGTATGTGCCCTGGACGCTTGTTTTGGGCCGACGAAGTCCCTTTCCCTGTGAATTCCCCGACACCGAAAGCGCTTTGATGACCGCTGTCAGCTCTCTTTTCGCAATTTCTGCCGTCTTTTCCGACGGGCGGGTGGGGGAGCTATGACCAAAAATTGCCTTATTTCCGTCATAGGTGTCGGTTTATGAGTGCAGTCTTCGCGCACACCGGCATCCAATGCCTGACTGCGATTGCGCAGCACCATGGTTTGCACGTCAACCCGGAGCGGCTGATTTCGGAATATGCCGTCGGCGAGGCCGAGCCTGGGCCTTTGGTGATGTTGCGCATGGCCGGCGACATCGGCCTCAAAGCCAAGGTGCAGCCCCTGTCCTGGGAAGGCTTGCTTGCCCAAACCGGCGTTTTTCCCCTGATCGCCTATACGCGCAGTGGGTCCATGGTTATCGTCGTTGGCGTGGTTCCTCCTTCGGGGCAGGAGGCGGGACACCGTATCGCGATGTTGGACCCCTCGGCCCCGCAGGCCGTGGTGCAATTGCAGAGCGCCGAGCAATTTCAGGCGGTTTGGAGTGGTGAGGTTATCTTCCTTAAGCGGGAACACAAAATCACGGATCCGGATCAAAAATTCGGATTTTCCTGGTTTATCCCGGAGATTTGGAAGCAGAAGGAAGCATTTAGGGACATTTTGATTGCCGCCATAGCCATGCAGTTTTTGGCCTTGGCCTCGCCGGTGTTCTTTCAGTTGGTGATTGACAAGGTTTTGACCCACCAAAGTGAGACCACTTTGTGGGTTTTGGCTGTGGGTATCGTGTTTGCCATCTCCTTTGACGCGATTTTTGGCTATTTACGCCAAATGCTCACGCTGGCAGCGACAAACAAGATCGACATGCGCCTAACCCGCCGTACTTTCGCGCATTTGCTGTCATTGCCCATCGATTATTTCGAAACCAGCTCCGCCGGTGTGGTGACTCGACACATGCAGCAGCTCGAAAAAATCCGCAACTTCTTGACTGGAAGACTGTTTTTTACGGGCCTGGACATTGTTTCTTTGCTCATTTTTCTCCCGATTTTGTTCTCGTATTCGGTCCGCTTGGCGCTGATCGTGCTGCTGTTTACCCTTCTGATTGCTGCAGTGATTGGCGGTATGGTTCCTACCTACCAGCGTCGACTCAATGCGCTTTACTCGGCCGAAGGAATGCGCCAAGCCATGCTGGTCGAGACGATCCATGGCATGCGAACAGTGAAGGCGCTGGCCATTGAGCCCAGTTTGCGTCGGGTGTGGGACCAACGCTCGGCCGAAGCGATCACCATGCACTTTCGGGTGGGCAAGGTCTCGCTCACCGGCAACGCGATCACCGACTTTTTGGGCAAATTACTGCCGGTGGTCATTATTGTGGTGGGCGCGCAGGAGGTGTTTGATCAAACCCTGAGCGTGGGCGCTTTGATTGCCTTTCAGATGCTGTCAGGCCGCGTTTCGCAGCCTTTGATCGCCATGGTGGGGTTGGTTAACGAGTATCAAGAGACACTTTTGTCGGTACGCATGCTGGGCGAAGTGATGAACCGCAAATCCGAGGGGCGCGCAGACGCCGGCGGGTTGCGCCCTCGCTTGGCGGGCGAAATTCGATTCGAGCAGGTCAGCTTCCGCTATCCAGGCGCTACCAACACGGCCCTCAACAGGGCCACCTTCACCATTCCTGCGGGCGCAGTCGTGGGTATTGTGGGGCGCAGCGGTTCTGGCAAAACCACCTTAACCAAGCTGATTCAAGGCCTCTACCCCTTGCAGGAAGGGGTGGTGCGCTTTGATGGCATGGACGCCCGCGAGATTGACTTGGCGCACTTGCGTCGCCAAATTGGGGTGGTTTTGCAGGAAAACTTCCTGTTCCGAGGCACCGTGCGTGAGAACCTGATGGTGGCCAAGCCCGATGCGTCCTTCGAGGACATCGTCGCTGCAGCCCAGGCCGCCGGCGCCGAAGAGTTCATCGAGCGCATGCCCCAGGGCTATGACACGATGCTGGAAGAAAACGCCGCCAATTTGTCCGGCGGGCAAAAGCAACGCCTGTCTATCGCGCGATCTTTGCTCACCAAACCCAGCATATTGATCCTCGACGAGGCCGCCAGTGCGCTCGACCCCGAGAGCGAGTCGATATTTATCAACAATCTCTCGAAGATCGCTGTTGGTAGGACCGTCGTGATGATTTCCCACAGGTTATCCACATTGGTGAACGCGCACACCATTTTGGTGATGCAAAACGGCCAACTCATGGACAGCGGCCGCCATTCCGAGCTGCTGACCCGCTGCGAGACTTACCAGACCCTATGGAACCAGCAGACCAATCACATCTAAAGACGCCGGCCGATTCGCGGGGCCAGCGCGACACCGCCATTGAGTTTTTGCCCGATGCGGATGCGATCGAGCGCTCGCCGCTGCCCTGGAGCCTGCGTGCGACCACCCATGTTCTGGGTCTGGCGTTTTTCGTGTTTGTGCTTTGGGCCAGTTTTTCGGAGGTGGAGCGGGTTGTGGTGGCGCAGGGGCGCTTGGTAAACCCTTTGCCCAATATTGTGGTTCAGCCGCTGGAGACCTCGATCATCCAAAAAATCGAGGTGCGGGTGGGCCAGGTCGTAAAAAAGGGGCAGCTTTTGGCTACGTTGGATCCGACCTTTGCCAAGGCCGATGAGTCGCAGCTGCGCACCCGGCTGGACAGTTTGGACACGCAAACCCGAGGTTTGAATGCTGAATTGCTGGGAAATCCGGGCCCGGCCAGAACCAAAGACGCCGATTCCGCTCTCCAGGCGCAACTTTCCGCAGAACGCCAGGCCAACTATGCGGCGCAGATCAACAAGATGGAGCAAAACATCGCTCGGGTCCAAGCCAGCATGCAGACCAACTTGCGTGACCAGCACGTTATGGCGCAAAGAATGAAGTCCTTGCTGGAGATGGAGGCCATGCAGGAATCGCTGATGGCCCAGCAGTTTGGCGCGCGATTGCAGCTTCTGGAGGCCCGTGATCGGCGCCTCACCGCCGAACGGGAGCTGGAAATGGCGAAGAACAAGGAAGTCGAGCTCAAAAGCGAGTTGGCGTCACTTGAGGCCGAAAAGCTGGCTTTTACTAAAAATTGGCGACAAAAGACGATGGAAGACTTGCTGAGCACGGTCCGTGACCGCGACGGCATCAAGGAGCAGCTGCAAAAAGCCGATAAACGTAAGCAACTGGTGGCGCTGGTATCGCCTGTTGATGCGGTCGTGCTGGATATGGCCAAATTGTCTGAGGGCTCGGTAGTGCAGGGGGCTGAACAAATGTTCACGCTGGTGCCACTGGGCGCGGAGCTGGAAGCCGAGGTGCGCATTGACGCGCTGGATATTGGTTATGTCAAAACGGCAGATTTAGCGCATTTAAAGTTTGACGCGTTTCCATTCCAGAAACACGGCGCTCTGGAAGGCCATTTGCGCACGATAAGCCAGGATGCATTTCGCAGGGATAGCGGCGCCGCCCCGGGTGGTTTGGATGCCTATTACCTAAGCCGTATTAGTTTTCGGGATTCCAAATTACGAAATATGAGCGAAAAAATGCGCCTTTTGCCCGGAATGACGCTGAGTGCGGAGATTGTGGTGGGCAAGCGCTCGGTCATGTCCTATCTGCTTTGGCCGCTCACCAAGGCCATGAATGAAGCGATTCGGGAGCCCTAATTCAATGAACCCGAAATATTCTCCAGCCATTTTCCATCTTGCGGATGCTGAATTTCCAGGCCAAATCATGCCGCTTGGTGTAATTGATAGCAGAAACACGGGCACTTTGGGCAATTCGGAAATCGTCAATGAATATGGAGTCGCCCACACCCATTTGATTAAACGGGTATCTGCGCAGGGGCGGCATTTCCACCCCGGATTCGGGGGAATCAATGGCGAAAGTGGGGTTCAGCATGGGGCGCTCCTACATTAATGTCCTTAAAGGATCGGCATGAGCGCGGAAACCTTTAGCCGGGAGAGTTAAATAATATTGTTTGCGCCAACTCCTACCTAGCAGGGTGTTACCGCGATGAAGTGGGTTACGGAAATTTGGATACGCTTAATAATTTGAGCTTCATTCATTTTTCGCGTTTTAAAATGTTAAATTCGAATAATTCTCTAATAATTATTTTAGAGAGCCATTTGTTGGCTGGCGTTTTTTTGGGGGCTGCGTATAAATGTGCGTGAATGGCAAGCAAACCTTGGTTTGGTCTAAGCCGAAATTTGATGAAGTAATTATGGATCTGTATGTAACCGAGTAATCGCGTGGCTCTAACTTCTAAGCAACTTTACGCATTAAACAGCACAATGGTTGCTGGCTTAGCTACGTCTGAAGTTGCATCATTAACATCTGCGCAAATTCCGAATATCCCAGTAAATGCGTTTGTTGGCCTCAGCAGCGCGCAAGTCAATGTTTTGAGTCCTAGCGCGATAAGCGCACTGTCAGGTTATCGATTACAGAAAATTCCCTCAGAGAGTTTGGCTGCGCTTTCCGCGCTGAGCTTTGCCCTTCTCACGGTGGATCAGTTGGCGATCCTGACGACGGATCAGGTATCAGCATTGGCCACAGTGCAGATGAGGGCCCTAAGCTCGGTTACGGTTACGGCATTTGATGCGGATCAATTAGCCGCGTTGCAAACCTCAAACATCGCTGCAATATCTACCAGCGCGCTAAATGGTTTGTCTATCGGCCAATTAGGAATTCTCTCCACCGCGCAGATTGTGGCGCTGACCACCGCACAAGTGTCAGGCTTAAGTGCGGCCAATCTTATCGGGCTTAGTCGGGATCAGGTCGCCGCCATGGAGGCGGTTGACGCAGCTTCACTGAGCGTGGCCAGCATCGCGGCGCTCACACCTGATCAAATAAATGCGCTGTCGTCGTCCGCTTGGACTGCATTAACAACGCAGCAATATGCCGGCTTAAATTCCACTCATATTTCCGGTTTAAGCACCACACAAGTCGTACTGATCGATGCAACGCACATGGGCGCTTTGACGGCATTAAACCTGCGTGCGATGTCCTTAGACCAGTTCGCGGCATTGACAACAAGCCAAATCGGCATATTGACAACAGCCCAAGTTTTTGGGCTGAGCACAGCGAATATCTTAGCGATGGGGACGGCTCAAATTGGCGCTATTTCTACCGCAGATGTTGCGTCATTAACGGCAATCAACCTTCGCATTTTTTCCAACCCGCAAATTAGCGCATTGGTAACTGGACAGGCCCTTGCATTGACTACTGGGCAACTCAATTCGATGACCACTGGGCAAATTGGTGCTTTGACGTCCGCTCAAATTGCTGCGTTAGGCGCCCCACAGACTGCTGGCTTAGTAACTTCAAGTACAGCGGCTTTGTCCGCCAGCCAGTTGACGCAGTTGCAGACGTCTGCCCTTGTTGCATTGCAAAGCAACAATATGAAAGCATTTAGGACAGAGCAGCTCATTGGACTGAGTACAGCCCAAATCCAGGTGCTCTTAGGCTCGCAGCTGGCAGCGCTTCGCACGGACGGATTGCGAAGTTTGACAACACAGCAAATTTTGGTACTCAGCACTGGGCAATTGCGGTCTCTGCAAACCACACAGATACCTGCCTTGAGTACCGCACAGTTGATTGCATTGACCGCAGGTCAATTCGCAGTGCTTGCGACCGATAGCATTCGTGCACTGGAGTCAAGTCAAGTAGCGGTGCTAAGCACTGGCGATGTTGTGGCCCTCAGTACAGCGCAAATCCAAAGTTTCACTACCGCCCAAATTGCGGCCTTAAGGTCCGATCAAATCGCATCGATGGACCTGGTTGATGCGGCTGCCCTGACCTCAACGCAGCTAAGAGCATTATCCAGTGCTCAGATTCAAGCCATCACGACCGCGCAATTCTCGCTGCTGAGTTCATCCCAAATTAGTGCGATAAGTGCGGCCCAAACGCTTGCTTTGGGAACGAAACAGATGGGGGCGTTCAACAGTGCGCAAGTGGCCGGTTTAAGCAGCGCTAACCTGACGGGATTAAGTGCAGATCAAATTTCCGAGCTGCCCCCGAATCTTATAGTGGCACTAAGCACTGGCAATGTGCAGATTCTCACCAGCTTGCAGGTAGCAGGGTTTTCCACAGAACAGATTGCCGCATTGCAGGCTACGCAATTTGCGGTGATCAGCGCTGGCGCTGTTTTTGCGCTGCGTCAAGATCAAATAATGGCTGTATCGACGGGCGACTTAGTTGCCATTTCCAGCGGCATTATCAGCGGTCTATCAACCGCACAAACGCGTGCATTACGATCATCCCAGATTACCGCGTTGAAAACGACCCAAGTGTATGCAATGGCGGGCCCTCAAATTGCGGCCTTGGATACAAGTCAAGTCGCATCGCTGACGGCTGGCCAATTGCGCGCACTCTCGACAATGGAAGTGCAAGCATTCGCTGTTTCCCAAATCCCCGCGTTTGATTCGAAGCAGATAGCGGCCTTTACAGGCACACAACTACGTGCTTTAACCACGTCCCAAGTAGGCGTACTTACAACCCAGCAGGTTACCGCGTTTACCAGTGCGCAAGTCGCAGAACTTTCAACTGCCAACATAGGCGGCTTCAAGACAGATCAGATACAGGCGATTGAGGTGGAAGATCTCGCCGCTTTGACGTCATCAAACCTAGTGGTGCTGTCTAGCGGACAAGTCCAAGCCCTGAGTACTTCACAAATATCAAGCCTTGGTGCGACGCAAATATCAAGCCTAACAACGATTGAGTTTGCGGCCTTGCGTAGTGCGCAAATACAGTCCATCACTAGCGCTCAAATTGCTGCAATAGGAACAGCCAGTCTGAGGGCGATCACGGCGTCCCAAGCGCCAACGCTTCAAAGCTCAATCTTAGGACTATTGACTACTGCCCAACTGCGCGTGTTGGGCTCGGATGCGCTGTCTAGTTTGACCGCAGCGCAATTGAGTGCGCTCGGTACGCAACATTTTTTTGCCTTGACTACAAGCAATGTCCAATCCCTTAAAACCTCCCAATGGCTATCGCTAAAGACTGAAGACATTGCTGCCCTGAGCGCGGATAACCTAAATGTCCTGGGTGATGCATCTCTCAAAGCGTTCACCAGTTCTCAGATCGCGGCCTTAACAACCACGCAGATTTCAAATTTTGGTTTGTCGAGGATTCCTGTCTTTGACACAGTGCAGATCGCCTCGCTGACCACAGCCCAAGTCGCTAGTATGGGGGTAAGTCAGATCGCCGCGTTGACTGATCTTCAAGTAGCGTCCATCCAGACCTTCGATCTTGCAGCGTTTAGTACGCATCAAGTCCAAACGCTGTTAGCCTCTCAAATTTCATCATTGAGCCCGGCCCAAATTGTCGCGCTCACGGTGGGCCAAGTTACTGGGTTGAGTTCACGAAACGTTAATTCGTTGACACAGGATCAAATTCGGGCGATGGAGACCCAGGACATCGCGTCTTTGTCAACGACAAACGTTCAAGTTCTGTCACTTGACCAGATGGTTGCCCTGACAGTCGACCAATTGCGCGCCTTGATGACGCAACAGTTTGCCGCTATGAGCTCGGCAAATATTACTGCGCTTACTCCAACCCAAATTTCGACGGTACAGACATCTGGATTGCTGGCTTTAAGTACTTTGCAGCTTCAGTCAATTACAACTGCGCAAGTTCAGCATTTAACGACTTCGCAGATAGTTGCATTGACGACAGCGCAAGTTGTCGGGTTGTTGAGCACATCAGTTGCTGGCGTAGCGCGCACGGCGGTTT
>CANGNS010000001.1 GCA_947455465.1 Comamonadaceae bacterium | reverse complement strand
TTGGCTACCCACCCGTAGGTGGCATCACCCTTGTAGGTGTGGGCTGCATCTAATATTTTGGAGACCAAACTACCTCGGGTATCTTCGCCGCTGGTCAACTTTTGGGTCCAATAATCCAACCCACCGGCATCAGCCCCGCCGGTGCGGCCAAGCACATTGCGGTACACAACATTAATGAAATCAGTAGTGGTCATGGTGGATGAAAAGCCGGTGAGCGAGGTGTATTGAACACCCACACCATAAAAAGATTCGGCAATTTGGATGGTACTGGTGCCTGCTTTAGATTGTCCAAGCCAATAGGTCAGGCCGTCGGCATCGGGGGTACGGTTAAAGAAGGCGACATACAGTTCCATAACGCGTTGCACCGTGGCCGTATTCATGGAAGCTGCGAGGGCTTTGATGCCGGTATTGATATCAAAGTCGGTAAAGCGCAGGTGCTCGATATTCTTGAGAGTATCGGTGCCGTCGCGTCCCGCGACAGTATCGGTCACGGTGCCGCTAGCACCGGTCATTTGGACTTTGTAGCCACTCAATTTGCCTTGATATTGCGCAGTATCGGTGCCGGCGCCGCCGTCTATGGTTTCGTTGGCGCTGGTTGACTTGAGGTTGTCGTCTGCATTGGTGCCTAATATGGATTTGCCAGTATTGCCAAAATACGTCGACAAATTCACCTTGTCTGATCCATTGGCAAATACCAATTCCTCCATGTTCAGCAAAGTTGCATGAAGTGGCGTACCGCCACTGGCGGTGGTGATGGAGTCCACGAGCACGGACCCATCCGATGCCAATTTAATTGTGTAGCTAGACCTCAGGGACGTGCCCATGTACAACGTATCGGTTCCGCCAAGACCATTAAGCGTGAAAGTTCCGCCCGAAACCAAATACCATTGATCGTCTGCAGTGGTTCCGGTATAGGTTGGCATAAAAAAGTTCCTATTAAAAAATAAAATCAAAAATGGATTAAAGTGAAGAATCGTTACTCGTAAATACTTTGCCGGTATGACTAATAGCTAAATACCCCATCCCCGTATTCTTCAAAAACTCCAGTCCATTTTCCTCTTTGAGCATGGTAATCGTCGCGCAATTACCCGCCACGACAGCAAACGGTGCCATGACGCTGACCGAGCGCCAGTAATTGACCGGCATGGCGGTGTGCGGATGCAGCACATGGCAGTAGCGCTTGCCGTCGGCCTCGAAATAGCGCACATAGTCGCCGCTGGTGGCCAGGCCGCCGCTGCCCAACGGAATGCTAGCTACCAGTTTGGCCGGGTCGCGCGGATCTTGGATGCCGAAAGTCCAGGGCCGTCCATCGGGCCGTGGGCCGATGACGCGGATGTCACCGCCCAAATTGACGTAGCCATGGCGCAAGCCATTTTTTTCCAGCACGGCGCCTGCGCGGTCGGCGGCGTATTCTTTGCCAAAGCCACCCAAATCGATTTGCATGCCGGCTTGTGGCAGGCGCACGGTCTTGTTGTGCCGCTCCACCAAAGGCCAGCCGACCAGCGGGCGCACCGCGTCCAGAGCAGCGGCATGGGGCACTTGGGCCGCTTTGAAATCCCATACCGTGCGCAGCACGCCCGAGCTGATGTCAAACAAGCCGTTGCTGCTTTGGTACAAAGACTGGGCGAACTCGAAGAGCGACCATGTCTCATCATCGCAGGGCACCGCCGCGCCACCGGCGGCCGCATTGATGCGCGCCACGATGCTGTCGCTGCGGTAGCGCGAGTACTTGGCTTCTATGCGTTGCACCTCGGCAATGGCGTGGCGGGCCGCCGCCTGTATGTCTACGTTGCTGTCTTTGGAGAGCACGATTTCGCAAGGCGAGGCCATCGCCTGGAACACTACCCGTACGCTGTCGGGGTCGCTGGGCGCCTGTGCCGGGTGCATGCGGGGCCAGTGGTTTAAAACCGTTTCGAAACGCCGAACTGGTAACTCACGATGGTCATCGGGTCCAGGTACGGGCTGCCGCCACCGCCGAATTTGTATTCGGCCTTCTGGGTGTAGCTGTCGTATTTCAGGTCGATTTGCCAGCCCTCGCCCAGTTGCTTGGCCACTTTGATACCCACCGAGCGCGCGCCATAGGCCGACAGACGCTGGTCCTCGGTGTAGTACTGCGCGCCGGGGGGCGGGTTGGCCGGGAAGGGTGCCCAGTCGGGGTTGAAGTCCACGTAAAAGCGCGCTGCGCTTTGCGAGTACAGGCGCATCTGGGGTGTGAGCGTCCAGCCATCGGGCAGGGGCTGCACGTATTCGGCGGTAAGGGTGTGGGCCAGGATGTCAAAGCTGTCTTTGTAGTAGCGGTAGCTCAGGCGGCTGGTGCCGCCGGTGGCGTCGATGTGGTGGTTCCAGCGCAGCAAAAACGTGGTGTGGTCACGCTGGTTGGGCCGCTTGTCAAAGATTTTGTAGGGGTCCGAGTAGTAGCCCACGCCGTGCGAAAACCCGGCAATGGCCTGCATGATGTCGCGCTGTGTGAGCACCTGCGTCACGCCCAAGGAGATTTCCTGGGTGTCTTTGGTCTCGTCGGCCGTGATGTGGTTGCTGGGGTTGATGCTGTCGTGCGAGAGGTTCAGGCCGGCAAGCCAGGTGGTGTTTTTGTCCTCGGAGGCATAGGTGCCACCCAGTGTGAGGCCCCGCGAGACATAGTCCGATTCTTGCGAGAAGTTGGCGCCCAGACTGACGGTACCTTCGTCAAAGTAGCGCGTTAGGGCCACATCGATGGCGCGGCGCTCGTCGACCATGGACGTTAGCGCCTGCGTATGGTAGGCCGGCGAGGCGCCCGAGATGGAGTCCACCACCACATTGCCCGCAACCGACCACTGCTCGCCGACTGGCGTCATCAACGAAAAGGCGGGGGTGGTAACTTTGATACGGTCCTGGCCTGGCTGGCTGTCTTGGTAGCCCAGGTACTTGAAGGCGATTTGCCCATATTCGGGCTGGGCCTCGGCCTGCGCGAGATTGCCCAGGGGCAGGGCCAGCGCAGCGAGCACCAAGCCCAAGCCCAAGGAGGCGGATGGTGCCGCGCCATGGGCGCGGCGGCGGACGGTTTTTGTTTTGTGTTTCATCGTGCCGGCCTCTCAATAGCAGCCGCAGCCACCGCCGCCTGCGCCGGTGCCGCCGGCGGCGCCTTCGCGGCTGGCCAGGATGTGTTCGGTAAACATCAGGTCCAGGGTGTCGCCTTCAAAAGTCATTTCCGGCTTGGCCAATATGCCTTTTTCCCAGGGGCGTACGGGGGTGATGGACGCGCAACCCGAGGCGGCCAAAGCGGCTGCGCCGAGCGCTAGCCAAAGCGCGGTGCGTTGAAGTGCTTTCATTTACCGGCCTCCAGTGCGGCGACGATGGCACGCTCGAGCTCGGCTTTGGAGGCGGCATGAAAGCCGGTATGCACCAAGGCGACCTTGCCGTCGCGCCCAATCAGCAGGCTGCTGGGCATGCCTTTGACGTTGTATTTTTGGGCCGATTGGCCGGCCGGATCCATGGCAATGAGAAAGTCGACCTTGGTTTGCTGCAAAAAGCCGGCCGCATCCTCGGGTTTTTGGTCCAGGTTTACCGCCAGCACCTGCAGCCCTTTGGCGCCGTATTTAGCCTGCATCTCGTTCATCCAGGGGAAGGATTGCTTGCAGGGACCGCACCACGAGGCCCAAAAGTCCAAATAAACCGCCTTGCCTTTGAGCTCGCTGAGTTTGACAGTGCCGGTGCGCCCGGGCAGTTGAATGTCGGGGGCGCTTTGCCCGGCCTCGATGGCTAAGGCCGATACGCTCAGACCGATTCCTAAAGCCAAGGCCACTATTTTTTTGCACATAAACCTTCTCCAATGTCCCTCCATGCAACCAAGACGCTGCTGGAAAATGACCTAAGAATTGTAGGGGGATTTGCCAGGCTCACCCGCTGGCGGCTAAGTTTTCGGGGGCCAAATTACACTTATTTACAGAATATTTATTCATTGGCAGGTGCTATGATGCATGTTCTTGCTAATTGCATAATTAATTCATATTTGCCCCGCCTCCCATGGCACCTGCACCGCGGCGCTTTCGCGGGGTGTCAGTCCGTTCTTCACGGCATTTTAGAGTATCGCTGACAGGGCAGGACAGGTTACTACTTGAGGCAAAAACCGGAATGGCAGATACCAGTTTGTCATCAGCGCGCTTTTTCTGCGCATCGCTGAGCAAAGCGTACAGTGACTTGGAAGCCCCCTCTACCTGCTCCAGAGCGGCCAGTCGGTTCTGCATGACATCTACCATACGGCCAATTTTGCGCGGCGCACTGTCTGGCTTGGTGGTGCCGCTCTGGTGCTGAACAGACATTTGGTTGGCATAGCCGTCAACCTTGTCTACAAAATAATTCCAGGCGTTTTCCTGATCTGGAGTAATTTGCAAATAATCTTTGACCCGTGCAATATCGCTTAGCCCGGAATTTGCGGAGGGCGTATCGGCCGTCGCAGTCTCCGTAAATTGGGCATACGCCGGAAGGTGGTTACACAGCCCGGCAATTATCAGAACAATAGCGATGGGAAAATATTTCATATATGGAATTATTAATTGCAGGCTTTTGCAAAAGTAATGCAGAAGTTTGACGGAGTCAACTTCCGATATTGCCTTTAAATTGGCGTCGCGATATAACGCCGCGATATGGATGCGGTAAAGAATATGTCGCTCGTGTGCCGACTTTGTAAAGTGCGCCGCCGCTTTATCCGCTAGCGCTCACTTTGCGCTGGCGGCGCAGCAAAAAGAACACAATCGCCATATTGAGAACATTCCAGGCCACGCCCTTTAAAAATGCGGCGTGGTAGGAGCCGGTCAGGTCAAACACCTTGCCTGACATCCAGCCGCCCAGCGCCATGCCGATCATGGTGAACATGATGACTGTGCCCACACGCGCGCCCAGGTTGGCCGGTAGGAAGTTCTCGCGCACGATCAAGGTGTAGGAGGGCACGATGCCCCCCTGAAACAGTCCAAACATGGCCGACACCACGTACAGCGAAACCAGACCGTCAAAGGGCAAAAAAAGCAAAAGCGCCGTGGCCTGCAAAACCGAGCCCAGCAGCAGCGTGCGCAAGGGGCCAATGCGGTCGCAAATCGCCCCCGAGACCAGGCGGCTGACGATGCCGCAGGCCAGCATGAGTGAGAGCATCTCGGCCCCGCGTGCGGCGCCAAAGCCCAGGTCGGTGCAATAGGCCACGATATGCACTTGCGGCATCGACATGGCCACGCAGCAGCTCAGCCCGGCGATACACAGCAGCGCGGTAGCCTGTGTGGGCGGCAAGCCAAAAGATTGCTGCGACTGGACCGCCGCGCCCGAGGCCGCCGGGGCCAGCACCTGCAGCGGCGGACGGCGGCGCAGCAGCGGCGCCAGGGCCAGCATGCAAACCGCACACACCATGCCCACGCCCATATAGGCCTGTCGCCATCCCACCGTCTCGATGAAGTGCTGCATGACCGGTGGCCAGATCGCACCCGACAAATAATTGCCGCTAGCGCAAATAGCCACGGCCACACCCCGGCGCTTGGCAAACCACAAGGAGGTATCGGCCATCATTGGGGCAAAGGCAATCGAGCTGCCCAAGAGCCCGATCAGCAAGCCGTGCGCCAAAGCAAAACCCACAATGCCGGTGGACATGCCCGCCAGCACGAAGCCTAGGCCCAGCGCCACAGCGGCGCCCACCAGGGGCCGAAACAGGCCAAAGCGGTCCACCATGCGACCCATCAAAATGCCGCCCGCGCCAAAGCCGATCATGAGCAAGGTGTAGGGCAGGGCAGATTCGGCCCGGCCGATGCCAAATTCGGCCTGCACCGCCGGGATGATCACCGGCACCACCCACATGCCGCCGTTGCCCAGCGTCATGATCAATAGGGTGAGCCCTAATCTAAACCACGAGTAGTGCGAGTCGATCGCGTCATCGGGTGCGGTGTGCGTTGGTAAGGCAGCGGTCATGCGCCATTATGGTGCCGCTGGTGCGTGCCACAATCCTTGCCAGTAGCCCTTACCAACAGCAAGGATGACGCATGAATCAATCAACTTTTGCCCCAACCCACGTGCTCTGGGCCGTGGTGTGCCTGATGGGCGTCAGCGCCAGTCATGGCCAGAGCATCATTCCCGTCAATCCGCCCGAAATCCGCCCAGGTGTGCTGGCCGGCTACCTGCCGCGCGCCCAATTACCCAATAGTTTGCGCCTCCTGCCCCCGCCACCGGCGCCAGGCTCGGCCCAGCAAGCTGCTGAAGAGGCGTCGTCCAAGGCGGCCTTGGCACAGGCCGGTTCGGCGCGCTGGCAACTTGCCGCGCAGGACGCGGTGCTGAAGTTTCCGGCCGCTGCCAACGTGTTTTCTTGCACGCTCAACGCGCCCATCAGCGAGAAAGAGACTCCGCAGTTGTACACCTTGCTGCGGCGCAGCTATGTCGATGCCGGCTTGTCCAGCTACGCCGCCAAAGACCATTACGCCCGCGTACGTCCGTTTGTGGCCTTCAAGGCGGCCAGTTGCACTCCCGAGGATGAACCCGGTTTGGCTAAAGACGGCTCTTACCCGTCGGGCCATGCTGCCATTGGCTGGGCCTGGGGCCTGCTTTTGGCCGAAATGGCGCCCACCAAAGCGCAGGCGCTGTTGGAGCGGGGAAAGGCCTACGCCCAAAGCCGTCAAATTTGCGCCGTCCACTGGCAAAGCGATGTGGATGCCGGCCAGTTGGTAGGCAGCGCCGCCGTAGCGCGCTTGCATGCCGATACGGTCTTTAAAGCGCAATTGCTTGCTGCCCAGGCCGAGCTGGCCGAGGTCATGGGCCGAGGCGCCAACGCGGGCCTCGATTGCGCCAAAGAGGCCGCCGCCCTGGGCTTGAACGCGCCCTAGTTGGCGTAATAAATGTAGTCCGCCCCCGGCTTATAGGGCTGGCGCAGGTTGGTGTCGATAGCAATCGGCCCCTCGCCCAGGGAAGGCCACATGGGCTTTTTCTGGTCGGCGTCCCACCGGGCCAGTTGCGCTTTCATGGTGGCGAGGCGAGCGGGCTCGGCATCGGCCAGATTGTGTTGCTCGGTGGGGTCGACCGCCAGGTTGTAGAGCCAGTCTTTTTTCGGGCGCTCGGTCACTTGCAGCTTCCAGTCGCCGCTGCGCACCACGCGGTAGGTGTCGGTACGCCAGAATAAGGTGTCGTGCGGGCGCCCGGTGGCTTTGCCTTGGATAAAGGGCAGCAAGTTGACGCCATCGATGATGCGGTCGCTGGGCAGCTTTTGGCCCGCAGCGCCTGCGGCCGTGGCAAAAATATCAAAGTGGCTGACCGGCGCGCTCAGTTTCGTGCCTTTGGGAATACCGGCCGGCCAGCGCATAAAGAAGGGCACATGTATGCCGCCTTCAAAAAACGTGGCTTTCCAGCCCCGGTAGGGCGAGTTGATACCGTCTACACCGATGTAATGGGCGCCGCCGTTGTCGCTGGTAAAGATCACCAAGGTGTTGTCGTCCACGCCCTGGTCTTTGAGCGACTGCAGCACCCGGCCGATGTTGCGGTCCAGCGAGCGAATCATGGCGGCGTACACGCGCATGGTGTGGTCGGGGATGAAGCTCAGCGCGTCGTAATCTTCGCGCGTGGCTTGCAGCGGCGTGTGCGGCGCGTTGTAGGCCAGGTACATAAAGAAGGGCCGGTTTTTGTTGGCCGCTACTACTTTGACGGCCTCGTCGGTCAGGTAGTCGGTCATGTACTTGGGCGGCGAGAAGGGCTCGCCTGCGTTGAACCGAATACCCCAAGGCGCCGAGGCCCACAGGAATTTATCGATCGGGTCAAAGTCTTGTTTGGCATTGACCACGTCCGGGCTTTTTTCAGGCAAAAACATAGAGGCGCCATGCTGCAGCGAGAGCGACTCGTTAAAGCCGTGCGCATAGGCACGAAACTTGGGGCTGTCGCCTAAATGCCATTTGCCGATGTGCACCGTGTGGTAGCCCGCGCCCTGCATGAGTTTGGCGATGCTGATCTCCGAGGTGGGCAGGCCCATGTCCTCATAGGGAATCAAATCTGCTTCGCGGTCAGCGTGGTAGATGCCGGGCGGCAACAGGCCGCGCCCGTTCTCGTTGGTAATGACCTTCATGAACTGCTTGGGCGTGGGCGTGAACTCAAAGCCAAAGCGCGTGGCATAACGCCCCGTCATCATGGCCGCACGCGAGGGCGCGCAGGTGGCATTGCCCGAATAGCCATTGCGGCAGTCGGCACCTTGGCTGGCGATGCTGTCGATGTTGGGTGTAGGCACTTTGCCATCCGCAATGCCACCACCGTAATGGGTGATGTCGTTAAAGCCCAAATCGTCGGCGACGATCAAGATCACGTTGGGCGGGCGTTTGTCCGAAGTCGCAGTGTCCGGGCCGACCTGCCAGACCGTGGGCTGTGTCGGGCCATATTCTTGGTGCAGGGCGTACTTGACATAGAGCAGTAAAAGACCGCTTTTGCCTACGGTGGCGTACAGGGTGGCACCGGCCACTATGAGGACGGCCAGCAAGGCCAATGCGCCCTTCAAGATGGGCTTGATCATGGTATGTCTCCTGGTGCTCTGCACTGGTGCTCCAAGGGGCGGCAGAGGCGTTTTTGTTGGCAATATGGCTCGCACAGTTATTATGGCAGTCGGCCTGCTAAATAGCCTGTCCCCCACCTGTCACTACGGCGCCAGCCACCCGGTCTGGCGCCACTTTACCGAAATGGCTTATGCAAATCATCAACGCCCAGCTTCCCACCTTGCAGCAGCAAATCGATGCCCTGTCGCGTGACGACGGACAGCCGATTTATATGCTCAATCTGCTCCAATTCCGCGACCTGGCGGTGTACGCCGATGGCCGCGAAACCACGCTCACAGGCGCCCAGGCCTACGACATTTATGGCAAAGCCATGACCCGCTTGGTGATGGCCGCTGGCGGGCAGCTGGTCTATGTGGGCAAAGTGCGCGGCACCTTGGTGGGCGCAGGCGACGCGCAGTGGGACCGCGCCGCCGTCATGATGTACCCCTCGTTTAAAGTGATGGCCGAGATTACCGGCTCGCAGGCCTACGCCGATATCCATGTCCACCGCGACGCGGGCTTGGCCGGCCAAGTGCTCATCGAAACGGTGAAGCCCTGAGCTGCGCAGGTGCGCCGCCCCGGCTTTCATGTGAGGTGCCAATGATGAAAGTGATTTTTGCCGTGTTAGGACTGGGCTTGTGCTGGCAGGCTGCGGCAGCGGACTACAAGCTGTACGCGGCCGCAGGCGTCAAGCTGCCGGTGCAGCACATCGCCCAGCGTTACGCCCAGGCAGGCACGGACCGCGTGCTGCTGGACTTTGACACGGCGGGCGCTGCCCAAGACAAATTTCAGAAGGACCCCGAGGCGAGTTTTCTGATCACAACCGAGGAGCGATTGCGCGCTGCACAGGCGGCTGGTCAGTTAGGCCCAGGCCAGATGTACTTATTGGCTGACACGGTGGCTGGCATTGCATCCTCGCGCCAACCCAAGCCGGCCATCGCCACCGAAGAAGATTTGCGCCAGGCCTTGCTCGCTGCGCGTTCGATTGCCTTCTCCGACCCGGCGCGCGGGGCCACGGTGGGGAAACACTTCGCCGCCCTGATTCGCAGCCTGGGCCTTGAAGAGCAGGTGCTGGCCAAAGCCACCTTGGCGCGCGACGGCGTGCACACCATGCAGTTGGTGCAATCGGGCGCGGTGGAGCTGGGCATTACGCAGCTGAGCGAAGTGGTGCAGGCCGATGCCTCAACCCTGGTCGGGCCCTTTCCCGGCCGCTGGGATTTGTACACCCGCTACGCGCTGTGGGTGCGCCATGGCGATCAAGCCGCAGTTGCCCGCTTTTTGCAAGACCTGCGCTCGCAGGAGGGCTTGCAGAGTTTTCGCAGCCAGGGCTTGCGCCCCGTGCCGGGTCAATAAAGGAATGTCCGCCTACAGCCACTAAGCGGCACTGGGGCCTAGCCCAGCGTGCGCCCAAAGAAGTGCAGCGTACGGTCCCAGGCTTGCTGGGCCCACACCGGGTCGTACTGGGTGCTGCCGATGCGGCCAGGCCCCACGGCGGTTTCATTGGCAAAGCCATGCTGCGCCAGGTAGCGGTGAAACTCCATGTGCACGCCCGCGGCGCCCAGCTTTTCTTGCAACTGGTCCACGACCTCAATCTTGAACGACTGGTCTTGCAAGGCCCAATGGCCCATGACCGGCACCTTGATTTTGCTGGCGTCCAGGTAGTTGAGCGGCGGGCAACCGTACCAGACGACGCCGGCGTCAATTTCTGGCGACTGCGCCAGCGACAACAAAGTCAGCGCCCCGCCCATGCAAAACCCGGTCACGCCTACTTTGCTCGCCCGTCCCTTGAGGAACTGCACAGCGCCGCGGATATCCTGGCTGGCAGCATCGCCAAAGTTGAGCCCGTCCATCAGGTGGTGCGCCTCTTCAGCCTCGACGGTGGATTTGCCCCGGTACAGGTCGGGCACCAGCGCCTGAAAACCGGCGCTGGCCAAGCGATCAGCAACACCTCGGATTTGCGCGTTCAGCCCCCACCATTCCTGGATGACAACGATGGCTGGCGCATTGTTGGCCGTGGCCGGTTCGGCCAGGTAGCCCTGCAGTGTGGCGCCGTCGGGGCGGGTAATTTGAACCATGGTTCCCATACGATGTTCCTTTGTGTAAAGCGTGCGTTCAGCGCTGCGGCGGCCGCTTGGCAATGCCCATGATTTTGGCGAGTATGCCCAGCATCACCTCGTCGGCGCCGCCGCCAATCGAGCCTAAGCGACCATCGCGGTAGGCGCGTGATATTTTGTTTTCCCAGGTGTAGCCCGTGCCGCCCCAAAACTGCAGGCAGCCATCGGGCACGCTGCGGTTCAGGCGCCCGGCCATCAGCTTGGCCATGCTGGCCAGTTCGGTCACGTCCTGGCCTTGCACATAGAGCTCACAGGCGCGGTAGGTGAGGGCGCGCAAGGCTTCTACCTCGGTTTTCATCTCGGCCAGCTTGAACTGCACCCATTGCTGGTCGGCCAGCGTAGCGCCAAAGAGTTTGCGCTCCTGGGCGTAGCCTATGGTGTCCTCGATGCAGTTGTTCAGCCCTTGCAAAGTACTGGCTGCCGCCCACAGGCGTTCTTCCTGGAATTGCTGCATTTGGTAGATAAAGCCTTGGCCTTCGCCGCCAATGCGGTTGCGCTGGGGCACGCGTACTTCGTCAAAATAAATCAGGCCGGTGTCGCTGCTGTTCATACCGATCTTGCGGATTTTTTTCGCGACCTCGATGCCCTTGGTCAGCTTGCCGCCACGCCCTTCGCGCATGGGCACCATCACCAGGCTTTTGTTTTTATGGGCTGGGCCTTCACCGGTGTTGACCAGCATGCACATCCAGTCGGCTTGCAAGCTGTTGGTAATCCACATCTTTTGGCCGGTAATCACATAGTCATCACCGTCTTTGCGCGCATGGCTTTTGATGGCCGACACATCGCTGCCCGCGCCGGGTTCGGAAACGCCGATGCAGCCCACCATGTCGCCCGCAATGGCCGGGGCTAAAAACTGGGCACACAGTTCGGGGCTGCCAAAGCGTGCCAGCGCAGGTGTGCACATATCGGTTTGTACGCCAATAGCCATGGGCACGCCACCGCATTGAATGTAGCCCAGCGTTTCGGCCATGGCCACGCTAAAGCTGTAGTCCAGGCCCGCACCGCCGTAGGCCTCGGGTTTGGTCAGGCCCAAAAGGCCTAAATCCCCCAGCTTTTTAAAGACCTCGTGCGCCGGGAATATCTCAGCGGCTTCCCATTCATCGACGTGGGGGTTGATCTCCTCGTCGATCAGGCGTTTGAGGGTTTTTTGGACTTCGCGGTGTTCGTGGGTAAATTGCATGGTCTCTCCAGAGCAAAAAATAGGGGGCCGCCCTAGGCAGCCGCGCGCAGTCCCAAGCGCACGCGCGCCTCGGCAGGGGATGCGATGTCGCGCCCGGCATTGCGGGCGCAGCGGGCCAGCGCTTCAATGAGCGCGCCGTTGCCGCTGGCGCGCGATCCGTCGGGCAGGTAAAACGTGTCTTCCAGGCCGGTGCGCAGCATGCCGCCCAGGTCGGCGGTGGCTTGGTGCACTGGCCAAATTTCCTGGCGACCAATCAGCGTGCTTTGCCAGGTGACGCCCGGGTCGATTTGCTTGCGCAGCCAGCCCAGCAGTTCGGCATCGGCGGGCATGCCCGAGTCCACGCCCATTACAAAGTTGTAGTCCAGGTGGTCGGTCATACCGGCTTTTTTGAACATCGCCACCGAGCGCACAATACCCACGTCAAAGCATTCAAACTCGGGCATGGTGCCAGTCTCGTGCATCACGTCCAAAAAGGCTTTCACCTTGTCCACCGGGTTGTCAAACACCATGGGTGGCCAGGCCCAGCGGCCATCCGAGCGGATTTTCAGGTAATTGAGCGTGCCGGCATTGCAGGCAGCGATCTCGGGCTTGACGCGCCGAATGCAGGCCAGCGGCCCGGCAATATCTTTGCCCATCACGCCGGTGGTCAGGTTGATGATGACGCCAGGACAGGCAGCGCGTATGGCTTCGGTCACTTCCCAGACCACCTCCGGGTCCCACGAAGGCATATGGCCCATGCCTTCTTCTTGGCGGCGGATGTGCACATGCATGATCGCCGCGCCCGCCTCGAATGCCGCTTTGGCCTCAGCCGCCATTTGTGCGGGCGTCACCGGCACCGGGTGTTGCTTGGGATCGGTCAGCACGCCGGTGAGCGCGCAGGTGAGTATGGCTTTTTCCATGGTGGGTGTCCTTAAATATCCAATTGGCGCGCCGCCAGTTCTTTCATGATTTCTTCGGCACCGCCGCCAATCGTCATGACCTTAACTTCGCGGTAAATACGTTCGCAGGCGCTGCCGCGCATATAGCCCATGCCACCCAAAATCTGCACGCCCTGGTCGGCGGAAAACTGCATGGTTTGGGTGGACTGGTTTTTCAGCATGCAGACCTCGGCCACCCATGCGGCGCCGGTCTGGCCAGCATCGGCTTGCACCGACAGCTTGTCCAGCCACGCGCGGCTGGCTTCGATGCGCATGCGCATATCCACCAGCTTGTGGCGCAGCACCTGGTGGGCGGTCAGCGGCTGGCCAAAGGTTTTGCGTTCGCGCGCCCAGGCCAGCGCTTCGTCGTAGCAAGCTTCAGCCATGCCAATGGCCGTGGCCGACATGCCCAGGCGCTCGCCATTGAAGTTGGTCATGATGATTTTGAAGCCCTTGTTCTCCTCGCCCAACAAGTTGGCTACCGGCACGCGCACATTATCAAAGTGCAAGCTGGCGGTGTCCGAGCAATGCCAGCCCATTTTGTGCAGCTTGGTGCGCGTGATGCCAGGCGCATCGCCCGGCACCGCGATCATGGAAATTCCGCCTGCGCCCTTGTTGTCCGCATCGGTGCGCACCGCCAGGCTGATCCAGTCAAAGCGCATTCCCGAGGTAATAAAGGTTTTTTCGCCGTTGATAACGTAGTGATCGCCCTCACGCCGCGCCGTAGTGCGCAAATGGGCCACGTCCGAGCCGCCGCCGGGCTCGGTAATGCCTAGCGCCGCAATTTTGTCGCCCGCCAATACCGGCGGCACGATGGCTTGCTTTAAGGCCGCGCTGCCGTAATTGATGATGGGTGGCAGGCCTATGCTGTTGCTACCCAGGCTTGCCAATAAGCCACCGCTTGCGGTGTAGCGTGCTGCGGCAATGCCAAAGGCGTTGCGCAGCGTCCAGGGTGCGGGGATGCCGCCCAGTGCTTCGGGGTACCCTAGCGCCAGCCAGCCCAGCTCGGCCCAGCGCTTGTACAGGCTGCGTGGAAACTCGCCCGCATCCTCCCAGGCTTGCAGATGCGGTGCGACTTCGGTCTGCGCGAAGCGGCGCACTTGCTCGACCATCAATGCGGTATCGGCGCTGTCAATAAGGCTCATGGTCTGTTCCTTGGTTTACACGCCCAGCGCCCGCGCGCGCACCAAGGCTGGGCGCGCCAGTAGGCGGGCCAGGTAGTCTTTGACGTGCGGCGCGTACTGCTCGCCCATGTCCAGGCCGGGCGTGGTGCCTAAAAACAGCGCATAGCCAATGCAGATATCGGCGATGGTGAAGCGCCCGTCGCACAGGTACTCTCGGTCTTGCAAATGGGCTGTGAGCATGCGCAGGCGCGCCAGATACCACTTTTTGTAGTCTTCCACCGCCTGGGGCAGCTTGCGCGGCGGCGGCTCCATCAGCCCATAGCGCAGCGCCACAGTTTGTGGGAAGGTGAGGGTGGCGTCGCTGTGAAACAGCCAGTTGATATAGCTGCCGTATTCGGCATGGTCGGGCTTAAGGCCAAACTCGTGCTTGCCATAGCGCTCCACCAAGTAATGGCAAATCCCGCTGGACTCGGTCATGTGCGTGTCGCCGTCCACCAAATAGGGAATCGTGCCCAGTGGGTTCACACCCAGATAGTCTTTTTTGAACACGCGCGGTGGAAAAGGCAGCACTTCCAGTTCGTAGGGCAGGCCCATTTCCTCCAAGGCCCACAAGGGGCGCAGCGAGCGGGCATCGACGCAGTGGTAAAGCTTCATGGCGTGCTGTCTCCGGGTGTGGCGGTGGGCGCCAGGCTGATAAGCAGTTGGCGCGCCTTGACTTGCTGGCCCACCTGGCAGGACAGGGCGGTCACCGTGCTGTCTACGCCGCTGCTAATGGCAAATTCCATTTTCATGGCCTCCAGGACCGCCAAGGTCTGCCCTTTGGCGATGGCTTGGCCTGGCTGTACCAGCACTTTCAAAATCTTGCCATCCATGGGCGCGAGCAAACGGCCGTCGCTGCCCGCCGCATCCTTGGCCGCCGGGGCCAGCGTGGCGTCGGTGTAGCACAGGGTCAGGCCGTCGTGGGCCAGGTGCAGCTGTTCACCGTCCAGCGCGAAATGGGCTTTGCCTTGCAGGCCGTCATGGCTAAAGCGCACCGTGGGCGCCTCCATGGCGTCGATGTGCAGCTCCAGCGCCTCACCCTGCGCCTGCACGCGGTAGTGGCCTTGGCCCAAGGCGGTCACGCTGGTGCGCAGGCGCTCGGTTCCGCAAAGCAGCAAAAGGGGCACTTGGGCGGGTGAAGAGCTTTGCCACTCCAGCAGCTCGGCGTCCAAGCCTGCCTGGGCTTGCAGCGCCAGCGCCGCGCTGCGGTACAGCAGCACCGCAGCCAAGGCCTTATGCAGCGCCGAAGGCGTGCGGCTGGCGGCAAAAGCCTGCGGGCTCAGGTGCTCGGCAAGAAAGCCGGTCGAAAAATCGCCGCTGGCAAAAACCGGGTGGGCGATGATGTGGCTCAGGTAGTCGCGGTTGTTGCCTACGCCCAGCAGCACCGTGTCCTCCATCATATGCAGCAGGGTGCGGCGCGCTTCTTCGCGCGTACCGCCGCTGGCAATCAGCTTGGCCTGCATGGAGTCGTAGTGGGGCGACACCGTAGCGCCTTGGCGCAGCCCGTGGTCGCTTCGCATGGCGCCGCCTTGAGGCGCGTGCCAGGCCAGTACCGGGCCGGTTTGGGGCAGAAAATTATCCGCAGGGTCTTCGGTACACAGGCGCACCTCAATGGCCCAACCGCTGCGCCGTGCAAGCACGGCCTCTTGCGACAACGGCAAGGCCTCGCCTTGGGCGACGCGCAGCTGCCATTCCACCAAGTCCAGGCCATAAACGATTTCGGTGACTGGGTGCTCCACCTGCAAGCGGGTGTTCATTTCCAGGAAATAAAAGCTTCCGTCCTGGGCCAGCATGAACTCGACCGTACCGGCGCCCACGTAATTCACCGCCCGCGCCGCCGCCACCGCCGCCGCGCCCATGCGGGCGCGCAAGGCCTCGTCCAACGCCGGGCTGGGCGCCTCTTCCACCACTTTTTGGTTGCGCCTTTGTACCGAGCAGTCGCGCTCGCCGATGTGCAGCACCGTGCCATGGCGATCGCCAAACACCTGTATTTCCACATGGCGCGCTTGCAACACGGCTTTTTCGATGAGCAGTTGACCGTCGCCAAACGCATTGGTCGCCTCGCTGCGGGCCGACTGGATGCTGGCCGGCAAATCGGCCGCTTCGGTTACCAGTCGCATACCGCGCCCGCCGCCGCCCGCAGCTGCCTTGACCATCACGGGCAGCCCGACTTTCTGGGCCTCGGCCACCAAGGTGGCGTCGCTTTGGTCATCACCCTGGTAGCCCGGCACACAGGGCACACCGGCGGCCAGCATGCGGATTTTGGAGGCACTTTTATTGCCCATGGCCTCGATGGCTTGCGGGTCCGGGCCGATAAACACCAAGCCCGCGTCCTGCACCGCCTGGGCAAAGGCCGCCCGCTCGGACAAAAAACCGTAGCCCGGGTGGATGGCACCGGCGCCGCTGGCCTTAGCCGCCGCAATCAATTTGTCGATGGACAGATACGACTCTTGCGCTGGCGCCGCGCCTATGCCAACGGCCTCATCGGCCAGGGCTACATGCGGTGCACCCCGGTCGGCCTCCGAAAACACGGCCACCGTGCGGTAGCCCATGCGCTGGCAGGTGCGGATGATGCGCACCGCGATTTCGCCCCGGTTGGCGATCAGAACTTTGTCAAACAGCATCAGAGCACCTTATTAAAAACGGGCCACGCCAAAGCTATTGGTCTTGACCGGGCGGGTGCGGCCTTCACGGCACACCGACAGCGTCATCGCCAGCACGCGGCGCGTGTCGCGCGGGTCGATCAGCCCGTCGTCATACAGGCGGGCCGTGCCGGCCAGGGCCTGCGAGTCGCGGTCAAACTGGTGGATGACGGCGCCTTCCATCAGTGCAAATTTCTGCTCCTCCTCAGGCGTGGGCTCGCGGCCTTCTTTGAGGATTTTTTCGCGGCTCACAATCGACAGCACCTTGGCCGCCTGCTCGCCGCCCATCACGGCAGTGCGCGCGTTGGGCCAGGCAAAAATAAAGTCGGGCCGAAAGCCGCGCCCCGACATGCCGTAATTGCCAGCGCCAAAAGACGCGCCAATCACCACGGTAATGCGCGGCACCCGCACATTGGCCACCGCCTGAATCATCTTGCTGCCGTGCTTGACGATGCCGCTTTGCTCGCTCTCGGTGCCCACCATATAGCCGGTGGTGTTCATCAAAAACACCAGCGGAATGTCAGCCTGGTCGCACAGCTGGATGAACTGACCCGCTTTGGCCGCGCCTTTGGCCGTAATGGGCCCGTTGTTGCCCAAGATACCCACCGGCATGCCATGGATGCGGGCGCGGCCGCAAATGGTTTGGTTGTCGTACTCGCTCTTAAAGTCCAAAAACTCGCTGCCGTCGACGATGCGTGCAATCACCTCGCGGCAGTCGTAGGGCTGGCGGTAGTCCACCGGCACCACGCCGCACAACTCGTCGGGGCTGTACAGCGGGGCCTGAGCGGGGCCGTCGTCAAACTGCGGGCGGTGCTTGTTCCAGTCCAGGCTGGCCATCACCTCGCGCGCCAGGCGAATGCCGTCGGCATCGCTCTCGGCCAAAAACTCGGCAGTGCCGCTCACTTGCGCATGCATTTGCGCGCCGCCCAGCTCTTCCTCGCCCGCAATCTCGCCCGTGGCGGCCTTGAGCAGCGGCGGCCCGGCCAGAAACACCTTGGCGTTTTTGCGCACCATGATGGTGTAGTCCGACAAGCCCGGCACATAGGCGCCGCCGGCCGTGCTCGAGCCATGCACCACGGTAATTTGCGGAATACCCGCCGCCGAGAGCAGCGCCTGGTTGGCAAAAGTGGTGCCGCCGTCGATAAAAATTTCGGCCTGGTATATCAAATTGGCGCCACCGGACTCCAGCAGGCTGACCACGGGCAGCTTTTGTTTCATGGCGATGTCCTGCATGCGCAAGCTTTTGCGCAACCCCCAGGGCGTGATGGTGCCGCCCTTGATGGCGCTGTTGGACGCCGTCACCATGGTGCGCACGCCGCACACATAGCCGATGCCGCAAATGCTGTTACCCCCGGCCAGCGAGCCGTCTTTGTCGTCGTGCTGCTTGTAGCCGGCCAGGGTGGAGATTTCCAGAAAAGGCGTGCCCCGGTCCAGCAGCATATTGACGCGCTCGCGCGGCATCAGCTGGCCGCGCTTGTGGAACTTGGGCTGCTTCTCGGCCTCGCTGGCGCGCACTTTGTCCTCCACGGCACGCACGCCGGCCAGGGCTTTGAGCATGTCCTCCCGGTTGCGCAGAAAGGCCTCGCCATGGGTATCCACCTGGCTCTCTATCACGGGCATGTCCGAACTCCTCGTTGTATTTATCGGCCCTAGGGGCTCACCGGCGGCATCTTATTAGGTAAGCACCTGGCCCTCAAAGTCGCTCGCGTCATGCCGCTCAGCCAGGCGGGTGTTGTCCTCGCCCCAGCTGCGGTTGACGATACGCCCGCGCTGCACGGCGGGGCGCGCCATGATGGTGTCGGCCCAGCGCACTACATGGGTGTATTCCTGCACCTGCAAAAACTCTGCGGCGCCGTAGAGCAGGCCTTTGGCCATGGCGCCGTACCAGGGGAAGGTGGCCATGTCGGCGATGCTGTAGTCCTCGCCGGCCAGGAAGGGGCTGATGGCCAGGCGGCGGTCCAGCACGTCCATTTGGCGCTTCACCTCCATGGCAAAGCGGTCTATGGGGTACTGCATTTTGGTCGGCGCATAGGCATAAAAGTGGCCAAAGCCACCGCCCAAATAGGGCGCGCTGCCCATTTGCCAAAACATCCACGACATGCACTCGGTCTGCTCGGCCAGGCCTTGGGGCAAAAAGGCGTCAAATTTTTTGGCCAGATACAACAAAATGGCTGCCGATTCAAACACCCGCTGCGGCGCGACTTCGCTGTAGTCCAGCAGCGCCGGTATTTTGGAATTGGGGTTGGCCGCCACAAAGCCGCTGCTAAATTGCGCGCCCTCCTGGATGTTGATCAGCCAGGCGTCGTACTCCGCGCCCTGGTGGCCCAGCGCCAAGAGTTCTTCGAGCATGATGGTCACTTTCACGCCATTGGGCGTGCCCAGCGAGTAGAGCTGCAGCGGGTGCTTGCCCCGTGGCAGTTCTTTGTCGTGCGTGGCGCCCGAGATGGGCCGGTTGATATTGGCAAAGCGCCCGCCATTGCCTTTGTCCCAGGTCCAGATTTTCGGGGGGGTGTAGTTGGAATCGTCTGCCATGGTGTTCTCGTCCGGTCAATGAAAAAAAGGGCTTAGCGCCCCTGAAATTGCGGCTCGCGTTTGTCGACAAAGGCGAGGGCGGCGTTTTTGTGGTCTTCGGTGTCAAAGGTGCGCACCATGTGCACCGCCTCGGTGTCCATGACTTCGCTCAGGCTTTGGCGCCCGGCGGCATTGAGGTTGCGCTTCATGTAGCCGATGGCCACCGTGGGCAGCTCCGCCAGCTCTTGGGCATAGGCGCGTGCGGCTTGCGCCAGATCGGCCAGAGGCACGCAGCGGTTGACCAGGCCCAGCGCATGCGCTTGGTCACCGCGCAGCACCTCGGCGGTGAAATACATCTCCCGCGCTTTGGCCGGGCCGACGAGCTTGCTCAGGAAATAACTTCCGCCAAAGTCGCCCGACAAGCCGATGCGCGAAAACGCGGTAGTCAGCTTGGCGTCGTCGGCGGCGATGCGCATATCGCAGGCCAGCGCCATGGCAAAGCCGGCGCCCGCAGCCGGGCCAGGGATGACGGCCAGCGTGGGCTTGGGCATTTCGTGCAGCCAGCGGCTCACTTCCATGCGGGCGCGCAGCGTGGTTACTTTGTTGTCAAAGCTGGGCAGGTCGGCGCCGCCGGCCACATTGCGGGCAAAGCCTTTGACGTCGCCGCCCGCGCAAAACGCGCGCCCGGCGCCGGTCAGCACCACCAGGCGCACATCTGGGTCGGCGGACAGCCGGGGCAGGGCCTCGAGCAGGGCGTCCATCATCTCCAGCGTGAGGGCGTTGCGCGCCTCGGGTCGGTTCATGGTCAGGGTGGCGATGCCGCCCTCCACGGTTTCGAGCAGTTCTTGCGTCATGGTGGTGTCCTCGGGGCGGCGCGGCGCGGGGGTGGCTAGGCGGCCAGCAGCCGGTCTTTGGCCTCTTGGTATTCACGCTTGAAGCGCGCTACCAGTTCTGCGGTAGGCAGCACCTCGTTGATGGCGCCAATGCCCTGGCCGCAGCCCCAGATGTCTTTCCAGGCTTTGGCCGCGTTGGCGCCTTCGCCGGTGGAAAAATTCATTTTGCTGGGGTCGCTCTCGGGCAAATGGTCAGGGTCCATGCCGGCGTTGCGGATGCTGCCCTTGAGGTAGTTGCCGTGGATGCCGGTGTAAAAGTTGCTGTAAACGATGTCGTCCGAGTTGGACTCGGTGATCATTTGTTTGTAGCCGTCTACGGCGCGCGCCTCGTCCGTGGCGATAAAGGCCGAGCCGATGTAAGCAAAGTCTGCGCCCATGGCCTGGGCTGCCAATATGGCGCCGCCCGAGGCGATCGAGCCCGACAAGGCCACCGGGCCGCCAAACCACTGGCGGATCTCGGCGATCATGGCAAACGGGCTTTTCACGCTGGCATGGCCGCCGGCACCTGCGGCCACCGGAATCAGGCCGTCGGCGCCTTTTTCGATGGCTTTGTGCGCAAATACGTTGTTGATGACGTCGTGCATCACCACGCCGCCCCAGGACTGCACGGCGCGGTTGACGTCCTCACGGGCGCCCAGACTGGTAATGACGATGGGCACTTTGTATTTGGCGCAGACCTGCATGTCGTGGTCCAGGCGGTCATTGCTCTTGTGCACGATCTGGTTGATGGCAAAAGGCGCCGCCGGGGCCTCGGGGTGGGCCTTGTCGTGGGCGGCCAGGGCCTCGGTGATCTCGGCCAGCCACTCGTCCAGTTGCGAGGCCGGGCGCGCATTGAGCGCGGGCATGGAGCCGACCACGCCCGCTTTGCACTGGGCAATCACCAGTTTGGGGTTGCTGATGATGAAAAGCGGCGAACCGATGACCGGGAAACGAAGTTTTTGCAGCACAGGCGGGAGGTAGCGGGCGGGAGCGGTCATGGGCGGGCGTGTCCTTTGCGGGTAAAAGCCGAGTGTACGGTTTGGCGCTGCGCTGCACCGCGCCCAGCGGGTCACCGAGGCGACGCCCGCCGCCCTTGCGCCAGCCTGCCTTACTAGAATCCGCGCAAAGCGCTTCAAGCCCCCACACCCACCAAGGAAATCTGCGATGCGAACCCTCAAAAAACTGCTGCTTGCAGCCCTGGCGCTGCTGTTGGTATTGGCGCTGGTACTGGCGGCAAATACCTGGCGCCAGGGCTCGCGCCAATTGGAGGTGGCGCCGCTTGCAGCGCTTCCCGTGGACGAGGCGGCGGTGGCCGCCCGCCTGTCAGAGGCGATTGCGCTGCCCACCGTTTCCTCGCGGGACGATGCAAGCCTCAACGCCCAGCAGTTTCGCCAACTGCATGCGCTGCTGCAGGCGCGTTTTCCGCAGATCCACGCCAAGCTGCGCCGCGAGGTGGTGGGCGACTTGAGCCTGCTCTATACCTGGCAAGGCAGCGTGCCCACCGCAGCGCCCCTCTTGCTGATGGCGCACCAGGACGTGGTGCCCATCGCGCCCGGATCCGAGAAAAACTGGACACACCCGCCGTTCTCGGGCGCCATTGCGGACGGTTACGTCTGGGGGCGCGGCTCCTGGGACGACAAAGGCAATTTGATGGCCCAAATGGAGGCGGTCGAAGCCTTGCTGGCCAGCGGCTACCAGCCTGAGCGCACGATTTACCTGGCCTACGGCGCCGACGAAGAAGTAGCCGGCCTGCGTGGGGCGGCGCATATTGCGGCCTTGCTCAAGGAGCGCAAAGTGCACCTGGACATGGTGCTGGACGAAGGCCTTTTGATCACCGAGGGCATGTTGCCCGGCCTGCGCAGCCCAGCCGCGCTGGTGGGCATTGCCGAAAAAGGCTATTTGTCGGTGGTGCTCAAATTCTCGGCCACGCCCGGCCACTCCTCCATGCCGCCGCCCAAGGGCACCAGCGCCATTGGCATGATGAGCGCGGCCTTAAAGCGCGTGGACGACGAGCAGCTGCCCGCCGGCATACGCGGCGTGGCGGGCGAAATGTTTGCCACACTGGCGCCCGAGATGAGCGGTTTCTCGCGCGTGGCCTTGTCCAATTTGTGGCTGTTTGCGCCGGTGGTGCAACGCCAGCTAGAGGCCAGCGCCAGCACCAATGCCATGTTGCGCACCACCACGGCTATCACGGTGGCTCATGCCGGCATGAAAGAAAACGTGCTCCCGGCCGAGGCCTCGGCCACGGTTAATTACCGGCTTTTACCCGGCGATACCAAAGAGGCCATTCTTGAACGCCTGAAAAACCAGGTGGCCCAAGCCACGCAATCGGACAAGTTTTCGCTGTACGCACTGCCGGGGCAAGTCAATGCGTCCAAAGTGGCGCCTACCGACTCTGCGCAGTACGCGCTGATTAACCGCACGGTGCGCGAAGTCTTCCCCGGCACTTTGGTGGCGCCGGGGCTGATGATTGCCGCGAGCGACTCGATTCATTACAGCGAGATCAGCGACCACATCTTCAAGTTCTCGCCGGTGCGCGCCAAGCCTGAGGATTTGGCCCGCTTTCATGGCACCAACGAGCGCCTGGGCACCAGCAACTATGCCGATCTGATTCGCTTTTACCACCGGCTGCTGAGCCAGGGCGCAAAAGCACCTTAGTGCGGGGGTGCGCCTAGGGCTTTGTCGGCCGCGGGTTGGGCGGGGTGGCGCGCTGCCCAAGCGTCATAGGCCTGCAGCGCTTTGTTGGGAATGGTGCTGTACCACGCGTAGCCGTTGCGCCGCTCCAGGCTGATGTCGGCCACGTTGTCGTGCAGGGATTTGTCCCGGTCACCAAACACGGGCTGTAAACGCTCGATGTCGTAGTAGCGGGCCCATAGCGTGGGCGCGCCCGGGGCGCTGACCAGCAGGCGCCCGTCCAATTCGCTCACTTTGCGCCAGGCTTTGCCCTCGATGGCCAGGCGGCGCAGCATGGCCACGCCGCCATGCACCGCCTGCACCACCCGCGCATCGGGCTGGGGCAGGCGCATCAGAAACACCAAAATAGCGGCGCTCTCGGCGCTGCACAGGGCGGCGGGCTCGTAGTTGCGTGCCGAACTGGGCTCCAGGGTCAGGGCGTCGTACTGCTGAGCCCACAGTGCGGGCTGGCCCTGGATGCGCAACTGGCTGGCCAGCAGGCCGTCAATAGCACGCCAGCTGGCGGCTTGGGCCTGCTGGCGCAGTGCCTCGGGCACAAAAGCAAAACCTTGGCTGCCGGCGGCGGCATCAAAGAGCAACTCGGTCACGGCGACCACGGCGTTGTCGTTGACGGTGTAGGCGTCGTGGTAGCCCCCTTGCAAGGGCCAGACCTGCGGCCAGCCGCCATGGGGGAACTGGGCGGCTAGCAAATAGCGCAGGCCTTGGAGCGCGCTGTCGCGGTAGGGCGCAGACTGCTCGGGCGCCAGGGCCTGGATGACTTTGGCAAGAAAGCGGATTTCGGTGATGGTGGCGTCGTTGTCAATCGTGCCGACATAGCTCCAGCCCTCGTTTTCCGGGGTATCAAAGTCGCCGGGCGCCAGGAATTTGGACCGGTTATTACTGACATAAGCCTGTCCCAGGCGCCGGGGCGGCGTGTTGCGCGGCTGGTTTTTGCCCCAGCCGCCCGCCGGCGTCTGAAAGCTCAGGATATTGGCTGCTACCGCCAGGGCGGGCGCGCTGGCATACCAATGGGTGTCGCGGTCCAGTGGCATGGACTTCTCGCTGGCACCGCCATCGGGCTGGGGCGGCGTGTCGGTCAGCGCGGCCCGCTCCTGGGCCAGGACTGCTTTGTCCTGCGTCATGGCTGCTTGGGAGCGCGCCAAGTATTGTTGCCAAGCTACGGCCTGCGCTGCGGGCAAGGCGGCGATGCGTTGGGCGGTAATGGCTTGTGCGGGCTGAATCTGGCCGATCGTTGTGGCTTTTGCACTAGGCAGCACCAGCGCGCCGAGGCACAGCAGGTAGGCCAGGCGGCTTGCAAAAAGAGTCGGCAGCATGGGTCGGCGTGAAGAAATTTAGGACGTACCAGGGGCTTGCTCAGTGTCAGCCGCCGCCGCCGCCTCTTGCCGCCACATCGTATGAATAGTGCGCAGGTTGGTAACCAGAATGACCACCTCTAGGGCCGTGCCGCCAATCGAGCCGCTCAAGATGTTGTTCACCAGCCAGCAACCCGTACCCAGCAGCATGGTCAGACGCATGCGTATGCCCGACAGCAGAAAGAGTGCCAGCGTGCCTATGCACGATGCCAGCAAGGGCAGCCAGTTCCACCACTGTTTTACCAGGCTCCAGCCCAGCGCCAGGTTCAGTGCCACCATGACAAAAGCCACCCACGGCGCCTTGGTGTAGAGCGACAGCACCGAGCGCGCCACCGAAATCACCGAACTGGCCACGGCCGTCGGGTTGCCCAAAAGTGCAAAGTGCACCACATAGGCCAGGCACTCGGCGCTCATGTAGAGCTTGAAGCGGCGATCGTCCTTTTGCAAGAAAGACAGCACCCCCAGCACAAAGGCGGCGTAGCCGAAAAGCTGGGCGGGATTGAAAAAATAGGAAAGCGTGTCGGTCATGAAAATGTCAGGGCGCATCGGGCGCCGGGGCCCGCAATGCGCCCGGCAGTGTAGCCAATGCCTATTTCAGACCGTGCGACCGATGGCGTGGCCCTGGTGCATAGCGCCTTCGATAAAGGCGATGTCGGCGCAATCGCCCACGCGGTGCACTGGCTTGCCGGCCGCTTGCAGGGCCAGCGCCAAACTGTCATCGGCCTGGGCGCCGGTGGCCAAAATCACCGAATCGGCGGCGCTGCTGTTGGCCTGGCCTTCGCTGTCGGTCCAATGCACCTCCTTGGCGCCTATACGCTGCACCTGGGCGCGCAAGTGCAGCTGGGCATGGGCTTTGACCACGTCCAGCACGCGCCAGCGGCGCACGATGGCGAGCTCTCGGCCGGCCTTGTCGCTGGGCTCGAGCACCGTCACTTGCCGGTCGCGGGCGATCAAAAACTCGGCCAGCTCCAGGCCAACCAGGCCGCCGCCCACGATCACGACGCGCTTGCCCAGCGGCATCCAGAGCTTGGAGAGTTGGGTAATGGCTTGCGTGCTGTCGGTGACTTTAAGAATGCCGCCGGCCTTGAACAGTGCGCGCTCGGTCAGCGAGAGTTTGGCCTGGGCGATTTCGTCGGCGCGGTCGCCGGTCATGAGGCGGCGCAACTCGTCGCCGCTCCAGACGTGGCTTTGGTTCGCGCCCTCTATGGGCGGCGCATCGCGCCGGGCGCCACTGGCCACCACTACGACGTCGGCGGCCAGTGTGTTCACCAGGGCGGCGTTGGCCTCGGTATGGAGGCGAACATCAATGGGCAGGCTGTGCATTTGCGCGACCAGATAGTCCAGCAGCTTGCCGTTTTCCGGGTAGGCCATGGCGGCGAAAAACAGGGTGCCGCCCAAGCGGTTGCTGCGCTCAACCAGCGTGACCTGGTGGCCGCGCAAAGCCGCCACGCGCGCTGCCTCCATGCCGCCGGGGCCACCGCCCACCACCAGCACATGGCGCGGGGTGCTGGCCGCCTCAATACGCCGCGCGGCCTCGTGGCCGGTTTGGGCATTGACGGCGCATTTGACGCGCTGGTTGATAAAAATCTGGCTCACACAGGCGTAGCAATAAATGCAAGGCCGGATGTCCTGCGGGCGGTTTTGCGCCAGCTTGATGGGGATGTGCGGGTCGGCTAGCATCTTGCGCGCCATGGCCACAAAGTCGAGCTCGCCCTGGGCGATGGCGCGTGCCGCCACCTCGGGCTCGATGCGCCCGGCGGTGATGACTGGCACCGACAGCGCTTTTTTGATGGCCGCCGCATTGCTCATAAAGGCGCCCGCCTCCTGCGGAATCGGCGCTTGTGTGAAGGCCGTGCCGCTGGTCAGCGTGGCATAGGCCGAGACGCTAATCGCATCGGCCCCCGCATCCTGGCACATGCGGGCAGTGGCCACTGATTCGGCCAGCGTGATGCCGCCAGGCGTGTTGAGCTCTTCGGCGTCCAGGCGCACCCAGACTGGAAAGTCAGCGCCCACACGTGCTTTTACCGCCTGCAAGGTCTCGATCAAGAGGCGGGCGCGGTTTTCCAGCGGGCCGCCGTAGGCGTCTTCGCGTTGGTTGTAGTAGGGCGACAAAAAGCCGGCCAGGATGTAGGTGTGTGCGCCGTGCAACTCGATGCCATCAAAACCGGCTTCTTTGGCCCGCGCGGCGGCGTCGGCAAAGTAAGTCACCATTTGCGCAATATCGTCCAGGTCCATGACCCGGATGCGCGGCTTGTGGGCGCTGATGCCCACAAAATTGGCCAGCTCCTCGGAGGTGATGGCCTGCATCATGTCGCTCTTGGTCATCTTCGGGATGGAGGGCACCCACATCTCGCGTCCGTGGACCAGGTCTTGCACCGCCGTTTTGCCGCCGTGCTGCAGTTGCATGGCGATCTTGGCGCCATGGCGGTGCACCCGCTCGGTGATGCCGCGCAGACCGGGGATGAAGTCATCGCGCGAGACGCCGACTTGGTAGGGCTCACCAGTGCCGTGCGGGAACGCAATAGAGCACACGCCCATGGTTAGCAGGCCGGCACCGCCCTCGGCGCGCGCCTCGTAATAGGCCTGGATGCGCTCGCCGCAGTGCCCGTCGGCCTCGGCAAAGTTCGAGCCCATGGGGGCCATGATGATGCGGTTGCGCAGTTCGAGCGTGCCAATGCGCCCCGGTTGCAAAAGGGCGGCGTAGGGGTTGGACATGGTGTGAAAAAATGGTTTTAAAAATTAGGCGCTTCCACGCCGCCGTCCACACCCAAAATTTTGCCGGTGATCCAGCTCGCTGCGGGCGAGAGCAGGAACACCGCCGCGCCAGCAATGTCTTCGGGCTGGCCCATGCGGCCCATCGGTGTGTTGGAAAGCATGCGCTCGGTGCGCTCGGCGTTGAGGTAGGGCGCCAGCGCCTCGGTCAGTATGGTGCCCGGCTCGATGGCGTTGATGCGCACCGTGGGCGCAAAGTCGTGCGCCAGGTTGCGTGTCATTTGGTTGAGTGCGGCCTTGGCCGCGCCATAGGCGCTAAAGCGTTTTTGCGCATAGCGCGCCGCCACCGACGAGATATTGACCACCGCACCGCCGCCCGCCGCCTGCATCAGCGGTACGGCTTTTTGAATCAGCATGTAGGCCGGCGTCACATTCCAGGTCAGCACGGCGCTAAAGGCCTCGCCGCCCATTTTTTGCGGGTTGTTGGGCCCTGCGCCGCCAGCGTTATTGATGAGCAGGGTGAGCTTGCCCAGCTCGGCCACCGTTCGGGCGACCAAGGTGTCCAAGGTGCTCTCCAGGCTCACGTCGCCCGCCACCGTAATGGCGCGCCGGCCCATGGCGCGAATCTCTTGGGCCACCGCGTCCAGGTCGGCTTGGGTGCGCGCGCACAGAGCGATATCGGCACCCGCCTGGGCCAGCATCAGGGCGCAGGCCCGGCCTATGCCTTTGCCTGCCCCGGTAACGACCGCGACTTGGCCGGCCAAAGAAAACGGCCCGTAGGCACTGGGAGAAGCGGGCATAAAGAAGCCTTCAATGACCGGGAACTCAGGACGCGACCGCACCCTTGATCATTTGCACAAAACCGTCGTTGTAGGGCGGCAGCATGCCCCACTCGCGGCGCGGGTCGTGGCCGCCGGCGCTGTAAATGCTGCGTGCATGGCTAAATTCCATAAAACCTTCGCGCCCGTGGTAGTGGCCCATGCCGGAGGCGCCCACGCCGCCAAAGGGCGCGTCGTGCAGCGCGGGGTGCATGGTGACGTCATTGATCGACACACCGCCGGACAAAGTGTGGTCCAGCACCCAGGCCTGCTCTTGCGCGTCGGCGCCGAAGTAATACAGCGCCAGAGGGCGCGGGCCTTGGTTTAAATGGTCAATGACTTCGTGGATAGCGTTGTAGCTGCGCAGCACCAAGGCCGGGCCAAATATTTCGTGTTGCGAGATGGCGCTGTCGGCCGGTGGGTCCAGCACGACGCGCAGCGGCATGCGGCGGCTGGCCTGGGCAGCGGCGTCGGCCGCGCTGCCGGCGGTCGCCACCTGCGCGCCCCGGCTTTGGGCGTCAGCCACATAGGACTCGATACGCGCGAAATGCGCCGCATTGACCACCGGCGTCACATCGGCGTTGGCGCCGGTGTCGGGGTACAGGCCGCTGTAGAACTCTTGCAATCCGGCCAGCAGGGCTGCGCTCTGCGAGGCATGCACCCAGACCTCGTCGGGCGAGACGCACAGCTGGCCCGAATTGGCCGCTTTGCCCACCGCGATGCGCTCGGCCGCGTTGCGAATGTCGGCGCTTTGCCCCACGATGACCGGCGACTTGCCACCGAGCTCCAAGGTGACCGGCGTGAGGTTTTCTGCCGCCGCTTTCATGATCAGCTTGCCCACCTGCGTGGAGCCGGTAAAGACCAAGTGGTTCCAGGGCTGGCGGGCAAACTCAGCGCCCAGTTCGGCCCCGCCATTGACCACGGCGAGCACGTCGGCCGGGAAAAATTCGGCCACCGCCAGTGCCAGGGCGGCCGCCGTGCGCGGCGCGATTTCTGAGGGCTTGAGCACCGCCCGGTTGCCCGCCGCAAATGCGCTGGACAGCGGCGAGAGCAAAGTAAACAAAGGCGCATTCCAGGTACCGATGATGCCCACCACGCCCTTGGGCTGGTATTTGACCCAGGCAGTGGCGCCAAAGTTGTCAAAGGGGGCGACGCTGGGGCGCGGCGAATCGGCCAGCCAGTTCTCCAGGTTATCGCGGGCGTATTTGAGCGAGGCAAGCGATCCGAGCACATCGTTCATCATGGAAAAAACCACCGGGCGGCCGCCAAAGTCTTCGCCCATGGCCTGGCAAAGCGCTTCGTTGTGCTGGACCAGCATATCGATCACGCGCTGCAGGCGCTCTTTGCGGGTGCTGGCACTGACCGGGCCTTCGGAGCGAAAAGCGGTTTGTTGGGTTTGCAGCAGGGCTGCCAGGCCGGTGAAGGTGATCGAATCGGACATACAGCCTCCTAGTGATGGGTAGCGCGTCTAAGCAGGCGCCCATGCTAACGGCCCATGTGTTGCGCCGCTTAGTCTGAAAAGACGAGGGGGCCGTTCAGGCTGATGGCGCTGGCGTGGAAGCCGCCTGCGCTTTGGCAAATTCGAGGGCCCAGCGGTAGTCGGCCTTGCCTGCGTCGCTGCGGCGTATGGCCGGGGCCACATACACCGCTTTGGGGATTTTGTAGCCGGCCAGGTGCTGGCGGCTCATGGCCAGCAGCGCTGCCGGATCGAGCTGCGCGCCGTGGGCCAGCGCGACAACCGCTGTGACTTGCTGGCCCCAGCGCGCATCGGGCAGACCAACGACCAAGACATCGGCCACCGCAGGGTCACGGCGCAGCACCTCTTCGACTTCTTCTGTAAACACTTTCTCGCCGCCGGTGGTGATGCATTGTGAGTCGCGGCCCAACACCACGATGTCACCTTGCTCGTCAATACGCGCCTGGTCGCCGCTGCGCACCCACAGCGCGCCGTCGATGGTGACAAAGACTTCGGCGGTTTTTGGGGCGTCGCCGTAGTAGCCCATGGGCGTATGCCCGGTGCGCGCCAGCACGCCGCGTTCGCCCGGTGTGCGCAAAATGCGCAAATCGTCGCTGAGCACCGCCAGGTCGGGCCGGGCTTTGAGCACCATAAAGCCTTCGCCTTGCGCGGGGCGCTCGCCGCCGCCCACCACCCCGGTTTCGGAAGAGCCCATGCCGTTGGACAGGTACAGCTGGGGCAGCAAGGCCAGCAAGCGCGCTTGCAGGTGGCCCGAGAGCATGGCCCCGCCGTTGCCAAAAATCATCAAACTGCCCAGCGCCCAGCGCGCCGGTTCGGCTTCTAAAGCCTGCACCAGCGGCAAGGCCATGGAGTCGCCCACCACCGTCATGACATTGACGGACTCGTTTTGCACCAGCGTCCAGATATGCGCGGCATCGAAATGGGTTTGCTCACTAACCACCACCGTGTGGCCGGCAAACAGGCTGATCAGCGAGGACCACAGTGCCGCGCCATGCATCATGGGTGCAATGGCCAGGAAGGTGAGGTGCGGCGCCAGGGCCACCCGCTCGGCCAGATCCTGCGCTTGCGCAATCGGCTGGAGCTGCTGGTAGATGCCGCCGCCACCCAGCGCGCCCATGAACAAGGCGCGGTGCGTCCAGATCACGCCTTTGGGCATGCCCGTGGTGCCGCCGGTGCACAGCAGGTAGCGGTCCTGGTCACTGCGCTCGGGGTCGGTGAGGTGGTCGCTGCCACTGGCTAGCAAGCTTTCGTAATCGAGCGCGCCGGCGAAGGGCGCGGCGCTGCCCGCTGGGCTGCGCACGCAAACCGGCCAGCGCAGCGTGGCTACGCCGGGTAGCACGGGGGCGACTGCGGGGGCCAGACTGGCCTCGAAAAACAGGGCTTTGAGGTCCAGGCTTTGCAGCAAAAAGCCCAGCTCGCCGGCCACATAGCGGTAATTGATATTTGCCGGCACCGCGCCTATCTTGCAGCAGGCCAAAAAAGCCTCCAGGTACTGCGCCGAATTGAACAAGGCGATGCCCACATGGTCGCCCCGGCGCAGACCCTGCGCTTGCAGGGCGCTGGCCAGGCGGGTCGCGCGCGCGTCCAGGGCGCGGTAGCTCAGGCGCTGGGCGCCGCAGACGAAGGCAATGCGGTCGGGCACGGTGTGCGCCACGACTTCGAAAAGGTCGGCCAGGTTGAATGTGCGTGTCATTGGGGCGATATTCGGGGCAGCAGGCAGGGGGTTCATCGTCCAAACGGGGGATGCCGCAGCCCAGCGCGCTGGGAAAAATACCCTTACCACAGCTATTTCCTGAAGGACCCTATGGCCACCACCAAAGACTACCGACTGGGCGAATTTACCTTTCCCCGGGGCTGGTTCATGATCGCCGATGCGCAGGAACTCAACACCCACAAGCCCTTGGCCGTGCGTTTTTTCGGCAAAGACTTCGCCCTGTACCGGGGCCGGGCTACCGGCAAGATCGTTTTGCTCGATGCCTACTGCCCGCACATGAAAACCCATTTGGCTGCGCCCAATACCACCTCTTATGTGGTCATTGACGGCGGTGGCAGCAACGTCGAGGGTGACTCTATCCGTTGCCCCTACCACGCCTGGCGCTTTGGCGCTGACGGCAAATGCGATGACATCCCGTACCACGATGGCCCCATTCCGGCCGCTGCCTGCGTCAAGTCCTGGACGGTGGTGGAGTCCCTGGGCGCGATTTTTGTTTGGTACGACCCCGAAGGCGGCGAGCCGCAGTGGGACCACCCCAGCCTGCCCCAGTGGGACGACAGCGCCTGGGTGCGCGGCCACTGGGACCATCTGGGCGAGCTGCGCCAGCACCCCCAGGAAGTGGTGGACAACATCGTCGATTACGGCCACTTAGGGCCGATCCACGGCTCGACGGTAGACCGCTATGAAAACGAGTTTCGCGGCCACATGGCCACCCAGCGCCAGTGCGGCGGCCACCGCACCCTGACTTCGGCCGATGGCGGTAGCGCGGTCTTGCATACCGACACCACCTACCACGGCCCCGGCGTGCTGATTTCGATGCTGACCGGTATGTTTGAGACCGTGCTCATGATCACCCATACGCCCATAGACGACGGGCTGATCAAGGTTTGGCATACGCTGATTGTGAAATCGCCGTTCAACAACGCCCAGGTCACCAGCGCCGACCTGGTCGCCGCCCGCCAGTACCAGGAGTCCAGCCGCCTGGCGTTTTGCCAGGACTTTGAGGTCTGGACCAATAAGGCGCCTTGTTTGTCGGGCCTGTTTATCCCCAGCGACGGCCCCTTCATGAAGGCGCGCATGTGGTACCGCCAGTTTTACAACCCGCGCGCGCAGGCCCAAGAGTTTTTGGACCAGTGCGAGGGCGTGTACGTGCCCAAGGGTGCTATCGCCTACACCCAAGCCGCTTGAGCGGCCGAAGTAGCCTAAGCGCCCTGAGCCGCCCCGGCTCGCTCAGGCGACGGGCAGGGCGTGCGGCACCAGCCGCTCTGCCGCATAGGGTTTGAGCGCCCAGATAAAGCACAGCGCGCCGAGCAAAAAGCAGACGCCGGTGGTGGCTCCCAGCGCGTAACGCAGCGCTTCGTTGCCGTATACGGGGGTGAGTGCATCGCTGAACATGCCGATCGCCAGGGGGCCGATACCGCCGCCCAGCATGGTGACGCCCAGGTTAAAGATCGCCACCCCGGATGCGCGGCGGTGCGGCGCCACCAGCTCCGAGAGCGTGGCGTATACCGGCGCGGCCCACCACACGGCGGTAAAGCCAAAGCAAACGTAGTAGCCCACTGCATGCGGAATCAGCATGGGCCCGAGCTGCCACTGCTCGCCCATGGGCATGGCGTAAAAGGCCAAGCCGCTGGGGATGGAGAGCAAGCAGCCCAGCGCCGGCACGCCCAGGCGCCAGCGTGCATCACGCTTGACCAGGCGGTCGCTCAGCCAGCCGCTGGCTACGGCGCCAAAAGCGGCTGCCAAGCCACCCATCAGGCCCATGACCATGCCGGCGCCTTGCAGCGTCATGCCGTGCGAGCGCACTAAAAAAGCCGAGGTCCAAATGCCGATGCCGTAGCCGCTAAAGCCCATGAGCAAAGAGGCCAGGGTGATGCGCTTGAAAGCCTGCGAGCGCATCAGGTCCGTGACCAGCACGCGCAGCGACTCGGTGGGCGCCTGGGTGTTGATGCTACCTTTGATGTCCCAGTTGCCACGGGCCGGCTCGGTGCCGCTAAAGCGCAACATGGCCGCTGCCAGCAGGCCGGGCACCGACATCCACAAAAACGCGCTGCGCCAGCCGTAGTGCTGGGCAATCCAGCCACCCATCGTCAGGCCAAACAAGATACCCAGTTGCGGCCCCAGCATATAAATACCCATGGCGCGGCCGCGCTGTGCGGTTGGATAGTGGTCGGCAATCATGGAGATCGAGGGCGCGCCACCCCCGGCTTCGCCCACGGCCACGCCCACGCGGGCCAGCGCTAGCGTCCAGTAGCCCACGGCCATGCCGCACAAAGCGGTCATGACGCTCCAGGCAGCGCAGCAATAGGCCACAAAATTGCGCCGGTTGCTGCGGTCGGCGTAGCGCCCAAAGGGAATCGCCAGCGCGCTGTAAAACAGGGCGAAGGTAACGCCGCTGAGCACCCCCATGGCGGTGTCCGATACCGCGAACTCGGTTTTGATCGGCTGGATCAGAATGCCCATGATCTGCCGGTCGATAAAGCTCATGGTGTACACAAAGAGCAAGACCAGCAAGGTGTAGTGGCTGCGCCAGGTGGGCTGGGTGGGGGTGGTCATGCGTGTCTCCTGGAATTTTTTTAGGGCGGGCGCTAGCGGGGCAGGGCATTAAATGCCACGCCCTTGTCGGTGCGCGGCTCGGGCGGGAGCCCCAGTATCCGCTCGCCCACGCTGTTTTTCACAATTTCGTCGGTTCCGCCGGCAATGCGCATGGATGCCGAGCCAAACCAGAGCTGCTCGACCTGTCGCCAGGCCTGGCCCTGTTCTTCATGGCCCAGCACGCCCGCGCTGCCCTGCAAGTCCATTGCAAGGTAAGAAAAATCTTGCAGGGTGCGTGCGGCAATGATTTTGCCCACCGACAGCTCAGGCCCCGGGGCGCGGCCTTTGGACAACTCGGTCAGGCCCCGGCATTGCATCAGCCACAGGCCGTGGGTGTTGAGGTAAAGGTCAGCCAGGCGCTCGCGCATACGGCCGTCGTGCAGGGCGCTTTGTCCGTCCCACGGGGCCGCGTCCATCATGGCCGCTGCGGTGCGCCACAGGTCCGGCGGCATGGTCGCACCAATCGAGAGGCGCTCGCTCATGAGGCCGGTGAGCGTCACTTTCCAGCCCGCGCCCAGGGCGCCCACGCGCTGGCTGTCGGGCACAAAAACGTCCTGGAAAAACACTTCGTTGAATTCGGACTCGCCATTGGCCTGGCGAATCGGCCGCACCTCAATGCCGGGGCTTTGCATGTCCAGGAAAAAACTGGTCAGGCCGTCAAACTTGGGCACCTCGGGGTCGGTACGGGTCAGCACCAATCCAAATTCGGCAAATTGGGCCAGCGTGGTCCACACCTTTTGGCCGTTGATCAGCCAGCCATCGCGTCCGTCGGTGCAGCGCTGGGCGCGGGTGCGCACCATGCCCAGGTCAGAGCCGGCGTCGGGTTCGGACAAGAGCTGGCACCACAGGTGCTCGCCTTGCAGGGCGGGGGCGACGTGGGCTTGGCGCACCGCTTCGCTGGCATGGGCCAGGATGCTGGGCAAGACCATGCCCAGGCTCACCGAAAAATAGCCCGAGGGCACGCAAAAGCGAGCCTCTTCCTGGCGCCAGATCAGCTCTTGCGCGGCACTGCCACCGCGCCCGCCCAGCGCTTGGGGCCAGGTGATGGCGCCGTAACCGGCGGCGGCTTTTTGCGCTTGCCACTGGCGTGCGGCCCGCAAGCGCTCGGCAGGCGCCAGGTCCGGGCCGAAGATCTCGTCCGAGCGGGTTTTGAGCCGGGCATGGGCGCCCAGCCACTGGCTGCACTCGGCGCGGAACTGGGCGTCTTGGGGGGAGTCTTGAAAGTCCATGGTGCTTAGTCTTTGCGCTGCGTGGCGTCACTGCGAAATTGGGTGCATAAATGGCTGCTGAGCTGCTCGCGCCAGTGGTGCACGCTGCCCAAGACCAGTGCGTGGTGGCGCGCGCGGCGGTAGTGCAGGTGGCAATCGGAGTCCCAGGTGTAGCCCATGCCGCCATGGGTTTGCAGGTTCTCTTGCGCCGCCAGGCTGTAGGCCTGCGTGGCGCTGACGCGCGCTGCCGCCGCGGCTATGCCCAGCGCGCTGTCGCCGTCCGCGCCGCTGCGCGCATCGGCGTCCAGCGCCCAGGCGCCGTAATAACAATGCACGCGCGCCAGTTGGTTGGCGGTGTACATATCGGCCAGCTTGTGTTTGATGCCTTGGTAGGAGCCAATCGCGCGGCCAAAGGCTTTGCGCTCGCGGGCATAGTGGGCGGCCATCTCCAGCGCAGCATCGGCGCCACCCAACTGTTCAAACGCGAGCAAGATGGCGGCGCGCTGGCGCACGCGCACCAAGAGGCTTTCCCAGTGCACGCCAGCGTCCAGGGGGTAGGCGGGTGCCTGTGCAAAGTCCAGACGGCAATAGGGCTTGGACGGGTCCAGGGTGTGCAGGGCACTGCGCTGTACCTGCGGCCCCAGATCGGCCACCACCCAGACCGGCGTGCCGTCATGGGCGCACGCCAGCACGACGGCAAATGCGGCACTGCCGCCATCGGCCACCAGGGGCAGGGTGCCCGTCAGGCTGTGCCCGTCAAAGCGCGGTAAAGAAGGTGCGCGCGATTGCGGATCCAAGGGCGCCCCCATGCAGGCGATCTCGCCCTGGGCGATGCGCGTCAGCCAGGTTTTTTGCATGGCGGGGCTGGCGCCCAGCAAGAGGCTTTGAGTCACGCAGTACAGCGTCGAGGCCAGCGGCACGGCGGCCAGCTGGCGCCCGGCTTCTTCGGCGACCACGCACAACTCCAACGCGTCCAGGCCTGCGCCGCCGCAGTCTTCGGGCAGCATGAGCGCGGTCGCGCCTATGGTTTGTAGGCCGTCCCAGACGGCTTTGGCGTGGCTCAGGCCCTGGTCTATCACCTGGCGCGCCGCCGACACCGGCGACTGGCCCACCATGAATTTGCGCACCTGCTCGCGCAGGGCGTGTTGGTCTTCAGAAAAGTCGAAGTTCATGGCAAACGCAGGGCGCGGGGCCCGTAAAAAGTAGCACCTTCGGCGGCCATGCGCTTGAGCAAGGCCGGCGGCTGTAAATGCGGCCCGAACAAGGCGGCCAGGCGCTCGGCCTCGCGCACAAATTCGGCGATGCCAATGCCATCCATCAAGGAGAACGGCCCGCCGGTATAGGCCGGAAAGCCTACGCCCAAAATCGCGCCCACGTCACCATCGGCGGGCGAGAGCAAGACGCCGTCTTCCATGGCGCGCGCTGCCTCGATGGCTTGCACGTACAAAACACGCTGGCGCAAATCCTGCGGCTGGGGCTGCTCGGTGCGCAGCGGGTAGTGGTCCGCCAGGCCGGGCCAGAGGCTTTTGCCCTTGTCGTCGTAGTCGTAAAAGCCTTTGCCGTTTTTGCGGCCCATGCGGCCCAGGGCAAACAGTTTTTCAATCACGGGCACCGAGCGGCCTGGGCGGTAGCTGTCGGGGAATTCGCGCGCCTGGGCGTCGCCCGCTTGCTTGGACAGCTCGATGGACATTTCGTCGGTAATGGCCAGCGGCCCCACGGGCATACCGGCTTGGCGCGCGCAGTTTTCAATCAGCGCGGGTGCCACACCTTCGGCCAGCATGGCGATGCCGTCGTCGACAAACGCGCCGATAAAGCGGCTGGTAAAAAAGCCCCGGTGGTCATTGACCACGATAGGCGTTTTGCGCAGCTGGGCGACCAGGTCCAGGGCATGCGCCAGGCTTTGGTCCGAGGTATCGCGCCCGCGGATGACTTCCACCAGCGGCATGCGCTCGGCTGGCGAGAAAAAATGCATGCCAATAAAGCGCTCCGGGTGGGCGCCGGCCTGGGCTAGCAAAGTAATCGGCAGCGAGGAGGTGTTGCTGGCCACCAGGCAATGCGCGGGCAGCACGGCATCGAGCTGGCGCAAGATGTCGGCTTTGATGGCGCGGTTTTCAAAGACGGCTTCGATCACCACATCGGAGGCGGCCAGGTCGGCATAGTCGGCCGTGGTACGGATACGGGCGAGCAATGCCTGGGCTTTGCCTGCCTCCATACGGCCTTTTTCCACCAGGCGCGCCAGGCGTTTTTGGGCGGCTTCTTTGCCGCGTTCGGCCGCGGCTACGTCGCGGTCCAGCAGCACCACGTTGATGCCGCGCTGCGCCGCCATTTGCGCAATACCGCTGCCCATCATGCCCGCACCCACAATGCCCAGGATGCGGCAGTGCAAAGGCGCGATACCGGCAGGGCGGTGCAGGCCTTTTTCGGCCTTGGTTTTGCTCACAAACAGGGTGCGGATCATGCCGCGCGAGACCGGGTCACGGGTCAGGAAGGCCAGGTACTTGCTCTCGACGCGCAAGGCTTTGTCCATGGGCAGCTGCGCGCCCTCGTACAAGCAGCTTTGGATGGCCAGCGGGGCAGGCAGGTTGTGAAAGGTTTGGGCTTGCAGCATGGTGTTACCCACCACAAAGCTAGGCGCCACTTTGGCATCAAAGGGGCCGCCGCCGGGCAGGGCGTAGCCCTTGATGTCCCAGGGCTGGATGGCCGTGGGTTGGTCCAGCAGCCAGCGGCGGGCTGTGTCCAGCAAGGTATCGGGGCTGGCAATTGCTTGCACGATGCCTTCTTTGAGGCCTTTAGCGGCGTCAAAGTGCTTGCCTTCGAGCAAATAGGGCATGGCCCGCGAGATACCCAGGATGCGCAGCATGCGCTGGGTGCCGCCGGCACCGGGCAAGAGCCCCACCTGCACCTCGGGCAGGCCCAGCAGCAGCCCCGGTGCGTTGGAGACCACGCGGTAGTGGCAGGCCAGGCAGATTTCCAGGCCGCCGCCCATGGCGGTGCCGTTGATAGCCGCCACAAAGGGCTTGCCGCAAGTCTCCATCTGGCGCAGCAGCCGCGAGAGCGAGGCGCATTTGTCAAACAGCACTTGCATGCTGTCATCGCGCATGGAGTCCAAATTGGCCTCCATGGACAGCAGATCCGCACCGGCGACAAAAGCCTGTTTGCCCGAGGTCACGATGGCGCCGATGACTGCCGGGTCGGCCGCCACGCGGGCAATGCAATCGCGCAAATCGTCCATCAGGAATTGGTCGATGACGTTCATCGACTTGCCGGGATAGTCCAGCGTCAGGGTGACGATGCCTTGCGCGTCTTGCGCATAGTGGATAGTGGGGTTTGTCATACGCGTTCAATCACCATAGCAGAGCCCATGCCGGCGGCCACACACAAGCACACCAGTGCGGTACGCAGGCCCCGGCGTTCGAGTTCATCCAAGACCGTGCCCAAAATCATGGCGCCGCTGGCGCCCAGCGGATGGCCCATGGCAATGGCGCCTCCGTTGACATTGATCCGGTCAGGGTCAATGTGCAGTGCCTCCATAAAGGTCAGCACCACCGAAGAGAAAGCCTCGTTGATCTCCCACAGGTCGATATCGCTGGCCTGCATGCCCGCGCGGGCCAGGGCCTTTTGGGCGGCGTGGCTGGGCGCGTCCAGCATCAGCGTCGGCTCGGAGCCGATGGTGGCAAAGGACACGATGCGCGCCCGCGCCTTCAAGCCGTGCTGCGTACCGGCCTGGGCGTTGCCCAGCAGCACGGCCGCAGCGCCGTCCACAATGCCCGAGCTGTTGCCGGCGTGGTGGGCGTGCTCGATGCGTTCGAGCTGCGGATAGCGCTGCAAAGCCACGCTGTCATAGCCGTATTGCGTGCCCATTGAGGCAAATGCAGCGGGCAGGGTGGCCAGTGATTGCACGCTGGTGCCCGGACGAATAGTTTCGTCGCGGGCCAGCAGTTCCAGACCTAAAAAGTCTTGTACGGGTACCACCGACTTGTCAAAGTAGCCCGCCTCCCAGGCCTGGGCGGCGCGCTGGTGGCTTTGGGCAGCGAAGGCGTCCAGGTCCTGGCGGCTGTGGCCGTGCAGCGAGGCCAGCAGGTCCGCCGAGATGCCTTGCATCACAAAATAGGTTTTAAACGCCAGTTGCGGCTCTAAGGCCCAGGCGCCGCCGTCGGCGCCCATGGGCACGCGCGACATCGTTTCCACACCGCCGCCGATGGCCAGATCGGCCTGCCCGGCCATGACCCGCGCTGCGGCAATGGCCACCGCCTCCAAACCGGAGCCGCAGTAGCGGTTGATCTGCATGCCGGCCACCGACTGGTCATAGTCCGCCTGCAAGACCGCCATGCGGGCGATATTGCCGCCTTGCTCGCCCACCGGCATGACGCAGCCCAGCACCACGTCGTCCACACCCCGGGTATCGAGTGCGTTGCGCTCGCGCAAAGCCACCAGCGGCCGGCTGGCCAGCCACACCGGCGTGATCTCGTGCAGGCTGCCGTCAGGCTTGCCTTTGCCGCGCGGCGTGCGCACGTGGTCGTAAATAAAAGTCTGCGTACTCATGCCACCAAACTCCCTCCGTTGACGGGCAAAACCTGCCCATTGATCCATTCTGATTGCGGCGAGACCAAAAAGCTGATCGCCGCACCCACGTCCTGGGGCGAACCGGCCCGCCCCACCGTGGTGGTTTTGCGCGCGATCTGCTCAGAGCCCTCCCAGTTGTTCATGGTCCCCAAAGACACCGCATTGACCGTCACGCCATGGCGCCCAACCTCGCCCGAGAGGTTGCGGATAAAGCCGATGGCCGCAGCCTTGGCGGCGCCGTAGGCGCACAAGCCCATGCCCGTGGCGGTGCGCGCCGCATCCGAGTTGACGGCCACGATGCGCCCCCAGCGTCGCTCTAACATGGTCGGCAGCAGCGCCTGGCAGGCGTGCATCAGGCCATGCAGGTTCAGGCTTAGCCAGGCGTCCCACTCGGAGGGGGGCGAGTCCAAAAACGGCGTGTAGCCCCAGCCCTGGGCGGGAATGCCTGCGTTGTGCACAAAAATATCCACGCCACCATGGGCACTCTGGATCTGCTGGGCCATGGCAAATATCGCCGCCCGGTCGGTCATGTCGGCAGGTGCCGCATCGGCTTGCCAGCCCTGGGCACGCAAGCTTTGGACGGCCTCGTGGGCGCGTTCGGCATAAAAATCGTTGACGATGACGTGCGCGCCTTGCTGCGCCAGCGCCTGGGCCACGCCCAAACCCATACCGCGCCCGGCGCCACTGACCAGCACCACTTTGCCGTCCAAACGGAACATAGATTCTCCAAAGACCTGATGGTGCCCGAGCTTGCGCCAAGAGCGCCGGGGCCGCATACCGCAAACGAACGAGGCCGCCGGGCGGACTGGCTGGCACCATCGCGCTGTCGCTAGGATAGGCGGCTTACCTTGTTTTACGTACTCCACCATGACCCCACCCCCTTCCTCCTCCGAAGGCCCGCGCACCGGGCCGCTGCATGGCCTGCGCGTCATTGAATTTGCCGGCATTGGCCCGGGGCCCTTTGCCGGCATGATGCTGGCCGATATGGGCGCCGACGTTATCGTGATCGACCGGCCTGCCGATGCCCGGCGCGCCCAGGGGCGCCCCCGCCCGGCCATGAACCGGGGTAAGCGGGCCATTGCTGTAGATCTCAAAAGCGAGGAAGGCCAGGCGACCGTCTGGCAACTCCTGGAATCGGCGGACGCACTTTTGGAAGGTTTTCGCCCTGGCGTGATGGAGCGCCTGGGTTTTGGCCCCGAGGCCGTGGCGGCCCGCGCCCCGCGCCTGGTGTATGGCCGCGTGACCGGCTGGGGCCAGGATGGGCCACTGGCCCCGGCGGCAGGCCATGACATCAATTACGTGGCCTTAACGGGCGTGATGCACGCCTCAGCGCGCAGTGGCCAGGCCCCGGTCATTCCGCCCACCATGATTGGCGATATGGGCGGAGGCGCCATGTTTTTGCTCTTTGGCATGCTGTGCGCGCTGATGGAAGCGCGCCAGTCCGGGCGCGGCCAGGTGGTGGATGCGGCCATGGTCGATGGCGTGACGGCTATGAGCGCGCTCATTCACCAATTGCGCTTTAACGGCACCTGGGTCGACGACGCGCAGGCCAATTTCTTTAGCAACAGTTCGCCGTTTTACGAAGTGTTCGAATGCAGCGACGGCCGTTTTGTGACCTTCGGCGCCATCGAGCCGCAGTTTTATGCCACCTTGCTCGAAAAACTGGGCCTCTCGGACGTGCCAGCCCAGGCGCAGTACGACAGCACGCAATGGCCGGCCCTCAAGGCCCGTGTGGCTGCACTGGTCAAAACCCAGCCGCAAGCGCATTGGCAAGCCTTGATGGAAGGCAGCGACGCGTGCTTTGCACCGGTGCTGGACTTTGCCCAGGCGGCGCAGCATCCCCATAACCAGGCACGTGGCCTCTTTGTCGATGTGCAAGGCGAGCGGCAGGTGGCACCTGCGCCGCGGCTGTCGCGCTCGCAAGCCCGCGCGCCTGCGCCCGGTGCGCAAACGGGCGAACACACCCAAGCCGTGCTGGCCCGGCTGGCGCGTGCGCCCGGTTGGCCTCAGGCCGACTGAAGCCGCCGGCGCCCACCCTATTTATTAGCAGGAAAATTTATGCCCACTACCGTCATTACTGGCTCAGCCTCTGGCATCGGTGCCGCCACCGCAGCCTATTTGCGCGCCAACGGCCACAGCCTGATCACCGTGGATTTGCGTGACGCCGACATCCTGGCCGATTTGTCCACACCGGCGGGCCGCAGCGCGGCCTTGGCGCAGGTGCTGGCGCGTTGCGACGGGCGCTTGGATGGCCTGGTTCTCTGCGCGGGCCTGGGGGCGCAGGTGGATCCGGCCAGTTTGGTGGTTTCGGTCAATTATTTTGGCGCTGTTGAACTGCTCGATGGCTTGCTGCCTGCTTTGCAAAAAGGGCAGAACCCGGCGGCCGTCGTGGTCTCGTCGGTGGCGTCTGCGCATCTGCCCTGGGACAAAAATCCTATCGCGGCCCATCTGGAAGCCGGCGAGGAGGCCAAAGCCCAGGCGGTGGTGATGGCCGCCGGTGCGCGTGGCGGTAATTTGGCTTATGCCGGCTCGAAAAATGCGCTGACCGTCGCGGTGCGCCGCCGCGCGGCCGCCTGGGGCGCAGCCGGTGTGCGCCTGAACACCGTGGCGCCCGGCGCCACCGAGACGCCCTTGCTGCAGGCGGGCCTGCAAGACCCGCGCTACAGCGAGGCGATCAAAAACTTCACCGCCCCGATTGCGCGGCGCGCTGATGCCGCTGAAGTGGCGTCGGTAATTGGCTTTTTGATGGGCAGCGGCGCCAGTTTTGTGCATGGCGCGCAATTCCATGTGGACGGCGGCATCGACGCGGTGTACCGCCCGACGCAGTTTTAGACCGCTTGGGGTCAGGGCCTAGCGTGCGTATTCGGTGCGCAGCGCGGGCTTGAGCGTCTTGCCCGCAGGGTTGCGGGGCAGGGGCTCGGTGCGCAGCACCACCCGCTGGGGTACTTTGTAGGCGGCCAGGTGGGCGGCGACATGGGCCTGGATGTCTGCTGCGCTCAGGGCCACGCCTGCACGCGGCACGACGACGGCCACCACCGCTTCGCCCGTATGGTCATCGGGCTGGGCAAACACCGCTGCTTCCAGCACCTGGGGGTGTGCGAGCAAACACGATTCGATCTCGGCCGAGGCGATTTTTTCGCCTGCGCGGTTAATCACATCCTTGATGCGGTCTACCACATGCAAATAGCCATCGGCGTCCAAGCGGCCGATGTCGCCGGTTTGGAACCATCCGTCTGCCAGCGCTTTGCGCTGGGCTGGGTCGGCATGCCAGTAGCCGTCCATCAGGCTGACGCCGCGCAGCCAGATTTCACCCGCCTCGCCGGGCGGCAAGTCCGCACCCTGGGTGTCGACGATGCGCAGATTGATGATCGGAGACAGCTGGCCCGCAGCTTGCGGCCGCAGCACAAACATGCGCCCGGAGATCGCTGCGCCCGCGCCATTGGTTTCGGTCAGGCCAAAGCCGATGCCGGACATGGAGTTGGGGCGGCGCTGCAGCACATCTTTCACCAAGCTTTGCGGCAGCCCTGCGCCGCCAAAGCCCAAACCACCCAAGGTGCCGGTGACGGCCGGATCGTCAAAGCCGGGTTCAGCAAGCAGTTGCATAACCATGGACGGTGCACCGTTAAATTGGGTGATGCGCTCTTTTTGGATCAGCGCCAATGCCTGCTGCGGATTCCAGCGCCGCATGAACACCAAACGCCGGCCATGGCGCAGCGCAGTTAACAGTTGCGCATGCAAGCCGCTGACGTGAAACAAAGGCACGGCCGTTAGCGTGGTCGGGGGCAGGGCGCGCGCCATCATGGCCGCCACGATGTCGGGCGATGTCATGGCCGACATGGCCCCGATAAAGTCGATATTGAATAAGCCTTGGCACACTGCCCGGTGGCTAGACACCACGCCTTTGGCCTGGCTGCTGGCCCCGGAGGTGAACAAAATCAGCGCCGGGTCCTGGGTGCTCAGCACCGGTGGCGTGAAGGACTTTGCACCCGCTGTGGTGGCGTCTTGCCAAGCGCGGCTGACTTGTCCTTGCGCATCATCGACACACAGGCAAGGCAGTTGCAGGGCGGGCAAGTCGGCCTGCACATGGGCCAGGCGGTCGTGGTCGGCGATCAGCAAGCGCGCCTGCAGTGCCTGCAGGCCCGAGAGCAGTTCCTCGCGCAGGCCAAAGCTATTGAGCGGTGCGGGTATGGCGCCCGTTAGTGCCACGGCTACGAAGGCCACGGCCCATTGTGGGCGGTTGCGCATGGCGATGGCCACGCGTTGGCCCGGCAGCACGCCATAAGTGGTTTGCAGGTGCGCGGCCAATGCGTCGGCGGCGCTGAAGAATTGCGCGAACGTCCAGCGCTCGTCGTCAAAGACCAAAAACTCGCGCTCGCCATGGGCGCGCCCGGCATCCAGCAGGGCGGGCAGGGTGGCAAAGGCGTTACGGTAGGCGAGCAGGGGGGCGCCTGCGACATCGACGCTGTGCAGCTCGAAGGGGGCGCCCGGGCTGGTCAGTTGGGCACGGCTGCGTGACGCCAGCGCGAGCAGCTCTACATCGGCAGCTGACAGTACAGGGTTTGTAATGGGCATCGATCAAAACCCTCGCAGTCGGGCATAGCGCGCGCGGTGAAAGACGCCATCGCCCAGGCATTGCTGCACCAGGCGGGCGCGCTTGACATACAGGCCCAAATCCAGCGCATCGGTGACGCCGATGCCGCCATGCATCTGCACGGCTTCGTTCATGGCTTTTTCGCACAAATCGGAGGCGCGTGCCTTGGCCAGGCTGGCCAGCTGGGGCAATTGGGGAATTTGGGCGTCGCCTTGGTCAATCGCGTCCAGCGCAGCCGTCACGCAGCTGTGCAGCATTTCTATCTCGGTATACAGGCGCGACATCCGGTGCTGCAAGGCCTGGAAGGAGCCAATCGGCACGCCAAACTGCACCCGCTCTTTGAGGTAGGCCAGCGTGGTGTCAAAGGCGTAGCGGATGATGCCCAGTGCCTCGGCAGCCAGGCTTATGCGGCCCAGGTCCAGCGCGTTGTCCAGCACCTGGGCGCTATCAATGCCGCTGGCCAGCAAAGCCTCGGCGGGCAGTTGCACGCCGTCGAGCACCAGATGCGCGTAGTTGCGGCTGTCGGCCATGTGCAGTGGCTGCACTTGCAGGCCCGCGGTGCCTGGGGGCACCACAAACAAGCCGATAGGCCCGGCGCCACCATCGAGGCGGGCGACGACGATGAAGGCATCGGCGCCCACTGCGTCAATCACAAACCATTTCTCACCCTGCAAAAGCCATTGGCCGGCCTCCCGTCGGGCGCTGGTGGCGATGCTCTCGGGGTCGTGGCGTCCGCTTTCGTCCAGCGCCAGCGCCAAGCGCAGACGGCCTTCAATCAGCGGCGCGAGCCAAAGGCTTCTTTGGGCCGCATCACCGGCGCTGCGCAAAATACTGCCGCACAGCACCGCCGAGGACAGCAAGGGCAGCGCCGCGAGGTGGCGACCGCAGGCCTCCAAGACGCCCCCCATGCCCATATAGCCCACGCCCAGACCGCCATCGTCTTCGGAAAAAACGGCGGCGGGCCAGCCTAAGTCGATAACCTGTTGCCACAGGCCCGGGTCCATGGCCTGCGCCACGGCGCTGTCGCGGATGCGCCGCTGCAGCGAGACTGGCGATTGCGCAGCCAAAAACACCTCGGCGCTGTGCACGAGCTGGCGCTGTTCTTCGTTGCGCAAAAAGCCCATGATTTACCCCGGCAGGCCAAGCACGCGCTTGGCAATGATGTTGAGTTGAATCTCGCTGCTTCCGCCGGAGATGATGTAGGTCTTTGATAGCAGCAGCAAGCGGCTGATGGCGTGCTCATCGGCGCTGAATGCGTCGCCCTCCCAGCTCAGGCCGCGCAGGCCCATGAGCTGGGTGAGTAGCTCGTACTTGGCCACTTCTTGCTCGGTTTGTACCAGTTTCATGATGGACGCGGGGCCCTGGATGGGCAGCCCTGCCATGGCCTCTTGTTTGACGCGCTGGTGGGTGAGGGTGAAGGCGTGCGAGTCCATGAGCAAGGCAGCCAGCCGGTCGCGCCAGACGGGCTCGCGCAGGGCGCCGGCCTGGTCATACAAATAAGGCAGGGCTACGGCCAGCGCATCGTGCGAGGGGGCGGCGCCTTCGCTGAACTTGGACATGGCGCTGCGCTCGTGCTGCAAGAGTTTTTTGGCCACTGTCCAGCCGTCGTGCAACTGGCCGACCAATTGGTCGGCGGGCACCCGCACATTGTCAAAAAAGACTTCGCAAAAGCTCGATTTGCCGCTGATGAGCTCAATGGGTTTGACCGTGATGCCCGGCGTTTTCATATCGATCAGCAAAAAGCTGATACCCGCTTGCTTGTTGGCGCTGGGGTCGGTGCGCACCAGGGCGTACATCCAGTCGCCTTGGTCGCCATACGAGGTCCAGATTTTGGAGCCATTCACAACAAAATGGCCTTGCCCGTCCAGGACGGCGGCGGTGCGCAGGCTGGCCAGATCGGAGCCCGCATTGGGCTCGCTAAAGCCTTGGCACCAGCGCACGCGCCCTTGCATCATGGGAATCAGGTGCTGCTGCTTTTGCGCTTCGGTGCCCACTTCCAGCAGCACCGGCCCGAGCATCCACACGCCCAGATTGAACTGTGGCTGGCGGCATCCAAGTGCCAGCATTTCCTCTTCCACAATGCGCGCTTGTTTGGCGCTGAGGCCGCCCCCGCCATAGGCGCTGGGCCAGTCTGGCGCAAACCAGCCGCGTTCGCGCATGCGTTCAAACCACAGGCGCTGGTCTTCACTGCCAAAGCGCAGCTGCGAGCCGCCCCAGACCATTTCTTCAGGGGTGATGGGCAGGCGCATCGAGGCCGGGCAGTTAGCCTCTAGCCATGCTCGTACCTCGGCTCGCCAGGCCTTGGTATCTACCACACGACCTCCTGCAGTTGGTCCATCGCCGTCAGGGCGACATAGGTTTTGTGGTCGTCTCGGCGCATGTACAGGGGCTCGGTGATGGTTTGTGTATCGTAGGCCTGGCGTTGCAAATTGACTTTGCGCAGCTTGTAGTTGCCCGTCATATCGGTGCTGGGCGCGATGCGTAAAAAATAGGGCGCTGCATACGCGGGCAGGCGCTCGAGCGCGATTTTCCAAAAGGCTTGCGGGTCAAATTGTGCACCCTCTTGCATCACCAGGGCAGCCATGCCGGCGCGCCCCTCGCAGCCGGGTACTTGCACGCCATACACCGTAATAGCATCCAAGCCGGGGAAATCGCCCAATGCGTCGGCCACTTCGGTGGTGGAGACGTTCTCGCTTTTCCAGCGGTAGGTGTCTCCGATGCGGTCGACGAACCAAAAATAGCCGTCCTCGTCATAGCGCAGCAAGTCGCCCGAGGACCACCAGGCGTCGCCTGGCTTGAAAACATTGCGCAAAATCTTGCGCTCGGTGGCAGCGGCCGAGGTGTAGCCTTCAAAGCGGCCGCCCACGACGTCGGGCATATTGATAATCATGCCAATGGCTTCGCCCACTTCACCAGGCGCGCACAGCTGTAAAAAGCCCTTGTCGTCGCGCAGATGGCATTGGTTGTCGGCGTCGTAGCGCACCAGGCGCAGATTGGACTTTTCCCAAAACGGAATGCGCCCGCAGGAGCCCATGCGGTTGTCCAGGTTGATGGTGTTGGTGTTGGCCTCGGTGGCGCCCCAACCCTCGTAAATTTCGAAGTCGCCAAAGCGGCGCACCCACTGCTCCCACACCTCGCTGGCCATGCCGGCCCCCACCATTTTGCGCAGGCTGTGTTCGCGCTCGCCAGCTTGCACTGGCGTGGTCAGCAAAAAGCGAACAATCTCGCCCACGTACTGGCAGATGGTGACTTGGTGGCGGCGCACATCGGCCCAAAACTCGCTGCGGCTAAATTTGCGTCGCAGCAGCAAGCTGGCGCCGCTGGCAATCGCCGTAGCGCCCACCGACAGCGAGGCTGCACCGTGGTACAGCGGTAAAAAGCAATAAAAACAATCGCTGGGCTGCACGTCCATGGTGGTTTGCATGACATCGCCGGTAATCAACCAGCGTGCATGGCTGATGATGGCGGCCTTGGGCAGGCCAGTCGTGCCCGAGGTAAAGATATACACGGCAGGCTTTTCGCCCACCAAACCGGCACGCCAATCAGCGGGCGGGTTGCTGCTGGCACTTTGCAGGGCCAGTGCCTGCAAGTCCAAAGCACATACCGCACGCTCTTGGGCGCTGGCAGGGCGTTCCTCGTCGGGCCAGAGCCAGCAGCGCACGTCGGCGGGCAGCGGGGTGGCGGCAAACTGGGGCAGGCATTCTTCGCCCACCACGACCAGCTTGGCGCCGGTTTCGGTCAGGCCATGCTCGAGCAACTTGCCGCGTACATTGGTGTTGAGAAACACGGCGGTCACGCCCAGCTTGGCCAGGCCTAGCCAAACAAACATAAAGCCTGGCCGGTTTTCCATGCACAGCGCCACCACATCGCCGCAGCGCAGGCCCAGCTGGTGGCCGGCGTGGGCCACTTGGTTAATGCAGGCATTGGTTTGGGCGTAGCTCAGGCGGGTGTCGCCGTAGTACAGGCAGGGGCGATCGGCGTAGCGCGCGGTGCTTTCCTCAAAGCGTTCGGCCAAGGTGTAGGTTTGGGAGGCACGGTGGCGCTGGCCGGCCTGGGCGCGGCGGTCGAGCTTGGCCTGCGTGACTTCGCGGGGCACGATAGGGCAGTTTTTCATGCGCGTTCCCGTATTTGATATTTGCGCTTAGCGCACTGCGCGCGGCATGTGCAGACCAAATTGTGCGATCAGCTCGCGCTGGATTTCATTGGTTCCGCCGCCAAAAGTCAGGGTCGTGGCGGCCCGTACCTCGTATTCCAGGTCACCCATGAGCAAGTCGGCACTGCTGCCTTGGCGCACCAGCGCGCTGTTGCCGACGATTTCAATGAGGTTGCGCAAAACCTTGATCACGCTCTCGGAGCCATACACCTTGGTGGCCGAGGCCAGGGCCACGTCCATGCTGCCTTTTTCCAGGTCTGCGGCGATGCGAAAGTTAATCAGGCGCATGGCCTCCATGCGGGTGTAGCAATCGGCCAACAGGCGGCGCACCCAGGGCAGGTCGATGGCGCGGTGGCCGTTTTCGTCGCGCGCCTTGGCCCAATCGAGCACCCGCTTGTAGGGGCCAAACACCTTGTCGGACCAGGAACCCAGGCCCAGGCGCTCGTGGTTGAGCTGCGCGGTAATCAGCTTCCAGCCGCCGTGCAGGTCGCCCACCAGGCGGTCGGCCGGGACTTGCACATTGTCGTAGTAGGTGGCCGAGGTGAAATTGCCCACCGTAGGAATCAGCGTGTGCGAAAAACCGGGGGTTCCGGTGTCCACGATCAAAATCGAAATGCCTTTGTGCCGCGCCAAGTCCTGGCTGGTGCGCGCAGCCAGCCAGATATGGTCTGCCGACTCCACGCCCGAAGTCCACAGCTTGTTGCCATTGACCACAAAATGCCCGCTTTGCAAGTCGCCCTCCAGGCGCGCGTGCGTGGAGAGCGCGGCCAGGTCGGAGCCCGCTTGCGGCTCGGAATAACCAATTGAAAAAATGATGTCGCCCGAGGCGATGCCGGGCAAGAAGCGCGCTTTTTGCGCCTCGGTGCCTGACTCCATCAGCGCCGGGCCGACGGTGCTGATCGTCACGAAAGGCAGGGGCGCACCGGCGATATTGGCTTCTTCGAAAAATATCAGCTGCTCGGTGGCACTCAAGCCCTGGCCGCCGTGCTGCTTGGGCCAGCCCACGGCCAGCCAGCCGTCTTGGCCCATCTGGCGCACGGTTTGGCGGTACAGGGGGCCACCTTCGGCGCCGCGCAAAGCTAAGCGCAGCGCGGGCGTCATCAAGGCATTGAAATAGTCGCGCACGCGCAAGCGCAGGGCGTGTTGTTCGGGGCTCAGGTCGATAAACATGGGGGTTACTCTTATTCTTGGCCCAAAATCAGTCCGCTGGTGGGCACGCCGGTCCCGGCGGTGACCAGTACATTGCGCACCTGGTCTACTTGGTTGACGGCGCTGCCACGCACCTGGCGCACGGCCTCGGCAATGCCGTTCATGCCGTGGATATAGGCCTCGCCCAATTGGCCGCCGTGGGTATTGATTGGCAGACGCCCGCCGCGCGCGTGGTGGCCGGCGCGTACAAAGTCCTTGGCTGCGCCACGCTCGGCAAAGCCGAATTCTTCGAGCTGGGGCAGCACAAAAGGTGTGAAGTGGTCGTAAATCACCGCCGTTTGAATGTCTTGGGGCGTGAGACCGCTTTGCTCCCAGAGCTGGCGCGCCACCAGACCCATTTCGGGCAGGCCGGTAATGTCATCGCGGTAATACGAGGTCATGATTTGCTGGCCGTCACTGCTGCCTTGGGCTGCGCCTTTGATGATGACAGGGCGGGTTTTCATGTCACGCGCACGCTCGACCGAGGTGATGACCATGGCCACGGCGCCGTCCGACTCTTGGCAACAGTCGAGCAAATGCAGGGGCTCGCAAATCCAGCGCGAGGCCTGGTGCTCTGCCAGGGTGATGGGTTTTTGGTGGAAAAACGCCGCCGGGTTGGTCGCTGCAAAGTCGCGCGCGGCTACGGCTACGCGGCCAAAGTCTTCGCTGGTGGCGCCGTAGGTGTGCATATAGCGGCGGGCAAACATGCCCACCCAGGCCGCCGGCGTGTGAAAGCCATAGGGCATATACCAGCCGTAGTTGACGTTTTCAAACAGCGGGGAGGAGCCAAACCCATAGTTGCCATTGCCAAAGCGGTACCAGCTGCGCTCATTCATGGCGCGGTAGACCACCACGGTGCGGGCAATGCCGGTGGCCACCGCCATGGCGGCATGCAGCACCGGGCCGCAGGCAGCGCCGCCGCCGTGCGGTACTTGCGAAAAAAAGCGCACGTTTTTGGCGCCCAGTAGGCGGGCGATTTCGTACTCGGGCACTTTGTCCACCGAGTAGGAGGAAAAGCCGTCTACCTCGGCGGGGTCTATGCCTGCGTCATTGAGGGCTTGCAGCGTGGCCTCCATGGCCAGCCGCACCTCGGTGCGTCCAGAGTTTTTGGAAAATTCGGTGGCGCCTAAGCCGACAATGGCGGCGCGCCCGGAAATGGATAGTTCGCTCATGGCGTTGTGGTCCTGGCGCGTTTAGGGAAAGCGGACCCGCACCGTGCCGGTGACGTGGCTGCCCATGGCGTTGGCGCCTTTGAAGCTGACTTCCACCGTGCGGTCTTGTGCACGCTTGTCGGTCACGCTGCCGCTAAAGCGCATGGTGTCACCGGGGTAGTTGGGTGCGCCCAGTTTGATTTTGAGGTCGCACAAGCGGCTTTGCGGGCCGCTCCAGTCTTGCACAAAGCGCTGCACCAGCCCGTTGGTGGTCAGGATGTTCATGAACACGGCCTGCGAGCCCAGCGCGCGCGCAGCTTCCAGATCAATATGGCCAGGAAAATAGTCGCGCGTGGCAATAGCACCGCCGGTGATCAGGGCTGCCGTGATCGGCACGTCCAGGGCCTCCATGGCCTGGCCTACTTCAATGGCATCAAACACTTGCATGCACGGCCTCCTGTGCTGCGCCATCTTCGGGCGCGTCGTATTTCCAGCCCAGCGCGTCGTGGCTGGCCAGCCAGTCGCCCAAAGCGGCCAACGGGTGCTCGCTGCCGCCTAAAGCGGCGCCCAAAGCGCGGCTCCAGTACAAAAAGCGGTGGATAGGGTAGGTCAGGTCCACGCCAATACCCCCGTGGACATGCTGGGCCATATGGCCGGCAAAGTGGCCGGCATCGTTGGCCAGCACGCGGGTGGCCAAGGCTTGCGGCGCGGCGCCCAGACCGGCATCGAGGCGGTACACCAGTTGCCACAGCGCACTGCGCAGCGCCTCTAAGGCGATGTAGCCATCGGCCATTTGGCCGCTGACCAATTGAAAGCTGCCAATGGCCCGGCCAAATTGCTGGCGCTCGCTGACGTAGTCCACGGTGCGGCGCAAATGCGCTTGGGTGACGCCCAGTTGCAGGGCTGCCAGGCAGGCTGCGGCGCGCTCGTTCACCCAGGGCAGGGCGGCTTGGGGCAGCACCTGCCAGGCAGCCAGGGGGCAGTCGTGAAAGTCCAGGTCGGCCACCTCCAGGTGGTGCTGGCTGCGGCCCGTAGTGCGGGCCACGCCGGCGGCGTCCAGGTCCACCATGAGCAGTCGCATCTGGCCGTCAAGCGCGCCAGCCAGCAGCGCAAAGCGTGCGCTTTGGCCCAGATTCACCGCCGGGGCGTGGCCGCGCAAGCGCCATCCCGTATCTATTTTGTGCACCTGCAGGGCAGCGCCTCGGCTGTCAGACAGTGCCGCCAAGGACAGCGCCAGCGGGCTGCCGTCCTGCATCAAGGCCTGCCACAGTCCGTCCGGTGCGGCAACGCCAAAATGCGCGAGCGCGGCCAGGCCTACTTGTTGTTCCCACAAGGGCACATGGGCCAAAGCGTGGCCTTGTTGTTCCAGAATGCCCATCAGCTCGGTCAACCCCAGGCCAAGGCCACTGCGTTGCTCTGGCACCAAGACGGTATGCAGGCCCGCAGCAAGGCACTGCTTCCACAAGTCCTGCATAAAGGGTGCTTGGCCGCTGTCATGCGCGCGCAGTTGATCGTCGCTGCAGTAATCGGCAAACAGGCCTGCGGCCATGTCGGCAAAGGCTTTTTGGTCGTCTGTCAGTTCAAAGTTCATGGGATGGCTTGGTGGGGGCAGAGGGGCTTAGCGGGCGTCCGGCACGGGCCGAAATTGCGGCAGCACCAGGTCGCCGTCATAGGTGTGAAATTCCACCTGTACTTTTTGGCCGATGCGCACATCGCCTGGGGCTACGCCGACCAGTTGGGTGATCAGGCGCGTGCCTTCTTCGAGTTCGATCAGCGCAATCGGGTTGGGGTGCTCAAAAGGCGGCACCTCGGGGTAATGCATGACCACAAAGGAATACACCGTCCCCCGCCCGCTGGCGGTGACGGCGTCCCACTCAAACGAGTGGCACTGCGGGCAAACCGGGCCGGGTGGGTGGCGCAGGGTGCCGCAGGCTGTGCAGCGCTGAATACGCAACTGGCCCGCGCGCGCGCCTTCCCAGAAAAACCGGGTGTCGTCGCTGATGCCGGGCGCCGGGCGCTTGGGCTTGGCTGGTGCGCTGGCCGGCGCGCTAGGCGCTGCAGCCTGCGCAGGCTTGAATTTAAAAACGCGGAACAACAGTTGGCCGACCTCTTCGTCGCCGCTGGCGATTTCCGAGAAATAGCGCATTACCAAAGTAACAAAGTAGCCAGTGCCCAGCGCGGTGGTTTTCTCGGGGCTGATGGTGTCCAAACGCGTGGTGTAGTACAGGCGTTCGCCCTCGCGCACGGCGCGGCTAAATTGGAGCTCGGAATTGACAGCGACCACCGAGGCCAGGCCCTGGGCCTCCATCAGTTTGAGGACTTCGTAGGGGTTCTCGGTGGTGGAGCCAGGCGGGTAGTTGTTGAGCGTAAAGCCCTCCATGCACCACACTTGCAGCATGGCCTCGGGCGCATGGACGGCACCCTCGACCAGGTATGGCGCCGCGTCGACCCCCATGATTTCGCACCATTGGCGGATCATGGGCGCGTTGACTTTGTCCCAGGCATAAACACGCCCGTATTCTTTTCCGACCAGCGCGCGGGCGCTGTCCATCCATGAAGGTTCAGCCACGCGCGTACTCCTGCTTCTGGTTCATGGTGTCAAGGTCCTTGGGCTGCATCGAGAAAGGCCGGCCGCTCGCCGCCGCCGTGCAACAAAATATTGGTGCCGCTCAAATAACTGGCGCGGGAGGAGGCCGCGTACAGGCAGGCTTGCGCGACATCGGCCGGGTCCGCCATGCGGCCCAGCGGAATGGTGGCGCTCACTGCCGCAATGCCTTTTTCATCGCCATAGTGGATGTGCGATTGCTCGGTGCGCACCAAGCCGGGGCTGACTGCCAGCACCCGTACCTTGGGGGCCCACTCCACGGCCAGCGAGCTGGCCAGGCTGATCACCGCTGCCTTGGCCGCGCCGTAGACCGCGCTGCCGGGCGAGGGTCGCAAGCCGCTGACGCTGCCGATAAAAACAATGACGCCGCCACGCTCCTGGGTTTGCATGACCGCATTGGCCGCCTGCGCTGCGTGCATGGCCGCGCTCAGGTTCAGACGGATCACGCCTTCGTGAAAGCGGGGTGAGACGGTGGCCGCTTGGACCGGCGGGCTGCCACCGGCGTTGTGGATCAGCACATCGAGGCGCCCGTGGCGCGCCACGATGTCGGCCACCAGGGCGCGCAGCGCGTCGGCCTCGCGCACATCGCAGGCTATGAATTCGGCCCGGCGTTCACCAGCTTGGGGCATATGCGCCACCGGGGTGCGGGCGCACACCACGACCTGGGCGCCTTCCTGCAAAAAGCCCTCGGCAATGGCGCGCCCAATGCCCTTGGTGCCACCGGTCACCAGGACCACGTGCTGTGCAAATGCGGGCGCTTGTGTCATGGGGGAGAATCTACGCGAGCCGGGCGCTGGCCAATACGTCCAAAAGGACGATGTAACGGCGCCCCCGAAAAACCACCATGCACCCCATTGCATTTGCGGGAACTGCCCATGTCGATTGAAAACCCCCTTGTGGCCCCTGGCGCGGCTGAACCTGGCACGCAAGTGCTGGTGCAGATCCTAGATGACGGTGTCGCCCTGGTGCGTCTGAACCGGCCCGAGGCGGCCAATGCGCTAAGCCTGTCTTTGCAGGCCGCGCTCTCGCAGGCCTTTACCGACCTGAGCGCCAACGAGGCGGTGCGCGCTATTGTGCTCACTGGCGGGGACAAAGTCTTTGCCGCTGGCGGCGACATCAAGACCTTAGAAGGCGCGGGCCCGATCGAGATCATGCGCCGGCATACCGAGCGGGTGTGGGCGCCTATCGAGCGCTGCCCCAAGCCCATTATTGCGGCGGTCTGCGGCTACGCTTTTGGGGGCGGGGCCGAGCTGGCCATGCACTGCGACATTATTTTGGCCGGCGAGGGCGCCAGCTTTTCGCAGCCCGAGATCCGCATCGGCATCATGCCGGGCATTGGCGGCACCCAACGTCTGGTGCGCGCGGTGGGCAAATTCAACGCCATGCGCATGCTGCTCACCGGCAAAGCCGTCAGCGCCCAAGAGGCCTGCGCCATGGGCCTGGTCAGCCAGGTCTTCCCCGACGCGCAATTGCTGGACGAGGCGCTCAAGATGGCGCGCCAGATTGCCGCCATGCCGCCCCTGGCGGCGATGCAGATCAAAGAAGTGGTGCTCGCTGGTGTTGACGCTTCGCTCGAGACTGCGTTGATGCTCGAGCGCAAGGCCAACCAGCTGCTGTTTGCCACACGCGACCAAAAAGAGGGCATGCAGGCCTTTATTGAAAAGCGCAAAGCGCAGTTTGAGGGCCGCTAAAGCTGTGGGTCGCTAAAGCCCTGCGCCTCAGGCGGCAGGCGCTTGCGCCAGCAGGGCCAGCGCGCTTTGCGCCAGTTCCCGCTTGAGCACTTTGTTGGAGGCGTTTAGCGGCAAACTGTCCAAAAACAGCACGTGGCGCGGCAGTTTGTAGTTGGCCATGCGCGGCTTGGCCCAGGCGAGTAAATCAGGGGCCGTCAGTGTATGGCCGGCGCGCAAGAGCACGCAGGCACAGCCTACCTCGCCCATGCGCTCGTCGGGCACGCCCACCACGGCCACCTGGGCAATGGCCGGGTGCTCGTTGAGCTGGCGCTCGATTTCGGCCGGGTAGCAGTTAAAGCCGCCCACGATGAACATGTCTTTGAGCCGGTCGGTAATGCGCAGGTAGCCGCGCGCATCGATCACGCCGATGTCGCCGGTGTGAAGCCAGCCCTCGGGGTCGATGGCCTGGGCGGTCGCCTCGGGGTCATCAAAATAGCCTTGCATCACATGGTAGCCGCGCAGCAGCACCTCACCGGGTTCGCCCACCGGCACGCGTGCGCCGTGTTCGTCAACGCAGCACATCTCGGTACCGGGCAGGGCTTTGCCGCAGGTGCTGCTGACCGTCTCCACGCTGTCGGTGGGGTCGCACAAAGTGGCGCAACCGCCGCATTCGGTCAGGCCGTAGGCGGTGGTGACTTTGGCAATGCGCAATTCCTCGCGCATGCGCCTGATGAGCGCGGGCGGCACCGAGGCGGCGCCGGTCACCGAAACCCGCAAGGAAGAAATGTCGTGCTGGGCCAGTCCCGGGTGCGACAGCATGCTGTGAAACAAGGTGGGCGGTCCGGGCAAAAAGCTGATGCGCTCACGCGCAATGCCCGAGAGTACGGTTTCGGCATCAAAAACGGCCTGGGGGTAAATCGTGGCGCCTTGCATCAGCGCGGCCACCCAGCCGGCTTTGTAGCCAAAGGCATGAAAAAACGGATTGACGATTAGGTAGCGGTCGCCGGCTTGCAAACCTACTGCGGTCGCCCAGGCCTTGAAGGCCGCAATCGTGGGTCCATGCGCGGCCATCACGCCTTTGGGGCGTCCGGTGGTACCCGAGGTGAACAAAATATCGGACGTGGATTGCGCATGCAGGGCCTGCTCGCGCGCCAAAACGGCGCTGGGCTCGGTGGCATCTGCCAGGGCCACAAATGCGTCCCAGGTGAGGGTGGCGGGTGCTTGGATTGGCGTTTGGGCGCCGGGGCGCAGCACCACCAGGGTTTGGAGGCTGGCGGGGCGTAAACCGTCCAGCAGTGCAGGCACGTACTGGCCTAAAAAATCGCCGATGCAAAACAAGACTTTGGCGCCGCTGCGCTCCAGAATGTCGGCCGCCTCGGCGCCCTTCATGCGGGTATTGAGCGGCACCAAAATTGCGCCCGCCGTTTGCAAGCCGCAGGCCGCGACGATCCATTCGTACACATTGGGCGCCCAAATCGCCACCCGGTCGCCCGACTGCACGCCCAGGCTGATGAGCGCGCGCGCCGCTTGTGTGCTGCGCGCCAGCAGCTGGGCATAGCTGATCTGCACCGGACCATCGATGATGGCCGCCTGCGCGCCAAATTGCGCAGCACTGGCGCGCAGCATGGCGGGCAAGGTGCTGGCTAGGCTTGGGGCGTCGGAGAGCATGGCGAAGTCAGGGAAATTTCACGCGCAGCACCGTGCTGCGTGGCACGGCCTGGCAGCTCAGCGTCCAGGCGCGGGCCAGGTCTTTGGCGTCCAGGGCGTCGTTGTGGCGCAGATGCACCGCGCCTTCGGTTACCTGGCACATGCAAGAGGCGCACATGCCCGCCTGGCAGGAATAGGGCGCGGCCACTTTGTGGCGCAGCGCGGCTTCGAGCACCGTTTCGTTGGGTCCGCAGTCCATCTGGTAATGCTGGCCGTCCAGTTCGATGTGCAGCTGGGCATCGTCCATGAGCTCGGGCAGCGCAGGGGCGTTGTCGGCGGCGTTTGCCGGTGCCAGGGCTGGCGCCGTGGCGGTAAACCGTTCCAGGTGAATGTGCTCTGGCGCCACGCCCAGGCTGTGCAAGGCCTGCACCGCCATATCCATAAATGGCGCCGGCCCGCAAATATAGGCGGGGGCATGGCGCAGCGGTGCAGCCATGTCAGCGAGCTGGCTGGCGTTGGCAAAGCCCTGCTGCGCATCTAGCCAATGCAGCACCTGCAGACGCGGGTGGTATTGGGCTTGTAGCTGGGTGAGGGCATCGGCAAAGATGATGGATGCCGCGTCGCGGTTGGCATAAATCAGGCGCACCTGGCCGGTACCCTGGGCCAAGGCCGCGCGCAATATCGAGAACACCGGCGTAATGCCGCTGCCCCCGGCGAAGAGCAAAAAATCACCCTGAACGTCCGGCGGGCTAAAAAGGCCTGCCGGTGGCATGACCTCGATGCTGTCGCCCGCGCGCAGCGTGTCGCACAAAGCGTTGGAGCCACGCCCGCCGGCAACCCGCTTGACGGTGACGCGCAGACCCGCGTCCAGGCCCAGCGTACTGGACATGGAGTAGCAGCGCAAAAGTGTCTCACTGCCCGCCTGCACCCGCAGCGTCAAAAACTGGCCGGGCCGGTAGCTAAACGCGCTGGCCAGCGCGGGGGGTATGTCCAAATGGATGGAGCAAGCGTCTGCCGTCTCGGCGCTCAGCGCGGCCACGCGCAGCGTGTGAAAAGCGCTCATGGCCACAAACCCATGCCCAAGATGGCGTTGTCCGCTTGCAGCGCGCAGCCGCTGACGGCCTGGGCCTCGTCGCTGGCCAAAAACACCAAGAGGCGGGCGATGTCATCGGGCATGCGGGCGCGGCCTTTGGGGTTGCGCGCCGGGTCAAACAAAATTTGCTCGGGCGTGATACCGGGCGCACTGGCCTGCATCATGGGCGTGTAAATGCCGTCCGGGTGCAGCGAATTGACGCGAATGGCATAGCCTTTTTTGCGGCAGTGTAGGGCCGCCGTGCGCGTCAGCGAGGCGACGGCCGCTTTGCTGGCGCCATAGGCAGGAAAGTCCTGCATGGGCATCCAAGACGCGACGGATGCGACATTGACGATGCTGCCACCATGCGCCTTCATGGCCAAAATGCCCTGCTGGCAGCCCAAAAAACAGGAGTCGGCGTTGACCTGCATCAGCTGGCGCCATTGGGCCAAGGTGGCCGTCTCGATATTGCCGGACTGCAAGATGCCCGCGTTATTGATGAGTACATCCAGACGCCCGAACTGCTGGGCCACAAAGGCCATGGCCTGCGTCCAGGCGGCCTCGCTGGTGACGTCATGTACAACAAAAGCGGCTTGCTTGCCGTAACGCGCCGCCAAAGCCTTGCCCGCGTCCACCTGGAGATCGCTGATGACGACGCGCGCACCTTGTTCAATAAACAAAGCCACCGCAGCACTGCCCAAGCCACCGGCACCGCCGGTAATCAAAATCGTTTTGTCCGCGAGACCTTGCATGTCACATTCCTTTAAGCCATGCCACTGGCCGCTGCCTTGCCGGCCCGCCGCCCTGAAAACACGCAGTCTGCCAGAGACAGGCCGCTGACGTAGCGCCCGGAGGCCAAGCCCACGGCCGCCCGGCCCGCGCCATACAGGCCGGCAATAGGCGCGCCTTGGGCATCGAGTACCAAGCCGCTGCTTTCATCCACAAGCAAACCGCCCAAGGTGAGGGTTGCCAGCGGAAATACCGGCGAGCCAACGGAGATATCCAGCGCGAAATACGGGCCCTCGGGCATGGCTTGGCGCATGCCGGTGGATTTGCCCACCGGATCTTCGCCCCGGCCTTGGGCAGCGGCATTGGCCTGGTCCAGGCTGTTTTGCAAGGTTTGCGGGTCTGCGCCAATGCGCGCCGCCAGCGCGGCGATGGTGGGCGCTTTGCGCGCGTGTAGCCACATGAGCGTGAGCGCAGGCACCGCCTGGAACGCCCACAAGCCGCCCCACAGGCATTGGCGCGTGGCTTGCGCGCGCAGCTTGCGGTCCAAAATCAACCAAGCGCGGCCGCCTTGGTGGGTAATCATTTCATGGCCCAGGGTGGCGCCATAGACCTCTTCATTGCAAAAACGTGCGCCTTGGGTGTTGACTACCAGGCCGCGCGGCCAGGCTGAGGGCGGCGTAATAAAGCGCCAGGCCGAGATGTTGTCCATGCCCTGGGTTTGGCCCCCGACGCTTTGCCCTAGCCGGATACCGCTGCCGTCGCAGCCGGCAGCGCCTACGGGCCAGCCGCGCTTGGCGTGTGGCGCGTGGGCGGCCATCATCTCGGGGTTGTAGATAAAGCCGCCGGTGGTCAGCACCACGGCGCGCAGCGCACGGATAAAGCGCGGCTGCGCGATGCGCTGCTCGATGGCCGCTGCCTCGCGTCGGCAGGCCATGGCCTTGGCCGGGCGCACCAGGCGCCAGCGCGCTACCTGCGCATGCAATTGCGCATGACGCAGGGTCTCTGGGTGGTCTTTTGGCAAAGCCCAGACTTGCACGCCCAGCACCGGACCGTCCTGGCCGTCTGCACTTCGCTGGCGCACCAAGCGGCGCACGGTGGTTTGCGTCAGCGGCACGGCGCCTGCGCGCAGCGTGGCCGCACGCAAGGCGGTGTAGAGCTCTTTGCCCGATTGCCCCTGGCCCAGGGTGCGGTGGCCGCGCGGGGCCGGCGCGCTGATGCCGTCCTGGTAGGCCGGCACCTGCTCGTTGCCCGAGTAGTAGAGAAATTTGTCTTTCGGTGGGTAGGAGGTTTTGTGTGCCGGCATGCGCGCGTCAAAGCGCAGACCTTGATCCTCGAGCCAGCGCAAATTGGCCACGCTATCAGCGCAAAAGCGCGAAATCGTCGCTTCGCTGACCGCGCCTTGCACTTCCTTGGCCAGATAGCGCGCCATGGCCTGGGGCGTGTCACTAAAACCCGCCTCTTGTTGGTAGGGCGTGCCGCCCCCGGCATAGACCACGCCGCCGGACAAGGTGCTGGCGCCGCCGCCCTCAAAACGGTCGATCACCAACACGCTGGCGCCCTGGCTGCGTGCCTCAATGGCCGCGCAGGCACCGGCAGCGCCCCAGCCGATGACTAGCACGTCGGCGCTTTCGCTCCAATCCAGGCTGTTGGCGTCTTCAACCAGCAGGGCAGGCTCCACCGGGGTGACGGTGGAGATGCGCGGGCTGGTGCTCATACGGCGCTGTCCAGCAAATCGGTCCGTTGTAAAGCCATGCTTTGGCCGCGCAGGTGCGCCACCGCCCGCAGCGCAAAGGTCATGGCCGGGCCCAGCGTAGAGCCTGCGCCCGGGTAAGACGGGCCCATGACCGAGGCGGCGTTATTGCCCACGCAGTACAGGCCTTCGATGGGCTGGCCCTGGGTGTCGAGCACGCGGGCGTCTTCGTCGGTCAGCAGGCCGCCTTTGGTGCCGATGTCGCCGGGCCACAGCTGCATGGCGTAAAACGGGCCTTGGTCGATCGGGGCCAAATTCGGGTTGGGGTGCACGTGGATGTCGCCGTAGTAGCGGTCAAAGCTGTTGCCGCCCCGGTCAAAGTCCAGGTCTTTGCCGGTTTGGGCAAACTGGCTCATGCGCGCCGCACTGGCAGCCAGGCCTTGCGGGTCAACGCCGATGTGCGCCGCCAGTTCTTGCAGGGTTTCGCCTTTCCAGTACACCTGGCCGAGCCAGCTTTTGCGCAGTCGGCTGTCGGGCACGGCGCTGGCCGGCATCATCGGGCCGATGGGGTATTTGGACCGAAAGCGCGCATCAAACACGATCCAGGCCGGAATGGCGCTGCCGGTTTTGGCATGGTTGGCAAACATGGCTTGCTGGAACTCGGGGTAGGGCCCCGATTCATTGAGGAAGCGCTCGCCACGCCCATTGACCACCATGCAACCGGGCAGCGATCGCTCCACAAACATGGCCCGAAACTTTTCTTCCTTGGGGACGGCCAGCGTAGGCGCGCCCCAGGTGTGTTCCATCAGGTGCAGCTGCGCGCCTACCTCGGCACCGGCGCGGATGGCGTCGCCCGTGTTGGCGCCCGGGGGCGTGGCGGTCCAGGCCTGGTTGGTGGGTTGGGGCAGGTGGCGCTCGCGCATTTCTTGGTTGCGCTCGAATCCGCCTGCGGCCAGCAAAACGGCTTTGGCAGCCGAAATAGACTGGGTTTGCCCGTCACGCAGCACGGTGACGCCGCACACCCGGCCGTCTTTGTGTTGCAGAGACTGCAGCGTGGTCTCGGTCCAGATCGGAATATTGCGCTTGCGCGCGGCGGTCAGCAGACCGCCGACCAGGGCCTGGCCGCCGGTCAGGCGCCGGTCGCGGCGGGTTTTGTTGCGCCAGGGGTAGTCCAGAAAATAGCGTGCCATGATCCACATCAGCACCCATTTGGACTTGCGCTCGCGCGCCAGCATGGAGCGCGCCTCGAAGGCGTTGATTTGCATGCGCCCCAAAATCAGCTGGCCTGGGTTGGTTGGGCGCAGCAGCTCCAGGCCTTGCAGGCCCAGGCGGCCGGCATTGAAATCGACCGGGTCCATGGTGCGCCCGCCGGGCAGTGCGCCTTCGGTGGCCGGGTAATAGTCCGAATAGTGCGGCATGCAGCGGTAAGGCACACCGATTTGCGCCAGCGTGCGCGCCAGGGTGCGCGCTGTTTCCACATAGGCCAGGATGCGCCGGTCGCTGGCCAGGCCGCGTGCGCAGCGTTTGACGTAGCCAAAAGCGGTGTCGGTGCTGTCTGGGATGCCGGCCTTGGCCATGTCGTCATTGACAGGAATCCAGATGCCACCACCCGACAGCGCCGAGGTGCCGCCGACCAAATTGGTTTTCTCAATCACCAGTGGGCGCAGGCCGCCGTCGTGGGCGGCAATGGCTGCGAGCAGGGCGCCCGCGCCCGACCCGACCACGATAAGGTCGTAATCCATGGCGCGGCCGATCAGACGAAGGGATCGGTATTGGGCAAGCCCAGCATGACCGAGCCATGGGCGCGCGCAAAAGCGTCGGCATTGTTGGCGATGTGGCCACGCGCCACATGCAAGTCCCTAAAAATGCGCTCAATCGGATTGGTTTTGAACACGCCGCCGGCGGCGCAGGCGCGCATGATTTCGTTCACCGCCTCGGCACACAGCTTGGGCACGATGGCCGACTGGGCGCGCTGCATCAGACGCTCTTCCACGGGCATTTTTTCTTGGCTTTGGGCGCAATCGACCACGCGCTGGTAGTTGCGCAGTAGCACCAAACGCAGCTGGTCGGTCAGCATCATGGCCTGGCTGACGGCCATTTGGGCGTTGACGTCCTCGGCCGTCTTGGAGCCGTGTTTGCCCACAAAGCTGGCCGCGCGCTGGCGAAAGCTGGCAATCGCGCCCTCGGTCGCCCCAATACAAGCGGTGGACACCGCACGCTGGAACACCTGGGTAAACGGAATACGGTAGAGCCAGCCCGGGTTGGTGGCCCGGCCAGGGCAGCCCGCGTCGCTGTGGTCGTTGGTGCGCTGGGTGCGGTGCTCGGGGACGAAGGCGTCTTTGACCACGATGTCATGGCTGCCGGTGGCGCGCAGACCGAGCACATCAAAGTTCTTGACGACCTGGAAATCAGCCTTGGGCAGCAAAAAAGTGCAGTGTTCGATCTCGCCCGAGCCATTTTTCTTGGGCAGCAGGCCGCCTAGCAAAATCCAGTCGCAAAACTCGACGCCGCTGCTCCAGCTCCAATGGCCGCTAAAGCGGTAGCCGCCCTCGACCGGTTCGGCCTTGCCCACAGGCATGTAGGTGGAGGCGGTCAGGATGTTGGAATCTTGGCCCCACACCTCTTGCTGCGCTTGCTCCGGGAAGAGCGGAATTTGCCAGTTGTGTACGCCCACCACGCCATAAACCCAGGCGGTAGCCATGCAGCCTTCGGCCAGGGCCATCTGAACTTGGTAGAACACTCTGGGGTCCATCTCGTAGCCGCCCCAGCGCTTGGGTTGCAGTACTTTGAAAAAACCGGCCTCTTTCATCTCGGCGATGGTGTCGGCCGAAATCAGGCCTGTGTCCTCGCTGGCGCGGGCGCGTGCGGCCAGGGTGGGGATCATGGCGCGGGCGCGCTCGATCAGGGTTTGGGCCAAGGGGGTCAGGTAATCGTCGGTCGTGGCTGGCATGGTGGGTCTCCGGGTGCGGCGCACAGGGCGCTGCGGTCTACTAAGGGCCTGCGAGATCATTGTCCCGTGCTGCGAGTATCCGTAGCGGGGCAGATCTCAATCATCGTCCAATCAGACTAACGTCTGCGCCGCCGGTGCGCAGGCCCCTAGTCCGAGTGAGGGATTGCAGGGCGCCGGGCCGGGGGCATGCTGCACACTACCTTGCCAGGCCGCTGGCCAGATTCCTTGGAGACATCGATTGCCAACCGCCACTTCGAGCTTTGACCCCCGCGACTTTCGCCGCGCGCTGGGCACGTTTGCGACCGGCGTGACCATTGTCACCGCCCGGGCCCCGGACGGCACGCCCGTGGGCATCACGGCCAATAGCTTCAATTCGGTATCGCTGCAGCCGCCCATGGTGCTGTGGAGCCTGGCCAATACAGCGCGCACCCGCGAGGTCTTTAGCACCAGCACGCACTGGAATGTGCATATTCTGTCCAATGCGCAAGAGCATCTGTCCAACCGCTTTGCCCGCGCTGGCGAGGACAAGTTTGCCGGCCTGGCGCTGGACGAGTCGGCCTTCGGCGCACCGCTGCTGCAAGGTTGCAGCGCCCGCTTTGAGTGCCGCAGCGCCTTTCAGTACGAAGGGGGCGACCACACGATTTTTGTGGGCGAAGTAGTGGCCTATGACAGCTGCGCCTTGCCGCCGCTCTTGTACCTGACGGGCGAATACGCGCTGGCCTCGCGCAAGGCGGCGCCGGTGTCGACCGAGCCACAGGCCGATATGGCCGGGGCTTCTTATTCTGAGGACCTGCTGGGCTATTTGCTGGGGCGGGCGCATTTTCAGTTCATGCACCATTTGCGTCCGGCGCTGCAGGCCTACCAGCTCAGCGATGCGGATTTCTTTGTGCTGTCCTTGCTCAGCGTGCGTTCGCCGCTGTCGCAAGTAGATTTGGCCGCCTACCTCAGTTATACCGGCGTGCATTTTGATGCGGCCCTGTGCCAGGCCATGGTGGCCCGCCAGCTGCTCGAGGCCGCGCCGCAGGAGGCGGGTCAGGCCAGCCGCTGGCAAGCGAGCGCGCACGGACGCCAAGCCGTTGCCGCTGTGCTGGCGCTGGCCACACAAGCCGAGGAGGCTTTGGTGGCGCGCCTGGGCGAGATCGAGGCCGCTGCGCTGCGCAATTTGCTCAAACACCTGATTTTGGCCACCGACCCCGGCCTGCCCAAGCTTTGGCGCTCGCCCACCGCGCCTTGAGTTTGCCCCCTATTCATTGACCAGGAGCCCTGCATGACGTCCCCTTTTTCTATCCCTGAAGGCCACTATGTCGATATCGCACCGGTGGCCGGTGCTGCCCAGCGCGTGCACTACCACGACCAAGGCAGTGGCGAAGTGGTGATTTTTTTGCATGGCGCAGGTGGCGGTGCCAGTGGCTACAGCAATTTCAAAGGCAATTACCCAGCCTTTGCAGCAGCGGGCTTTCGTACCATCGTGCCCGATTTGCTGGGCTATGGTCTGTCGAGCAAACCCGATATCCCGCAGTACGACCTGGACTTTTTTGTCGCTGGCGTCAAAGGGCTGGTCGACGCGCTGGGGCTTAAAAAGGTCACTCTGCTGGGCAACTCCCTGGGCGGCGCGGTTGCCCTGGGGTATGCGCTGGCGCACCCCGAGGATGTCAGCCGACTTATTTTGATGGCCCCTGGTGGCGTGGAAGACCTGGACACCTATTTGGCCATGCCCGGTGTGGCCAATATGTTCAAGGTCTACCAGTCGGGTAAAACCGGCGCCGAGGCCATGCGTGCCGTGATGAACATGCAGCTGTTTGATTCGAGCCTGCTGACCGACGACATCATTAACGAGCGTGCGCCGATTGCCGCAACGCAAACGCAGGCAGCCCGCTCCATCCTCAAGGTGCGCAATATGACCACCGAGTTGCACGCGCTGCGCTGCCCGGTGTTTGGCTTTTGGGGCGTGAATGACCAGTTCAATCCGGTTGGCGGCGCCATGAAAGTGGTGGACAACTGCCCGCAAGCGCGCATGATTTTGGTGAACCAATGTGGCCACTGGGTGCAGGTGGAGCACCGCGATATGTTTAACCGCGCCTGTATCGACTTTTTGCAAAAGGGATAAGCCATGGACAAAGCGCTGATCCAAACCTTGGGCGACGAGCTGTTTGCCGCCTTGCGCGCCTGCCATACCGTCGAACCGCTCAGCAAGCGCCACCCCGACATCCAGGTAGAGGATGCTTACCAAATCTCGCTGCACATGCTGCAGCGCCGCCTAGCCTACGGGGAGCGCGTGGTGGGCAAAAAGATTGGGGTCACTTCCAAAGCCGTACAGGACATGCTGGGCGTGTTCCAGCCCGACTTTGGCTTTTTGACCAATACTATGCAGGTGGCCAATGGACAGACGCTTTCGCTGCAGCATGACAAGCTCATCCAGCCGCGCGCCGAGGCCGAGATTGCCTTCATGCTCAAAGCGGACCTGCAGGGCCCGGGCGTAACGTTGGAGGACGTGCTGGCGGCCACCGACTGGGTGGCGCCCTGTTTTGAGATCGTTGATTCGCGCATCCGCGACTGGAAAATCAAGATTGGCGATACCGTGTCCGACAACGCCTCGTGTGGGGTGTTTGTGATCGGCGATGCGCGCATCGACCCGCAGGCGCTGGACCTGGCACAAGCGGCCATGGTCATGACCAAAAACGGCGAAGTCGTCGCCCGCGGTCTGGGTTCGGCGGTCCAAGGCCACCCGGCACAAGCCGTCGCCTGGCTGGCCAATACCCTGGGCGCTTATGGCATTCCGTTTAAGGCCGGGGAGATCATCCTGTCGGGTTCGCTGGGCCCTTTGTTCCCGGCCGCACCGGGTGACAGCTTTTGGATGGAGATTGCGGGCATGGGGGAGTGCAAGGTGCAGTTTGCGGCCTAAAGTGCGGGGCCCATCTGAACAGTCTGCGCCAAGCGCAGTTTTTCGGCCTCGGCTTTGAGCTCGCCTAGCCGCGCATACAAATGCGCCCCCGGGCAGACAGTCTGGCTGGAATAGTCCAGGTGAGAGGCGATGGTGTTGCTGCCCAGTTGGAACCGGTTTTGCAGCCGCGCCAGCAGCCAGGCGGTGGCGTGCATCTGGGCCTCAGTGGGGTGCTGGACTTCAAAATTACCCAGCAGCATCAGCAGCGCGTGGCCTTGCGGCTGATACTCGGTGTTGGTGTCACCGGCTATTTGCCAGGGGCGCCCGGCATACACGCTGCCATCCGGGGCGACGATGTAGTGGTAGGGGATGTCGCTCCAGCCCTTGATGCCGCGCGACCAGTTTTGCAGGCGCACCAGGTAGGCGGGTACTGCAGCGGCCGGATCCCAGATTTCGCCCTGGTGGTGGATGGTGATGTGGCTGATAGTTTGCGCCCGCGCAGGCAGGGGCGTGGGTGTGCCGCCCCATTGCACCACCGATACGATGGTGGGCTGCGGGCCCGCAGCCATGGGGCCTGGGCTGCTGCAACTGGCCAGTGACATGCCCCAAGCGGGCAGGGCGCAAAGAAGGTGGCGGCGGGTGAACATAGGCGCAGGTATACCAAAGTTAGGATCGCCCCATGGAAAACATGCACTGCACCTTGGTCACAGAGCGGCTAGCGCTTTGGCCGGCCCACCCTGATTTAGCCCCGCAAGTGATCGATTTTTACGCCCGTAACGACGCCCACTTGGCGCCCTGGAGCCCGCCCTGGCCCGAGGATTCGCAGACCCTGGCGTTTCAGCGCGCCCGCTTAGTCAAAGGCCAAGCTGAAGCGGTTGCGGGCACGGGTTTGCGCTGGTGGTTGTGCCTGCGCGGACAGCCCGAGGTCTTGTTGGGCAACATCGCACTGAGCGCAATCGCCCGTGGCCCCTTCCAAAATGCCTTGATGGGCTATGGCCTAGACGGGCAAGCGCAGGGCCAAGGCCTGATGCGCGAGGCTTTGCAGGCCGTGCTGGCGCACGCGTTTTCGCCAGCCGTGATGCTGCACCGTGTTCAGGCCAATGTGCGACCTGAAAACGCGCGCAGTCTGCGCCTCCTAGAGCAAGCGGGCTTCGAGCGCGAAGGCTTCGCCCGCGAATACCTGTTTATTGACGGCGCTTGGCGCGACCACATCATGTTCGCCATCCGCAACCCGGGATTCAGTGGTACGCTGACCTGAGCGGTCGCTTCCCGCTTCCTGTCATTACTGCGCCGATTGCTCTGGCTGCCAAAACTGGTACAGCACCGCCGGCAAAACCGAGCACACTGCTGCCAGCGCCAGCACGGCCGAGACCGAGGAGCCCGCGATCATCTGCCCCGCCACACCCGGGCCCACCATAGAGCTGAGCGCAAACACCGCCGGAATCAGCACTACGGCGCGCCCTGTGGGGTCGGCGCGTGCGATCAGCGCAGCCTGGAACACGCAGCCGCAGGTAAAGGCAAATTCCCAAATCCAGGCGCCCAGGGCGAAGGGCACAAAAGTTTTGCCGTGATCGAGCAAACCCAGGCCGAGCAAAATCACTGCCAGCACCAGCCAGAAAGGCCGCCGTGGTCCCAGGCGTTCACCAAAGAAGGCCACGCTAAAGGCCGCAGCGCCACCAAGCAGTTTCAGGACGGCAAAGACCGTTCCCATTTGCGCCGCCTCAATGGCCAGGCCTTTGCCGATGCGCTCTAAAAAGGCCCACAAGGCAATATTGCCCGCGAGGAAAACAAAGAACACGCCCAGCGTCAACCATGCACGCGCTGGCATGGGTGGGCGTTCACCGCTTTCGGTGGTGACCGGCACCAGCGGATGCTGCGGTACCCAAAAGGCGGAAATGCCCAGCACGGCTACCACGCCGGCCAAGGCCAGCGCCGCTCCGGGGTATTGGTATTGCGCAATCACCAGGGGTGGCAGCCCAAAGAGCACGGCGGCGGTGACCGATAGCTCTACGCCCTGGCGCGTACCAAAGGCCTGCACTTTGTTGGGCAGGTCTGACAGGATACGCATACCCAGGCAGGTCATGGTCGAGGCGAAAAAGCCGATCAAAGCCCACATCACATACAGCGGCAGCACTTCATGCTCGCGCGCGCTCAGCGCGAAGGAGGCGGCCGTGCCAAACGCACTGATCACGGTCAGGGTGCGCCAATTGAGACGGTCCATCCAAAAGGGCGCGCCCAGCGTGCCCACCAAATAGCCAGCAAAGCAGATGGAGCCAATCATGCCCACCACCTGCGGCTCCAGGGCAAATGAGTCGGCCAGGCTGCCGAGCAACACGGGCAGGGCATTAAACGGCAGGCCGCCAATGGTCGAGGCCAGGCTGGCGGCTAGCACAAAGGCAAACATGCCGCCTGCGGGCACGGGGTGGTGGTTCATGGGTGTCTCCTTGGGGTTTTTATGGTGGCTTACATATACAAAATAACAAGGTCATTGATGACCGACGGGCGCTCCTGGCCAACGACGTGGATGTTGATCTCCATGGTCAGCTGCATGCCGCTTTTGACCGCCTGCACTGCCTTGACCCGGTAGCGCGCATGGATGCGGCAGCCCGAGGGCACCGGGTTGGCAAAGCGCAGCCGGTCCGAGCCGTAATTGACCATATTGTTGGAGCCGGTAATTTCGTAGTCCAGCGGCAACTGCAAGCGGCTGATCAGCACCTGCACCAGGGAGCCTTGGGCGATGGTGGTGCCAAACGGGCTGTCGGTGCGCGCCTTGGCGGGGTCGGTATGGATCCAATAGTCGTCACCACTCAGGGCGGCAAATTGGTCGATGAGCGCCTGGGTCACTTCAATCTGGTTGGACCAGTCTGAAAAAGCATCACTTACCAGCGACTGCATGGCCGCGCTGTCTTTGCAGGAAATTTGCCTGCGTGCCACTGGGGCCGCTGGTGCCGGTTCCAGGCTCGGGGCAGCAGGGGCATGCGCTTGCAATACGGTGGGTGCGGCGCTGTCCACAGCCGTGTAGCGCAACAACACGTGGCTGCCCGGGCGCTCGTCAAAAACCGGGCGCAAGGCCTGGCCAATGTGAATATCCGCAGGCTCCATGCCCACCAGTGTGGTGTTGATGTGCACGCCCTCAGCGAGCTCCACCACGGCCAGCAACTGCGGCATTTCGTCGGTGAATTCGGGCAGCGTAGGCACCCGCGCCACGGTAAAGCTGTACAGCGTAGCCGCGCCGCTGACGCTGCGCCATTGCAGGCTGCGCGAGCCGCAGTGCGGGCAGTGGGTACGCGGGAAAAAGATCCAGTGGTCTTGGTCGCACTGCTGAATGCGTACGGTGTGGGCGCGTAAGCCATCCCAAAAAGGCGCCGAAATCTCGGTGACCTGGGGCAGGGGTTTGTTCCAGGCCATGCTCAGGCTCCTTCCAAAATCAGCGCACCTTGCTCGCTCATCACGCCGCCGGTGCCCGAGACATAGGCCAGGTCATGGCGTGCCAGTTGGCGGGTGCCGGCGCGGCCCTGGATTTGCTGCATGGCTTCGATGACCTGCGTCATGCCGCCGGCGCTGCCGGTTTGGCCAAAGCTCAGTTGCCCGCCGTGGGTGTTCATCGGGAAGTTGCCCTTGAAGGTGAAGTCATGCTCGCGCAAAAACTGCAGGCCTTGGCCTTTAGGGCAAAAGCCAGCGTCCTCGAGCGTGAGCAGCACGGTGATGGTGTAGCAGTCGTAAATCTGCGCCATGTGCATGTCTTGGGGTGTGCGACCCGCCATGGCAAAAGCGCGCCGCGAGGCCGGGCCAATCGGCGTGGCCAGCATGTCGGCGGCGTAGGTGGGCGATTTGGAGTGGATGTGCTCGCCACAACCGGTGACTTTCACGGCGCGGTGGCGACAGTGGGCCGCTTTGTCTGCGCGGGTAAGCACCATCGCGCCGCCACCGGCCACGGGCATCACGATTTCAAGCATCCGCAGCGGCTCGGCCACCATGCGCGAGGACAGCACATCGTCCACCGTGATGGCTTGGCCGTAAAACATGGCTTGCGGGTTGTGGCAGGCGTTAAAACGTTGGTCCACCGCAATACGGGCCAGCGCAGCTGCGTCGTAGCCGTGGATGGCGGCATAGCGCTGGGCGATCATGGCGTAGCCGGTGTTTTGGGCCATGTGGCCATAGGGCAGGTCCATTTCGGCCTCGGGGGCGCCAAAGCGGGTGCTGTGCCCGCCAAAGCGCGAAGCGCGCATGACCTGCGCGGCATGGTCGTCATCGTGCGCCGTGGGCGCCATGCGCGAGGGGATGACGCACACCACGGTGTCGCACATGCCCATTTCGATGGCCGCCGCAGCGCGCCACACCATGCCAACCGAACTGGCACCGCCCAAATCCACCACTTCGGCAAAGTTCAGGCGCACTCCCAGATATTCGCCGGCCATGGCGGGTACAAACATGCTGGCCTCATGGAACTGCGGGCCCAGCGTGATCAGACCGTCCACGTCCGAGAGTGACAGGCCGGCGTCGTCCAGCGCTTGCGTGGCCAGGTCAGCGACTTGCTCGAGGTGGAACATGCGCGGCGCGCTGGCGTATTTTTCAGGTCGGTATTGCGCAGCGCCTACCAGCGCCGCTTGCCCTTGAAGTCCCATGGGATCCTTTTGTGCTGAGGTTTTGTGCGATGCAATGCAGTGTGCATTGTCCCCAGGCGGGCCGCCGCACCCATCGTCCAAGGGGACTAGCCGGACGCGCGGGTGCTCAGTCCGTGGCGCTGAGCCAGGCCACGCTGTTGAGGAAGAGGCGCACCAGCTCGGTCTGGCGGCGCACGCCGGTCTTGGAAAAAATCGAGCGCAAATGGGCGCGTGCGGTGTTGCGCCGGATGCCCAGCACCTCGGCGGCCTCTTCGAGCGACAAGCCGTTGGCCATTTGGATGGCCAGCGCTGTCTCGGCCGGAGTCAGCTGAAACAGCTGCTGCGCCAGGCGCACAGGCGGGTCGACTTTGCCCTCGGCGTCGCGGACAAACACCGCCACGCTGGGGCGCTGCTTGCCCTCGGTCCATTGGTCCGAGGAAATGCTCTGCACGATCAGCCCCCAGCTGAGTTTGCCGCTGGGGCGGCTGACCGACATGGCCTCGGTCAGCGTGACTTTGGCCGCGTGCGGATGCTCCAGCGCATTGCGCACCAAGCCGTGGAGCTTGCGGTTTTCATTGGCGTAGCTGGCTTCAAGTTGCTGATCGACCACGCGCAGGCCATCTTGTAGGTCCAAAATCGCCTTGCCTGCCGAGTTGGACTCAATGACCAGCCCGTTTTGGTCCAGGATGACCACGCCTACCATCATTTGCGCCATGGCATGGTGGTAGAGCGTGCTGACTTTGCGGTCCTGGTTGATCGACAGGTGCAAATTGAGCGCCCGCTTGATGTGCGGAATGATTAGCCGGCAAAAATCGATATCTGACTTAGAAAAATCAGGCGCGGTCTCCGGGCGCGTTACCCGAAAGCCATAAACGCCCCCGTTGCGGGTGGCAATGTCCGCCGCCAGCACATGGAAAACGCCCTGGGGCGCGCAATAGTCGCGGTAGTAGGTGGACTCGCGCCACTCGCGCTCGGAGAGCACATCGGTCACGGTGACCAGTTGGTCCGGCTTCATGCCGGTGAAAGGGCTCAGCGCGATATAGGGATTGCCCGGGTCCAGATTGGTCTGGTCATTGCCGGCTGAAACAATCAGGCCCACGTCATTGGTGGTTTCGGTGCGTACGATCAGCGAGGCGTAGTTGGCATCCATTTCAAGGCGGATAGCCTCCAGGCAGGCTACCCAGCCCGCCTCATCGAGCGCCGCATCGTAAATGCCGCCCAAAATCTGGCTTAAAAGGTCGAGCGATCGACGCTCGTTCTGCAAAGTTGCCGGCATCTGATCTTCCAAAACGAATCGTTATGCGCGCTCGGCGTAGCGTCGGCGCAGTATATCGTTCAGGCGATTTCGAACAGACCGGCCGCGCCCATGCCCCCGCCGATGCACATGCTGACCACGGCATAGCGAACCTTGCGCCGGCGCGCCTCCAGCAGGGCGTGGCCCACCAGGCGGGAGCCCGACATGCCAAAGGGGTGGCCGATGGCGATGGCGCCGCCGTTGACATTGAGCCGATCGTCTGCAATGCCCAGGGTGTCGCGGCAGTGCAGTACCTGGCAGGCAAAAGCCTCATTGATCTCCCACAGGCCAATGTCGGCCACCGTCAGGCCGTGGCGTTGCAGCAGTTTGGGAATGGCAAAAACCGGGCCGATGCCCATTTCGTCGGCGCCGCAGCCGGCTACCGCCATGCCCCGGTAGGTGCCCAGGGGCGTGAGCCCGCGCTGGCGCGCCTGGCTGGCGCTCATCATGACGCAGGCGCTGGCGCCGTCCGATAGCTGCGAGGCATTGCCCGCTGTGATGAATTCGCCCGCAGGCGCCCAGGTGCCACCTTTCCAGACCGGTGCCAGCTTGGACAGGCTTTGGGCGCTGGTGTCGGCGCGGCTGCCTTCGTCCTGGCGCAGCGTGACGCTTTCGCTGCCGGTCACATTGGCTTCCTTGTCGTACAGCAGTTTGGTGGTGGTCAGGGGCACAATTTCTTGGTCAAACAAGCCTTGCGCCTGGGCCGCAGCGGTGCGTTGCTGGCTGCGCAAGGCGTAGTCGTCCTGGGCCTGGCGGCTGATCTGGTAGCGGCGGCTGACGACCTCGGCGGTCTCGATCATCTGGATATAGGCATCTGGCGCACGGTCGAGGACCGATTGCGATTGGGCGCGGTAGCCATTTTTGTACTTGTTTTGCACCAGCGAAATCGATTCCAGGCCACCGGCTACGGCAATGTCCATCTCGCCGGTCATGATGCCTTTGGCGGCGGTGGCGATGCTCATGAGGCCGGAGCTGCACATGCGGTCTATCGTCATGCCGCTAACGGTGTCGGGCAGGCCGGCGGTGTAGACGCACAGGCGGCCCAGGTTGTAGCCCTGGTTGCCTTGCTGTGCGGCAATGCCCAGGATGACATCGTCCACTTCTTTGCCTTCAACGCCCGCTTTGGCCAAGGCGGCGGCAATCACGTGGCCGCCGATCACGGGGGCCTCGGTGTCGTTAAATGCGCCTCGGTAGGCTTTGCCAATGGGCGTGCGCGCGGTGGAAACGATGACAGCTTCTTGCAGGGACATGGTGGTGTTCTCGGAAATCTATGTAATGGTCAGAAATACAGGCGGCTGATGGTGTCGGCCACACAGCCGGGTTTGGGGGCGTTCTCTATCTCGACGGTGATACGCACCACCATGTGTACGCCGCCATCGGCCAAGGCCTTGGCCTCGGTCAGCAAACCCTGGCCCCGAACGCGCGCGCCCACGGGCACGGGCGCAGGAAAACGCACTTTGTCGCAGCCATAGTTCACGCCCATGCGCAGGCCTTCGTAGCGCACCAGTTGCGGCAAAAACAGGTTGGCCAAGGCCAGCGTCAAAAAGCCGTGTGCGATGCACACGCCAAAGGGCCCGGCTTGGGCACGTACCGGATCGACATGGATCCATTGGTGGTCGCCGGTGGCGGTAGCAAAAGTGTCAATGCGCTGTTGATCGATCAGCAGCCAGTCGGTGTGGCCCAGCGCCAAACCTTGCGCCTGCAGCACACTGTCCACCGAATGGAAGGTGACGGGGCTGTTCATGGTCAGGCCCGCTGCGAGCTGACCGAAATCACTTCGCCGGTCATGTAGGAGGAGTAATCGCTGGCTAAAAACACCATCACGTTGGCCACTTCCCAGGGCTCGGCAGCGCGGCCAAAGGCTTCACGCGCCGACAGTTGGTCCAGCAGCTCCTGCGGTGCCGATTTTTTGAGGAAGGCGTGGATGGCAATCGAGGGCGCCACGGCGTTGATACGTATCCCAAACTCGGCCGCCTCCAAAGCGGCGCAGCGCGTCAGCGCCATCACCCCAGCTTTAGCGGCGGCGTAGTGCGCCTGCTCGGCCTGGGCGCGCCAGCCTAGCACCGACGCATTGTTGATGATGACGCCGCGCCCCCGGGGCTGCATGACCGCCAGCGCAGCGCGCATCATCCGAAAGGTGCCGGTCAGCGTCACGCCGATGACCTGGTCCCATTCCTGGTCTGCCATGTCCACCACTTTTTGGCTGGTCCCCAAGCCCGCGTTATTGACCAGCACGTCGATGCCGTCCATGGACTGGTCGGCCTCGCTGACCAAGGCACTGACTTGGTCTTGTGCGCTGACATTGCACAGCCGGGTATAGACAGATTGCAAGCCAGTCTCCTCCCGGATGGCTTGGGCAGCAGCAGCCAGGCGCTTTTCGTGGACGTCGGAGATAAACAAGGCGCGGCAGCCTTCTTCGGCAGCGCGTTTGGCGATGGCAAAGCCGATGCCCGCGCCGGCTGCGGCGGTGACCAGCACGGATTTGCCGCGCAGCAGGCCATGGGGCGGAACGTAGGTGGGTGCAGTTTGCATAGGGGGTGATTTTCGAAAAAAGTGAAAAGGCGGCTCTGCGGCCTAGACCGGCGGGCGCCGATGTGCCCAAGGGTGGGCCGCTTCGAGCTGCGCCGCCAGCGCCAGCAACAGGGCTTCTTGCCCGTAGCCACCCGCAAAATGCGCGCCAAAAGGCATGCCTGCCGCATTCCAGTGCAGTGGGACCGACATGGCCGGGTGCCCGCTCATATTGAAAAGCGCGGTAAAAGGCGAGGCCATCATGGCCGACTGCACAAAGGACTCGTAGGGCTGGTCCAGCGACATCGCGCCCAAGGCCGGTGCCGGCGCGGCTGTGACCGGGCTCAAGATGACATCGAATTCTTCGAAGAACAAGTCCAGCGTGCGCCCGGCGGTGTCAAAGGCCTGGCGTGCCTGGAACACCTGTTCGGCCTTATAGCCTTGGGCCAGTTGCAGGCTGCGCCAGTTCAGGGCCTCGAACTCGTCTTCGCGTGCGGCGCGCCCAAGAGCGGCTTCGCGGGCGCGAACGCTGCTGAGCATGCCTGTGGCGGTGGCCACCCCCATGCCCTGGAACAAGTCTCCCACGGCCAGCGTGGGTTGCGCTAGATCGACTTTGTGGCCCAGGGCCTCGCAGCATGCTGCTGCAAATTGTGTGGCGGCCAGGCAGTCGGGGTGCACCGGCATGCCAAAGGGGTTGTTGAGCATCAAGGCGATGCGCAGCGCGCGCGGTGGCTGGACGATGGCCTGCAGCACATCGTGTTCGGGCGGGCGTGCGCGGCTGCCCGCCTCGGGGCCTTGGCTTAGTTGCAGCAACAGCGCACTGTCACGCACGGTGCGGCTGATGACGTTTTGCGACGACAGGCCCATCCAGCCTTCCTGAATTTTGGGGCCCATGGGCACGCGTCCCCGGCTGGGTTTGAGCCCGAAAACGCCGCAGTGCGAGGCCGGAATACGGATGGAGCCACCGCCATCGCTGGCATGGGCCACGGGCACGATGCCGCTGGCCACCGCCACGGCGGCGCCACCCGACGATCCACCCGCGCTGATTTCGTGGTTCCAGGGGTTGCGCGTCAGGCCAAACAGGCGCGATTCGGTGGTCGCGGTTTGCCCAAACTCCGGCGAGGTGGTTTTGCCAAAAATGTTGAGCCCGGCGGCGCGGTAACGCTGCACCAGGGTCGAATCGTGGTCGGCCACAGCGTCTTTAAAAAATGCGCAGCCCTGGGTGGTGACCGTACCCTCTAGCGCCAGGCCCAGGTCTTTGAGCAAAAAGGGAACCCCACTGAGCGGCGCCTGCGTTGCATCGGTTTGTCTTTGGGCTGCACTTCGTTCGCCTAAGCGTGCAGCCTCGGCGCGGGCCATCTCGAAATGCGTCATGGCGATCGCGTTGAGCGGGCGAGCGCGCTCTAGGCGGGCGATGGCGGCCTCCAGTACTTCGCCGGGGTGCAGCGCACCGTTGCGAATGAGGTCCGCTAAGGCGGTGGCATCAAGCTGCTCGTAGTCGGGCAATGGCAAGGCACTGGGTGTGGGGGCCATTTAAGCGCCCCAGACGCGCTGCGCCGGCACGCCGCGTTCGATCAGCTGATCGATCACCGGTCCCAACTCGCCGGGCAGCCAGCGGGCCTGCTTGTCGACGGTGGCATCGGTGCGCCAGCCATCGCAAAGCGAAATGCGCCCGCCTTGGCTCTCGAAAACTTTGCCAGTGATGTGGGCCGAGGCACTGCTGCCCAGCCAGACGACCAGCGGCGCCACGTTGTCCGGGGCCCAGGCGTCAAAACTGCCGTCACTGGGGGCTTTGACGGTTTCGGGCATGGCGCTTTCGGTCATGGCCGTGCGGGCAGCCGGGGCAAGCGCGTTGGCGGTGACGCCATAGCGCGCCATCTCCACGGCTTGCACCAAGGTGAGTGCGGCAATGCCGGCCTTGGCTGCAGCGTAGTTGGACTGGCCCACCGAGCCTTGCAGGCCCGCGCCCGAGCTGGTGTTGATAATGCGCGCATCGGGCCGCTGGCCCGCTTTGCTCAGGTCGCGCCAGTGGCGGCCCAAGGTGTTGGCCAGGCAAAAGTGGCCTTTAAGGTGCACGCGCATGACCTGGTCCCAGTCGTCCTCGCTCAGACTAACGAACATCCGGTCACGCAAGATGCCTGCGTTGTTGACCAGCACGTGCACCGCGCCGAAAGCCTCAAGGGCTTGCGCCATGATGGACTGCGCGCCTTGCATGCTGGTGATGTCATCGCTGTTGGCCACAGCTTGGCCACCGAGCGCGCTGATCTCTTGAACCACCGCCTGCGCGGCGTCCATGCGGATGTCGTTGACCAGCACCTGCGCGCCCTCAGCCGCGAAGGCCAGGGCATAGGAGCGACCCAGGCCGCTGCCTGCGCCGGTGATGATGACGGAGCGGTTTTCGCAAAGCAGCATGGTTTTACAGTCTTTCCAAAATAGTCACATTGGCCTGGCCGCCGCCCTCGCACATGGTTTGCAGGCCGTAGCGGCCGCCGGTGCGCTCCAGTTCGTGCAACAAGGTAGTCATTAACTTCGCGCCCGATGCGCCTAAAGGGTGGCCCAGCGCCAGAGCGCCGCCGTTGACATTGGTGCGGGCATGGTCGTAACCGGTCTCATGCAGCCAGGCCATAACCACCGAGGCAAAAGCCTCGTTGATTTCCACCAGGTCGATGTCTTGCATCTTCATGCCCGATTTTTTCAGGGCGTGGGCGGTGGCAGCAATCGGTGCGGTCAGGTGCCAGATCGGGTCGTCGGCGCGCACGCTCAGGTGCGCAATGCGGGCGCGGGGCGTGAGCTTGTAGCGGTGCAGCGCGGCCTCCGACACGATCAGCAGCGCGCTGGCCGCGTCGCAGGTGCTGCTGGAAACCGCAGCGGTAATCTTGGGGTAGGTCGGGTCCACCGGTGCCAGGGTGGCGAGCTTGTCTAAGGTGCTGGCGCGTGCGGTTTCGTCCATGCGAAAGTCGCCATAGGGCAGGATTTCGCGGTCAAAGCGGCCCTCGGCCATGGCGCGCAAGGCCCGGTCGTGGCTTTCTTTGGCAAAGATTTCCATGGCTTCGCGCGACAAATTCCAGTGGTCGGCGATGCGCTGGGCGGCGTAAAACTGGTTGACGGGCGCATTGCCAAAGCGCGCCTGCCAGCCGATGCTCTCGGCAAAAGGCGTACTAAAACCCAGCGGCTGGCCTGCCAACATGGCTGAGCCGATCGGAATACTGCTCATGGTTTGCACGCCGCCGGCGAGCACCACGTCTTGCGTTCCGCTCATGACGGCCTGGGCGGCAAAGTGCACCGCTTGCTGTGAGGAGCCGCATTGGCGGTCTACGGTTGTGCCGGGCACGCTCAAAGGCATGCCGGCGGCCAGCCAGGAGGTGCGGGCGATGTCGCCCGCCAGCGCGCCTATGGTGTCCACGCAGCCAAAGATCACATCGTCATAGTCGGCTGGCGGAATGTCATTGCGCTCGACCAGCGCTTTGATGACATGGGCGCCCAGATCAGCGCCATGCACATGGGCCAGCGAGCCCCGGCGTTTACCGGTGGGCGTGCGCAAGGCATCAACAATATAGGCTTGGGGCATAAATACTTCGCTTAAAGAGGGTGGGCAAAAGCCACCGGACGGGCGGGCGACTCCAGCAAGGCGCTGCACAGACGGGCCTGGTGGTAAGCACGGTCGCCCCAGGCCGAATCCAGCGCCCAGGCGCGTTTCATGAACATTTGCAGGTCCACTTCCCAGGTGTAGCCCATGGCGCCGTGCACTTGAATGCCTTTGCGCGCTGCCAGCAAGGCAGCCTCGCCGCAGACCAGCTTGGCATGCGATACCAGCGCAGCCAGGCCCGGTTCGCCATGCTCTAGCGCATACACGGCGCGGTAGAGCACCGGCTTGGCAAATTCGATCTTGGTCACCACATCGGCCAGGTGGTGTTTGACGGCTTGGAAGGAGCCAATAGGTTTGCCAAACTGCGTGCGCTGGGCGGCGTAATCCACCGAGACATTGAGCATGCGTTGGGCCAAGCCAATCAATTGGCCGGCCACGGACAGCGCGCCGCGCTCTTGGGCCTGGTCCCACAGGGCTTGGCCGTCAGCGCCCGACACGACCAAAGTGGCTGGGCTGGGCGCCCACTGCACAGCGCCCAGGCGGCGCGAGGCGTCGATGCTGCGGTGCTGCGTCACATGGACCGCGTCGCGCGCCACGGCGTGCAGTTCAGGGCCTTGCGGTGTGGGGTGGGCGAGCAGCAGCAAATCGGCCAGGTGTGCGTCGGCCACCAGCGGGTTGATTGGGTGGCCCAGCGCAATGCGGCAACTGCCGTCCGCAATGCGGGGCAGCCAGGTGCTGCGCAGGGCGTGGCTAGGGGGCAGGGCGCACAGCAGGCCGGTGGCGAGGTAGGCGGTATCGGCCAGCGAATCGGGGATGGCGAAGTAACCCAGCTCCTGCGTCATCAGCGCCCAAGCGACATCGCCCATGCCCAGGCCGCCTTCGGCTTCAGGCACGGACAGCGCGGTAAGGCCCTGGGCGGCGATTTTGCTGCGCATCTCGGGCGAGCGGCCCGAGTCGGTTTCCCAAATTTCGCGCAGCATCTCGGGGGCTGCTTCGGTCATGAGAAAGCGGCTGACTGCGTCGCGAAACAGCAGCTCGTCTTTGCTGAAAGTGAAGTCCATGGTGGCGTCCCCGATCAGTTTTTGGGCAGGCCAAGCAAGCGCTCGGCGATGATGTTGCGCTGGATTTCGTTGCTACCGGCGTAAATCGGGCCGGCCTGGGCAAACAAAAATCCCTCGAGCCAGTCGTGCACCAGCGGGTCGTCGCACAGTTCGGCCCGCGCACCCAATATGCGCATCGCCGTTTCATGCAGCAACAAGTCCAGCTCGGACCAGAAGATTTTGTTGGTGCTCGATTCCGCGCCTATCTTGGCGCCGCCTTGCAAGCGGCCCACCGTGTGGTAGGACGCCAGCGTGTAGGCCTGCGCCGCCATCCAGGCGCGCATCACGGCGTCGCGGATGGAAGGGTCGTGGGCCAGGGATTCGCGCTGGCTTTGGTACAAAGCAATCAATTTGTCGGCGGTGCGCTGGTAGCGTGCGGGCGAGCGCAGCAGCAAGGCGCGCTCAAACCCAGCCGTGGCCATGGCCACGCTCCAGCCCTGGCCTTCGGTGCCCAGCCGGTTCTCGACGGGCACTTGCACGTTGTCAAAAAATATTTCTGCAAACGCCTCTTTGCCATTGAGCGCGCGGATGGGGCGGATGGTGATGCCCGGCGCGTCCAGTGGCACCAGCAAATAGCTCAGGCCATGGTGACGGCTGGAGTCCGGGTCGCTGCGAAACAGGCCAAAAAGCCAGTTGGCAAATACCGCGCGGGTAGACCAGGTTTTTTGGCCGTTCAGTACATAGTGGTCGCCTGCCGCATTGAGCAGCGCGCGGCTGCTGATATTGGCCATGTCTGAGCCGGCATTGGGTTCGCTCCAGCCTTGGGCCCACATATCGTCGCAGCGGGCCATGCGCGGCAAAAAGCGCGCTTTTTGCGCGGCGGTGCCAAACTCCATGAGCGTGGGTCCGAGCAGCAAAATACCGTTTTGGTTGACCCGCAGCGGACAATCGGCGCGGGCGTACTCTTCCTCAAAAATAAGCCATTCAACGAGGTCACTGCCGCGCCCGCCCAGCTCTTTGGGCCAGGTGACGCTGCTCCATCCGCCCTGGGCCAGGCGTGCTTCCCATTGGCGGTGTTGTTCAAAGCCTTCGCGGGTGTCGTAGCTGGCCAGCGGACTGCTTGGCGCATGGGTCTCTAGCCAGGCACGCACTTCGGCGCGGAAAGCATTTTGTTCGGGGGTGTAACTGAGCTGCATGGCGGTCTCCTGGCCGGTCAGAACTTGGCGTCCCGCTTTTGGACAAAGGCGGCTCGGGTCTCTGCCGAGTCCGGGCTCATATAGGCCTGCAAAGTAAAGCCTTGCTCCCATCGGTATTTGGCCTCGAGGTTGCCGTCCTCGATGCCGGTGAGTGCCTCTTTGGCAATGCGGATCATGGCTGGGCTTTTGGCTGCGATTTTGGCGGCGATGCCCATGGCGGTCTCGCGCAACTGCTCGGGCGCGACCACACGCTCAATAGCGCCAAGACGAAGTGCTTCTGGCGCGCCAATCATCTCGCCGGTGAAAAACAAGTAGCGCGTTTTTTGGACACCAAACATGCGCTGCAAATGGGCTGCACCCCCCATGGCGCCGCGGTCGACTTCGGGCAGCCCAAAGCTGGCGTTGTCCGCAGCGATGACGATGTCGGCCGCGCCGCACATGCCGATGCCCCCACCCAGCACAAAACCGTGCACCGCCACAATGACCGGCACCGGGTTGAGGTGGATGGCTTTGAAGGTGGCGTAGTTGCCCGCGTTCACATGCACGATCAGGCTTTGATCGGCGGCCAGTTCTTTGATGTCCACCCCCGCGCAAAAGCCCCGGCCCTGTGCTCGGATGACGATGACGCGTACCTCGGCGCGCCGGCCCAGGGCCTCGATCTCGGCGGCCAGGGCATACCAGCCAGCGCTATTGAGGGCATTGACCGGCGGCGCGTCAAGAACGACTTCAGCCACGCCGTCGGCATGGACTGTGGAGGAAAAAGGTGTGGACATGACAGAAATGCTTTAGTGGGGCTGCGGCGCAGCGGCCGGGAAGAGGGTGGCGCGGCGGACTTGGGCCTGCGCCATGATGCCGGCGATGACTTGTTCGCACGATTGCAGCTCGCCGATGAGGGCTGCCACCTGGCCCGAGGACATCACGCCCTGGGCGGGTGCGCCATCTACCATGGAGCGCTGTAGCAGCATAGGGGCACTGGCAGCCATCACCGTTTGGGCGGCGCTGCCGGCGTCTTCGCGCAGGCCCTGCCACAGCACGCGCAAGGCGTGGGCCAGGGTCATGCCGGTTTGGGCTTTCCACTGCAAGGCCAGGCGCAATGCCAGGCCCAGACGTTGCCAGGGCGGCGCACGCTCGAGCATGCTGAGGTATTCGTTAGGAATCATGCGCTGGGGCATGCCGTCGACCAGGTAGGAGATCTGGATTTTTTCGGGGTCACGCGCTTGCAAGTAGCGCTCCAGCGTTACGGCGGGCACGCCTGAATCGCTGGTCATCAAAAAACGCGTGCCCATGGCAATGCCCTGGGCGCCGTATGCCAGCGCCGCCACCAGGCCGCGCCCATCGTAAAAGCCGCCTGCGGCCACCACCGGCACCGACACCGCATCTACCACTTGGGGTAAGAGCACCGTGGTCGGTACAGCACCGGTATGGCCACCGCCTTCACCGCCTTGGACGGTGACGGCATTGGCGCCCATCTCGACGGCTTTTTGCGCATGCTTGAGCGCGCCCACTGTCGGCATGCAGACGATGCCAGCATCGCGCAGGCGGCCAATGGTTTTTTTGTCCGGGCCACGTCCGTAGCTTACGGCGCGCACTTTGTGTTTCACGGCCAGGTCCAGCAGTTGCTGCGCGTTGGGCTGAAACATATGAAAGTTCAGGCCAAAGGGGCGGTCTTGGGTGAGTGTTTTGACGCGCACAATCTCGGCTTCGATCTTGTCGGCGTCGATAGTGGCGCCGGCCAAAAATCCAAAGCCCCCCGCATTGGTGGCGGCGGCGACCAGGCTGGAGCCAGCCACCCAGCCCATAGCCGTTTGAATCACGGGGTACTTGCAGCCCAGCAGCGTGCACAGAGGCGTATCAAAACCGTCGGGGGTACTCACGCCGCGCCGTCCTTTTTATTGGCCTGGACCATGGACTTGGCGTCGTGCCCGCCCAGATGGCCGGCGCCCAGTACCTGGCTGTGCGCGTGCGCAAAATGGTGGTGGCCAAAAGCGATGTCCATAGAGGTGCGCAGGCCTTGCAGCTCTTCAATGCGGTTGATCACGGTTTTGGTCAGCGCCAGGCCCAAGCGTGGCTGTTTAGCGATACGGGCGGCGATATCGTAGGTGGTGCTTTGCAGGTCCTCGCGCGGCACCACGCGGTTGACCATGCCCATCATGTAGGCCCGATCTGCCGCCATGCGTTCACCCAAGAACAAAAACTCTTTGGCGATGCGCGGATTGAGCTCATGCACATGCGCAAAATACTCCACGCCGGGTATGCCCATGCGCACCACTGGGTCCTGGAAGAAGGCGTCTTCGCTGGCGACAATCATGTCGCAGACCCAGGCCAGCATCAGACCGCCGGCGATGCAGGCGCCATGCACCATGGCAATCGTGGGTTTGGGCAGGTCGTGCCAGCGCCGGCACATGCCCAGATAGACCTCTTGCTCGCGCACAAAAAGCTGCTCCGCGCCGGGTTTATTGGTGTGGTCCCACCACAGGCTCTGGCGCTCAAAGGGCTTGTTGATGTCACGCCCCGGTGTGCCAATGTCGTGGCCGGCGCTGAAGTGTTTGCCCGCGCCCCGCAGCACAATGACTTTGACCGCATCATCGTCCACAGCGCGGCGAAAACCAGCGTCCAGCGCATAGGTCATTTGCGAGTTTTGCGCGTTGTGAAAGTCCGGCCGGTTCATCGTCAGCGTCGCAATGCCGTCCTTAGCCTCGTAGAGCACGGGCTCCTGGGTCTCGTACTGGGCCGTGTCAGGGCGCTGGACAAACTGGTCGCCGGGGTCGGTGCTATTCATGGGCTGGCCTATCCGAGTGCGCTGGCGCGCAGGTTGTGAGGGTCTAGTTGCTGCAACAGTTCCATTTGCGCGGCAGTCGGGTCTGCGGTCGTGTCGATATGAGCCGGAAGGTGAAGGTCAAAACCAGTGGCCTCTTGGACTTGTTCCACGGTAACGCCTGGGTGCAGGGCGCGCAAGGCGATCTGGTGCTTGGGGCCGCTAAAGTCCATCACCGCCAGGTTGCTGAAAATCCAGCGGATGTCAATGTCGTCCGTGCTCCAGCCCCGCGCCATGCGCGCCGGGTTGTAGCCGGCCGATGCCACCATGTCGACTTCGCCGGCAACAAACACTTTGCTGCTGTGGTTGGGCACAAAAAACGAATTGGCATGGTTGATAGAGTTGCCCGGAAAGCCGCGCACCCCCAGCATCATCGATTTGGGTTTGGCGTAGTCGGCACCGATCATGGAGATATTGGCCTGGCCGAAGCGGTCGATTTGCGTTGGCCCCACCATGGCATGGCGCTTGCCACTCCAAACATTGTCAAAGATGCGGGTAAAGCCCATCCAGGTTTCCCGCTGTGGCACATAGCTGCCACGCGGGCCCACGGGCACTGGTGTGCTGACCAGCCAGGCCTCCGAGTCGGTCATCATCAGATCGGGGTTGAGCGAGCGCATGCACAGCGAAGCGGCCAGGCGCGGCACGATGCCTATGCCCGTGGCCAGTACTTCGCCGTCCTGCGCCCAGGCGCGGGCAGCGGCGCAGATGACACGGTCAACCAGGGTAAATTCTTGCATCGGGGCGATCCTCAAAATACCGGCAAGGGCAGCTTTTGCACCGCCTGCAGGCCGCCCACGCGCTGCAAATACTCGTCGGCGTCGCAGTGCACATAGCGCTGCGTGTAGTTGCTCCAGCCTTCGGGGTCTTTGGCGCTGGCGGCGTATTCCTTGAAATGTGCCGTGTCAAAGCCGTACAGCGGCGCGCACGAACTGGGGTGTGCGCCGCCCGGAATATGCACCACACCAGTGGTCTGCGCCCGTTCCCAAAACACATAGCGTGCTTCGTCGCCTTGGGCGAAGTAGCTGCTGTCGACCAGCTCGTCGCAGCTGACATAGGTGTGGGTCGCGGCGCGGGCATAGAGCGCGTCCATGTACAGGTCCGGACCTTTAACTTGGCAAACGCCTCGCACGTCGGCCCGGTCGGCGTGCAGCAAGGCTGCGTCCAAGGGCAAAGCCGGCATGGCGACCCATTGGCGTGCATCGTAGGGCGAATCCACCAAGGTGATGCCGGGGTTGCGCTGGAGCACATCCGTGCCCAGGCCAATGCGCGTAGGAATAAACGGTATGCGCATGCCTGCCGCTTGCAGGCCCAGCATCAGCATGCCTTCGTCTATCTCCATGACCTCCAGGGCGCCGCTTTGGCGGGCGATACGAAAGTAAGGCTCCAGGGGAATAAAGTCCAATGACACAAAGGCAAACACCAATTTCTTCACTTTGCCCGCAGCGCACAACATGCCTACATCGGCGCCGCCATAGCTCACGATGGTCAGGTCGCGCAGATTGCTGCGCAGTATTTCGCGCACCAGGGCCATGGGCTTGCGCCGGGGGCCCCAGCCGCCAATGCCGATGGTCATGCCGTCGCGCAGGGTGGCCACGACATCGCGGGCCTGCATGAGTTTGTTGCTAGCGCTCATGGGTGTTCAGTCTTTGGCCGGGGCCGCTTGGCCAATGCTGAAGTCGTGGCCCCACAGGCTCACACGGGTGAACTCGTGCGCGATATGCGACTGCCAGTCGTGTACCGCGCCACCGCAGCCGTATTCGATGTCAAAGTTGGAGGGGCAGCGCATGTAAAACGAGATCATCTTGTCATTGCTGTGCTGGCCCAGCGTGGCCGTTTGCGTTACCTTGTGGCTTTGCATGCGGTCCAGCGCGCGGCCCACTTCGGGCACGTCGGGCACCTCGACCATGATGTGCACGCAACCGCTTTCCACCGGGAAGCCGGCGATGGCCAGGCTGTGGTGACGACCATTGTTGCAGTGGTAGAAATAAATCGGCAGCGTCGGCCCCGCGTCACCTGCGGGCTTGAAGTTAAACATGTCCGACAAGCCAAAGCCCATCACCTCGGTGACGAACTGGTGGGTTTGCGCAAAGGCCTCTGCCGGTAGCACGGTGTGCCCCATGCCGATGTTGCCGGTGACAAAGCGTTGCACGCCCACCGGCGAATTGAAATGCGCAAAGTCCGACTGAAACCCCCAAATCACCTCATGGCAGTTGCCCGAGGGGTCGCTAAAGCGCACCAGGCCATTGGCTTTGCGCAGCGCGCAAAGCGCCGCGTCGCCGCGCTCAAATGGCACCTTGTGCTGCTCCAAGGTGGCAATGGCTTGCTCAAACGCGGCCTGGTTGGCCACTTCCCAGCCAGAGCAGACATAGCTGTCGCGGGTGCCGGGTTGCACGGCGATGCGGAACTGGCGCTCGTCCATGCGCAGGTACAGACCGCCGTCAGGTGCTGCCTCCGTCATCATGCCCAGCACCTCATGGGCATAGGTGGTCCAGCGGGCCAGGTCGGTCGATTGGGCCACTACATACGCGAGTCCGGAAATAGTCATCATGGGCACACTCCCAGGCCCTGCACACAAGGGGGCCGATCAGATGCCCATTGTGGGTGGGCGCGGCGCTCTAGAACATCGTCCGTTGGGACTAACGGCCAGTGGTTGGGCTCGCCGCTGCGCGGGCGCTAGGCGCAAGGGTAGTCGGTGTATCCGCTGGCGCCGGGCGTGTACAAGGTCTTGCGGTCAAAGCGCGCCAAGGGCAGGCCTTGGCGCAGGCGCTGCACCAAATCGGGGTTGCCCACAAAGTGCCGCGCAAAGGACAAGGCGGCACCCGGGTACTGGTCTAGCGCCGATGCGCAGGTGTCCGGGCCAAAGCCGTCGTTCAGGATCAGCCGCCTGGGCAGAACCTGCGCAGCCATACCAAAGGCGTCGATCTCAGGCAGGGGCGCGCGCATTACATGCACATAAGCGAGGCCCAGCGGTGCCGCCAGGCCCAACAAAGTGGCGTGGGTAGCTGCGGAGTTGTCGTCCGAGGTGTCGTTAAAAGTGTTGCCCGGGTTGATGCGCAAGCCCACCCGGTCGATGCCGATGGCTGCGCCCATGGCTTGCAGGCACTCGATGGCAAAGCGCGCGCGCGCGGCGGCGTCGCCCCCGTAGGCGTCGGTGCGCACATTGGTGCCCGAGCACAAAAACTGCATAGGCAGGTAGCCGCTGGTGCAATGCAGCTCCACGGCATCAAATCCGGCTTCGCGGGCCCGCTTGGCTGCTGCGCCATGCTCGGCGATGACCGCACGCACCTCCTCGGTGCTGAGCGCCTCGGGCAGGTCATAGGCTTGCATGCCGCTGCGGTCGGTAAACACCTCGCCTTGCGCCTGCAGGGCCGAAGGCGCAAGGCTGCGACTGCCCGCACCTTTGATGTGCACACTGCCAATGCGCCCGCCATGCATGATTTGCAAGGCGATCAGGCCGCCACGCGCATGCACCGCGGCGCACACCGGCTTCCAGGCCCGGACGTGCGCCTCGTTGGCAATGCCCGGTTGGCGGCAATAGGCCTGCCCGTCCGCGCTGGGCCAGGTGCCTTCGGCGATGACCAGGCCAGCGTCGCCGCGCTGGCGGTAGTACTGGGCCATCAGGGCATTGGCGCAGCCGTCGGGCTCGGCGCGGTTGCGCGTCATGGGTGCCATGACGATGCGGTTTTGCAGGTGCAAGGCGCCCAGCTGCAGTGGGCTAAACAATTTGTCCATCTCAGCGCACCCGGATCTTGGGTGTGGGCGTGCCCCGGCGCATGGTGCGCAAAAACTGCTCCAGCGGCGCCGGTGCTGCCACTTGGGGCAGGCTGTCTTTGTCCTGGCGCTCGGCCCAAAACTCGTTCCAGCTGGGAAACAGGTCGTGAAACGTGCCGTGGTAGGGCTGGCGGCCGGGCCAGCGCATCTTCATGTCGCCCAGGGGCGGCTTGTTCAGGTCGGTGGCATACCAGTAGCAGGGCAGGCGGCGGCGGAAAAACCACTGGCCGCCGATGCGCTCGTAGTCGTCCCAGTACAGCATTTGCATGATCACCCACTCGGCGCCGCACTCATGCTCGTTTTTGGAGTACACCAGCCCGGTGGCATGGTGCGCGTCCACAAACTCGATGATGTGCTGGCCCAAATGGTGCGAGGTACCGGTAAATTGGTCGCGCAAAGTGTCGGTTTGCCAGGCCTTGAAATGGTCACGCCCCACTTTGTCCTTACCCACCCGGATGTCAGGGGCGAACAGGTTGACGTGCGCGTCCATGTCGCGCATGTCCAAGGAGAGTGCGTATTTACCCGCCAGTTGGCGGATGGCGTCCAAGGATTCCAGGCGGTCTACGCGTTCTTCCAGTGTGGCCGGCCAGGCGGGCGTAGGCTGGCTCACAGCGCAGTGGTCAGTACGGCCGAGCGGCCACCGTCGACGGGCAGGGCGGCGCCGGTAACGTAGCTGGACTCGTCGCTGGCCAGAAACAAAATGGCGTTGGCCAGTTCGCGCGGCTGGCCGACACGGCCCATGGGAATGAGTTTTTCGGTGTTTTGGCGCGCGCCGGCGTCCGAGAGCATGCCGGCGGTGGCGGGGGTTTCAACGACGGCCGGGATCACCACATTGACCCGGATGCCGTTGCTGGCTCCCTCGGCGGCCGCGGCACGGCTGAAGTTGATGATGGCAGCCTTGGCCGCCGAGTAACCGGCCATGGAGTGCGTGCCCAAGAGCCCGCAAATCGAGGACACATTGATGATGGAGCCGCCTTTGGATTTCATGCGCTTCATGGCAGCCCGAGTGCCCCAAAAAGTGCCGTCTACCGAGGTGGCAAAGTTGCTGTGCCAGTCTGCGGTGCTGGTGGCGTCAATCGTGCCCCAGCTATAAGCCATGGCGTTGTTGACCAAAATATCCAAGCCGCCCAGCTCGGTAGCCGTTTTTTCGATGGCACTGGTCAGCGCTGCCTCGTCCGAGACGTCCACTTGCATGGCCCGCGCTTGTCCGCCAGCGGCCTCGATGCGCGCCACCACCTGTGCCAGGGGCTCCAAGCGGCGCCCGCAGACGACGACGTGGGCGCCTTCCTCGGCAAAACGCAGCGCAGTGGCTTCGCCAATGCCGCTGCCCCCACCGGTGATGAAGGCGACTTTGTTGTGCAATCGACCGTGTGCCATGCTGTCTCCTAATTTAAATAAAGGCGCTGCCGCCGTTCACGGCCAGGTTTTGGCCCGTGACAAAGCGGCTGTCGTCGCTGGCCAAAAACAGGGCCACATCGGCAATGTCTTCGGGCTCAGCCATGCGGCCCATGGGCACGCCTTTGATAATGGCGTCGGTCCATTCCTGCGGGATGCTTTGCATCATCGGCGTGTTGGTCGGGCCGGGAACCAGCGTGTTGACCCGAATGCCTTGGCTGGCCAGTTCCTTGGCCATGCTGCGCGTCAGGCCCATCAGGGCGGCTTTGGAGGCGCAGTAGTGGGCCGGACCGTCGCCCGAGACAGCGGCTGTGCTGGCGACATTGATAACCACGCCCTGCGTACCGGCTTTTTGCATGGCGCGCACCGCTTCGCGTGCGCAGTAAAAAGCGCCCGTCAGGTTCACGCCAATGACGCGCTCCCAGGTGGCGTCCGGGATGTCGGCGAAAGCGTCGACCGAGCCCACGCCGGCGTTATTGACCAGCACGTCCACACTGCCCAGCGTGTCCACCACCTCTGCGACCAGGGCGGCCACTTCGGCGCTGTTGGCGATGTTGACTTTGCGGGCGATGCTCTTGCCTGACAGGCCCGCCAGTGTTTCTTGGGCCGCCTCCAGGTTGACGTCCAGCGCCACCACGGTCGCGCCCTCGGCGGCAAAACGGCGCGCAATGGCGCGGCCCATGCCTTGTCCTGCGCCGGTGACCAGCGCTACTTTGTTCTTCAGTCGCATACGTACTCCTGTGTCGGTGGGGGAAGGGCTCAGGCCTTTAGGTGGCTAGCATAGGCACCGGGCCGGGGGCCTCAATCGTCCAAAAAGACTATTGCTATTGGTGCCTTGATCCGCTCCAATGGTGTCCAATCATCCTTGTATAACCCCATCTAACCGAGGCAAAGCATGGCTAACTCCCGTGAATTGGAACTTATCGATATTCCCGCGCGCTACCACCACATCCGTCCGGTGCCGCGTATGCCCAACTTTGCCGCCTGGATTGAGGATGTGGACCTCACCCAGCCCTTCACCCCGCAAGTCGAGGCTGAACTGCGCCAGGCTTTGGATGATTTTGAAGTGATTTTCTTCCGGCCCCAAACCATCACGCCCCAGCAGCATGTGGCGCTGGCCCGCGTATTCGGACCGGTTTCACAGGGTTCGTTTTTTGACCGCATGCCCGGCGTACCCGAGTTGGAGATGATCGTGTCGGACCGCGCCCGCCCGCCCTCGATTGACAGCTGGCACACCGACATCAGCTGGAAGCCCCAGCCCCCGCTGGGCACTGCCATCCAGATTACCGAGATCCCCCCGGCCGGTGGCAACACCTGCTGGATCAGCACCAGCAAGGCCTATGAATGGCTCTCGCCGGCGATGCAAACCTACCTGGAGACACTCAGTGCCGAGCACACTTGGGAGACCTCGGGCTTTCGCGATGCCCTAGGGCGCGCAGGCGAGGAGGCTTTGGTCAATGCAATTCGGGCCTTCAAACCGGTGATCCATCCGGTGGTACGCCTGCATCCGGGCTCGGGCCGTAAATGCATTTTTGTGAATGCCGACTTCACCCGAAAAATCCTGGGTGTGGACCGCGAGGAGGCCGCAGGCGTGCTGCATTTCCTGCTGCAATGGCTCAAAAAGCCCGAATTCATGATCCACCATGCCTGGGAGGCCGGCGCTATCGCCGTGTGGGACAACCGCAGCACCCAACATTACGCCTTGGCCGATTACTGGCCGCACCGTCGGGTGAACCAGCGCGTCACCTTCAACCAGCCCGATGCCCACACCGAGGGCGATACGGTCAACCAAACCGTGCTCAAGGGCGGCAGTTTGACGGGCTAGGGGGCCTCTACTGCTTGGCCAGCTCGGCGCTGCTTTGCAGGAACAGACGCCACAGGCCGGCCAGCTCCGCCTCGGCGCTCGCGCCGGTAAACGTGTCTAGCAGCGCCAGCGCGTCATCACGCTTGTCGGCGCGTACCAATACATAGACTTTGCGCAGTTTGGCGATCTCGGTTTGGCGCAGCGCGGGCTTGGCCAAGGCTTTGTCGACCATGGCCACGGCCCGGGCATGTTGCCCCAGAAAAGACAGGCTCAGGGCAGCGTTGACCAGCAAGTTGGGGTCTTTGGCCGCATCCATGCGGGCGTCCAGACTGGCCAAGCCAGCTTCATCTTCCTGGCGCATGCGGGTGACCTTGCCGAGCATTTGGTCCAAGCGGGCAAGCTCCGTGGCGGCTATAGCGGGGTCTTTGCGGTCTATGGCCGAGAGAATGTCAAAAGCCTCGCCGGCATAACCCGTCTTGAGCGTCAACTGGGCTTGCTCCATGAGCTCGGCGGTTTTGATGGGCGACTTGGTGGCCCGCAGCAGACGGTTGCTGTCGGTCTCCAAGGCATCGGGAAAGTCATTGCGGGCTAGAACGCGGTAAATCAGCTCTTGCCAAATTTCCGGCTTGGGGTAAAAGCGGGCGATGATCTTGACCGTTTTGAGGTAATTGGCGTCGTCTTTGCTCTGCTGGTAAGCGCTGGCGAGCATACGCATCTGAACCTCGGTGGGTGCACGCTTGGCTGCGATGGTCTCGTTGACTTGCTTACTGAGCAAGGTGGCCGCGCTGGGGTACTGCTTGGAAAGGTACAGTGCCTGGATCTGCACATTGGCGATTCCTGCGTTGGTGCCGCCTTGCGCGAGGTAGCGTTCAGCCCAGACGGCGGACTTCTCGTAGGCGGTGGCGCGGTAGTGCACCAGCACCAGGTTCTCCATGATGGCCATGCGGTCTGCGGCATCACCGCGCTCGCTGGCCAAGGCTGCCTCTAAGGCCTGCGCAGCGCCTGCCTGGTCGTTATTGGACAGGAGCACCATGGCGCGCATGCGCTCGGTGTGAAAACGCTCCAGCGCATTAGAGGGCGCAAATTTCTCCACTTCGGCAATTTGCCCCAAGGCTTGTGCATACTGCTTTTGGCCATGCAACTCCTGGGCTTTGATCAGTAACTTGGCCACATCCGGGCGCACGGCCTCATCGGCTGAAATTGCTGCGCCGCCGCAAAGCAGCACCAGAGATAAAGACACTAGGCGCAAGCCTGCGCTGATAAAGGATAGATTTTGCAAGGTAGGCGCCCAAAAAAACAAGCGCTGCGGCTACGACAAGCCGGCGCTTGGGGATAAAAAACGCTGTTGGCTTTGTGTTTTGCACAGAAGCCATAGACTTATTTTAGATTGTTTCGATATAGGCCCCGAGATCCAATTTACCGCGCGAACACCAAAAATGGAATTCCTGTTACCCCCAGCGGCCCCAAATACCCGAAGATTTTGTATCGAATATTCGGGTGATTCCATAAACCCAGGGCACCGAAAGCACCCATAGCGCCCGCGCCGTCAAACCAAAAGCCAGACAGCCCTAGTAAACCAAGAACGCCTAGCTTTCGAATACCTGCACCCGCAACATGGGGTCCGATCGGTTGTTTAATCGCCATCAATCCAGCCAGACCGAGCAACCCAATAAGCCCCATCCAAGGAGCAATCGCCAACAGATTCATTGCGCAAGCTTTCTAATGAAGGTGTCTTTCTTGGCCAAGTACCAAATCTGCACCTTTATCGCCAATAACAACTGCTGTTGCATGGGTATTGCCGCAAATAATGTTGGGCATGACGGATGCATCAATCACCCGCAGGCCAGACACGCCTCGCACACGCAGATCTGGCGTGCAAACCGCCAAAGGGTCAGAGGACCGACCCATTCGGCATGTGCCTACCGGGTGGTAGCCGGTAGAAAGCATGGGCTGAATCCACGAGAGCCAGTCCTCGTCCGTCTGGATATCGGCGCCTGGCCGACATTCAAAATCGGTTAAGGCGGCTAGTGCCGGCTGCTTTGCGATTACGCGCAACTGGCGCAAGGCCCACAGCAAAGCACGTCGGTCTCGGGGGTCGGTCAAATAATTCATCGTAATTGCGGGATGATCGTTGGCATCGCGGCTTTTGAGACGGATATGCCCGCGCGAAAACGGGCGAACCTGAAAGGGCGCCAAGGTGAAACCGTCAAAATCATCGGGACGTGGTGCTTTGGTGCCCTTGGCGTCCTTGGGTGGTTGACCGGTCACCGGTAAACCAAAAACCTGAATATCGTTATAGGGAAGTGCCGGATCACTTTGCAGATAGGCGCCAAATTCCGCTGGCGGGCTGACCATTGGGCCCGCCCTGCGAATCAGGTATTGGAGCATGGAGCGAACCAAGCCCATGCCCTGAAAGTCGGGGTTGCGACTTCGCACCATGGACTTGAGGCGCCAAGACATAGGCGCACAGACATGGTCTTGTAAATTGGCTCCAACGCCAACCAGCGGCGCTATCACCTTTATTCCATGGGCTTGCAAATGGTCCGCAGGACCTAGGCCCGAACACATCAATAATTGGGGGGATTGAATCGCACCGGCGCACAACAAGACTTCCCTTCGGGCGCGCGCTGTGTGGATACTGCCATCGTCACGTTTAAAAATGACGCCCATGGCCAGCGTGCCGTCAAATAATATTTGCTGAGCCATCGCGCCCGTGATGACATGCAAATTAGACCGATGCATAGCGGGCTCTAGGGCATTGCGTGCAATCGACGAGCGTTCGCCGCCTTTGTAATTTAGTTGGTAAATTCCGGCCCCTTGTGCCCACCCGTCATTGAAATCATCCACCAATGAAAGCCCCGCTTGCTGAGCGGCATCGAGCATGGCCTGCGTTATGGGGTGCACATTTTCATTGTTGGCTACGGTCAGGGGGCCTCCGTTACCATGTAAATCATTGGCTATGTGCAGCTGATCTTCGGTACGTTTGAAGTAGGGCAGTAAGTCATCCCACCCCCATGAGCTTGCTCCTGCACTAACCCAATCGGCATAGTCATTTTTATGGCCACGGATATAAATCATTCCGTTAATTGACGAGCACCCGCCCAGCATTTTGCCGCGTGGCATGGATAGACGTCGTCCTCCGGCCCAGGTCTCTGGCTCGGTCATGTGCATCCAAGAGTAGCGCGGGTCGTAAGTCATCGCGCCCCAGCCCGCGGGCATTGTGACCATAAAACGCTTGTGGGTTTGCCCAGCCTCCAGGAGCAAGACTTGGTGTTGACCGTTCTCACTCAAGCGCGAAGCCAGCGTTCCGCCGGCCGAACCTGCGCCAATGATGATGTAATCGTAAGCTGTGTCGGACATGGTGCGTCTGCTGTAGCCGATTGCCTTTTTTGAACTTAGTCAGCGAATCGATTTTCTAAGTTGTGAAAATACTTTCTCGCTATAGGGGGGCACCAGGCCAAAGGTTTTGCGCGGGTCCCACCACCCGCTTCGATAAACCGTTCTTGCATGGCTAAACTCCAGGAATCCTTCCTTGCCATGGTACTTGCCCATGCCCGAGGCGCCAACGCCACCAAAGGGTGCATCATGCGCAGCAACGTGAATAAGTACATCATTGATCGTCACCCCGCCTGAGCGGGTGTTATCTAATACCCATCGCTCTTCCTGGGCATCGTGACCAAAGTAATACAAGGCCAAAGGAAGATCGCCAGCGTTGATTTTGCCTACTGCATCACGGATATCTGAATAAGTTTCAATTTGAAGCAAAGGTCCAAAAATTTCGTCTTGTGCAATGCTGGAGTCGGCAGGGGGCGAAATAACCAAATGCAAAGGCCAGCATTTTTGTTTGATGGCTTCGGCCGTATCCGTCACATGGCGCCCGCATGCAATGACCCGAACTTGGCGCGACGCTAGTTCTTGCAGGTATTTTTCTAATCGTTGTTGGTGTGAGGCATTGATGATCGAGGTGACACCTGCATCTTGCGCACCAGTGGGGTACATGGCTTGATGTTCCCGGATACAGGCATGAATGAATTCTTCCAATTTGTTTTCTGGCAAATAAACCGTATCTGGCGTTACGCAGATTTGTCCGGCATTCATGGTCTTGCCTAGCACTATCCGGTGGGCGGCTTTTTCGATAGATGCGGACTTGCCAATGAGGACTGGCGATTTGCCGCCCAATTCCAAGGTAACAGGAACCAGCTTATCGGCCGCTGCACGCATGACGGAGCGCCCAATGCGCGCACTGCCGGTGAGGACAATATGGTCAAAGTGCAGCTGACTAAAGGCTGTGGATACTTCGACCCCACCATTGACTACGGCGAGCTCATCTTCATCAAAAAAATTAGCCACTAAACGGGCCAGCAGCGCTGCCGTTTGTGGTGTGTGTTCCGATGGCTTAATCATCGCCCGATTGCCAGCAGCCAGTACGGATGCCAGTGGCGCCAGCGATGTAAACAAGGGAACGTTCCAGGTTCCCAAAATTCCAACCACGCCTTTTGGATCATGCCGAACCTCTACCCGGGCGCCAAAAAGATTAAATGGGAAAACGCCGGCGCGTTGGTCCTGCCGCATCCAGTTTGGAACTTGACTGCGAGCATATTTCATGCTGCTGAAGGTCGCCAAAATATCGTTCATTAATGTGGTTTCGCGTGAGCGCTGACCAAAGTCCGCATTCAGCGTTGAGCAAAATTCTTCTACATTATTTTGGAGCAAACGCATTAGCCGATGGAGACGATCGATACGCAATGCCGCAGGCACAAACCCCTGGGATTGCTGCGCAAGCTTCATGCGCTCCAGTAGATGCGCAATGTCTGGGGTCGCGTGGTCAGATGTGTTCATGGTATTTGCTGTGCAAAAAAAAGAAATTTACCGTAGGTTAAATATCGTAAAACGCAAGAGTTTCATGTATCTCCAGGCAATCAAGCGTGTACAAGCCGCTTTTCCAGGACATATAAAAAAAGGCTGCTTGGGCCCACATTTTGTGCAGGTACAAGCAGCCTTTTTTGGAAATTCGTGCCAGCACCTCGGTATAAGGCTGGCACGGGTTTGATTACCAGCGGTAGTTGAAATTCACGCCCACTGTTCGCGGCTCGCTCCAGTAGCCCACTTGGTAGTAGCCGCCAACGTCCATTTGGGCAACCATTTGGCGCTCATCAAAGAGGTTTTTCACCCACAGCGAAACGCTTCCAGAGCCCGGACCACCCACATTCAAGTCTGACAGCAGCAAGCGTGCATTGACCGTGGTGAGCGCCGGCATGACGGCTTCTGCGGCCGAGTTGCCAATTGCCGCGTTGGCCGCCAAGGGGTCAATTTGACCGGCGTAGTTGTAGCGGCTGGAGACATAGCGCAAGTCTACGATTCCGCGCAGGGTGCCCATTCCCGTATTGCCCAGCAATGCGTCTACACCCAGATTAAGCGTGTTCTTCGGTGCTGCTGGCATCACGGTGTTGGAGGCCGCGTCGATAGATTGGCCCGATGGACTATAGGTCATGTACTGGTCTAAAGCGGCATCAAGATAACCATAGGTCACATAGAGACGCACACCGTTGGCGGGCAGGATTTGACCCTCAACCTCTAGGCCCTTGGTTGTGGCTTGCGCTGCATTCACCATGGTAGGCGTTGTACTTCCCGGGGGCAGCAGACTCATTTGCATATCGGTAACTTTAGTCACAAAGCCAGTAATATTGAGTTGCGCCTTGCCGCCCATGAGCCCCATTTTGGTTCCCACTTCATAGCTGGTAGAACGCTCCGGCAAGAAGGCCGTGTTAGGTCCACCCAGGCTGGTGACAGGCGCCTCGGCGGGGAAGCCGCCCGCTTTGAAGCCGCTGGCGATACGCGCGAATACATTGGTGTTGGCATCAATTTTATGAACCAGTGCAATATTGGGCGTTGTCGCTGCGAATGTTTGTTCGCCACTGACATCCAAGGTGGAGGTTACCGGGTCAAAGCTGGCATTGGAATTAAAGCGCCAAGTGCGCATGCCCTTTTTCTCAGACGTCCAACGCAGGCCACCTGTCAGGGTGGTTTGCTTGCTTAGGTCGTAATCGAGTTGTCCAAACACCGCTTGGGCATCACTGCTGACACTGAAGTTGGCCAGCTTGTAGCCAGGTGAGAAGGTGGAGAAATTGAAGAATCCACCGCTTTGACGCTGTAGCGTTGTGCCACTGTCGGTAAATAAATACAGGCCTGCAACGTATTTCAAGGCTGCACTACTACCTGTTAATTGCAGCTCATGCGAGGTGGTTTTGTAGTCGGTGTCACGCTGTCCGGTGAAAACATTGAGCGCCGTCATATCGTAGTCAGAGCGATCGCCATAGGTCATGGAGCGCTGGCCATAGATATATTTGATCGCGTTTTGGGCGTCAAGCTTATGGCTCACGCTCAGCGTGTTACCAGTCAAGCCCATCCGTTGGTACAAGTCGCCTGCGGTGGCGTTGATGGTGGTTGGGTAGTCGGGGTTGGCCAAGGGTTTGAGCTGTGGGCCCAGGCCGCCATAGGCAGCGGGCACCATGGTTTGGAAGTAGGTGTAATAGTTGGCGCCCTGTACGGCAGGTGAATACCCGCCTAGATAGCCGGTGGAAGCAATCAAGGAGCCTACGGGCAAGCCTTCATTGATATCTGTACGGTCGTAGGAGTAATCGATGACCGTGTTTTTGTTGGGCTCTAGGCGAACCGCAAGGCGCTGCCCTTGGCGGTTTTTGTCACCGAAGGACTGGCCTTTCTCGTTGGTGATGAAGCCGTTTTGCTTCTCATTGCGTGCGGCTAGGCTAACGCTGAGCATATCGGCCTTAGGCAGATCCACCGAAACACGCTCAATGTGCCGTCCGTAGTCGCCCATCTCGACGCTTACGTTGCCCATGAAGGTGCCCGAGGGGCGGCGGGTCACAAAATTGATCGCGCCGGCCTGGGTGTTGCGGCCAAACAAGGTGCCTTGCGGTCCGCGAAGCACTTCTAGGCGCTCGATGTCGACCAGGTCGGTCAAGATGCCCTGGTTTTTGCCGACAAAAACGCCATCGACGTAGATGCCAACGGCTGGGTCTGCCCAGATTGAGGGCTGGCCTGAGGACATGCCACGCATAGCGATTGCGCCGATCAGGCCCGACACTGGCGCTGGGGCCATATTCAAATTAGGCACGGCTCCACGCAGGCTTGACGATCCCTCCATGCCGCGCTGCTCCATGTCTGCGCCAGTGAGCGTGGTAATCGACAGAGGAATGTCCTGCAGGCGCTCCGCGCGGCGCTGGGCCGTTACCACGACCTCTTCCAATGCAGCCTGGGCCCAGACGCTGGGCGCAAAGGCGGCCGCTACGGCCAAGGGTACAGCCCGCATAAAGAGGCGATTTTTCTGTGCTTTTTTCATTGATGTCTCCTAAAAAATAGTGGTGGCAGCCCTGCTGGTGTATGCAATGTAGGTGCCGCTAAACGCCCGAACATCGTCCAAGTGGACGAGAGTGTTGTAAAAAGTGAGGGGAGGGTTTTTACGTACTTCAGCCTCCATAGGGGTCAGGAAATCGGGGGTGTGTCATTGCTGGGCCCGGGCCAGATCGGCCTCAATGTTGCGGGCGGCACGGGCGAAAATGAAGATGGCCGGGAGGTTGAGCACCAGCACGCAAGCCATGGCCCAGCGCACCGAGTCGGGCCCGTACTGCACCGAGAACACATCGCTAAGCACGCCGGCAATCGTCGGGCCCAGCCCCACGCCGATCAAATTGAGCAAAACCACCAACACCGACATGGACACCCCGCGCATGCGCACCTGTACCAGGCTTTGGGTGAGGGCGTAAGTCGGGCCGTTCAGACCGGCCACGCCAGCGGCAAACAGCGCCAGTGCCACGGCCACGCCCGCCACAGACGGCAGCAGGCAGACGGCAGCGCCGAAAACGGCAATCCACGCAGCCCCCGCAGCCATGAGCTGCGGCTGCCAGCGCATGGACTGGGCACCCAGGCGGTCGGCCAGGCGTCCGAAAAATACGGTTCCAATGGCGCCAAAGCCGCCCATGCACAAAGAGGTCATGATGCCCACTTCGGGCAGGGAGAGTTGGTGGGTGCGGATCAGCAAAGAGCCAATCCAGCTCATCATGGCCGAGGAGGTGGAAGTCACCAAGATGCTGCCCAAAATCACCATGCGCAACGAGGGCTGGCCCAGCATAAAGCGCAAGGACTCACCCAGGCTGGGGGCGCTTTGTGGCGGTTCGGCGCTGGCCTTTTCGGTGGCGCCGCGCGCCGGTTCTGGCACCGTAAACCAAAGCAACGCTGCCAGCAGCAGCCCAGGGACGGCTGCGACAAAAAAGCCAGTCCGCCAGCCATAGTTGGCGGCAATCAAGCCGCCGCCCATGAAACCCAGCAGCATGCCCAGGGGGACGCCGGCATAGAAAGTAGCCACGGCACCGGCGCGTTTTTCGCGGCTCGCCAGGTCTGAAATGATAGAGACGGAGCAGGGCTGGCCGCCCGCATCCATGGCGCCGATGCCTATGCGCGCAGCAATCAGTCCGACAAAGCTGCTTGCGCCACCGGCCAACAATACGAAGCCGCTCCATAGCGCCAAAAGTGCCGCCAGCAAATTGCGTCGGTTCACTCGGTCAGCCAGCCAGCCCAGCGGAATGCCGGCAAGGGCAAATGCTGCGGCATAGCTCAGGCCCGAGACCATGCCCAACTGGGAGTCGCTCAGGCCAAATTCTTGTTTGATGGGCTCAATGACGATGACCATCATGGCCCGATCGAAGAACTGCACGGTGGCGATCAGCGTGAGTACGATCAAAGGCCAATTACGCTTCAACATAGCTGCTCCAGTCCTGGCGGTGTGTGGTCTCCAGTCTAGGAAGCGCTGCACCTGCACTCATCGTCCATGCGGACGATGGACGGGGTGCTGTGGGCTAAGGGTTTACGCGCATAGGGCGCGCATGCGTGCGCCTGTCGGCGGCGCTCAGTACGTCGCCCGACCGCCCGAAATGTCAAATACGCCGCCGGTGGTGAACGAGCAGTCCTCCGAAGCCAGCCAGGCCACCATGGCCGCCACCTCTTGCACCTGCAAGAAGCGGCCCATGGGCATTTTGGACAGCATGTAGTCGACTTGCTGCTGCGTCATTTGGTCAAAGATATCTGTCTTGGCCGCACCGGGCGTAATGGCGTTGACCAGGACATTCTTTTGGGCCAACTCTTTGCCTAGCGATTTGGTCAGCCCGATCAGGCCGGCTTTGGAGGCGCTGTAGTGCGAGGCGTTGGGGTTGCCTTCCTTGCCGGCCACCGACGCAATGTTGACGATGCGGCCCCAGCCGCCAGCCAGCATGTGCGGCACCACGGCGCGGCAGGTCAGGTAGGGGGCGATCAGGTTGACCTCGATCACCTGGCGCCAGACGGCCGGCTCTAGCTCCCAGGTCAGGCCATTGCCACCGGTAATGCCCGCGTTATTGACCAAAATATCGATGCGGCCCCAGCGCGAGGCTAAGGCATTGGCTTCGCGTTGCACGCTGGCGTCGTCGCTGATGTCCAGCGCCTGCCCGCTTACTTGCTGACCGGGATGCGCCACTTGCAGTGCCGCCACGCTGCTAGCCAATTTGCTTGCGTCCATGTCCCAAAGCGCCACATGGGCGCCCGAGGCGAGCAGTCGCTCGGCCACGGCGTAGCCAATGCCGCGCGCGCCTCCGGTGACGATGGCGTGGCAATTTTTCAGGTCAATCTGGTTCATGGTGGTGCGGCTCCGAAGCGGTTTTCATGCCCCCAGTTCGTGGGGAAAAAGCCATTCTAGGACCGGGTTTGCATGCCAAATTGGGGTATCCAAACCCGGCTCAATATGCTATTGCGCGGCGGCCTGGTTGATGACGATGCGCAGTTGGCGCGCCAGCTCGGAGGGCGTCAAGCCGATGGGTCCGATGCCCGCAGCGCACAGCTGGTCGCCCGCGCGGGCATGCACCTGCACGCCCAGGCAGCTGGCCTGCCACAGGCTCAGGGCGACACGTATCCCCTGGCCCGCCAATGCGGCGATGCAGCCTGTGAGCACGTCGCCCATCCCGGCGGTGGCCATGCCGGGATTGCCCTCCAGGCAACGGCGCGGTGTTTGGTTGGGCGCACCCACCAGCGTGTGCTGGCCCTTGAGCACGACAGTGCTCCCAGTGCGCTTGATTAAGCTGCCTAGCGCGCCTGGGCGGTCGGCTTGGACTTGTGCGCCGTCCCATTGCAGCAGCCGGGCCGCCTCGCCGGGATGAGGCGTCAGGCAGACGGGTGCCGCCCGCTGTGCCAGGCTGTGCAGCAATGGGGCGTCCTGTGCAAGGATATTGAGCGCGTCAGCGTCCAGCACCAAGGGCCCGTTCCATTGCAGCGCCGCCTGGAGCCAATGGCGGGCATGGGCACTTTGGCCCAGCCCCGGCCCGATGGCTATCAGGTCGGGGCCGATTTGGGCCAGGGCTTGCGCAGCACGGCCATGCCAAAGCGCAGCGCTGTGGACCATGAGCTCAGGCTGGCTGGGTACGACATGGGCGCTGGCGTCATCCAGCATCAACAGCTGGGTGTAGCCCGCGCCGCTGTACAGCGCCGCTTGGCCAGCCAAGACCAAGGCGCCGGTCATGCCGGGTGCGCCGCCTATCAGCAGAATTTTGCCGTGGTCGCCCTTGTGTGCATCGGGTTTGCGGACCAGTGACCGGGCCCAGGCCAGGCAGTCTAGGTTTTCCATGCCCGCCACATATCCCACAAGCGCATAAGGGGCAGCAGGCCCCGGCTGAACTTGCGGCCTGCCAGCCCCAGTGCAAGCAGCCCCACGATCTGGGATACGGGCAGCGCGCGGATGCCGTCCACGGCCTGTCGGGCGCTAGAGAAGGGCGCGGCAATGTCTGCAGCATGGGCACGGACGCTGGTGCGCAGCGCGGTGCTGCGTTCGATCAGACGTGCTTGCTGGGCTAAAAGTTCGGATTGGCGCATGGCGGCTAGGGCTTTCTATCGGGCGCGCTGGCGCCCATATCGCGCCGCAATTCGGTGATGCTGGCGTGAAATGCGCCCTGCGGGTTGTGCATTTTGCGTACCGCTGTCCACAGCAAACCCGCACCGGCCAGCCCGAAAAACAATGCCAGGCCGGTGACCGCTGTCATGCGGTAGCTGTCCCAAAACACCAAAACTACCGCCATGCTGGCCATGACCAGGCCCAGCGCCAGGCACACCAAAGCCAAAGCGGCCAGACAGAGCGTCAGCAACCAGCGGCGCTTTTCCAGCTCCAGCTCGGTGCCCAAAAGCTCCAGGCGCACGATGGCCAGATCGCGCAAATCGGTGAGGAGTTGGCGCAGGGAGCCAAAAATTCCGGCTGCAGGCGGGCTGCTCATCGGCGTTGCCGCTTAACGCCGGCTGATCAAAAGGCCTAATGCCAGCCCGGCGACGGCGGCAATGCCGACCGACTTCCAGGGATGGTCTTGCACAAACTGCTCGGTCGCCTCGGCCGCTTCTTTGGTGCTGCGCAGGGCGGACTCCTGCAGGGCGTGCATCTCTGCGATGGCTTGGGCCAGCCGCTCTTGGACACGGGCGCGCACTGCGGCGGCTTCATCGCCGGCCTCGTGGGCGGTCATGCGCAGCAGGGCCTGGGTGTCCTGGATGACAAGGTGAATGTCTTCCATGATTTTGGCGCGTTGGGCTTCGTGGCTGGTGGTCATATTGGGGCTACCTGGTTGGCGGAAAACCCGACTCTAGCGGATTGGACCAGCCTCGGCTTGATGCATATCAATGGCAGGCAGGGGCGCAGAAGGGGCGCTCATACGCCAATTTGCGCTAATCTGCGCTTCATTGCATTTTTATGGGGCGTGGATCATGGAAAAAGCGGATATCGGTGTGCCAATGGAGCGCGACGTCGTGTGCGGGAGCGTCCCGGTAGGCCACGGCAGCGCGCAACCCACGATGCGTCCGCTGTTGGTCGATGTGTATTTGCCGCCCACCGGCGCGCCGTCGGAGCCTGCGCGCGCGGCCGTGCTCCTGGCCCATGGCGGGGCTTTTCATCGAGGCTCCAAATCGGACGATGCGTTTGCGCAAGATGGTTCGCCCAATACCCCCGTAAGCGAATATTGCCAAATACTGGCCCGCCAGGGCTATGTATGTTTCAGTTTGGATTACCGCCTAACCCAAGAATGCCCGCCGCCCCAGCCTGCGCCGATTTTGCAAAACCGCAGTGTCAGCAGTGAGCGGGTTAATTTCGTCCGCAATCTCATGGGCTTGCCGCCGGCCACTTCAGCGCAATTAATAGACGGCGTGGAGGCGGCGATATGCGATATTGCTGCCGCATTTACCTTTGTCGCGCAGCATGCTGCCCGTTGGAATATCGATTCAGCCCGCATGGCGCTTGGCGGGTTTTCCTCCGGTGCGATTGCGGCCAGCTATGCCTGTTATGCGCTAGGCGCGCCCGCGGCGGCAATTATCTCGTTGTCGGGCGGCATGGCTTTTGAGGATGCGGCGCATTATTTAGGCCAGTCCTCCCACCGGGCCCCTGCCTTGTTGTTCTCCAGCGAATTAGATTTACCGGAGGCAATAGCCCGCACCGAAGAATTAGAGCGGGCAGGGCAAGCGGTTGGTATGCCCTTGCAGCGATACCTGGTCCCGGGGAAACCGCATTTTTATGCCCGCAGCAGTCCGGCGGTACGCGTAGACGCGGGTGCCCGTGGGTCAGCCCAGGCCGATACCGTTGAAAAAGCCATTACGGTGTTTTTAGCAAATACCCTGCACAGGTTTTGACGCACGTCAAATGGGCCCGGCGCGCAGATTTGTAAGCTGCAGCCCTTTCCACTGCCCTGGGGCCGGATTTTTCGGATTTGGCCATTGCATCTATCGCCTATGGTTGCGCTTAGCCCATTTACTGCCCACGCCGATGTGCCGATATTTGTGTGCGATTTATCACCCGTGCTGCCGGCTTTAGATATGGCCCGCCAGGCGATAGATGATCTCAGTGTCACGCACCCGGTCTCGCCGCTGTCCAATGTCAAGGCCGAATATATGAGTCCTTGGCGCAGCCATTTGGTCTCGGACAAATTCGGGCCCTTGATGCAAGTGGTTCTGCAAGTGAGCAAAGAGGCGTCTAAATTATTGGCAGTAGGCCATCCGCCGCCCGACACTGAAATGATCGTGAGCGAGTGCTGGGGCATTATTTATGAAGAGGCCAGTTATACCCAGCCACATAACCATTTCCCTGCCGATTTTGGCTGCGCTATTTATCTAGAGGCCCATGAGGACAGCGCGCCGATTATTTTCTCGGGCAAATACCCGGTGCAGCCCAAGACCAATATGTTGGTCATGTTTCCCGGCATACTCACCCACGAGGTACCAGCCACCCAAGGCCGGCGTGTCGTCGTCGCCATGAATTTGCACCAGCAAGCGACATTTACCAATATTAATTGGTAAGCAATTCGGTACCGCTGCGCACAAAGCCTTCGGCCGCGCGCATCAGGCTGCGGGTGTATTCCTGGCTGACACGGCCGGCCGCTAAATCCGCGGCAGAGACTTGCTCCACGCTGTGGCCGTGCTGCATAACCAAAATCTGGTCGCACAAATGGGTGACGACTGCCAGGTCGTGGCTGACCATCAAGAAGGTAAGGCCCAAGTGTGCGCGCAGGCTCTCCAGCACATTGAGCACTTCGGCCTGCACCGAGGCGTCCAGCGCCGAGGTGGGCTCATCCAAGAGCAGCACTTGCGGCTGCAAGATCAGCGCGCGGGCCAGGGCCACGCGTTGGCGTTGGCCGCCCGAAAGCTGGTGCGGGTAGCGAAAGCGGTAGGCGCTGCCTAGTCCGACCTGGTCCAAGGCCTCTTCGATGCGCGCCTGGGGCCGGTCCAGATGGTGGATATCTAGTGGCTCGGCCAGCATGCGGTCTACCGTCTGGCGCGGATGCAGCGAACCATAGGGGTCCTGAAAAACCATTTGCACCTGACGTCTAAAGGCTTTGCTGTCCGGCGCCGCAAGCGCGCGCGCATCGGTGCCGAGCAATTGCACCTGGCCTGCCTGCATCGGCGCCAGGCCGCAAATCGCCCGCAGCACGGTCGATTTGCCCGAGCCGGATTCGCCCACAATGCCAAAGCTCGCCCCCGGTTCCACGCGAAAGCTGGCGTCGGCCACGGCCACAAAATCGCCATAGGCCACGCGCAGGCCCTGTACTTGCAGACCCAGGGCCGACGCGTTCACAGCGACCACTCCGGGCGCCGGTCCAGCACCGGCAAGGGATGGCGGCTTTGGCCCAGGCGAGGCAGGCAGTTGAGCAGGCCTTGCGTGTAGGGGTGCTGGGCCTGGTGCAACTGGTGGGCGGCGATTTCTTCGACGATTTTTCCGCGGTACATCACCAGCACCCGGTCACAAAAGCGCGAGACCAGGCGCAGGTCATGCGAGATCAACAAAAGGCCCATCGCACTTTGCGAGACCAGGCTGTCCAAGAGGGCCAGAACTTCCAGCTGCACCGTCACGTCCAGCGCTGAGGTGGGTTCGTCGGCAATCAGCAGCTCGGGCTGGGCAATGAGCATCATGGCGATCATGGCGCGCTGGCCCATGCCACCCGAAACCTCGTGCGGGTAGAGCGAAAACACGCGCTCCGCGTCGTCCAACTGCACCGCGCGCAGGGCGGCTAAGGCTTTTTCCTTGGCTGCCGCGCGGGTCAGCCTGGCATGCGCCTGCAATGATTCGCAGATTTGCTGGCCAATCGTCATCACCGGGTTGAGCGAGTATTTGGGGTCCTGCAAAACCATGGCCATTTTCTGGCCGCGCAGCGCACGCCGCTCGGCGGGCGTGCAGGCCAGCAAGTTGGTGCCCCGAAACTCCAGGCGCTTGGCGCTAACGCGGGCGCCGGGTGCACTCAGACCCAAAATAGCCCGCCCGGTTTGCGATTTGCCGCTGCCCGACTCACCCACCAAGCCCAAACGCTCGCGGCCCAGGGTGAAGGAGACATCGCGCACCACCGGCACCATCTGCCCCTCGCGGTTGGGGTAGGCCACTTGCAGGCCCTCGACCACCAAAATCGGTGCGGCAGCCAGGGCTTGCGGATGTTGCGTGCCAGTCATTGCCCGTCCTTGGGGTCCAGGGCGTCACGCAAGCCGTCGCCCAGCAGATTAAAGGCCAGGCTAACGATAAAAATCGCCGCACCCGGAGCAGCCGCCACCCACCATTGGTCCAGCACATACATGCGTCCGTTGGCGATGAGAGCGCCCCATTCCGGCATGGGCGGCTGCGCACCCAGGCCCAAAAAGCCCAGGCCTGCCGCCGTCAAGATGATGCCGGCCATGTCCAGCGTCACCCGCACAATCACCGAGGACACGCACAGCGGCATGATGTGCCGCCACACAATGCGCCAGGGCGAAGCACCCAGCAACTGCACCGCCGCAATAAAGTCGCTTTGGCGAATTTGCAGCGTCTCGGCCCGCGCAATGCGTGCATACGGCGGCCAGGAGGTGATTGCAATGGCCAGTGCGGCGTTGGCAATGCCCGGCCCCAGCGCAGCTACAAAAGCCAGCGCCAAGATCAGGCGCGGGAAAGCCAAAAACACATCGGTCACCCGCATCAGCACTGCGTCCACCCAGCCCCCGGCATAACCGGCCACCGTGCCGACCAGCAGGCCCAGCGGTGCGGCCAGCACAGCCACCAAAACGACCACCGTCAGGGTGATGCGCGAGCCGACCAGCACGCGCGACAAAATATCCCGCCCTTGGTCGTCGGTGCCAAACCAATGCGCTGGCGAGGGCGCCAAAAGCCGCGTGGTGCGCAGGTCGCCGGTATAGGCCGAGTAGGGCGCCAGCACATCGGCAAACACCGCGACCAGCACCAGTGCGATGACGATCGCCAGGCCCAGCAAAGCCAATCGGTTGCGCGCAAAGCTGCGCCAGCTGGCATAGGCACGGCCTAGCGCGGCCTGGCGGCGCGAGGCGGGGCGATCGGACATCAGCCAATCGTGCAACGAGGATGCCTGGGCGGCGGTAGGGCTTGGGCTCATCGGCGGTGGGTGCGAGGATCGAGCCACTGGTAGAGCACATCGGAGAGCAAATTGAGCCCGATAAACACCGAGCCCACCACGATGGTCGAGCCCAGCACCGCGTTCATATCGGCGTTTTGCAGGGAGTTGGTCAGGTACAGGCCCAGGCCCGGCCAGGAGAACACGGTTTCGGTAAGTACCGAGCCTTCCAGCAAGCCCGCGTAAGACAAGGCGATCACCGTCACCAGGGGCACCATGGCGTTGCGCAAAGCGTGGCGCCAAATAATGTGGGTCTCGGACAAGCCCTTGGCCCGCGCGGCGACGATGTACTCCTGCGCCAATTCTTTGAGCATGAAAGAGCGCGTCATGCGGCTGATGTAGGCCAGCGAAAAATACCCGAGCAAGGCGGCGGGCAAGGCCAGGTGCGAGAGCGCATTGGCAAAGGCCTCCCATTGCCCGCCCAGTGCGGCGTCCAGCAGCAGCAAGCCGGTGACCGTCTCCACGCTGTACTGGTAAACCACATCAATGCGCCCCGGCCCGGCCACCCAGCCCAGGCGCGCATAAAAGACCAGCAGCCCCATCAGCCCCAGCCAAAAAATCGGCACCGAATAACCGATGAGGCCCATCACACGCACCAGGTGATCGACCAGGCTGCCCCGGCCCACCGCGCTCCACACACCCAAGGGCACGCCTACCAACACGCCGATCAAGATGCCTGCTGTTGCCAGCTCCAGCGTGGCCGGGAAGGCGCGGGCAATGTCCTGCATCACTGGGTTGGCCGTGAGCACCGAGGTGCCGAAGTCGCCTTGCGCAACTTTGTGGAGATAAATGCCAAACTGAATATACAGAGGCTTATTGAGTCCCATGTCCTCCCGGACCCTAGCCACCACATGCTCGGGCGCATGGTCGCCCACGATGGCCAGCACCGGATCGACCGGAATGACCCGCCCGATAAAGAAGGTAACCGCCAGCAAACCCAGGTAAGTCAGCACCAATGCCAGCAACAAGCGGGCACCAGCGCGCAGCCCCTGGCGCAGGCGCCTACCGGCCGGTAGCGGGCCTGATGCGGGTGCGCGGTGGGCCACGGGCAGTTCGGGCAGATCGGGCAAAGCGGCCTAGCGTTTGGAGACGCCAAAGAGGTAGGTGGTGTCGGAGGTAGGGCCCAGCTTGAGCCCGTCCACATGGCTGCGCACGGCGGCCACCTCGGTCTGCTGGAACAGCATGACAAACGGGCTGGTCTTGCGGAACTCGGTTTGCAGCGCCTCGTACATGGCGCGGCGTTTGGCCGGGTCGCGCTCGAGCACGGCGGCGTCGGCTTTTTTGGTCATCTCCGGGATGGCCCAGGAATTGCGCCAGGTCAGCGGTTTGGCCTTGGCGTCATCGGCGTTGTCTGGGTTGCGTACGAAGGTGTCGGCATTGGTGTGCGGGTCCCAGTAGTCGGCACCCCATTGGCCAATATACATATCGTGGGAGCGGGCGCGGTACTTGGTCAGCGTTTGTTTGCCATCGCCCGGCAGGATTTCGATATCGATGCCGGCGCGCTTGGCGGTTTGCTGCACCGCCTCGGCAATGCCTTGCACCGGCTGCACGGTGCGCACGTCCATGGTTACCTTAAAGCCATCGGCTAAGCCCGCTTTCGCCAAAAGCGCCTTGGCTTTGGCCACATCTAACTTATAAGGGTTGACTTTGCTCGCGCCCAGCAGGCCCAGGGGCAGAAAGTTTTGCTGGATCACCCCGATGTCTTTCATCAAGGTGTCGCCAATGGCGCCATAGTCGACCAGGTATTTCATGGCCTCGCGCACTTCGGGCTTGGCGAAGTTGGCGTTTTTCATGTTCATGCTGATGTAGAACAAAGTGCCTTTGGGGGTCGAGGTCACCTTGACGCCCGCCTGGCCGGCCATGGCCGCCAGGTCTTGGGGTGCGAGGTTACGGGCGATATCGATATCGCCTTTTTCCAGCAGCAGGCGCTGCGTGGCCGATTCTTTGACGTGGCGGTAAATCACCCGCACCAGCTTGGCTTTGGTGCCGGCGTACTGCTCGTTGCGCTCCAGGGTGAGGATTTCATTGGCGCGCCACTCGCGCAGCTTGTAGGGGCCTGAGCCCGCGTAATTGGTCTTGAGCCAGGCGTAGCCCATGTCGCCGTTTTGCTCTTTGGACAGCAGCAACTGCTTGTCTACGATGCTGGCGATGTTGGCCGTCAGGCAGTTGAGCACAAAGGTGCTGGCGTAGGCTTTGTCGGTCTCCACGGTCACCGTCAGTGGGCCGGTGGCTTTGACCATATCGCGCACATTGGCTTTGCTCAGGCCGAACTGCGTGAGGATGAAAGCCGGCGTTTTGTCCAGCAATACCGCACGCTGCAGGGAAAAGGCCACATCTTCCGCACCCAGCGGGTTGCCCGAGGCAAATTTCAGGCCCGGCTTGAGCGTGAAGGTGAAGGTCTTGCCGTCGGCCGATACCGTCCAGGACTTGGCCACGTCGCCCAGCAATTTGGACGGGTCGTTGATATCAAAGCGCAGCAAACGGTCATAGGTGTTGCCCAGAATTTCGCCTGTCGAAATCTCAAAGGCCTCGGCCGGGTCCATGGTGATGACGTCGTCAAAGGCGGCGGCCAGCACCAAAGTGTCTTTGGGCGTGCCGGCCACGGCGGGCTGCACGGCCGCAGCGGCGCTGAGCAAGGCGGCCAGCGCCAGGGGGAGGCTGCGGCGACGCAAGGGGGAGAAAAATGGTTTCATAGCCTAAACGTTCCTGGGTGGTCTGTGACCAGAACAGTGTACGGGAAGCGCGCATGGCAAAATCGGCGCCATTAACGCGGTCCTTGGGCGTATCGCCGTACCGTACCCCCACTACCGCCTCCATTACCGCCTCCTTACCCCATCTCTACAGATCCATGTCAACATTTGAAATCGAAGGCGGCGTAGCGCTGCGTGGCACCGTGCGTGCATCGGGCAACAAGAACGCCATCTTGCCCATGATCGCCGCCTGTATCCTGACCGACCAGGAGATGGTGCTGGACAACGTGCCCGACATCATCGACGTGCGCCATATGCTGGACGTCATCGTCGCCCTGGGCGGCAAGGTCGAGCGCAGTGGCGAGCGCATCAGCGTGCATGTGGCCAGTCTGCAAAGCAGCCAGATCAGCCGCGAGCTGTGCAACAAAACCCGCACCTCGATTTTGTGCGTCGCCCCGATGCTGCACCGCCTGGGCAAAGCCACGCTCTACCCGCCGGGCGGTGACGTGATTGGCCGGCGCCGCCTGGACACCCATTTTTATGGCCTGCAAAAATTGGGCGCCAGCGTGGAATTGGGCGAAACCTACGACTTTGCCGTGCCCCAGGGCCTGCGTGGCGCCGATTTGTTTTTTGACGAGCCTTCGGTGACGGGCACCGAGCACATTTTGATGGCTGCCGTGGTCAGCCAAGGCGCCACCATCATCCGCAACGCCGCCTGCGAGCCGCACGTCCAGGACCTGGCCCACATGCTCAACGCCATGGGCGCAAAAATCAGCGGCATCGGCACCAACCAGCTGACGGTGGAGGGCGTGGAATCCCTCTCGGGCACCACCCACCAGGTCTGCCACGACCATATCGAGGCGGCCTCCTACCTTGCGCTGGCGGCGGCCACCGGCGGTGAAATCAAAGTGGAAGGCACCGATTTGCATTCCTATTGGATGTGCCGGCGCGTGTTTTCCACGCTGGGCGTCAAGATCGAGCTGTACAAAGACCACATCTTTTTGCCCGAGCAGCAAGATTTGCGCGTGCTGCGCGACTACGACGGCTCCATGCCCGTGATCGGCGACGGCCCCTGGCCGCAATTTGCCACCGACCAGATGAGCTGCATGATCACGCTGGCCACGCAGGTTGAGGGCAATGTGCTGTTTTTCGAGAAGATGTTCGAATCGCGTCTGTATTTTGTGGACCGCCTGATTGCCATGGGCGCCAATGCCGTGGTTTGCGACCCGCACCGCGTGGTGATCAGCGGACGCTCGCGCCTGCGCGGCACCACCATGGTCTCGCCCGACATCCGGGCCGGCATGGCGCTGTTGGGCGCGGCTCTGTGCGCCAGCGGAAAAAGCACGGTGCAAAACGCCAACATGATCGAGCGCGGCTACGAGCGCGTCGAGGAAAAGCTGCTGGCGCTGGGTGCGCGCATCAGCCGGCGCGACTAATTCCCGCTAAGGCGCCGGATCGGCAACGCTCCACAAGGCGTCCAGCACACGCTCTTCCCACAGCGGAAAAGACGAATAGCGGCCCCGGTACAGCGCCGGGTCGTCGCCATCGCCGCCCAGGGCATAGACCACCCCATTGCGCTTGACCGGGTCAAAAATAAAGCCGGCGTGCAGCCCGTAGGCAAAGCCCAGGTGCCCCACCGCGGCAATGCCACCGCGCGCGGCCAGCCGGTCCCCGCTGCTGGGGCCGCTGGCATCGACAAACACTTGCGCGCCCAAAGCCCAGGACTGGAATAAGCTGTCCAAAGTGTCGCCCTGGGCCGGGTTGGACTGCGCGCGCCATTGCGGCTGCAGCATGGCGGCCACCGATGCTGGGCGCAGCAGGCGCACCCCGTCCAGGCTGCCTTGGTTCATCAGCAGTTGCATGATGCGCCCCAGGCCGGCCACACTGATGCGCAAGCCACCTTGCGGTCCGAAACCGCTGGCATTGGTGCCGGGCACATAGTCCTGCAAACCGGCGCGCGGTGCGGGCATCTGGCCTTGAAAGTTGTCGGTTTGGGCCACCCACGGGCCCTTGGGCTGGAATTTGCCGTCCTGCCCTTTGCGGTAGAGCACGGCCAGGTGGCTGATATCGGCTTGGTTCAGGGTTTCGGGCGTAAAGCCGCCGGCAATGCCCAGCGGGCGCAGCACGGCCTCTTGCATATAGACATCAAAACGCTTGGCGGTGATGCGCTCGATGAGCGTGCCCAGCACCACGAAATTGAGGTTGCAATACGCAAAATAGCGTCCCGGCGCGCGGTCTGCGTCGGCCTGGGGGCTTGCCCAGGCGGCGGGGTTGCCGCCTTGCAGTGCCGTTTGCAGCGAGGTGCCCAAGGGCATGAAATACCCACCGCCGTCGCGCAAGGACGAGGTGTGCGTCAGCAGCATGCGGGCCGTGATGGGCGCTTGCGCAAAGTGCGGGTTGCGCAGCGCGTAGCCCAGGTACTGGCTAAGGTCGGCGTCCAGGTCGAGCTGGCCCGCTTCAACCAAGCGCATCAGGCCGATGGTGGTGACCAGCTTGGAAACCGAGGCCACGCGGTACAGCGTTTCGTGGTCGGCCGGCAGGCCGGGCGCGCCCTCGGTTTGGGGCATCTGGCGCAGGCCGAATTGGCCTTCGTAGACCACCTGCCCGCCGCGAATAACCAATGCAGACATGCTGGCCAAGGGCGTGTCTGGCGCGGACACGATGGCTTGCAGCGTGCGCGTTACCGGCGGCTCTGCCGCTTGCAGGGCGCCGCTCATGCCAGCCAACATGCAGGCCCCAAGCAGGGCCCCGCGCCAAAACCGCTTGCGCAGTGGGGTAAAAGCTGTGGCATACATAGCCGCCCCCTAATAGTGCTGCACATCGCGCAGACCCCGCACGGCGCTGATACCCAGGCCCGGCGTATCGGGCAGGGTGATCCAAGGGCCGTCCATCCCCATGCCGCCTTCGATGGCGCTGCCTTGGCAGAGCATCGGGCCGTCCAGGTCGATCAGCCGCACAACATCGGCAAAGGCCACGGCAAAGTGCGCAGCGGCGGTGACGCTGATGCCGCTCTCGAGCATGCAGCCCAGCATGCAGTGGCGTTGGTGGCGCCGCGCCAGTTGGGCCACCTCGATGGCCTGGCTGATACCGGCCATTTTCATCAGTTTGATGTTGATCAGGTCGGCACTGTGGGTGGCAAAAATCTGCAGCACATCGTGCACACTGCGCGCCGATTCGTCGGCCAAGATCGGCGTGCGGGTGTGCGCGGTCACGAAAGCCAGGCCGGCGCCATCGTCGGCCGCCACGGGTTGCTCCACGCAGGCCAAATCTACACCGGCATTTTCGAGCGCCTGGATGATGCGCACCGCTTCCTTGGGGCTCCAGGCCTGGTTGGCGTCCAAAAGCAGCTTGATCTTGGGGCCCACAGCGCGGTAAATGGCCAGCGTGTTGTCTACATCGGCGCGCCAATCGGCTGCGCCCACTTTGATTTTCAGCGCATCAAAGCCTTGCGCCACCGCTGCCAGACTGTCTTGCACCATGGTGGCGCCATCGTTCAGGCTGATGGTGATGTCGGTCTTGATGCGCGGCGTGCCGCCGCCCAGCAACTGGTACAGCGGCACGCCAAACTGCTGGGCGCGCAGGTCGTACAGCGCAATTTCCAGCGCCGCTTTGAGGCTGTTGTGGTGCAGCAAAGTCTGGTGCACGATGGCCAGCAGTGCGTTGAAATTGCGCAGGTCTTTGCCGATCAGGCGCGGGGCAATCAGCGCCAGCGCCGCGCGCATGCTGCCCAAAGTGTCGCCGGTGATAACCGCCGTGGGCGCGGCCTCGCCATAGCCGGTGTGCCCGGTGTCGGTCTCTATGCACAGCACCAAGTCCTGCAACTCGGTGACGGTGCGCAAAGCCGTCTTGAAGGGCGTTTTCAGCGGTAAAACGATGTCGCCTACGGTGATGCGTTGAATAAGCATGGCTTGGTTCGCTCTGGAAGTACTTTTTATCTGGGCTCAGGGCGCACGGCAAGGCGCGCCGCCGTGACGTGGGCCTGCAAATCAGGCTGCACATGCAACTGCACCTCGGGCGGCAGGGCGGCGCGCATGCCTTGCTCTATCAAGGGGCTGAGCAGCAGCGCCCGCCCCGCAGCGGTCACCGGGCGCGGGCCGCAGCGGCTGATCAGGTGCAGGGCCAGTTCTGCCAAAGCACCCCCCGCGCGCAGCAGCAGTGCGTGGGCAAATGTGTCCTCATGGCTGGTGGCGGCCACCTCCAGCGCCAGCGCACCGATGCGGCCACGGTCGCTGCCGTACATAAAACTGCGGCTGTGTTGCCAGTCGGTGCCGCCTACGGCGGCCAAAAGGCGCTGGGCCATGGGCGAATCTTGGTAAGCGCCGGGGCGGCGATCCTCCTGGTGCCAAACCCAGGCCAGCGCCTCGCGGGCGATCCAGTAGCCTGCGCCTTCGTCACCGAGCGCCGGGCCACGCCCGCCAGCGCGCAGGGTGGTGCCATGCGCGTCGATGAATGCGGCAATCGAGCCGGTGCCCGCGTACACCAAATAGCCTTCGCCCGGCGCGTAGGCTGCGCGGTAGGCGATGTCCATGTCGTGGGTTAGGGTTGCGCGCCCCGGGGCCAAGGGCAAGCATTCGTGCATCAAGGCCAGCATGCGGGCCTCCTCTGCCGGCCCACCCAGGCCAGTAAAGCCACCATACAGCCCCAGGTCACCCACGGGCCCGGTAACGCGCAGTGCCTGCGCCAATTCGTGCAGCGTGGCGCGCAAGGTGGCGCGACCCGCATCCGATTGCATTTGCAGGCCGCTCATGCCAGCGACCTCGCCTTGCGCCAGGGTTTGGCCTTGTGCATCTGCCAAGGCCCAGCGGGTGCGGCTACCGCCCGCGTCTAGGCCCAAGCCCATCGCTTGCGAGGCGCTCATTCTTTGCCTCCTGATGGCGGCAGCAAACCCAAACGGGGCGACTCTTGGCTGGCCCTATTGAGTGCCGACACCACCACGGCATTGAGTAGCCCGTCCGGCGAAGTTGCAGCTATCGTGATGATGGGCTGGGTGCTCGGCATCCATTGCCATTTCTCGCCGTAGCGCAGCCACAGAGCCCAGCGGCGGGCGGTCGGCGTTGGCGCAATTTGCAGCGTCACGGCGTTTTCTCCTGCTGCGCGTACCTGCGCCACGGGCAGAGCCGCAAGCGCCTGGCCCAGCCAGGGTGAGGCGGGCACCAGCGCGGGCTGAGCGTAGGTTTGGGTGCGCAAAGTGTCGGCCAGGCCTTGGCGGTTTTGCATCAGCGCCACCATGCTGAAGTGCACATGGCCGCTGCCCGGCGCGCGCTCGCGCGTGGCGGCGATTTGCTTGCTGATTTCGGACGGTGCCCAGCCGCTGGCGCTGTCGGCGCCCGGCGCCGCAATGCGGCTGGTAAACATACCGGCATAAACATGGCGGCCTTGGCTGTTTTGTTGGTTCCAATAATCCAGCAAGGGCACAAAAGCCTGCGCCGCCTGGTCCATGCGCCAATAGAGCTGGGGCACCAAATAATCCAGCGTGCCTTGCTGTAGCCAGCGCTCAATGTCGGCGTACAGCTTGTGGTACTGGCTAAAGCCTTGAATGCCTGGCGGGCGCAAGTCTGGTCTGCCCAGGCCAAAAGGGCTGATGCCAAACTGCACCCAGGGCTTGGTGCTGCGGATCATGGTGTAAATGCGTTCCACCAGGCGGTTCACGTTGTCGCGACGCCAGTCCGCGCGCTCCAGCGTTCCCCCGCCGTCCAGGTAGCGTTGCCACGCGGGCTGGTCTGGGAAGTCGATCTCGGTTTTGGACTGGGCGTTCTCGGTCACCGGGTAGGGGTAAAAGTAGTCGTCGATATGGATGCCGTCCACGTCGTAGCGCTGCAGCACATCTTGGAAGACAGCCAGGGTGTGCGCGGCGGCAGCGGGTTCGCCCGGGTCCATCCAGAGCTGGTCGCCATAGGTCTTGACCCAGGTCGGTTGGGATTGGCTGACATGGCTGGCATGCGGTGCCGAGCGGCCCGCGCTTTGCCGCGCCCGAAAGGGGTTGAACCAGGCGTGCAACTCCATGCCGCGTGCGTGGGCCAATTCAATCCACAGTGCCAGCGGGTCGTAAAACGGCTCGGGCGCCTGGCCTTGGGTGCCGGTGAGGTACTCGCTCCAGGGCTCGAGCGCTGAGGGGTAGAAGGCATCGGCACTGGTGCGCACTTGCAGGATCAGTGCATTGAGGCCGAGCTCGGCTGCACGGTCCACGATGGCGCGGATTTGCGCCTGCTGCTCAGCGCTGCTCAGGCCTTTGCGGCTGGGCCAGTCGATATTGGCGACGGTGGCAACCCAGGCGGCACGGAACTCGCGCGGGGCGGCGGGCGCAAGCGCGTCCAACTCGGGCGCCACTTGCCAGACCGGCGGCAGGCTGGCGCAGGCCTCTAAGCCGCTGGCCGCCAAGGCGGATCCTGCGGCGGCGAGCAAGGTTTGGCGGCGGCTCCAGTGCTGCATGGTGCTTATACCCGCACAAACCAGCGTTTGCGCCACATGGCCCAAGCCACGGCGTAAAAGCAAACCATAAACAACAAGGCAAACAGCAAGGAGGTGTTGATCGGCGCCAAGCCCATGCTGCCAAGCCCCTCGACCATCCAGACCTTGAGCGATTGCCCGGGCGCGACTTTGATAAAGCCCAGCATCTTGGCCACCAGGCCCGACAAGGCAAACAAAAACAAGGCGTTCATGCCAAAAATCACCGCCGGCCGGGCGCATGCGGCAGCGCGCGTGCGCCAAATTACCGACGGCATGGCGTCCAGCAGCCAATGCAAGACACCCAAACTGGCGCAGGCCCAGCCCGCCATCAGCAGCACATAGGCGGGGCTCCACAGTGCTTTGTTGATGGGCATACTCCAGGCGCCGACGATAGGGCCCAGCCACACCAAGGCTAGGCCAGCGACGAGCAGCCACACCGTTTTCTCCATCGGTGCGCGTTGTACCACCAGCCAGTGCCCCGCCAGCACGCCGGCCAATTGGCTGGCCACAGCCGGCACGGTGGAGAGCAGGCCTTCGGGGTCCCAGGTCTTGCTGGTGCGCCACAGATGGCCGTCCATGAGCAGTCGGTCCAGCCAGGCGCCGGTGTCCTGCCCGGCCAACCACGATCCGGTATGCCAAACGCCCTGGGCGTCGGGTACCGGCACTCCGCTTTGCAAGCCGGTGTAGACCACAAGCAGGCCAATCAACCAGGCCAGTTGGGCGCGCCAAGCAAAGTACAAAACAAGAGGCGCGGCCAAGACCGTACACAAGCCCAAACGTTGCAACACGCCAGGAAAGCGCAGGGTGCTCGGGTCCAGCGCGGGGATAAAGTTCAGCGCCAGCCCGATGGCCATGATCAACAGGCCGCGCCGGGTGGCCTGGCCCCAGAGCTGCAACTTGTCGGCCCCAGCGAGCGCGCGGCGCTGCAAGCTCAGCACCATGGAGATACCGCTGATGAAGACGAAAAACGGAAAAATACAGTCGGTGAGCGTCCAGCCGTCCCAGGCGGCGTGTTGCAGGGGCGCGTAGACATGGCCCCAATCGCCAGGGTTGTTGACCACCAGCATGGCTGCGATGGTCAGGCCCCGAAAAGCGTCCAGGGACTGCAGGCGTTGTTCATGCATCGGCGCTTTCCTTTCCAAAATCGGCGGGAATGCGCACCAGGGCTGCCATCGCCAAGGAGGGCAGGGTGGCGAGCAAGACCCAGCCAAAAAACGGCAAATAGCCCAGTTGCTGCTGCAACCAGCCGCTCCACATACCGGGCAGCATCATGCCCAAGGCCATGAAGCCGGTGCAAATGGCGTAGTGCGCGGTTTTGTGCGGCCCTTGGGACACCAAAATCATATACATCAGGTAGGCGGTAAAGCCCATACCATAGCCAAACTGTTCGATGGCCAGCGCGGTGCTGACGGTCCACAGATCCTGCGGTTGGTAGACCGCCAGTGCGACAAACACGGCGTTGGGGACATGCATCAGCAAAATGAGCGGCCACAGCGCCCGCTTGAGGCCCACCTTAGAGATCACCCAGCCCCCGAGCAAGCCGCCCAGCGTGAGCGCCGTCAGGCCTACGGTGCCGTAGGCGATGCCCACGTCTTTGGTGCTCAGTGCCAGGCCACCCTGGGCGGTACTGTCCAGCAAAAACGGCGTCGCCAGCTTGAGCAGCTGTGCCTCGGGGAAGCGGTACAAGAGCAAAAAGCCCAGCACCACGCCCATACCCGGACGGGCGAAAAATGCGCGAAACACGCCCACAAAATCGCGCACCAGCGCGCCGGCCTGGGCCTGCCCCTGGCCGGGTACATCTGCCAGCGGGCGGGGCAGGGCGTAGCGGTGGTAGAGGGCCATCAGCACAAAGAGCACGCTCAGCACGCCAAAGACGGCACTCCACGCGGTTTGCATGCTGCCGGTGCGCTCTTGCAACATGCCGGCCAGGTAGACCAGTCCGCCCTGGGCGCCGATATTGGCCAGCCGGTAAAACGTGGAGCGCACGCCCACAAAGGCCGCTTGCTGGTGGCCGGGCAAGGCCAGCAAATAAAAGCCATCGGCCGCAATGTCGTGCGAGGCCGAGGCAAAAGCCATCAGCCAAAACACCGCCAGCGACATGCGGAAATAGTCGGGGCCCGGAATCGTCAGAGCCACCATGGCCAAGGCGACACCCACCACAAACTGCAACGCCAGCACCCAGTGCCGTTTCGTGCCAAACAGCTCCACGAGTGGCGACCACAGAGGTTTGATGACCCAGGGCAAATACAGCCAACTGGTGTAGAGCGCAATCGCCGTGTTATCTACGCCCATGTTTTTGTAAAAGATGACCGACAAGGTCATCACCACCACATAGGGCAGCCCCTGGCCAAAGTACAGGCTGGGAATCCAGGCCCAGGGTTGGGGTGCGGGGCCTGCAGTGTCGCTCACGCGCCGTCCAGTGCGCTGTCCAAGGCCCCGCGCACGCTGTCGCCGGCAGCCGCTAAACGGGCGCGGGCGCTGGCGATATCGCTGCCGTTTTTGATGGCGACAACGGCTACTTTGACATGGTTGTCGCAGGCCTGCAGGGTATGGCGCGCCAGCGCTTCGTCGCAGTCAGCTGCGCGCATGGTTAGCGCGACGGCGCGGCGCAGCAATTTGGCATTGGTGGCTTTGAGGTCGACCATCAGGTTGCCGTGCACTTTGTGCATGCGCACCATCAGTGCGCTGGAAAAGGTGTTGAGCGCGATTTTTTGCGAGGTGCCCGCTTTAAGGCGCGTGCTGCCCGAGATGATTTCGCTACCCGTATCGAGCGTGATGCCGATATCGGCTTGGGCTGTCAGCGGCGAGCCGGGGTTGTTGGCCATGCCAATAGTCAAGGCACCCGCCGCACGGGCGGCCTGCAAGGCCCCCAGCACATAGGGGGTGGAGCCCGAGGCGGCCAATAACAAAACGACGTCCTGGGGGCCGACCTGGACCGAAATCAAATCTTTTGCCCCTTGGGCCGTGTCGTCCTCAGCGCCCTCGACGGCCTGGAACATGGCGCCCTGGCCACCGGCCAGCAGCGCTTGCGCCCGCCCATGCGGCCAGGAGAAGGTGGGGTAAAGCTCCACACTGTCGAGCACGCCCAGGCGGCCCGAGGTGCCCGCGCCGGCATACAACAGACGCCCACCTGCTTGAATGCGGGGCAGCGCGGCATCTACTGCGCGTGCCAGGTCAGGGGCGGCGGCGCGTACGGCTTGCACCGCAAGCAACTGGTCGTCCACGAAGGCCGCCACCAGGTCTGCGCTGGCATACAAGTCGAGGTCGGGGTGCTGCGCGCTGGGGCTTTCGGTGGGGAGCATGGACTAAGCCTCGGTGATTTTTCGGTCGCTAGGCTGGGCTAGGTAGAACCATTCATTGCCCGGTGTGGCGTTGGCGTCGGGGAACATGATGTAGCCCGCCCGCGGTGCGCGCACCTCGGTGCCGTCATGGCGGCGGGCGATCAATTCGCCTTCGGCCACCGCGTCAAAGCTGGACCAGGCGCGGCTAAAGGCATCCTCGGGGTGGTAACGGTCAATCACCTGGGCCAGGCGCAAAAACTCGATATCGGTGTGGGCTGGCGGGCTGGGCTCGCCGGTCAGGCCCAAAAAGGCCAGGGTGTTGCGGATGGCGTGGTAGGCCACGTCGGGTGCTTGCGGATCGGCGTGCTGCCCGCACTCCAGGGTGATGGCGTAGCCGCCGGTGCTGCGCATGTATTCAGTGGTGCCCACGCCGTAGCTCGGGTCGGTGCTGAGCAAGTTGGCGCGCTCGCTGCCCGTGGTGCGCGCCAGACGCTCTTTTACGCCCTGCGCGTACGTGGACAGCCACCCTTCAACGATGCGGCGCGGCCCCAGACGCAGCGCCAGGGCCTGTTCCAAGTGGGCTTGGTGGACTGGCTCGAGGCTGCCCGTGTTATTGGCCGGACCGATCATGGCAAAGGGCTGGCCCGGGGCGCGAAAGGAATGCAAGTCCAGCAAGACCTCGTGCTGCGCCAACAAGGGGCACAGCGCATTGGCGACGCGGTCCTCGTTGTCAATCGGCGCGGCGCTGGGGCGCAGGTTGCGGTTGAGGTTGCGGTCTCCGTTGCGCTCGCCCTTGTTGTAGGCCAGCGGGTTGGTCACTGGCAACAAGGTGAGGTGGCCGCGCAGGATGCTGAGGTCGCCGCGCTCCAACTCGGCCAAGACCCGTTCAATGCCGCGCGTGCCGCACTGCTCACTGCCGTGTACGGCCCCGGTGATGATCAGGCGCGGGCCGGGTTCGAGGGCTGAAAACTGGTGGCTGCGCAGATGCGCGGTGGAATATTTCATTATGGCTGGCGCGTAAAAAATGAAAATTCATTGTAGTGCGAGGCCTCGCCGCGCCGCTATGGGGCGCACTTGGCCGTCTCAGCATGGACGCGTTGGCACTGGTCGCACAGCCATACCTGATTGTTATGGCCTACGGTAAGATGGCTATGCACCCGTGCGGACCGACCGTAGTACGCTGAACCCCTCTTTTTTCGCGGATTGCCTGCCCCTATGACCCATGGCCCTTCATTATTAGCACGCCTTGTGCAGCGCTTGCAGCCCCTCTTGTTGGGCGTGCTGGCCGCCCTGGCGCTGGGCGGTTGCGCAAGCGGCGTGCGTCTGGATACCAGCTACACCTCGGAAAACCAAGATAGCCGGGTGCTATTTTTAGTGCTGCACTACACCGTGGGCGACTATGACAGCTCGCTGCAAACCCTGACCAAGCCGTCCAACCGCTCGGTCTCCAGCCATTACTTGGTGCGCGATGAGCCCGTTGTCATCTACCGCCTGGTGGACGAAAACCGGCGCGCCTGGCATGCCGGGCCCAGCGGCTGGCAGGGTCACCGCAACCTCAACGCCAGTTCGATAGGCATCGAAATTGTCAACCCCGGGCCCAGCAGACGGGCCGACGGCAGCGAGGTGTATGCGCCGTACTCGCAAGCGCAGATGGACGCGGTGATCGCTTTGTGCAAGGACATTGTTGCGCGCCACAACATCCGGCCCGACCGCATCATCGGCCACAACGACATTGCCCCCGGCCGTAAACAAGACCCCGGCCCGCTGTTCCCCTGGAAACGTTTTGCCGACGAGGGCCTGATGGCCTGGCCCGATGCTGCCATGGTGGCCGCTAAAAAACCGGTCTATGAGGCCCAATTGCCCGATGCGCGCTGGTTCCAGGACCGCCTCACGGACTATGGCTTTAACACCTCGCGCAGCGGCCAGTGGGACGACTTAACCCGCGACAGCATGATCAGCTTTCAGATGAAATACCGGCCCGCCGTCTATACCGGCGCGCCTGACGCCGAAACCGCCGCGCTCCTGGATGTGGCCACCCACCCGCAAGGCATGCGCATGTCCAAACCCGGCCCTGCGGCCGCACCGTACACCACCCGCTGGTAAGTTCTGCTATGGCGCTGTCTTATATTTGGTCCGGGTTTTTTCTGGTGGGGTTTTCGGCTGCGCTGGCGCAGTGGTTGTTGATGGGCGATGTGGAGGTGTTCAAACGCATCGTCGAAGGCACTTTTAGTGCCTCTAAAACAGCGGTCATGGACATTGCTTTGCCTTTGGCCGGCGTGATGACGCTGTGGCTGGGCTTGCTCAATATCGGCGAAAAGGCCGGCGCCATCGAGTTTGTGGCCAAAGTGATTGGGCCGTTTTTCTCCCGCATCTTCCCGCAGGTGCCGCGCAACCACCCGGCGGCGGGCCATATGGTAATGAATTTTTCGGCCAATTTTTTGGGCTTGGACAACGCCGCCACGCCCTTTGGCCTCAAGGCCATGGAGAGTTTGCAGACCCTGAACCCCAACAAAGAGGAGGCCAGCGATCCGCAGATCATGTTTTTGGTCTTGCACACCTCGGGCCTGACTTTTATCCCGCTGTCCATCATTGCGCAGCGCGCCATCATGGGCGCCAAAGACCCGTCGGACATCTTTTTGCCCATCCTGGTGGCTACCTATGTCGCCGCCCTGGTCGGCATGGTGTCGGTGGCGATTCGCCAACGCATCAATCTGTGGGACCGGGTCATTCTGGGCTGGATAGGCGGCATTACCGCTGCGCTGGGCGGCATGGTCTGGTACATGAGCAACTACATGAGCCGCCCGGAGATCGAGTTGTTTTCCAAGGTGTCGAGCAATGTGGTTTTAGCCTCCATCATTGCGGCATTTTTGATCGGCGCTTTGCGCAAGCGCATCAATATTTTTGATGCTTTTATAGAAGGCGCCAAGGGCGGCATCCAGACCTCGCTGACCATCATTCCCTACCTGGTAGGTATGTTGGTGGCCATTAGCGTGCTGCGCAATTCGGGGGTGCTCAATTTCGTGGTCAGCGGCTTTACCTGGGTGTTCACGCAAATGGGCTGGAACAGCGATTTCACGCCCGCTTTGCCCACTGCGCTCATGAAGCCGATCAGCGGCAGCGGTGCACGCGCCATGATGATTGATGCCATGCAGGTCTACGGTGTGGATTCTTTTGTCGGGCGCCTGGCCTGCGTGTTACAGGGCGCGACGGACACGACTTTCTATATCGTGGCGCTGTATTTTGGCGCGGTCAACATCAAGCGCCCCCGGTACGCCATTGGCTACGGCCTGCTGGCCGACTTGGCTGGCGTTGTCGCTTCCATCTGGGTCGCCTACGTCTTTTTTCATTGATCGGTAGCCATGCGCCTGCGCCATATCGAGGTTTTTCACGCCATCATGCAGGCTGGCACGATCACTGGCGCAGCCCAGTTGTTGCATATTTCGCAGCCGGCGGTGACCAAGGTTTTGCAGCATTGCGAACTCAAACTGGGCATCCCGCTGTTCAATCGGGTGCGCGGCAAGCTCTACCCCACGCCCGAGGCCCAGCGCCTGCGCGTAGAAATCGACAAACTCAATAAAGACCTGGTGTCTATCCGCCGCCTGGCCAATAACCTGCGCACCGGCGAGTTCGAGCTGCTGCGCCTGGTCAGCACGCCGGCGCTGGGGGTGTCTATCGTGCCCTCGGCCATCGTGCAGTGGGGCGCGGCTTTTCCTGGTGCGCGCTGCACTTTGGCGACACATCACACGCGCGAGATCATCAGCGCCTTGTTGCTCAACGAGGCCGATTTGGCGCTTTCGCTGCACGACCCCTGCTATCCCGGCATCCTGGCTGAGCCCTTGGCCAGCGGCCCGCTCATGGCCTTGTGTCCTTTGGGCAGCCCGGAGGCGATGCAAGAGGGTCCGCTGCAGGTGGCCGATATCCGCTCGCCGCTGATCGCTATCGCCGAAGGGGACCCGCTGGGCAATTTGGTCGCCGGCGCCTTGGAAGAGCAGGGCGTGCATGTAGCCAGCCGCATTACGGTGCAAACCTACCAGCTGGCCTGTTCACTGGCCGAGGCCGGCGCGGGCATGACGGTGGTCGACCCCTTTACCGCCGCCGGCGCTGACCTGCAGCGCGTGCGGGTGCGGGCTTTGGAGCCGACCTTGTCGGTGCAGCTGTATCTGCTGACGGCCACCAGTGCGCCACCAGCGCAGTCGGCGCGCCGGCTGGTGAAATACCTGACCGAGGCGGCCCGCGCCAGTCTGGCCTTGGTAGGCGCCTAGCGTGCCGCCCCTGCGCGCCATGATCGCCTGCGAAGACGTGCCCCGCGACCCTGGCTTTCGGGCCCTGGCGGGTTTGGTCCACATCGATGTTGATTTGCGCTATGCCACCAGCAATAACTTTGTCCAGCAAGTGCTGTACGCCGGCCTCGATTGCGCCTACTTGCGCACCGAGGCGGTTGTGGCCCTGCAGCAGGCTGCGCACTGGCTGGTGGCACAGCAGCCAGGCTGGCGTATTCGGGTGCTGGACGCTTTGCGCCCGCAGCGGGTGCAAGAGCAGCTGTACCGCCTATTTGAAAACACCCCGCAGGAAATGTACCTGGCGCATCCGCAGCGCGGGTCTATCCATTCCTTTGGCATGGCCGTTGATGTCACGCTTTTGGACGCCCAAGGCCAGGAGCTGGACATGGGCTCGGGTTTTGACGAAATGACGCTGGCCTCGCACCCCGACCGCGAAGCCGAACACCTGGTCAGCGGCCAATTGCGCAGTTCACACCTCTACAACCGGGGTCTTTTGCGCGCCGCTATGCGCCAAGCCGGGTTTACCGGCATCCATTCGGAGTGGTGGCATTTTGATCTGGGCGACCGCGAGCAGGTGCGCGACACCTTGCAGCGGGTGCGCTAAGGTGGCATTTTTCATCCATTTTTCATTGGGAAGGCTCAGTCCATGACGGTTCAAAGACGCCAGTTTTTTCAGTCCGTAGGCGTGGGGGCTGCCGCCTTGGGCGCGGCGGGCGCAGCGCCTGCATTTGCGGCCCCGGCCGCTGCAACAGCGCCAAGCTGGCCGATCCTGAAGGCGCGGCGTCTGCGCCCCGGCGACACCGTTGGCTTGTTCAGCCCGGCCAGCGCAACTTTTGAGCGCGAGCCGATGCAGTTGGCGATCGAGGCCTTGCAGGCTTTGGGCTTTAAGGTCAAGGTCGGTGCCCATGCCCGCAGCCGCTACGGCCACTTTGCAGGCACCGACGTCGAACGTGCCAGCGATATCAATGCCTTGTTTGCCGATGACGAGGTGGCCGGCCTGATCGCCATGACCGGCGGCTCGGGTTGTAACCGCATCATCGACAAGCTCGATTACGCGCTGATCCGCGCCAAGCCCAAATTCTTTGGCGGTTTTTCGGACCTGACGGCGCTGGTCAACGGCATTCAGCGGCACACCGGCTTGGTGACTTTTCATTGCCCGGTTGCCGAGTCGGAGTGGAATGACTTCAGCCTGGCCTCGTTTCGTGCCATCGTGATGCAGGCGCAAGCGCCTGTGCTGCGCAACCCCAGTGGTGAAAAAGGCGACAACCTGGTCCAGACCCAGGACCGCACCAGCACCGTGCGCCCGGGCAAAGCGCGGGGCCGCTTGGCCGGGGGGAATTTGGCGGTGCTGTCGTCCTTGGCGGGTTCGGCTTACATGCCCGATACGCGCGGCTGTATTTTGTTTATCGAAGAAGTCAATGAATACATTTACCGCGTGGACCGCATGCTCTCTACCTTGCGTCTGTGCGGCGCCTTGGACCAGCTCGCGGGCGTGGTGCTGGGCAAGTTCACCAAGTGCGAACCCGGCGATGGGCGCTACGGAAATTTGACCCTGGACGAGGTGTTTGACGATTACTTTTTGCCCCTGAACGTGCCGGTCTACCGCGGTGCCATGATCGGGCATATCAAACGCAAGTTCACCCTGCCGGTGGGTCTGGACGCCGAGATGGACGCCGATGCCGGAACACTGCAATTGCTAGGCCCGGCGGTCTTGTGATGCGGGCCACGCGCCTGCTTCGCGGGGCCTGGGTCGGTGCCCTCATAGGCCTGTGGATGGGTGCGGCAGTGGGCGCGGCGCCGGTGCCGGCGAAAAAATGGTTTGGCAAGGCCAGCGCGCCCGCAGCCATGGTGCCCGAGCCCATCGGTTACTACTCCAAAGGCTGCCTGGCCGGCGCGCAGGCGCTGCCCGCCGATGGGCCGCAGTGGCAGGTAATGCGCCCATCGCGCAAGCGTAACTGGGGCCATCCCGCGCTGATTGCATTTTTGGAGCGCTTTGCACCGGCCGCCGCCCAGGCCGGCGGCTGGCCCGGAATTTTGATCGGCGATATGGCCCAGCCTCGGGGCGGCCCCATGCTGACCGGGCACGCCAGCCACCAACTTGGCCTGGACGCCGATATTTGGTACCGCCCCATGCCCGCCGAGCGCATGCCGGCAGGCGAGCGCGAAAACCTTTCGTCCATCTCGCTGGTGCGCGCCGATCGTCTGGACATTGAGCCCACGAGCTGGTCGCCCGCCCACACGGCGCTGTTGCGCACCGCCGCCATGGACGCTGCGGTACAACGCATTTTTGTGAATGCCGCCATCAAAAAGGCGCTGTGCGCTAGCGACAAAGGCGCGCCGTGGTTGCGCAAAATCCGGCCTGAGCATGGGCATGATTACCACTTTCATGTGCGCTTGCATTGCCCGGCCGGCGCCACCCAGTGCGAGGCCCAGGAGCCCACGCCCGAAGGTGACGGCTGTGACGCGAGTTTGGAGGGCTGGTTTACCCAAGAGGCCTTGCACCCCAAGCCGCTTCCACCCCCCGCGCCCTTAACGCTGGACAAGCTGCCCGCAGCCTGTGCGGGCGTGCTCCGCGCCCCTGGGCCCCAAAAATAGGCTTAGGGCTGCGAAGCGGGGGGCTTTGGGCAGATTGCGGCCCAGTCGAGGTCGGCCTGGGTGCTGAGCACCCAGGCGTTGGCGATGGCGCGCGCTTGCGGCTCGTTATCGGGGCGGTGCGTGCGGGCTTGCCCCAGTACGTGCAAGGCGGTGCTGCCGCCGCCGTCGAAATTGATGGCCTCGGCTACACCTTGCGCTTGCATCAGGCGCGCCAATGGAGCCAGGGCGAGGCCGGCGACTTGTTTTTGGCGGCCTTCGGCGGCCACCCAGACCATGGTTTGCCCGCTGGCATCCAGGCCCACGGCCGAGCGTGGATGCGTGGTGGTGCAAAACGCGCCGCATTGCGCATCGTCTGCGTCGCTGCGGGCGCGCCCGCTCTGAATGAGAGATTGCACGCCGGCTGCCGCGTTCGCCCAGGTCGGCGATTCTTGTGCGGGCGCCTGGTGCAGCGCTTGGCATTTGCGCCCGGTTGTGCAAGCGAGCACCGGGCTGTCGGCCAGGCGGTAATTGCCCCTCCACACCTGGCCCTGCGAGACGGTGTGCCCCCGGGTGAAAAATTCCTTGCTAAAAAACGAGGCATTCATGCTCGCCACAATAGGCGGACGGTCCAGGGCGGGCATTTGCAGCCCTGCGCAGACTTGGGGGCTGAGCGCCAGATGCAGATCGGGCTGGGCCAGGTCCAGGCGCAGCCAATGCAGGCGGTGCTGGCTTGTGGTGCCTTCGATATCAACGTCTTGCCGCGCGTACTGCAGGCCAGGGCGGATGGTCTCCCAGGACAGCGCTTGAGCCCAAGCCAGTGGGCCCCATGCGCCCCACGCCGCAAAGCACAACAGCAGGGCCAGTTTTCGCATCTACAAAGCCTGTGCGTGCGCGCGCATCAATGGGGCGCTGCCACCCATTGGATGATGCTGTCAATCACCGGACGCCCTTTGGCTGGCGCCTCGTCATGGTTGAGCATGGCCACCACAATCCAGGTGTTGTTGTCCTGGTCCTGCACATAGCCGGCCAAGGCCACCACGTTGCGCAAGGTGCCGGTTTTCAGGCGCGCCCGGCCTTGGACCGGGGTGTCCTTAAAACGCCGTCCCAGCGTTCCATCAACACCGGCCACCGGCATGGTGCCCAGCAGTTCGGGTGCAACAGGGCTGCGGTAGGCGTTTTCCAAAAGAGCGGCCATTTGCTGCGCGCTGATGCGCTCGCTGCGCGAAAGCCCCGAGCCGTTGTCCATCACCAAGCCCTCGGTGGGTATGCCTTTGGCGCGCAACCAATCGTTCACGACGCGCGATGCTGCCGCCAGCGTCGGTTCGCCGGGCGCGGCGTTGAGCGCGCCCAAGCGCAAATAAGTCAGGCGCGTGAGCGGGTTGTCCGAGCGCTTCATCATGCCGCGCGCCACTTCGGCAAACGGTCGCCCCATGTGGGTGGCCAAAACCACGGCGCTATTGGGCGTGCCGCCTTCTGCGTCCGGTCCGCTGATACGCCCGCCGAGCTCCTCCCACAGCTGACGCACGACGGCGGCGGTCAGCCATTGGCGGTCGAGCAATTGCAGTTCCAGCGTCTGGCTGCAGTTTTTGGGAAATTGGCCAAGAAAGCGAACGCGCATGCGCCCGCCCTCGGTGCTGGTCTGGGGGAGGACCCAGCTGGCTTCCCATTGGGCACAACTGTTGTCGTTTAGCAACATTGCACTGGTATCCAAATCCAAATTTTTCAGCGCCGGGCTGGTGCGCACGCTGACGCCTTGGTCGTCCGAGCGCAGCACGTAGCTCAACAAGCTGGAATTGAGGTACAGCGCATCCGGGATCACGTTGTACTGGAACTCGGGCGAGGCATCAAAAGGCGTTGCGCCCACGTCCAAGCGGGGCGGGTTAAAGAGCTGGCGGTCCACGACCAAGCCACCCCGGATTTCTTGCACGCCTTGCTCGCGCAATTGGCGCAGCAGGCCCCAGAGGCTGTCCCAATCCAGGTCGCTATCAGCCCCGCCGCGCAAGTAAAGGGGGCCCTCCACGATGCCGCCTTGGGGTGGGGCCGCTGCGAGCAAGTCGGTGCGCCCACGTGCATTGGTGCCCAGGCGGTCCAGCGCCACCAGCGTGGTGACGATTTTCATGGTCGAGCCGGGCTGCTGCGCCTTGTGGGGGTTGATGGCCAGGCCCGCCGCCTTGCCCGTCAGCGGGTAGGCGACCACCCCCAAGGTTTCTGGGCCCAGGCCAGCTTTGTCCAGGGCGGCGCGCACGGGCGGCGGCAGGGTACTGGGCGGTGGCGCACTGGCGCAGGCGGCCAGGGTCGTTGTGCATAAAGCGAGCAGCCAGCGGTAACTTACCGTCCGGGCTGCGATGGGGTTGGAACCAAGGGTGGGGCGCTGCATGGCACCATTCTCACCAATTTTGTCCAGGCGCCCATAGGAGTCACCCTTGCTGCGCGGTATTCCTATGGAGGTATTCCGATAAGTTATGGTTTGCGCGGTATGATTCATTACAAAACTGTGACTTTGCAGATATTTACCCCTTGTTGACAATGGGTTTTTGCGTCACTATGGGCTGTGGGAAAAGCGCGGGGCTTGCACGGGGCTTATTTGCCCATAGACCGTACTTTCACTGATTTGGACAGATTGCATTTTTTTAGGAGTAGATAAATTGAAACTTAACAAACTCGCCCACGCCATGGCCCTTATGGGAATGGCCACCGTGGCCCTGGCGCAATCGGCCGCAGATGCGCAATTGCAGCGCGTCGAGGTTACCGGAAGCAGTATCAAGCGCGTTGCCGCCGAAGGGGCTTTGCCCGTGCAGGTCATATCCAGCGAAGATTTGAAACGCCAAGGTATTGTGACTGCCGAGCAGTTAATGAGCGTCCTGAGCGTTGCGGGTAATGGCCTGGATAATTTGGCCAGTAACTCGGACGTGGCCGCAGGCTCCGGTCGTGGCAGTAATGGACTTTCGGCCGCTAATTTGCGCGGTCAGGGCTCCAATAACACCCTGGTTTTGCTCAACGGTCGCCGCCTTGCTGCACACGGACTGAACGGCGGTTCGGTCGACCTGAATCAAATTCCTATGGCCGCCGTGGAGCGGGTTGAAATTTTGAAAGACGGCGCCTCTGCCGTGTATGGCACAGACGCAATTGGCGGCGTGATTAACTTCATCTTGAAGAAAAACTACCAGGGCCTGACCGTCAGCGCCTTTACTGACGTGACGCAGCAAGGTGGCGCAAACGTCAACCGCGTGAGCGTGACCGGCGGCGCTGGCGACCTAGATACCGATAAGTTCAATTTCATCGTCGGACTGACGCGCAGCGAGAACCAGGCCTTGCTTGGTAGCCAGCGCGGTTTTATCAATACCAACCAGCCTAACCGTGGCGTCTCTCCTGACACTGGCGGTACACCGGTCGCCACTGTGGTGGGCATTGCAAGCCTGTGGTCCGGACTGAGTAACAAAACATCCACCGGCCCGACCTTGCCCGGAAGCACCCAAACTTACGCACGCGTGAACCCCCTGGCACTGCCTGGCGGCGCAGGCTGTAGTTCAGTGCCCGGTATGGCGCCCTACGAGTACATGCTGTGGCAAGGCACGCTGAGTAACAAATACTCGTGTACCTTTGATACGGGCGTTGCGGCGACCCTGCAGCAACCGGTTGCCAACACCAACTTGGTGGCGCGCGGCACATTCCGCATTGGCGAACACGAGTTGTATGGCGAGATTACCCAGGCCACTGTCAAGTCGTCCAAGGTGTTTTCAGCGCAGCAATTGAGCAGCTCGGCAACCGTGCTTTCTGGCACCGCGCCTTACCAAATCAATAACCCGCTGTACAACCTGGCCTACCCCAGCACGGGTTCGTCCTACAACACGGTGTTTAACCAAATGGTGGCGGTGTTCCCCACCCTGGAAGCCAACCGTGGCCAGCCTCTGGCCTTCCGGTGGCGCTGCGTTCCTTGCGGTCCGCGCCAATACGACACCACAACCGAAACCTCGCGTGGTTTGGTGGGCCTGGAAGGCCCGCTGCCTGGCGTGGCCGATTGGGATTACCGCGCAGGCATTTCTACGGCCAGCAGCGAGTCTTCGTCTATCTTGGGCGGCGGCTATTACTTTGGCGCGCCATTGGCGACCGCCATTAACACCGGTGTTTTGAACCCCTTCCTGGCGCCTAACCAGCCACAAACGGCTGCTGCAACTGCCGCTTTGGCAGCTGCTTCTGCCACGGGCGTCAAGCTCTACGGTGGTAAGTTCACCCTGGTTCAGGCCGATGCCAAGACCAGCGGACCGGTCTTCAAAATGGCCGGCGGCGACGCCATGGCTGCGGTGGGCGTTGACCTGCGTACCGAGAAGTTTGCCTTCAACGGCAAAGATACCGACTTGATTACCCAGATCGGCATTCCTAACGCCGCCTTTGACTATGTCAACACCATGGACACCATGACCCGCGATATCAAAGCGGTCTATGGCGAATTGTTGTTGCCCATTACTAAAGAATTGGAAGCAACGGTTGCGCTGCGCCGCGACGATTACACCGGCTTTGGTTCCACGACCAACCCCAAAGTGTCTTTGCGCTTTGCGCCGGTGGAGCATTTCATGGTGCGCGGTTCGTACAACACGGGCTTCCGTGTGCCGGACTTTAAGCAGCAGTTCTTTGGTGTGACAGAGTCTCCTGGCGGAACGAACACGGTAGACCCCGTGACATGCCCCACACTCAAAGTCTCGACCACGCCTGGCTGCCAAGCCATTGTGTTCACCACCTTGTTTGGTGGCAACCCGGCATTGCAGCCTGAGAAGAGCAAACAAGGGACCGTCGGATTCGTATGGGAGCCTACCGAAGGCATGACCGTCGGTGCCGACTGGTGGACCATCAATAAGACCGGCACTATCCAGGCGGCGGCCCTGACCGGTGCCAACGGCTTGTTGGCCAACTATGCTTCCTTTGCCAGCAACTTCATCCGTGACGCTTCGGGCAATATCGTCCAAGTCGACACGCGCTGGATTAACGCTGGCGAGACCGTCACCACGGGTGTGGACATCAATGCCAGCCTCTATGGCAAATTGGATACAGCGCGCTGGGGCATCATGCTCGAAGGTACTTACCTGCTCGAGAAGAAATCCCGTCCTGTGCCCAATGCCGCTTTTGGTGACAGCCTGATTGGCCAGTTCAATGCCAATGACGATCCTGCATTGCGTTGGAAGCATTCCTTGACAGCTAGCTACACCGATGGCCCTTGGTCCGCGTCCATCACGCAGCTGTACCGCAGTGGCTACAAGCAGGCCGTGATTTACGTGCCGACTTACACCCCGACGGATTGGAATCCTGATGTGGATGCTTACATCCTGTACAACACCAGCGTGACTTACAGTGGCATCAAAAACCTGGATCTGACCTTCGGCATCAAAAACTTGCTCAATACCGATCCTCCGTTTGCGATCAGCTATGACACCAACACCGGTGCCGGCAGCTCATGGGACCCGCGCGTAGCCGATCCCCGTGGACGTGCCTACACCATGCAGGCCACCTACAAGTTCTGATTTATCAGGACGTGCAACAGGAAAACCCCGCCAGCGCAAGCCGGCGGGGTTTTTTTATGGGTATTACATGGAGGAAAGCTGCAAACCGTCGAGGCTTATCGGGCTGGCCTTGCCACCCATGAGGTCTGCGACGATGCGTGCCGAGCCAAATGACATGGTGAAACCCAGGCCGCCATGGCCCACGTTGAGCCATAAGCCACGCACCGCAGTGGCGCCCAAAATCGGCGCGCCCGAAGGTGTCGCAGGGCGCAAGCCCGCCCAGGGCGTCGCGCTCTCGTAGTGGGCAGCCTGCGGAAAAGTCGCCTGCACCAGGCGGTGCAGCGAGGCCATGCGGCCAGGGTCAATGCGGGCGTCTTCACCGACCAAATCCACCATCGCTGCCACACGCAGATGGCTGCCAATTTGCGCGTACAGCACTTTTTTCTCAATATCCGTTACGCTGACTTGCGGTGCGTGGTGGCCTGGCCCGATGTCTGCGGTCAGGCTGTAGCCCTTGAGCGGATAGAGCGGTAGATCGATCCCTGCAGTTGCTGCCAAGGCCCGGCTGCCCAGGCCGGCTGCGATCACAAACCCGTCAGCACCCAGGGCGCCTACGCTGGTGTTTAGTGCCTGCGCCTGGCCCTGGCGCACGTGCAGGCTTTGCGCCTGGGCGTGGACAAAGCCCTTGAAGTGGGAGTGCGCTTGCAGGCGCTGCGCGAGTTGCAGGCACAGGGCGTGGCAATCGGCCAGCGCCTCACCTTCGGTAAAGATGCCGCCGGCCCATGCAACAGGGCTGTGCGCCAGTGCGGGTTCGCGGGCGAGGCACTCGTGCGCATCGAGCACTTGCTCGACGCTGGCCGGATCGGCGCGCAGTCGGCTCGCCGTACGGGCCAGGGCTTGGGCGTTGCGGTACATCACCAGCTTGCCCGGCGTGCGCAGGCTGACGCCCTCTAATTGGGCCTGGGCATACAGCTGCGCAAAAGACTGCTGGCTGAACGCGCCCAAGGCCAGCAGGCGCTGGGTGGTGCGTTGGTTGATCTGCGAGTTGCAGTGGGCCAAAAACGAGGCCAGCCAGCGCCACTGCACCATGCGGGCTTCGGGGCGAAACGTCAGCGGGCTATCGGCCTCCAAGAGCCAGCGCAATGCTGTGAACCCAATGCCGGCATCGGCCAGGGGCGATACGTAGCGGTAACTGAGCTGGCCGCCATTGGCCCGGCTTGCGCCTTGGGCCATCGCTGTCTCCTGTTCTACCAGGCTGACCTCATGGCCGGCCTGCAGCAAAGCCCAGGCCGTTGTGAGCCCGACTACCCCACCACCAATAACCACCACATGTCGCATGTTGACCCACTTTGTTGGAAGTTGTCGAGCCTACAAACTGCACAGCCAAGTTTCCAATGAATCTAAGCCGAGCGCCCATAACTTTTGTGCATGGCTCGTGGCAGCTGCCGGGACACAGCAGGACGCGGCTAATGGGTCTTGGTCACCTTGGCCAAAAAACGGGGTGCGTCCGGGTCCCGGCCCCGGGCGCGGGCCAGGGCCTCAACCATGGGGTAGAAGCTTTGGATCACAGCAATCGGATCCAGATCGAGGGCGCCGGTGGTGGCCAGGGGCAGATTGGCCGCTGGTGTGCCTTGGGGGGCGGCCAGTAGTACTTTGGCGCCACGTTCGCGCATATCACTGGCAAAACTGAGCAAACCTGGCTGCGCCGGGCCGCGCGGGGCCAAGACCAGCAAGGGGTAGCCCTCATCGATCAGCGCCATCGGGCCATGGCGGACCTCGGCGCTGGAAAAGGCCTCGGCCTGGATGCCGCAGGTTTCTTTGAACTTCAAGGCCGCTTCCAGGGCCACGGGCATGCCGGTGCCTCGGCCGATCACGAACAGGCGGTCGGCGCCATGTAAAATAGGAAGGGCGGCGCTCCAATCCATGCGCGCGGCGCGTTCTAGCGCCTGTGGCAAGTCGGCCAAGGCAGCCTGCAGCGCAGGGTCGTTTTGCCAGGCGGCGACGACGCGCCCGCCTGCTACCAGTTGGGCGATATAACTTTTTGTAGCCGCTACGCTGCGCTCCTGACCGGCATGCAGCGCAAAAGCCCATTGGGCGGCGCGGGCCAGTGGCGAGTCGACCTCATTGACGAACGCGGCGGTGATCGCGCCGCCCTGGCTGAAAAATTCGGTGGGTGCGACCAAGTCCGGGCTTTGGCCGGACTGCGAAAAAGCCAGGGACAGCAAGCCTTGGCAGCGCATATGGGATTGGTACAAGGTGATGAGCGACATGGGCAGCGAGGTCACCAGCCGGCCCATGCGGGCCATTACCAGATAGGCCAAGAATTGGGCTGCATGGTCTGAACTGCCGCGCGCCACGGTCAGCACCGCGCTGGGGTCGCGGCTGTGCAGCAGGGCGCCGAAAGCAGCGTATTGGTCTGCGTCTTGGGCCAGTTGCTGGGCCACCATCTGCGGGGCCTGCAAGGCCTCGGTCAGCATGGCGGTGCTCATAGCGGGCGCCCTTGGAGGTAGACCGACTGCAAGGCCAGATCGCGGTTTAGCACCGCCATATCGGCCCAAGCGCCCGGCTGCAGGCGACCCCGATCGCTGATGCCCATGAAGTTGGCCGCATGCGTAGAGACGCGCTGCGAGGCGTCCAAAATGCCCAAGCCCAAAACGTCCACCAGATTGCGCAAGGCCTGGTCCAGGGTCAGTGTCGAGCCCGCCAGCGTGCCGTCTTCCAGCCGCACGCCGCCCATGCATTTGTAGACGGTGTGCTTCCCCAATTGGTAGGGGCCGTCGGGCATGCCGGTGGCGGCCGTAGAGTCGCTCACACAGTACAGGCAGGGGACGGCACGCAAAGCCACGCGGATAGCGCCTGGGTGCACATGGATGAGGTCCGGAATGATTTCGGCGTACTGGGCATGCGCCAAAGCCGCGCCAACCATGCCTGGGGCACGGTGGTGCAGGCCGGTCATGGCGTTGAACAAATGCGTAAAGCCGCTGGCGCCACGGCCCAAGGCCTGTACGCCGTCCTCATAGGTCCCGCTGGTATGGCCAATCTGTACGCGCATGCCCTGGGCACACAAGGCGTCGATCAGGTCCATATTGCCCGGCACCTCGGGCGCCAAGGTGATCAGCCGGATGGGTGCCAATTGGCTGAGCTGCTGCAGCTCAGCCGCAGCCAAAGGACGGGCAAATGCGGGCTGGGCGCCCAGCTTGTCCTCGTTGATATAAGGGCCTTCGAGGTGCACGCCCAAGATGTGGGCGCCGTCCTGCGGCAGGTCGCCACGGACGCCCTGAATGCCTTGCAGCGCTTGCGCTATGTCGGACAGCGGCGCGGTCATGGTGGTCGCCAGCAGCGCGGTGGTGCCGTGCTCTGCGTGGACCTGGCAGATGCGTCTGGCGGCGTCGCCCCCTTGCATGATGTCGCGCCCGCCGCCACCGTGCACATGCAGGTCGATAAAGCCGGGAAGTACCAGCGCCAGGCCCGAGTCGCGGGCCTGGGACTCGCTAACGGGCACACCCTCAATATGCGCAATCCGCCCCTCAGGCGTGCATATAGCGCTGCCCTGCACAAAGCCAGAGGGCGTGAGGATGTTGCCGCTGATCGTTTGCAATGTAAATTCCTAGGAAAAGTACAAGCTTAGCATTCCCCATGGATTTGGCGGCTGCCGTTTAATGTTGGCAGCGCAGGGGTATTTTCTTTACACACCGGGTATTTAAATTATTTAAATTAATTGGGATGAATATTCCACCTTTGACCCATATCAATTCAAATTGCCTAGGCCGGGGGTGAAATGCACTTAGTCCCCATTTATGGCATTTTCAGATTGTTCTATGGGCTTAAAGCAGTCATTTAGTACAAGGAATATTTATGAAAACAGCTCAACTCAAGATGCTCGCGGTCAGTGCCGCAGTCGTCGCCACCGCCGCCGTGTCGGGCCTTGCCTTTGCGGCAAAAGGCTTTAGCGTCACACCCGAGCAAGAGGCCACGGTCAAGATCGGTATGACGGTAGCCGAAGTGCGCGCTGCCATCGGCCGGCCGGCGCACAGCCTGAAGTTTCGCAAATCGCCCGGCGGAACCTGGATTTATGACGTGAATGAAATCAATATCCCCGCGACCCATACCGTGTTTTATGTGGATTTTGGGCCCGATTTACGCGTAGCGTCCACCAGCGAACGTCTGGAAACCAATGAAACGGAATTTTGATAATTAAGCGCTGCATACAAGAATAATGATGCGCCCGGTCTATCTTTGGGCGGGCAGCCTGCTGCTGGGCTGCGCGGTAGGCTATTTGGTGTACCAATGGCTTATCGGTCCCAGGGTGTATCTGGAGCCCGTGGGCGAGGGCACTTTGGTGCATACCATTGTCGCCAGCGGCCATGTGCAAACAGAGCACCGTATTAACCTGGGTGCGCAGATTACCGGAACGGTCAGCAAGGTGCTGGCCCAGGAAGGGCAAAGCGTGAAGCGGGGGCAGTTATTGCTGGCGCTGGACAGCGCGGAACTGGGCGCCAGCGTCGCCCAGGCCCGGGCGGCTGAGCAACTGGCAGGCAGCAATCTGCGTATGGTGCAGGAGGTCAAAGCGCCGCTGGCCAAGCAGGCTGTGGCCCAGGCCGAGACCAATTTTTTGAGCGCGCAAAGGGCGGTGGCCCGCGCGCAAGCGCTTTTTGCGCAAGGCTTCTATGGCGGCGCCACCAATGAGGACGCGCAGCGGGCCTTGGAGATCGCCCAATCCCAGCGCAGCATCGCCAGCCACCAGTGGGCCAGCGTGCAGCCCGGCGGCAGTGAAGCTGCCAGCGCACAAGCGGCCCTGGTGCAGGCGCAGGCGGCGCTGCAGACACAGTTGGCGCGCTTTCGCTACAGCCAAATCCTGGCGCCCCAAGCGGCTGTGGTGATGGCCCGCAATGTAGAGGAGGGCGACGGCGTGGTGCCCGGCAAGGTCTTGATGGTCTTGTCGCCCTTGGGTTCCACCCAGCTGATTTTGCAGATTGACGAAAAGAATTTGAAATGGCTGCGCGTGGGGCAGAGCGCCACCGCCTCGGCCGATGCCTTCCCAGAGCGTAAATTTGCCGCCCAAGTGGCCTTTATCCACCCCGCAGTAGACGCCCAGCGCGGCGCCATCGAAGTGCGGCTTGATGTCAGCGAGCCCCAGGAATTGCTGAAGCAGGACATGACGGTGTCCGTGGACATCGAGGTGGAACGGCGCACGCAGGCCTTGCTGCTGGCGCAGACGGCCATCCACGAGGTCGATTCAGCAGCCCCCTGGGTGCTGGTAGTGCGCAATGGCAAAGCCGTACGCCAAGGCCTTGGTTTGGGCTTGGTCAGCCAAGGAAAAGTGCAGGTGCTGTCGGGTTTGCAAGCCGGCGAGATGGTCGTTCCTACGGCGCAAACCGGTGTGCACGAGGGCGGGCGTATCCGGCAAGCGCTGCCATGAGGCTGCAACATTGGCTGCCGTTTGAGGGCGTCGTCGCCCTGCGGTTTTTGCGCGAGGGGCGGATTCAAACCTTGTTTATCGTGGTAGGCATCGCCATCGGTGTGGCCGTCATTATTTTCATGTCAGCCTTGCTGACCGGTTTGCAGGCCAATTTTGTGAACCGGGTGCTGACCGGGCAGGCCCATATTCAGTTGCTTGCCGCCAAGAGCCGCGTCTTGCCCTTGGGCATCACCCCCGGTTCGTCGCAAGATGCCCTGGAGGCGGCCACGGTACAAATTCCCTTACAGCGCGCCCAGGGCATCGACCAATGGCAAAGCGTGATGGAGCAGCTCCAGCAGATGCCCGAGGTCAAGGTCGTCTCGCCGGCCGTGCTGGGCTCGGCCTTGATTACACGCGGCGATGCCAGCCGCTCGGCATCGGTGGTGGGCATGCTGCCGCAGCGGTATTTCCGCATCATCCCCTTGCGCGACAAAATGGTGCAGGGCTCGGCCGAGGTGGGCAGCGACACGATATTGATCGGCACCGAACTGGCCTCTGACCTGGGCGTGGCCTTGGGCGATCCGCTGCGCGTCTCTACCGTGAACGGTGCCGTACTCACGCTAAAGGTGGTAGGCATTTTCGATCTGGGTAACAAGGGCGCCAACAGCCGCAATGTATTTGTGGCCATGCGCACCGCGCAAAGCATGTTTGGGCAGAGCGGCGGGGCGTCGATTCTGGATGTGACCCTGACCGATATTTACGCGGCCGAGCGCATCGCCCAGCAAATTCACAGCCATACCGGCTTGCAAGCCGACAGCTGGATGAAGACCAACGAGCAGTTTTTCACCGCCGTGCGCGCCCAGACGACGGCCAATACTGCGATTCGCTTTTTTGTGGGCTTGTCGGTGGGCTTTGGCATCGCCAGCGTGCTGGTGGTCTCGGTGGTGCAGCGCTCGCGCGAGATCGGCATCCTGCGCGCTATGGGTGTGCGCCGGGTGCAGATCATGCGGATATTTTTGCTGCAAGGCGGGCTTTTGGGCCTGGGCGGCGCGCTGATGGGCGCGCTCATCGGCGCCCTGGCGATGCTGGTGTGGCAGCGCGTCATGCGCAATGCCGACGGCAGCATCATGTTTGCGATGGTGATAGACAGCACTTTGTTTGTGCAGTCCCTGGTGCTTGCAAGCTTGACCGGCTTGTTGTCGGCCTTGGCGCCTGCGCTACGGGCCGCGCGGCTGGACCCCGTTGTGGCGATTCGGGCCTAGGCAAGAGGTGCTGGTGACCGCGCCCAAGGCCCCCATGCTGAACGGCCCCGTTCTGGAGTTGCAAGGCATCCGCAAATCCTTCAACCTCGGTGCGGACAACGAAACCGAGGTCTTGCATGGGATTGATTTACGCATCAACCACGGCGATTTTTGTGCCGTCATTGGCCCGTCCGGGTCGGGCAAAAGTACTTTGCTCAATATTGTCGGCTTGCTAGACCGGCCCAGCAGCGGCAGTTTGCGCATCGATGGCAGGGAGACCACCGTGCTCAATGATGCGCAGCGCACGCACCTGCGGGGCCACCGCATCGGCTTTGTATTTCAGTACCACCATTTGCTCAGCGCCTTTAGCGCGCTGGAAAACGTCATGATGCCGCTGTACGCCGACCGCGGTTTTCGTGATGCGCCCATGCGCGAGCGCGCGGCCGGTTTGCTCGACAGTGTGGGCATGACGCCTTGGCTGCATGCGCCGGCCAATCGCCTGTCGGGCGGCCAACAGCAACGGGTGGCCGTTGCCCGCGCCTTGGCCATGCGCCCTGGCCTGATACTGGCCGACGAGCCGACTGGCAATCTGGACACCAAGAGTGCGGACGGGGTTTTTGAGTTGCTGCGCAAGGTGTGCCAAGAGCAATCGACAGCGGTGCTCTTTGTTACCCACAACCCCTTGCTCTCCGCCCGCTGCGATCGCACGATTGAAGTGGTCGACGGGCGCATAAGCGCCGATTAATTGGAAGAGCCCGCCACGGCCTGGGCCAAGAGGCACCGCACCTTGGCGACACCCCAACCCGGTACCTACCCGGGTATTGGCGCTATATTTGAAAGTAAGTTTTTACCTACCCATTCAAAGAGGCGCAATAGCTATGGAGTTTTCAGAACTGATGAAGGCCCGCAAAAGTATTCGCGGATACCAGCAAAAGCCGGTGGCCCGCGAAACCATTGAGGAAATCATTGACATTGCCAAATGGGCGCCTTCGTCCATGAATACCCAGCCCTGGTATATCCATGTGCTGACCGGCGAGCCGCTGGACCGCATTCGCCAAGGCAATACCGACAATATGATGCGTGGTGTGCCGCCCAAGCGCGATTTCCCGATGAAGGAGTCCTACGAGGGAATTCATCGCCAACGGCAAATTGACATTGCCGTGCAGTTGTTTGACGCCATGGGTATTGCCCGCGACGACAAGGTGCGGCGCACCGATTGGGTGATGCGCGGGTTTCGCCAGTTTGACGCGCCGGTATCTTTGGTGCTCACTTACGATAAATACCTGGAACCCGCGGCCATTAGCCAATTTGATTTGGGTGCTATTTCGCACGCCATCGTATTGGCGGCATGGGAAAGAGGTTTGGGCTGCGTGATTAATGGGCAAGGGATTATGCAATCGGCCGTGGTACGCGAGCATGCCGGTATTCCTGACGATCAAAATATCATGATTTGTATTGCCATGGGGTATCCCGACGAATCCTTCGTCGCCAATTCGGTGAAATCGGTGCGCGAGGACAGTGACAAATTTGTGCGCTACGTGGGTTTTTAGGCAAACCATGATCTAGCGCATAGAAACTGGCGCGCCCGGCGCCTAAGCTGCAGTTTTTAATGACTTAGGAAACTGCCATGCGTATTCTCGTTGCCGTCGACGGTTCACCCAGCGCTTTGCGCGCCACCCACTATGCCGCGCAATTGGCCTTGGCTTTGCGTGATAAATCCAAAATCACGCTGATTTCGGTCCATGATGACACGGGCTTTAAGCACCTGAAAAAATTCACCCCCAAAGGTACGCTGGCCGATTATTTGCGCGAACTAAGTGACAAAGACCTGAAGGCGTCACGCAAATACCTAGACAAACTGGAATTGGCCCATGACATGATTATCAAAACCGGCCATGTGGCAGAGGAGATTGTCAATGCCGCCAAAGCCGGGAAATTCGACCTGATCGTTATGGGCACCAAAGGCCGCTCTGCATTTGGCGATTTGCTAACCGGCTCGGTATCGCAGCGTGTCGCCAGCACCAGTAAAACCGCGGTGACCTTGGTGAAATAGGCTGGGGCACCCATGCCACCAATTGTTGATCAGGGCCCTGCCAATCACCAGTGGGGTCTGATTGCGCTTATCAAGCGCTCACGCCCCATTAATTTGATCACCGGGCCCCTGATTTACAGCGTGATTATTCCGCTGGTGCTGCTCGATGTTTTTGTCTGGGTGTACCAATATATTTGTTTCCCGATCTATCAGATCGAGCGTATTGCGCGCGCCCCATTCATTATTTTTGACCGGCAGGAGTTGCATTATCTGGACTGGGTTTCCAAATTCCACTGCACTTATTGCTCCTATGCCGTTGGCGTGGCCGCATTTAGTACGGCGGTGATTCATGCAACTGAGGCCTACTTTTGCCCGATCAAGCACCAGCGCAAGGCCGCTGCGGTGGCCCAAAACGCCGCGGCCTCTGTGGGCTTCCTTAACTACATGGATTACGAAGAGCCGCCGGGGTTTGATTTCGACGAGAGGCTGGAAACCCTGCGCAAGATACAAGCGCGCAAGCTGTAAAACCATCAGCGCCGTCGGCCCAAACCAAGAGTGTGGCGTTGCAGATTAAGTGACCGGCGCAGGGTTGAACAGCACCAGCGCATTTTTGAGTTTCCAATGCTCGGCCCAGGTTTTCTTGCGGCCACTGGCCACTTCCAAAAGAAAATGGAATAACTCCCAGCCCACGTCTTCGATGGATTTTTGGCCATCGGCAATCGTGCCGGCGTTGATATCCATCAGGTCATGCCAGCGTTTGGCCAGCGCCGTGCGCGTGGCGACTTTAATGACCGGCACCTCGGCCAAGCCATAAGGCGTGCCGCGCCCGGTGGTAAATACATGCAAGTTCATGCCAGCTGCCAATTGCAGCGTACCGCAAATGAAATCACTGGCAGGCGTTGCCGCATAGACCAAGCCTTTGTGCTGCAATTTTTCTCCCGGCGCCAAAACGCCGGTAATGGGCAGCGTGCCAGATTTGACAATCGACCCCATGGCTTTTTCCACAATATTGGACAGGCCGCCTTGTTTATTGCCCGGTGTGGTGTTGGCGCTGCGGTCGGATTGTCCACGCCCTAAATAGTCGTCATACCATTGCATTTCGCGGATCATGGCCTGGGCGACCTCGGGCGTGCTGGCCCGCGCCGTGAGTTGCGCGATTCCGTCGCGCACTTCGGTGGTCTCTGAAAACATCACGGTCGCGCCTGCGCGCACCAGCAGGTCCGTGCAAAACCCCACGGCCGGGTTGGCGGTGGCACCCGAAAATGCGTCGCTGCCACCGCATTGCACACCTACGACCAATGCACTGGCGGGCACGGTTTGGCGCCGCCTTGCATTGAGCCTTTCTAAATGGGGTAGTGCCGATTGGACGATATGGTCAATCATGGACATAAACCCGTCGTGTCCTTCGTCTTGCAGGCACACCACGTCCAGTGCGCCCTCGGGTCCTTGCAGCTGCGTTATCGGTATGGAGCCTGCCGGCATGAGCTTGGCTGGCGGGAGTTTTTCGCAGCCCAGGCTGACCACCAGCACCTCGCCACCAAAGTTGGGGTTCAAACTGATATTGCGCAGGGTGCGGATCGGTATTTCTGCGCCCGGCGCGTCGATGGCGACGCCGCAGCCATAGCTGTGCTCCAGGCCAATCACATCGTCCACGTGGGCATATTGGGGGAGTAATTCGCGCTTTATTTTTTCCACCGCAAACTCCACCACGCCCGCCACGCATTGGACCGTGGTGGTAATCGCCAAAATATTGCGGGTGCCCACCGATCCGTCCGGGTTTTTATACCCCTCAAACGTATATCCCTGGAGGGGCGCAGGCGCGGGCAATTTAGCGGTACACAGGGGCAAGGCGTCCAGGCCGCGCGCCGCAGGCAGCTGCAGCAGGCGCTCATGGACCCAGGTGCCGGCCGGTAGGGTTTGCAGCGCATAGCCGATGGGCACGCCATAGCGCAGCACCGGCGCCTGGGCGGCGATATCGGTCAGAGCCACTTTATGGCCCTGCGGAACTGGGCCCTGCAAAACGACACCCTGGGCCAACACCGTGCCGGCCGGCAAGCCGCCGTCGTTGGCGACGATGGCCACATTGTCGCTGGCGTGCATCACGATGGTATGGGGGGGCATGCTCACTCCTGGGGCTTGGCGTAGGCCGCTTCGCAATAGTTGACGATGTGCAAATGATAGCGCTATCATGGGTGATTGGAAACACGCAATGGCAGATAAACCGAACTCAAAACGCGCCCGCCGGGGCAGTGGGGCGATCACCCTCCAAGATGTGGCCCACCTGGCCGGTGTGTCGCCCATTACCGTATCGCGGGCGCTCAACTCGCCGTCGCAGGTATCCCAAGCGGTGCGTACCCGGGTGCAAGACGCTATTGAGCGCACCGCGTATGTACCCAACCGCATGGCCGGCGGTTTGGCGTCTTCGCGCAGTCGGCTGATTGCGGCGGTCGTGCCCAGCATGGTTTTTTCGGTATTTAACGAAACCATTGAGGCGCTCAACAGCACATTATTTGACGCAGGCTACCAATGCATGCTGGGTTTGACCGGCTATTCGCCAGAGCGCGAGGCGCGTTTGCTCGACGCAGTGATCGGGCGCCGGCCTGACGGCATATTCATTACGGGCATCATGCCGCCGGGGCGTTCGCGCAACCGGCTGATGGCCGCAGGCATTCCTATTGTCGAATCCTGGGATTTAACCCCCACGCCGATGGACATGCTCATCGGCTTCTCTCACCAGGACATTGGCCGGGCAGTCGCCCAGTATTTGATGGGCAAGGGCAAACAGCGCTTGGCCGTGGTCACGGCGGGCGATGAGCGCGCCCAACGCCGCAATGGCGCATTCAGGGACGCAGTACATGCCGTCGGACTGGCCGAGGTGCTGGTGCATAACGTGGGCGATGCACGTACTTTGCACGCCGGGCGCGAGGCCTTGGCGGCATTAATGCGCCGCCAGCCGGAGGTGGATGCCATTTTTTGCAGCTCGGATTTGCTGGCCCTGGGGGTTATTACCGAGGCACGGGCGCGCAATATCGCGGTACCCCAGCAGCTATCCGTCATGGGTTTTGGCGACGTGCCTTTTGTGGGCGACATGGTTCCGGCACTGAGCACCGTCCAGGTCAACGGTGGCCAGATCGGCACGCTCGCGGCGCAGCATTTGATGGCGCGCCTGCAAGGCCATGCGGTGCCGCAGCCGATTATGAATCTGGGGTTTTCTATTGTGGAGCGCGAGAGCGCCTAAGCCATGCGATGGCGCGCCTACAAGCCCAACTTGACGGCCCGAAATGGTAGCGCTACCATTGGGCTGTTGCGCCTTCCTACACTGATCTTTCGATTGACTTTTCCTGACTGGTAATTGCTATGCACCCCCAAGAACTCAAATCCATCATGTCCAGCGGACTGCTCTCGTTTCCGCTCACGGACTTTGACGCGCAGGGCGATTTCAATCCCCACAGTTATGCCGCGCGCCTGGAATGGTTGGCGCCCTATGGTGCGACGGCGCTATTTGCGGCGGGCGGCACCGGGGAGTTTTTTTCGCTGACCGGGCAGGAATATCCGCAGATTATTCAAACCGCGGTGCAAACCTGTAAGGGGAAAGTGCCGATTATTGCGGGGGCAGGGGGTAATACCCGTTTTGCTATTGCCTGCGCGCAAGAGGCAGAGCGCCAGGGAGCGCATGGCATTTTGCTGCTGCCGCATTACCTCACCGAGGCCGGCCAAGAGGGTTTGATTGCCCATGTGGAGGCGGTATGCAAAAGCGTGCAATTTGGCGTGATTGTGTACAACCGCAATGTCTGCAAATTAAGCCCCGATTCATTGGCCCTCTTGGCCGAGCGCTGCCCCAATTTGGTCGGATTTAAAGACGGCATCGGTGAAATCGAAACCATGTCGGCCATTTATATGCGCATGGGGGACCGTTTTGCGTATTTGGGTGGCTTGCCCACGGCGGAGGTATATGCCGCGGCCTACAAGGCCTTGGGTACGCCCGTGTATTCCTCGGCCGTATTTAATTTCATCCCTAAAACAGCGATGGCGTTTTACCGCGCCGTGGCCGATGACGATATGGCCACCCAGCACCATTTGCTGCGTGAATTTTTTATGCCCTATCTAAAAATTCGCAACCGCACGCCGGGCTACGCGGTCAGTATTGTCAAAGCAGGCGCTACCTTGGTGGGCCGCAGCGCGGGCCCGGTACGCCCGCCGCTAACCGACCTCAAGGCTTCCGAGATGCAGGAATTGGACGCCCTCATTCAAAAACTAGGCCCCCAGTAAATATCCACCGGTCATTGCTATTTCAGCCACAAAGGAACTCTTATGAAATATGTACTTAGCCTCCTATTGGCACTGTTTACGATGTCCAGCGCCTGGGCCTGGCCCGAGCGCCCGGTGTCCTTGGTCGTGCCCTTTCCCCCTGGCGGCTCGACCGACCTGATTGCGCGGGTATTGGCGCCCAAACTCCAGGAAAAATTGGGCGGAACATTTGTTACCGATAACAAAGCCGGTGCAACCGGCACCATTGGCGCGGCCTTTGTCGCCCGCGCGCCTGCCGATGGCTATACGATTTTGGTGTCGTCTTTGGGGCCGTATGTCATCGCGCCGCATTTAATTGAAAAAGTCACCTACGACGCACTCAAGGATTTTGATTACATCACCGTGGCCGTGCAGGCGCCCAATGTGTTGGTGGTACCGGCAAGCTCGCCCCATAAATCGATGGCCGACGTCATCGCGTTTCATAAAGCCAACCCGAATAAATTTACCCTGGCATCCTCGGGCAACGGAAGCAGCGACCACCTGACGGCCGAAATCTTCTGGCAACAAACTGGCACCACGGGTATTCATGTGCCTTACAAAGGCGGTGGACCGGTCATGAATGATTTGCTGGGCAGCCAGGTTGACGGCTCGTTTATGAATATCAATACCGCAATGCCGCAAATAGTGGCGGGCAAATTGCGCCCCTTGTCCATTACCAGCGCAAAGCGCTCCCCCTTGTTGCCCAATGTACCTTCCCTGGAAGAGTTGGGAATTAAAGAGGCCAATGTGTATTCGTGGCAGGCGGTGGCAGCGCCCAAAGGTTTGCCCGCGGATATCAAAGCCAAATTGCACAGCGCTATTCTTGCGGGCTTAAACGATCCGCAAGTCAAGTCCAAATTGTTAGAGCTCGGATTTGAAATAGTGGGCAACACGCCAGAGCAATTTACGGCGTTTCAAGCGGCTGAATTTGCGCGTTGGAAGAAGTTAATTCAAACCCGCAATATCAAAGCAGACTGACCTTATGCGTTCTGAACTTGGGCGCGAAAAAACGCCAACGGTTACCGGCCTGCAGGTGATTCCCGTGGCGGGGCAGGACAGCATGCTTTTGAATTTATCGGGTGCCCATGCGCCCTTTTTCACCCGCAATATTGTGGTACTCACCGACAGCGCTGGGCGCACAGGCGTTGGCGAGGTTCCGGGCGGCGAGAAAATACGCAATACCTTAGAAGATGCGCGGCCTTTTGTGCTCGGACAAAGTATTGGCAATGTCCAGGCCATTCTCCATAGTTTGCAAAGCGCGTTTTCGGGCCGGGATACGCAGGGCCGTGGTCTGCAGACATTTGATTTACGGGTCACCATTCATGCGATCACGGCCGTGGAGTCTGCGCTGCTCGATTTATTAGGGCAAGAATTGGGTTTGCCAGTATGCGCCTTGCTCGGCGAGGGCCAGCAGCGCAGTGAAGTGGAAATGCTGGGTTATCTATTCTTTGTGGGCGACAAAGCCAAAACCGATTTACCGTACCGCAAAGAAGCCGATGGCGCCGATGCATGGTTTGCATTGCGCAATGAAGAAGCCATGACGGCCGAATCGATGGTCAAGTTGGCCGAGGTGGCCCAGGCCAAATATGGTTTTAATGATTTCAAATTAAAAGGCGGCGTGCTTCGCGGCGAAGAAGAAATAGAAGCCGTACAGGCCTTGCACCAACGATTTCCAGACGCGCGCATTACCATCGACCCTAATGGCGGGTGGCTATTAAAAGACGCCGTACGGCTCATGCGCGATATGCAAGGTGTATTGGCCTATGCGGAAGACCCCTGCGGCGCCGAAGATGGTTTGAGTGGCCGGGAGATATTGGCCGAATTCCGGCGCGCGACCGGGCTTTTAACGGCGACCAATATGGTGGCCACCGATTGGCGCCAATTAGTCCATTCCTTATCCTTGCAAAGTGTCGATATTCCTTTGGCCGACCCACATTTTTGGACCATGGCCGGCTCGGTGCGTGTTGCACAAACCTGCCGTGATTGGGGGCTGACCTGGGGCTCGCACTCGAATAACCATTTTGATATTTCTTTGGCCATGTTTACCCAGGTAGCGGCCGCTGCGCCGGGCAAAGTCACGGCCATAGATACCCATTGGATTTGGCAAGATGGCCATGGCCTGAGCCAAGCGCCCTTGCAAATTATCAATGGCCATATTCAAGTTCCACAGACGCCCGGCCTGGGCGTTCAATTGGACATGGACAAAGTGCGTGCCGCACATGCTTTGTACTTGCAGCACGGCCTGGGCGCGCGCGACGACGCGATGGCCATGCAATACCTGCTACCTGGTTGGACATTCGATCCCAAAAAACCCTGCATGCAGCGGTAAGGCGCCAGGTGGACGACCGCTGGACGGTGACGTCTAAATAGCCTGGGCGTAGCCGACGAACTTTGGCGGCCGGCGCATGTGGCTGGCCTGTTCATAGGCGTAGGCCAGGCCTAGGACCTTTGCGTCATGCCAAGCAGGTGCGCCTAGGGACAAGCCCACCGGCAGCCCGTCGGCCAGACCCATGGGCACGGTGATGTGCGGATAGCCGGCCACGGCAAAAGGGCTGGTAAACCCGCCGCGCTGGCTGAAATCGCCCAACACATGGTCAATGCGCCATGCGGGGTTGCCGCTCGGGGACACCAAGGCAGCGACTTGGTGCTGCGCAAACAATGCGTCCAGACCGTCTGTGCGCGCATAGCGGTGGTTAGTGGCCAAAGCCTTTTGGTAGGTCGCAGACGACAGACCGGTGGTTTTCTGGGCCAACAGCAACAGTTCTTGTCCGAAAAATGGCATAGATTGCTCGGCATGCGCCGCATTCCAGTCGATCAAGCCCTGCAGGTCCTGGGTGGGGGCATCAGGTTGGAAGGTGCGCAAATAGTCGGCAAGCCCCGCCTTGAACTCGTGTAGCAGTACGGTCAGTTCGGTCGTGGCGTATTGATATCGGTGGGCAATCTCCAAGCCCTCCACCAAGACAGCGCCTTGGGCACGCAGCACACCGAGCGCCTCTTCAAACAAGGCCAAGGTTTGCGGGTGGTTGGGTAGGTTTTGACGCACCACCCCTATGCGCTGACCGGCCAGGGCGTTTGTTTTGAGCGACGCGAGGTAGTTGACCCGCCCCGCTGGTGCGGCTTGGCAGGCGGGGTCCCGCCGGTCTGGCCCGGCGATGGCCGCCATGAGCAGCGCCGCATCGCGAACGCTGCGGGCCATGGGGCCGGCCGTGTCTTGGGAGGCCGCAATGGGGATGATGCCCCGGCGGCTGACCCGGCCTAGCGTCGGCTTAAAGCCCACGATGCCCGTGCGGCTGGCCGGTGAGATGATGGAACCGTCGGTTTCCGTGCCGACAGCAAAAACACACAGCCCTGCCGCCACGGCGACGGCCGAACCCGAGCTGCTGCCGCTGGGGGAGCGGCTCAGGTCGTAAGGGTTTAGGGTCTGGCCGCCACGGCTGCTCCAGCCGCTGCTGCTGCGCGTGCTGCGAAAGTTAGCCCACTCGCTCAGATTGGTTTTCCCCAAAATAACGGCACCCGCTGCACGCAGGCGCTTGACGAGGTGGGCGTCGGCTTTCGCCTGCATTCCCGCCAGCGCCAGCGATCCTGCAGTCGTAGCCATACGGTCGGCGGTGGCGATGTTGTCCTTGAGCAGTACCGTCAGGCCATGCAAGGGCCCCCCCAGCTTGCCGGCCCGGCGCTCGGCATCGAGCGCCCGCGCTTGCGCCAGCGCATCGGGGTTGAGCTCGATAACCGAGCGCAGGGCAGGGCCCGTATGGTCAATGTCTTGGATGCGCCGCAAGCAATAGCGGGTCAGGGCCAAGGCGCTGTTTGTTCCAGCTGCCATTTGTGCTTGCACTGTGGCGGCGTCCAAGCGTTCGAATTTGGATGCTGGGATAGTGGCGGGCGAACGTTTTTGGCGCACAAGCGGAGTCATCAGCGGCCCTGGGGTAATGGATAAACGGCCAAGCTGGCGTGACCGCGCTTGGAAAGGGACTGGACGCCAAAAACGACGTTGTCCTTGGAAATGGGGACGGTAATGTGGCCCACGAGCCCCACATCCTGGCTCCCTTGCCAGGATGTGGCGTCCGATTCACGCCACACCAATCGGTACCCCACAACGGCCGGGTCATTGCTCACGGCCCAGCGCAGCGTGCTGTCGTTGGTCAATTGGGTGGTGTCAATGCGCAGGTTAGCCGGGGGCGGTGGCGCCAAGGCCAGGGTGGCTAGGCCGATGGCATTGACTCGGGCGACGTCGGCGACGTAATCAAATTCGACAAAGTCGGGCAAGTCGCCAAATGCCAAGGCGCCTTCGGTGCGCACGTTTTGGTGCTGATGACGGAAGTTCTCGAACGGTTCGGTAAAGCGCACAGCAGCGTAGCCCTGTTCTAAGAAGGGAATGTGGTCGCCGCCGCGCAGGTAGCGGTCGCGCCGCTGGATCAGTTGGACAGTAAACCCAGGCAGGTAGCGTTCGGCCGACGACTTGAGGTGGCGACCCAGTTGGTGCGTGGGCAAATCAGCGGCGCCTCCGGCCATCGCGATACCTTGCAGTTGCCCGCGAACCGCACGTGTTGCCTCCTGCTCTGCAGGGTCCAGTGCTTGGCCAGTTTGACCCTGAACCATCATGCGCAAGAGCGGGTCTGCGCCATCGGCAAATAGGCGTAATCGCTTAGGGTCACGCTGCCCCGCGTCGCCGGTGGCGCTGCCTACGATGTCATTGGTAATCATCGCCTCGATATTGAGCCCTTGCTTTCGGGCTTCACGGGCAAAGTGCGCAGCGCCCAGCAGTCCTTGTTCTTCGCCTGGCACGGCCATAAAAACCAGAGTTGCGTCAAAGTGGTGCTTGGCCATCACGCAAGCGAGCTCCATAGAGACTGCTGTACCCGATGCATCGTCGTTGGCGCCAGGTGCGGCGCCCACGTTGTCGCTGATATCGGAATTCATACTGTCGTAATGGCCGCTGACAATGAGCAGGCGGTCCTTGGAGGAGGGCGCATCGCCGGGCAGCGTGGCAATCACATTGACCAGCGTGGTCGGACGCGCGACCCGCCGGCTAACCGGCTCCACCCATTCTTGGATGCTCACTTGCAAACGCCCGCCAGCGGCCTGTGAGCAAGCGCGCAGCTCCGCCTCAATCCAGCGCCGCGCAGCACCGATACCTCTATGGTCTGAATCGGTTTGTGAGAGCGTATGCCGTGTCTCAAAGGACACCAATTTGCGAATTCTTTGCTCGATACGGGCGCTGGATATATCGGCCACGATGGTCTGGACCACCGAATCGGGCAATGTATCTGCCACACAAGCACCACTTGGAGTCAAATTTGACAACAGAAAAGCCAGTAAGGAAAACCTAGACGAGAGTGACGACATGAGCGTACCTAGAAAATGATGCCAAAAAACAACGAGTACGCGCACTGGCTTCAGCGCAGGCGTAAGACAATTTGCGTACAAAGAACAAGAAAGTCAAATTATTGTTACCAAAATATTTCAAATGTGACTATATTGTTAACGAGCCCGTGCGGATTGTCACGGCGGTTGTCAGCATCTCAAGGATTAATGTGATGAAAATGTATTTTCGACTCACCCAGATAGCAGGCGTTACTGGGTTCTTAGCGGCACTTGCGTTCCAACCAACAGCGTTTGGGCAACAAACAGGCGCGACCGACATGGGTCGTGTAGAAGTAACGGGCTCGCGTCTCAAGACCATCGTCAATGAGGCCAGCAGCCCCATTTCCGTAGTGAGTAAAGCCGAAATCGACATAACTCAGCCGGTCGCGGTTGAGGAACTGATGCGGGGTTTGCCTGCGTCGTACCCCGCCATTGGGCCAGGTATCAACAACGGTTCCAACGGAACGGCTTCGATAGACCTGCGCGGTTTGGGCAGTAACCGAACTCTGGTTCTGGTTAACGGTAAACGTTTTGTGCCTGCCACTTTGGGCGGTGTTGTAGATACTAACAATGTGCCCGTTTCGTTGCTTGAGCGCGTGGACGTGGTCACCGGCGGCGCATCGGCTGTTTATGGCGCTGATGCGGTAGCTGGTGTCGTCAACTTTGTGACAAAACGCAGCTTCTCTGGCATCGAGGCCACTTCCACCTACAGTGCCTCGGGCGTCGGTGACGCGCTGCGTCGTAAGAATGACGTGACCATGGGCGCCAATTTGGCCGACGATCGAGGTAACGTGGTGCTTCATATCGGCTCTACCCATACCGACCCGATTCGCTTAGCAGATAGAAGTTATTCGGTAACCGCATTGACGTCGACTACCGGGTTGCCCGGCGGATTTTCCGGAACATCCGTTCCGGCGATCATTAGCGGTATGCCTGCGCCCATTAACGGCAGCCGAGTAATTGATGCAAGCACTGGATTATTGCGAACCGCTGTCAGTTCTGGTCCTCCGGACGGTTACAACACCAACCCTCCCAATTACTTTGAAACTCCGCTGGACCGTACGCAACTTACGGGAATGGGGCGCTTCAAAATCAATGACTATGCAGAAGCGTATGCTGAGCTGTATTCCATTCGCAGCAATGTGACTTTGAATTTGGCTCCATCGGGAACCTTTGGTGTAGGTTTGTCGATGCCAATCGGAAACCCCTATATTCCCGAAGCGGTGCGTCAGCAACTGTGCTCAGCATATTCCATATCGGCGGCCAATTGCGTGGTGGGTAACACGACACCATTTACTGCCGCCTATGCGCGACGTTTCGTTGAGGCGGGCCCACGCATCTATTCTTACGACAACACCACGATGCAATACACAGCCGGTGTTCGCGGCGAGATTCCTTTCGTTAGCAATTGGAACTACGACGCCTATTACTCCTTTGGGCGTTCTGAACAGATCCAAACCACAGGTAATGGTTTTTCTTTCAGCAAACTTCAGCAAGCTGCAAACGCTGTCAGCACGACCAATTGCGTAGTGAATACTGGAGGGTGCGTTCCAATCAATTTGTTTGGTGCGGCGGGATCTATCACCCCGGCGATGTTGGCTTACCTCAGTATCCCCACGTATGGAACGACTTTGGTCGAACAAACCGTAGTTGCGGGTTCCGTTAACGGCGAGATCGAGGCCATTAAGAGCCCGATGGCAAAGTACCCCTTAAACGTGGCGTTCGGCTATGAGAATCGTAAGGTCTATGGCGGCAATAAATCAGATTCGATTATCCAGACCCAAGGCGAGTTGCTGGGCAGCGGATCACCAACACCGGACCGTAACGGTACCTTAACCTTTAGCGAGTACTACACAGAAGCCAAGTTGCCGCTGTTGCAGGACCAGGCCTTTGCCCATGCTGTCAACTTGGAAGCTGGTTACCGCCAGACATCTTTCTCCACCTCGCTTGGCGGCAACCAAAGTTACGGCAGCTGGAAATACGGTTTAGATTGGGCCCCCATGAAAGCCCTGCGCTTTAGAGGCGAGCAGCAACTGGCCATCCGCGCGCCTAATGTCAATGAACTTTATGCGCCGGTCACGACAGGCCTGTCGTCCCTGACCGCTGATCCTTGCCAATTGGCCAAAATCAACGCAGCGGATGCCGGTAAAGCGGGAACGCTAACCAGCCTGTGCCAGGCGACGGGCGTCCCGACCAGCCAAATCGGCTCCGTGGCGGCACCTTCTTCCAGCCAAATCAACAACACCAGCGGTGGTAATCCTGATCTTGGGCCAGAAAAGGCGCAGACCACGACCTTGGGCTTAGTTTGGGAGCCAAGTTTTGCAAGTAATCTTTCGATTACTTTGGACTACTGGAAAATCGCAATTGACTCGGCTGCCTCGTCCCCCACTGCGGGCCAGGTTATCAGTGGTTGCTATGACCCTGCGCTTAACCCTGGTTACGCTTACAACGTGTTTTGCCAACTCATTCAGCGTGATCGTATCAATGGTGGTTTGAACGGCACCGGCAGCAAAGGTGTTATTACCCAGGCCTCGAACCTTGGCGTCTACGATTTCAACGGAATCGATGTAGGTATTAATTACCGCTTGATGCTCAAAGACTTGGGTGCTCCGCAATTAGGCAAAGTAGATTTCAGCTTGCAATTGAGCCATCTGACAAAGGCAGATTTCAAGGCCTTGCCATCGGTTCCAACGCTGGAGCAGGCCGGTCGTTTTGGTGTTGACGTAGGCATGCCTTATTCGTCAGACCGCTTCACGCAGCGTGCAATGTGGAGCTTTGGCGACTATGCGCTTGGCTATAACTGGCGCTATATCGGTGGTACCACAGTTCAAAACACCACCACCAGCTATTTGGCTGACTACACATCGATCAAGCCCTACAACTATGTGGATTTGAATGGATCGTGGCAAGTTACTAAGAATCTGAAAGTGGCACTGACTATTAACAATGCATTTGATGTGGCTCCCCCGATTATTGGTACTGGTATCGGACCATCATCCTCTAATTATGGCAACACCTTCCCCATGGTGTATGACGTGATTGGCCGTCGTTACACGTTTACTGCGCAGGCGAATTTCTGAGGTTTCCTAAATCTAGGATTCTTCAGTTTCTTTCCACAAAAGCAACCCGCATTAGCGGGTTGCTTTTTTTGGTGAGGCGCTTATTGAATGTATCAACCCTTGGACCATTCGACCGGTTCAAATTTCAACTTCTCCCACTATGGTCAGTGCAAACCCACTCCCAAATCCGGATTTTTCGCGCTTTTATAAGCACGATGCGCTAACCGCATTGCTGCAGGAATACGAAAAGGCTAGACCGGATATTCTTGAGATACGGGAGTTAGGCCGTAGTTATGAAAATCGGCCTATATGGCTGCTTGTTATCACTCGAAAGTCGAGTGGTCCGGATACCGAGAAGCCCGCTTTTTGGGTCGATGGAAACATACATGCGGCCGAATTAACGGCCAGTACTGCATGTCTGTATTGGCTTCATCAATTACTCAGTACCGATCACAAAGACGCTTCGATAAACCAACTTCTCGATACGCGGGTGGTGTACATGGTGCCGCGCTTAAATCCAGACGGCGCCGAACTTGCGCTTGCCGATAAGCCGCGTCATATTAGATCCTCCACACGAGCGTATCCTTGGGACGAGCCCCATGTAGAGGGCTTGACCGTCGAAGATATCGACGGCGATGGTCGAATATTGATGATGCGTATCCAGGATCCGCATGGAGGTTGGAAGATTAATTCCGATGAACCACGACTATTAACGCCTCGTTCGCCCGGGGAATTTGGTGGGGTTTACTACCGAGTGATACCGGAGGGGTGGATTCAAAATTTTGATGGTGTAAACATCAAATCCAATCGCGACCGAGAGGGTTTGGATCTCAATCGAAACTTTCCTGCACATTGGCGTCAGGAGTTTGAGCAAGTCGGCGCCGGCCCTTACCCGACCAGTGAGCCTGAGGTGCGCGCCATGGTGGAATTCATTTCCAAGCACCCCAATATCGGCGCGGCCGTAAGTTTCCACACGCACTCAGGTGTGATTCTTCGCCCCATGAGTACCCAAAGCGACGAAGACATGACGCCGGAAGATTTATGGATGTACCAAAGGCTCTCCGACATTGGCAGCAAAATGACGGGTTATCCGACGATCAGTACCTTCCATGATTTCAAATACCACCCCAAGGAAGTCATTACGGGCACGCAAGACTGGCTCTATGAACACTTGGGGGCTTTGTTTTGGACCGTTGAAATATGGGCTCCCAATAAAGAGGCGGGTATTGAAAAGTATGACTGGGTAGATTGGTACCGTGAGCACTCTCCAAGTGACGACCAGAAACTTTTGGCTTGGAGCGACATGCACTGCGACGGAAAAGCCCATGTCGACTGGTACGCTTTTGATCATCCCCAGTTAGGTGGCGTCGAAATTGGTGGATGGGATCGCCTTAATTATTGGCGCAACCCTCCTGCACATTTGCGGGAGCGGGAAGCTGCGCGTTTTCCCGGTTGGTTAACAAGTATTGCACTGACTTTACCTAAACTTGAATTGCTCAGTGCGACGGCTGAATCAATGGGTGCGGACCAATGGAGAATTCGAATGGCGGCAGCCAATAGCGGTTATCTTCCCAGTTATGTTACGAAACGGGCGCTTGAAAGGAAAGTGGCCCGCGCCTGTATTTTTGAGATTGAATTGCCCGACCATGCACGACTTCTGATGGGCGCTCAGCGAATTGAAGGCCCTCAACTCGAAGGTCATGCCGCGACGAATTCGTTACAAGCGTTTTTTCCAAGTAAGACGCTTACCGCAGATCGTGCCTCTGCAGAGTGGATTATTCATGCGCCCAAAGGTTGCACCATTGTTTTGCAGGCGCATGCAGCACGTGCTGGTCATGTGTCTGCAAAATTAATACTGAACTAAACACAAACCTTAATTGGGTTTTTCAGCGGAGAAACTATGCATTCTTTGTTACGTACGATGACGATAGAAGACCTTTGGGCGTTCAAGAGAATATCTGCGGGAAGTATTTCTCCTGATGGTCAATGGATTTGCGCGACGGTGACTAGCTTCACTCTGGAAAAAAACAATAGCACCACCCAATTATTTTTGTTTTCTCGTGATGGGCAAAAGAAAAAGCAACTTACCAAGGGTACTCATGATAGTGATCCCCAGTGGTCGCCGGACGGAAAGTGGATCGCCTTTATATCCAAGCGTACACAAGTAGATTCTGTTGACGAGTCAGGTCAACTATATTTGATAGCCGTCGACGGTGGCGAAGCGACGAGAGTCGGGTATCTAGCGACGGGTGTCGGTGCTTTACGTTGGTTCCCGGACAGCAAGCGTATTGCCTGCGTTTCTTGGGTCTGGCCTGAACTACGCAAGCCAGCGGCGCAAGAGAAACGACTCAAGCAGGATAAAGAAGATAAGGTCAAGGCTATGGTTGTTGAAAACAACCACTACCGTTATTGGGACCATTGGTTTGCGCGGGGCCGCAAACCGCACATTCACATTGTAGATATTCGAACTGGGCTATACCAAGACCTATTTGCCGGATCACCATACCATTTGCCTCCGCAAGAGCCTAATGCGTCTCAATTTGATATCAGTCCCGACGGAACTCAGATTGTCTTTACCTTTGATTTCAATCCTGATCCGCGCGATTATTCTTGCACTGACATTGTCGCCATGGATCTAATGACTCGTACGAGTCGCAGCATAACTAAACGGGCCAAGAAACACCTCCGCTGTGCTTTTGATCGCCCGCGTTACTCGCCCGATGGGCAGCATATTGCTTTACTGGGTACTAACTTTGGTATGCAGCATAACGAACAAAATCGCTTGTGGCTGCTGGAAGTGACTACTGAATCGTTGGATGAGTGGAGTGGCAAGTGGGATCGTAGTGTCAATGGCCCCGTCGTGTGGGCGCCAAGCAATGACGCGGTGTATTTTTCCGCTGAGTGCGGGCTTGCCCAACCTATTTGGCGATTGGCCTTAAAGGATGAAACTCCTACGGAAATATCGCGTGCCCCTGGGTATGGCGGGGTAGCCAGCGACATTTTGCTCAGTAAGGACGGCAAGACCTTAGCATTTACGCGGTCCAGCATGCAGCGTCCGGCGACGGTACTGACCCTAGATATTGCCACGCAGCGTGAGGTTCAAATTGAGAAGTTGAATGATGCTCTTCTTCGACGATTGCATATTTGCCAGCCCGAGTCAGTTCAAATCAAAGGCTTCGACAATGAGTCGGTACAAATGTGGGTTCTCAAGCCTAAGGGATACACACAGAGTCGCACCAAAAGGTGGCCACTGATGCAGGTCATTCATGGTGGCCCCCATACTTGCTGGAACGATACCTGGCATTGGCGCTGGAATATGCAGCTATTTGCAGCCCAAGGCTATGTCGTTTGCGCGGTTAATTACCATGGTTCAAGTGGTTTCGGTCAGCAGTACTTATCATCCATTAATGGCGATTGGGGGCGCCGCGAATTGGCAGACATCGAGGCAGGTACTGACTATATGCTCGCTGCTGAACGTATTGACAAAAGCCGAATGGTCGCAACCGGCGGTAGCTATGGCGGATATATGGTCGCCTATATGAATGGGAATTTACCCAAGACCCGATATGCGGCCTATGTATGCCACGCTGGCTGCTATGACTGGGTCTCTATGATGGGCTCGGATGGCTATTTTTGGTTCGGTCATGAGTTGGGCGCATTTCATTGGGAAGATGAGCTGCGCGTACTCAGACAATCTCCACACCATTATGCGCATAAATTCTCGACGCCCACGCTGGTTATGCATGGTGAATTAGATTACCGCGTCCCTTACTATCAGGGTCTGGCCTACTACAACACACTGCGCGCCAGAAATATCCCCTCGCGACTCGTATTTTTCCCCGACGAAAACCACTGGATATTGAAGCCTCAAAACTCCAGACTTTGGTATCAAGAGTTTTTCGGGTGGTGCGCAAGATTCAGCAAATAGCGGCCTGACCTCGCTCAGCGCGTAGTCGATCGATCATGAAATCGGCAGCTTCTAAGATGTGCTTTTTTGCCAAACGTTCGGCTGTGCCAGCCTTGCCTGAGGCAACGCAGTCCAGCATCTCCTGATGTTGGTCCCAAATATCCCGGTGCTTATCTTCATGTTGGATCACTTCGCCCATGACGCGTTGCGCATAAACGAAATGCGTTTCCATGGCTGCCCCTAGCAGGGGATTGCCTGACAAGGAATAAATAAAATGGTGAAACGCCATATCCGCTGAAATCATGGCTGATTTGGCGCCACTGGCGGAGGCTTTTTTTCCCGCTTTTACCAGCGCCGGACCGCGAAGCCTGGCTTGCGCCGCATTGTTTTGAGCTGCATTACGAAACGCAAGCCCCTCAATAACGGCCCGCAACTCATACATTTGGCGGACGTGGTCCAAATTTAGCGGTGCCACAAACAATCCACGTCCCGCAGCATCGTGTAACACCCCTTGGTTACGTAGCAATGTAAGGGCGTGTTGTACCGGTTGACGAGAAACGCCTAAAGTGCGCGCAATTTTTTCCTGAACGATATGTGTGCCCGATGGAATATTACCGGAAGCGATTTCGGAGAGTATGGCGCTGTGAACCTGCTCCACCAGGCTGGGCTGGGTATTTAATATTTTCATAAAGATCGTTAACTTCTGTGCGCCACCGGCTGCTCATGGGGTGTTTTGTCAATTTCGCGTAAGCCACGAGCCAATAACCCTAATTAAAACGCAGTTTTAATCGGCAATATTATATTTGCATTCTGAATTCAGAGTTCAGTGCTACTGCACCGACTGAGGTTCGATCAGGGTAATCCCTGTAGGTAGCCCGATAACACCCACGGCACCCCGAGCAGCCGGATACTTCGCCAGCGAATCGACAACCGTGCTTCGGCACTTAACACCCAGGAGATAGAAATGCGCGTAATTTCCATTGCAAATGAAAGTCCCGAAGTCGCGGGCTGCGAAGAGGACAGCGGCGTGGTCCGTAAAGTGAACCTGCCCTTGGCTCGCCGAGAATTTTTAAAAGGCTCGGGCCTGTTATTTGGCTCGCTTGCCTCGGGCACTTTGCTGGCTGGATTGGCCCCGTCCAGCGCGTGGGCGCTGGAGCTGAAAAAACTCTCCACCGCAGAAGGCAAGACCTTGATGGTTATGGGACGCACCTTGTTCCCCCACAAAAAATTGCCCGATGCAGTCTACGCGCTGCTGGCCAAAGACCTCGATGCCAAAGCCAGCGGCGACGCGGGCGCCGCCAAGATGCTGCAAGACGGAATTGCTTGGCTCAATAGCTCGGCTGGTGGTGACTTTGCCAAAGCCAGCGCCAAAAAACGCGATGAAATCGTTCTGGGCATGGAAGGCACCGCCTTTTTTGCCACGGTGCGCGGCCAGTGCATCACCTCGCTCTATGACAACGACATGGCGTTTGCCGTATTTGGCTACCCCGGCTCGGCATGGGAGAAGGGCGGCTACATCACCCGCGGATTCCAGGACCTGAAGTGGCTGCCTGAGCCTTCCAAAGAAGCCAGCCCCGCGCCTTACCTGGGTTAATCCACTATCAAGTTACAGGAGTTCAAACATGTCCAAATTCGATTTTTCTGATGACTCTGTCGTCGTAGTGATTGGTTCAGGTGCTGGCGGCGGAACGCTGGCCAACGAGCTTTGCCAAAAAGGCATCAAAGTCGTGGTGCTGGAAGCCGGCGCTACCCAGTCAAGCGCATCCTTCATCAATGACGAGTGGAAATCATTTTCCCAGCTGGCCTGGCTTGATGCCCGTACCACTTCGGGTTCCTGGCGCGTCGCCAAAGACTTTGCTGGCCTACCCGCCTGGATTTGCAAAACCGTGGGTGGCACGACGACGCACTGGGCGGGTGCCTCGCTGCGCTTTCAGGAGCATGAATTCCGCGTGAAATCGGTCTACGGCGACGTCAAAGGCGCCAATTTGCTGGACTGGCCCATCACGCTCAAAGACCTGGAGCCTTACTACGCCAAAGCAGAAAACAAAATGGGCGTGACCCGCACCAACGGCATTCCAGGCCTTCCGGGCAATAACAACTTCAAGGTCATGCACGCTGGCGCTTCCAAGCTGGGTTACAAAGAAGTGCACACCGGCAATATGGCGATTAACAGCCAGCCGCGCGATGGACGTGGTCGTTGTATGCAGTTGGGCTTTTGTTTCCAGGGCTGCAAGAGCGGCGCCAAATGGTCTACCCTGTACACCGAAATTCCCAAAGCCCAAGCGACCGGTAATTTTGAAATCCGTCCCCAGTCGCACGTTACCCGCATCGAGCACAACGCCGCCGGCCGCGTGACGGGTGTGGTCTACTTCGACAAAGACGGCAAAGAGCAACGCCAAAAAGCCCGCATCGTGTGCGTCGCCGGTAACTCCATCGAGACGCCACGCCTGCTGCTGTTGTCGGCCTCCAATATGTTCAAGGACGGTTTGGCCAATTCTTCCGGCCAAGTGGGACGCAATTACATGCGCCACATGACGGGCTCGGTGTATGCGGCATTCAAAGACCCGGTGCATATGTACCGCGGCACGACCATGGCCGGCATTATTCGCGACGAGGCCGGACATAACCCCCGCCGTGGATTTGTCGGTGGTTATGAAATGGAAACCCTGAGCCTGGGCGTGCCATTTATGGCCGCGTTTCTAAACCCGGGCGGCTGGGGCGCAGACTTTGCCTGGTGGATGGACCATTACACCAATTTGGCTGGCATGTGGCTGGTGGGCGAAGATATGCCGCGTGAAACCAACCGCGTGACGCTCAACACCAACGTCAAAGACCAATGGGGCAATTACGTTCCCAATGTGCACTTTGACGACCATGAAAATGACATCGCCATGCGTAACCACGCCTTTACCCAGGGCGAGCGCGTGTACCACGCGGCGGGTGCCATCAAGACCTACCGCACGCCACCTTATCCGTCTACGCATAATATGGGGACCAGCCGCATGAGCGCGCGCCCGCAAGATGGCGTGGTCAATAAGTGGGGCCAAACGCACGATATACCCAACCTGTTTATCAGTGACGGCAGCCAATTTACGACCGGCGGCGCCGAAAACCCGACGCTGACGATTGTTACCCTGGCTATTCGCCAGGCGGATTACATCGCCCAGCAAATGACAGAGCGGGCTATCTAAAGTGGATATTGCGAATTCAGGAGCTCTTTATGTGTGAATATTTCGTTAAAGCTGATCCCATTCAGTATGAACAACGGTCCAGAACGGTACGCATCCGAAATGTGCTGACTAGCCTGCGCTTGGAAAACATGGTGTGGGACATACTCGCCGAAATGGCCGAAGAAGAGGGCTGCACCACCAATGCGCTGATTTCGCAATTCCACGACGAGATATTGGCGCACCGGGGCGAGGTGCCCAACTTTGCATCCTTTTTGCGGGTCACCAGCATGCGCTATTTGCGCCGCTGCGCGATCCGCGAGGAGCGAAAACAAGTGCTCGACACCGCCCCAAAGCCTTTGCTGGCGGTGGGCAGGTAATTCGATTTCCCATCGCACGCCATCTGCCCCTTCGCGGCGCGGCAGATGGCCCCTCTTTGAGCCCCGATTTTGACAATGACGAAGATTTGAATATGAGTTTTACGACCGAAGACCAAGCTGGTGTGTGCCCCGAAGTGCCCGAGGCGACGCGCGGATTTGTGTTTAACCACTCCATGCTGCGGGTGAAGGACCCACAGGTGTCGCTGGACTTTTACACCCGCATTATGGGCATGCGCTTGCTGCGCAAACTCGATTTCCCAGAGATGCAGTTCTCCCTGTATTTTCTACACCGTCCATTTGAGGACGAAAGCGCGCCGCAGGATGTTGGCGAGCGCACGGCCTGGACATTTGCCCAGCGCGGTATTTTGGAGCTGACCCATAACTGGGGCACGGAAACCGACCCGGAATTCAAATACCACAATGGCAACGCGCAACCGCAGGGATTTGGCCATATTTGCTTTTCCGTGCCGGACCTGGACGGCGCCACCGCCTGGTTTGACCAAAACCAGGTAATTTTTGTTAAGCGCCCCGACCAAGGAAAGATGAAAGACGTGGCCTTTATCCAGGACCCAGACGGCTATTGGATCGAGATTGTCGAGCCAGGCCGACTGAAAAACCTGGGGCAATAAATATGGCGAAATATCTGCCAAGCGCGCACCAAGGAAAATGGAGCCTTGTGCTGGCTGCCGGTTTATCCTGCGTGGCCAGCACCAGCTTTGCGAACGAAGCCTTGGCGCGAAAAAATGATTGTCTGGGCTGTCATTCGGTTGCGACTAAGTTGGTTGGCCCCGCCTACAAGGACGTCGCCGCCAAATACGCCGGCCAAGCCGATGCCCAAGCCGTGTTGGCCCAAAGCATTCGCAACGGCAGCGTGGGCAAATGGGGGGAGTTGCCAATGCCTGCCCATCCGAAAATCTCTGACGCTGACATCAAGAAGCTGGCCAGCTGGATTTTGAGCGCAAAGTAGGCCATGGCTATGGATTTTCCTGGCCATCATGCGGTGGCCTATTTGCCTGGCTCCTTGCCCATGGGCGGCGTGGTCCCGATGACGCCGGTCCATGCCTTTGACGCCCCGCCAGAGCCACTGCGATTGGCGACCCATACCGCACAGGCCCCCGTGCGACGCGATATTGCCTTGGAAGGCCAGCTGGCCTTTGCCATTGAGCCGGTCATTAGCGCAGCGGAGGCCGACGCGATCGTTGCTGCCACCGAGCAACTGGGCTACCGCGACGAGGCCCCAGGCATCGTGACGCCGCCGGGCATGCGCATGAACAAATCAGTGCACTGGGTGGCCGATTCGGCACTGATGGAACCATTGTTTCAACGCATTGGGCATTTGCTACCGGCCACGCTCGATGGGCAGCCGCTTTTCCCGCGCTTGAGCCACCGCATCAATATGTACCGCTACGATGCCAACGACGTCTTTAACCGCCATACCGACGGTGATTGGCCGGGTTACAGCCTCAATGCCCAGCGCGACACCATGGTGCAATGGCCAGACACGGTGCGTTCGGGCCTGACGATGCTGCTTTACCTCAATGACGCATCCGATGGCGTACAGGGCGGCCATACCCGTTTGCTCCAGCGCGACGGGCAGTGGGTAGACGTCGCGCCAGTCAAAGGCGCCGCCTTGTTTTTCAGGCACGGGTTTGGGCCGAACTCGGTGGTCCATGAAGGCAGCCGGGTCACGGGCGATATTCCTAAATACGTGGCACGCATTAACGTGATGTACGGCGCGGTGGCTCCGGTATAAGTCCGCAGGCCGAGCTGGGGGCCGCTTCTGCAGAAGGCACAATACGGCAAGCGGCCTCGCCGGCCGGAAGGAATCCGTATGTCGCCCGCCATTTTGTTCACCATCGTTTTGCTCTATTTCGGCCTCTTGCTGGCCGTGGCCTGGCAAACCAGCCGCAAAGGCAATAACGCGGCATTTTTTATTGGCAACCGCAACAGCCACTGGATGCTGGTGGCCTTCGGAATGATTGGCACCTCCTTGTCGGGGGTGACATTTATCAGCGTTCCCGGTGCGGTCAGCCGCGATGGGTTTTATTATTTCCAGATCATTCTGGGGCAATTTTTCGGCTATCTGGTCATTGCCTATGTCCTGTTGCCCCTGTATTACCGCCTGCAATTGGTATCGATTTACCACTACCTGGATATTCGCCTAGGCCGGCGCAGTTACCAGGCGGGGGCTACTTTTTTCATACTCTCGCGCACTTTGGGTGCCACAGCGCGGCTGTATTTGGTGGTGCGCATATTGCAAGACGTGATATTGGGCGATCTGGGCCTGCCGTTTTGGTTTACAACTTTGCTGATACTGCTGATGATCGTGCTCTACACCTACCGCGGCGGTGTCAAGACACTGATTTGGACCGACACCTTACAAACCACCTGCATGCTGGCCGGCTTGCTGATCTGCGTCGCCTATCTATTGGGCCAACTGGACATGGGCCCGGTGCAGGCATTGGCGCAACTCCAGGAAAAAGGCCTGGCGCGGATATTTTCTACCGAGGTAGATAGCCGGTTTTTCTTTGCCAAGCAAATTCTGGCGGGCCTATTTATCGCCATCGCCATGACCGGCATGGACCAGGAGATGATGCAAAAAAGTATCTCGGTTACCACTTTGCGCGACGCGCAGAAAAACATTCTGTTGCTCAGCGTCACCATGCTAGGCGTGGTGCTCTTGTTTTTGTACCTGGGCGGCCTGTTGACCATGTTTGCCAGCAGCGCAGGCTTGGCGGCGACGGGGGATAAATTATTCCCCGCGGTGGTTTTTGCGTATCTGCCGCCTATGGTGCAAATTTTGTTTGTGATTGCCCTGATTTCTGCGCTTTTTCCCAGCGCCGACGGCGCGATTACCGCGCTGACCTCGAGTTTTTGTATTGATATTTTGGGCATTTCGCGCAATGCACAGCTGGACGAAGCGGCCCGCACCCGGATTCGGCACCGCGTGCACCTGGGCTTTGCCCTGCTGTTTTTGCTGCTGATCATGGGATTCAAGTGGGCGGACAGCCCCAGCATGATCGGGCTCATCCTCAAACTGGCGGGCTTTACCTATGGCCCTTTGCTCGGGCTGTTTAGTTTTGGCATCCTGACCCATCGCCAAGTGCAAGACCGCTGGGTGCCTTGGGTGGCACTGGCAGGGCCCTTGCTGTGCCTGGGCCTGGACCGGTACCAAAGCGATTTGCTTGGCACCTACCAGATTGGCCTGGAAATGCTGCTGCTCAACGGCGCTTTGGTGTTTGGATTGTTGTACTTGGTGTCCAAGCCAGTAGAAAGGGCCTAGACCATGGCAGAAACTGCACTCTCGCAGGATCAATTCCGTTTTTTCCACCGCCTGCGCGTGCGCTGGGCCGAGGTGGATTTGCAAAAAATTGTTTTTAACCCCCACTACCTGATGTACGTGGACACCGCGCTGGGCGATTACTGGCGCGCCCTGGCGTTGCCTTATGAGCCCAGTCTCCAAGCCATGGGCGGCGATTTGTTTGTGCGCAAATCCACCCTGGAGTTCCACGCTTCCGCGCACTATGACGACCTGTTAGATGTCGGGCTGCGCTGCGCGCACATCGGCAACAGCTCTTTGCAATTGCGCAGCGGCATTTTCCGGGATGGGCAGTTGCTGGTGGGCGCAGAGCTGGTGTACGTGTTTGCCGACCCCGTGGCCAAGCGCGCTTTGCCGGTGCCCGCCGTGCTGCGCGATTTGCTGCTGGGCTATGAGGCCGGGCAAGCCGTAGTGCAAACCCGCATAGGCAGTTGGTCGCAGCTTGAGGACGCCGTCTTGCGCCTGCGCCCCGCCGATGGGCATGACGCTGGCGCGGTGCACTGCGTGCTGGTCAATGCGCTCCAGGAACCGGTCGCCAGTGCCCGCTTGTCCAAAGCGCCAGGCGCGCAGCCCGATTTGCTGGCCGTCGCCCCCTTGTTGCGTGGCTCCGGCTGGGAAGGGCTTGCCGCACAGGCCTTGTTGGCGGGCGCTGGCGCTTAAATATCGTCGCGCAAAGCGTAGGGCAGGGCAATGATGCCGAGCACCGGCCCCTGGGCGCTGCCGGCATGCAATACGCCTTGCGCCGCCGCCTCGGTCTGCAAAGAGGCAATGCAATACCGCCGGCCAGAGGGCGCTTGCGCGACCTGCACCACCGTGCCGCAGGCCTGCGCTTCGTCCAGGGATGAAAACAAGTCTTGCCCGGGCGCAAGTTCAGCGTTGGCATCGCCGGCCAAGATGTAAGCGCGCCGCTTGAGCGTGCCCCTGAATTGGCTGCGGGCTACGACCTCCTGGCCGGGGTAGCAGCCTTTCTTGAAACTCACGCCATCGACCGACTCGTAATTGAGCATTTGCGGCACAAAGGCTTCGACTACCGCCGCGTTGACCGTGGCCACGCCTGATAACACCTCGCCCAGCGCCCATTGTTGCGCCTCCAAATGCGCTGCCGGCGGCGGTGCCTCGCTGGGCGGGCCCATCCAAAGTTGCCTGGCCTGTCCGCCGGCCGGGTAAAGCTGCACCACGTCCGCGCTACCCATGCGCGCACACGTCCAGGGCGTGGTCTGCGCCAGTGGCAGGCAGGCTTGGCCGATTAGGCCCCACAGGGCAAAGTCCTCGGTGGCGTCGCGCAGCGTCGCCTTGGCGCGCAGCACAAACATCGACAGGCGCTTGAGCGTGGGCGCCAGCACATCGCGGCTGCACACCAGGCGGATGTCGCTGCTGCTGGAGCGCACGCCAACAAAGCTGGCCTGCATCCGCCCCTTGGCGGTGCACAAAGCGGCTAAGCGTGCGCCGCCATCGGGCAGCAGCACAAAATCATTGCTCAACTGGCCGTGGATAAAGCTGGCCGCGTCGGCGCCGGTGATCTGGATGACGCCCCAATGGGCAAGTGGCAGCTGGCCTGACGGCAGTTCTGGCAGCGCCTGGGCTGGCGCGAGCGGAGTGGGGGGCAAAGACATAGGCCGCAATTATGCGGCGCGCAGGCAAGACCGGCTGGGGCTGCGGGTTTTGCCGCCCTGGGGGCGCGGAGTGCGGCCTTTTATTCGACGATCAGTTTGCAGGGCGCCTTGACCTTAAGGAACTTGGCCCGCTCGGTACACAGCTCCACCGATTTGCGTTCGCCCTGCGCTGACAGGCGCACATACATGGCGCAGCTGATGGCCATTTTCATACCGTCGGTGCGGCTGTCAAAGGCGGCAGCGCAATGGCCAAACTTGCCCAGCTCTGGGCGGTTGATGGCATAAATATCCTGCAAATTTTGCGGCAATTCATGCAGACCGATGGTCGGCAAATCCGACGCATAGGCGGGCTGGGCCAGCGCCGAAAGCAGCAACAAGATCGTCGTGACGGCAGCGGCGCAGCAGCGCGCGAATGCCATGGCGGGAATGGAAAGGGCGGTATTTCTCATGGCGCAAGTGTCGCACGTGGGCCGCCCTGGCGGGCTTGACCTAGGTCAAGCGCTGGGTTTAACCGCAGCTGCCCAGCCAGCCGCAGGCGCTGCAGTGCTCGCAGCCGTCGCGCTTGATGACGGCGTGGGCCCCACATTCCTGGCATTTTTTACCGCCGAAGCTGGAAGACACCGGCGCGGCATCGCTTTTGTGGCCTGGCGCAGGGGCCGGTGCAGCACCTTGTCGCTGGGCGATGATGTTTTGGATGGCATAGGCCATCGCAGCCACCTCCGAGTCATGCCATAGCGGAACCTGGGCGCCATCGGCGCGCTCCAGCGTACCCAGGCGCACCGGACCACGGTCCCAGGCCACTTTGCGCATATCGGCCAGCGCCCGCTGCAAAAAGCCGCCGCGCGCGGCCAGCGAGAGCAGGCGCATGCTCGAGGTCATCCACTGCTGCGACTCGCCGCTCTGGCCCACGGGCATGAAAAACTCTATCGCCCGCTCCACCGTCGGCCCGCCCTCCGAGGCCGCGACGGGCAAAAAGGACACCACCAGGTACACATGCTTGCGCCCCTCCTGCGTCCAGTACTCGATTTTTTCGGCGACCGCAGACAAGGCGCCTTTGGGGCGGCTCTCGATGACGCTGCGCATCGGGTCGACATGGGCGTCCGCGGCGGCAGCGGCGCCCGGACTGGCCGGCGCGCCGGTATCGAGCACCGAGCCCAATATCGGGTTAGGCCGGTAACTGGCAAGGCCTTTGAGGCCCGCTTGCCAGGCCTGGCGGTACAAGTCACTGAACTGGGCAAACGGGTAGTCCACCGGCACATTCACGGTTTTGGAAATCGCGGTGTCGATATAAGGCTGCACCGCCTGCATCATGGCGATATGGTCTTGGGCCGACATCTCCAGCGCGCTGACAAAATAGTCGGGCAGGGCGTTGACGTCGCCGCCCAGATGCTTGAACACGCGCCAGGCGTGGTCCTCGACCGCGTAATCTTGGGTGCTGCCGTCGGCCAGGCGCTTTTTGCGCCGGTACATCCAGGAAAACGCGGGCTCGATGCCGTTAGACGCGTTGTCCGCGAATGCAAGGCTAACCGTGCCCGTGGGCGCTATCGAGAGCAGGTGGCTGTTGCGTATGCCGTAAGTGGCAATCGCCTCTTGCAGGGCGGCGGGCAGGCGCGAGGCGAAGTTGCCCTCGGCAAAATAGGTCTCGGGGTCAAACAGCGGGAAGGGCCCGCGCTCTCGGGCCAGCGCCACCGAGGCGGCATACGCTGCGTCGCGCATGTGGCGGGCGATCAGCGCGGCCATGGCGCGGCCGTCTTCGCTGTCGTAGCGCAGGCCCAGCATGGTCAGGGTATTGCCCAGGCCGGTAAAACCTACGCCAATGCGCCGTTTGGCGGCGGCCTCGGCTTGCTGTTGCGCCAGCGGCCAATAGGTGAGTTCCAGCACATTGTCCAGGGCGCGCACCTGCAGTTGCACAGCACTTTCAAACGCCGAAAAGTCAAACGCAGCCGGTCCGCCCACGCCAAAAGGCTTGTGCACAAAGCGCGGCAGGATGATCGGACCCAAATCACAGCAACCGTAGGGCGGCAAGGGCTGCTCGCCGCAAGGGTTGGTAGCGCTGATGGTCTCGATGGCCGATAAATTGTTGTCCCGGGCGATGGTGTCCAAAAACAAAATACCCGGTTCAGCATAGTCATAGGCCGAGCGCATAACGTGGTCCCACAGGTCTTGCGCCGGTAAAGTGGCATACACCCACTGGCCATCGTCGCGGCGCCATGCGCCTTGGGCGATGCGGTCACCGCCAGGCTTGGCCGCGTGCACCAACTGCCAATCGGCCTGCTTGGACAATGCTTGCATAAAGGCATCAGGCACGGCGACCGATACGTTGAAATTATTCCAACGCCCCGGCGTACGCTTGGCGCCGATGAACTCCAGCACATCCGGGTGGTCGATGCGCAGCACGCCCATTTGCGCGCCCCGGCGGGCGCCCGCGCTCTCCACCGTGGCGCAGGATTGGTCAAACACGTTGATGTAGCTGCACGGCCCCGAGGCGATGGAGGCCGTCCCTTTAACCTGCGCACCGCGCGGGCGGATGCGCGAAAAGTCATAGCCCACGCCACCGCCTCGGCGCATGGTTTCGGCCGCTTCGCGCAAGGCTTCGTAAATGCCAGGGTAGCCTTGTTCGTCCATGCCCTGAATGCAGTCGCCCACCGGTTGCACAAAGCAATTGATCAGCGTGGCGTCCATGCCCGCGCCCGCTGCGCTCATGATGCGCCCGGCGCCAATCGCGCCGTTTTCTAAATTAGCCAGAAACAGCGCCTCATACTGCGCTTGGCTATCGGGCGACTCCACCGAGGCCAGCGCCCGCGCCACGCGCAGGTAAAGGTCTTGGGCTGTGTGTTCGCCAGGCTTGAGGTATTTCTCTTGCAGCACGTCGGTGCTGATGGTTTGTGGCGCCAAGGCATGGGCGGCGCGCTCCCGTGCGTTCATAAGGCCTCCGGGGCTAGGGACAGGGGCCGGACATCGCCGATCAGCCACTGCATCAACTCGGCCACCGATCGAATGTGTTCTCCAAAAGGCAGTGGTCCGGCGCCCCTGAAAAACAGACCGCGCTGGGTGTCGCCCTCTAAAGCATGGCCCAGTTGCTGGTCAATACAAAACTGCCCGATGGTGGCCACGCCGTCGCGCAAACCGCAGTGGGCCAGGCAGTCAAACGACATATTGCATTTCTTTTTTTCGTGCGCCGCAGCTTGCAGCTTGGATTCGACCCGCAGGTATTTGTCCAGCCAGGGCGTGCGCACCGCACGCGCTGGCAGGCCAGAGACGCTCATGAACTCCACAATGTCCTGCGGCCTTGCGCCGGCCAAAATATGTTTGAACTCGGGCGCAGCGTCGCACTCCTGCGTGACGGCAAACGCCGTTCCGAGCTGCACCGCCGAGGCGCCCAGGCCCTGCAAACGCAAGATATCGGCGCGGCAGGAGATGCCGCCGGCGGCAATCAGCGGTATGCGCCCCTCCAGCCCCGCCGTTTTAAAGAATTCGAGCACCTGCGGAATAGCGACATCAAAGTCAAAGCGCCGGTCGTTGAGCTCGGCCACTTTGGCTGCACCCAGGTGGCCGCCGGCCAGGCGCGGGTGCTCGATGACCACGGCGCTGGGCAAACGGCCGCGTTTTTCCCATTTGCGCACCACCAGCTGCACGCCCCGGGCGTCGGACAGGATCGGAATCAGGGCGGCCTCGGGAAAGTCGCGCGCCAGCTCGGGCAGGTCCAGCGGCAAACCGGCGCCCACCACAATGGCGTCCGCACCGCTTTGCAGCGCTTGCTGCACATAAGCGCTGTACTGGCTTACGGCTTTCATGATGTTGACGGCAATCGCGCCTTGGCCCTTGGCGATGCCACGGGCCCGGCGGATTTCGCGGTCCAGTGCGAGCAGGTTGGCCGCTTCGATGGTTTGGCGCGCGTCGGGTTCTTTGTCCAAGTGGCCGGTTTGGGCCATGAGGTCGGTGTGCAGGCGGCGCAAATCGACCGCCGAAATCGTGCCCAAAGCGCCGGTGGCAGCCACGGCGCCGGCCAGTCCGCCCGCCGATACTCCCACGCCCATGCCACCTTGCACCACCGGGAGCAGTTGGCGCCGTCCCAGCTGCCAGGTGCCCAATCCCGATTGCACGCACATGGCGGCCAAATCGGCCAATCCATGTGCGCCGATGCGTTCACTGGTTTCCATCGTCCATATTTCCTTCAAGGCACTCGCCCTGGACGCCAAGGCTAGTCCAAGTTGGACCGATTGAGGGCTTGTACAGGCGCCGAAAATGCCTTTTGTGCAGCCCGCTTGATCCTGATCAAGCTTGGGCGCCGGGCCTGCGGGCCATCCTTTATCATGCGGTGATTCAACTGACCGGAGCCCCCAAGGCGTGCGTATTTCATTGAGCAAAGTCCTAGGCGCTTGCGTGTTTTTTCTGGCCCTGGCCGCAGGTGCCGGCGCCTGGTGGCTGTTTTCGCCCTTGGCCATGCCCCAAGGCAGCGTGGAAGTCGCCATCGAGCCAGGCACCTCGCCCAAGGAGGTGGCGTTTGCCATTGCGCGCAGTGGCGTGGCGGTCAATCCTTATCTTTTGTATGGCTGGTTCCGCATGTCGGGGCAATCGCGCCTGATCCGCGCAGGCAGCTACGAATGGACCGCGCCCAGCAGCCCGGCCGACATGCTGGAAAAACTGGTGCGCGGCGACGCCACCTCGGGCAGCGTGACCTTGGTCGAAGGCTGGAACATCCGCCAAATGCGCCAGGCACTGCGCCAGGCCGAACGCCTCAAGCCCGATACCGCCGCTTGGACCGACGCCCAGCTTATGCAAGCCCTGGAACGCCCCGGTGTCCATCCCGAAGGGCGGTTTTTCCCCGACACCTACACCTATGCCAAAGGCTCCAGCGACTTGGCCGTGCTGCGCCGCGCCCTGCACGCCATGGACCGCCAATTGGCGCAGGCCTGGGAACAGCGCAACCCCAAAATCCGGCTCGACAACCCGGAGCAAGCGCTGATTTTGGCCAGCATAATCGAAAAAGAAACCGGGGCGCGCAAAGACCAAGCAGCTATTTCAGCGGTCTTTCACAACCGTCTGTTGCTGGGCATGCGCCTGCAAACCGACCCGACCGTCATTTACGGCCTGGCCGAGCGTTTTGATGGCGACTTGCGCAAAGCCGACCTGTCCAGCGACTCGCCTTACAACACCTACACCCGTGGCGGCTTGCCGCCCACTCCGATTGCCATGCCGGGCAAACCTGCGCTATACGCAGCGCTGCACCCGGCGCCCAGCAAAGATTTGTATTTCGTGGCCCGGGGCGACGGCAGCAGCCAATTTAGCGCAACCCTGGAAGAGCACAATCGGGCTGTCAACAAATACCAGCGGGGCCGCTGAGCCGGTCTTGCACACTTTTCGTATCCAGTCATGACGCCACGTACGGGTTTATTCATCAGCTTTGAGGGCATCGACGGAGCCGGCAAATCCACGCACATCGAGGCCGTGGCCCAGGCTTTTGAGGCCCAAGGCAGGGCCGTGACGCGCACGCGCGAGCCCGGCGGAACGCCCTTGGCCGAGCGCCTGCGCGAGATGGTGCTCAACGCGCCCATGGACGCGCTGACCGAGTCGCTGTTGGTGTTTGCCGCGCGGCGTGACCATATCGCGCAGGTGATTGCCCCGGCCTTGGCCGAGGGGCGGGTGGTCTTGTGCGACCGCTTTTCGGATGCCACCTTTGCCTACCAGGGCGGCGGGCGCGGCTTTGACTGGCAGCTTTTGCAAACCTTAGAGCACTGGGTGCAGCAGCAAGGCGTGCCCGGCACCGCTTTGCTCCAACCCGACCTGACGCTGTGGTTTGACCTGCCCGCCAGCGTTGCGGCCGCGCGCCTGGCCTCGGCCCGCGTGCCGGACAAATTTGAAGCCCAACCACAAGCCTTTTTTGAGGCCGTGGCCGCCGGTTATGCCCGCCGCTTGGCCGAGCAACCGAAGCGCTTTGCCCGGATTGATGCCAACGTGGCGATCGATGCCGTGCGCACCCAGGTGCTGGCCGCATTGCGTGGCAAAGGTTGCCTGGCATGAGCCAAGCGCCACCCACCCCGCACTGGATCGCACGCCAGGCCCACAGCCTTTTGCAGCAGCGTGGTCATGCCTGGTTGCTACAGGGCCCGGCCGGCTTGGGCCAGTACGGGTTGGCGCTGGCTTTGACGCGCGCTTGGTTGTGCGACAACCCGGGGGAGGGCGGCGCTTGCGGGCAATGCGGTAGCTGCCATGCCATCGACGTGCGCACCCATGCCGATCTGTGTGTGCTCATGCCCGAGACCTGGATGCTGGATTTGGGCTGGCCCCTGAGCGAAAAAGCCCAATCCGATTTAGACGACAAAAAGCGCAAACCCAGCAAAGAAATTCGCGTCGAGGCCATGCGCGATGCGGTGGAGTTTTGCCAGCGCACCAGCGCGCGGGGCAGGGGCAAGGCGGTGCTGGTGTTCCCAGCCGAAGACATGAACGCCTTTACCGCCAACGCCTTGCTCAAGACCCTGGAAGAGCCGCCCGGCGATGTGCGTTTTGTGCTGGCCACCGAGTCAAGCCACCAGTTGCTGCCCACCATTCGCAGCCGCTGCATGGGCCATACCATGGTCTGGCCAGAAGCAGAGGAATCGCTGCGGTGGCTGCAAAGCGCGGGCTTGTCTGATGCCGACGCCCAAAAAGCGCTGACCGCCAACGCAGGACGTCCGCAAGACGCGTTGGAATGGTTCCGCGCGGGCCGGGATCCAGCGCACTGGGCAGCCTTTCCGGCTGCCATGGCGCGCGGCGATGTGCAGCTGGTGCGCGAATGGACGGTGCAGGAGTTGCTTGGCGCGCTGCAAAAGCTTTGCCATGACATGCTGGCCCGCGCCGTACAGGCAGAGCCGCGTTTTTTCAGTGCCCAAGACCTGGGGCCGCAAGTGTCCTTGTCAGTTTTGACACAATGGAGCCAGTCTTTGGCGGCGCAAAGGCGCACGATGGACCATCCGTTCAATCCGGGCTTGTTTATCGAGGCCCTGGTCTGTGATGCACAGGCCGCGCTGACAACCCGCTCTAACTAATTTTTTTGTGAGTATTGCAATGGCAACTTCCTCCACCCCACCGGGCGACTCCATGTGGTCTGAATCCACTTTAGCGGGCACCAGCACGCGGCCTGCGATATTGCAGCTGCGCATTGAGTCCGATCAGGAGCTGTACCAGGCCTATATTCCGAGTTTTCAGGGTGGTGGTTTGTTTGTGCCCACCAGTCGGCCCTACCAACTGGGCGACGAGTTGTACGGGCTTTTGAACATTGGCGACGACGCCCAGCGCCATCCGCTGGTTGGCAAAGTGGCTTGGGTAACGCCCGCCAACCACGCCGCGACACGCCAACGCGGCGTGGGCATCCGTTTTCCGGATGATGAGCGCGGGCAAAAGCTCAAGAAACTGATAGAAGACCGCCTTGGCAATGCATTGCATTCGGGCCGGGCGAACCATACTTTCTAAGTGCTTGCACCTGCACCGAGCAAGATCACGTGTTTATTGACTCCCATTGCCATCTGAATTTTCCGCAGCTTAAAGATGCTTTGCCCGATATCCGGGAGGCGATGGCGCAGGCCCAGGTCGACCGCGCAATCTGTATTTGCACCACTTTAGAGGAGTTCGATCAGGTGCACGCCCTGGCCACCGACTACGCTAATTTTTGGGCCACCGTCGGGGTGCACCCCGAAAACGAGGGCGTCACCGAGCCTGATGTGGCCGGTTTGGTTGCCAAGTCAAAGTTACCAAAAGTGGTCGCTATTGGTGAGACCGGCCTGGATTACTACCGCCTGAACGGCCGCAGCGTGGCCGATATGCATTGGCAGCGCGAGCGCTTCAGGGTTCATATCCGCGCGGCCCGGGCGGTGTCCAAACCGCTGGTGATCCACACCCGCAGTGCCTCGCAGGACACTTTGGCCATCCTGAAGGAGGAGGGCGAGGACGGCAGCGCCGGCAGTGCAGGGGGCGTCTTTCACTGCTTTACCGAGACGGCCGAGGTGGCCCGCGCCGCGCTGGACCTGGGCTTTTATGTGTCTTTTTCGGGCATCGTGACCTTCAAAACCGCGCAGGATTTGCGTGATATCGCCGCCTGGATGCCCTTAGATCGGCTGTTAATCGAGACCGACAGCCCTTATTTGGCGCCGGTTCCGCATCGGGGCAAGACCAATAACCCGTCTTTCGTACCTTTGGTGGCAGCCCAAATTGCCCAGGTGCGCGGCTGCCCGGTTGAGGAGATTGCACGTGCAAGCACGGCCAATTGCGAGCGCCTTTTTGGGCTCCCTGCCCCGCAAATTTCTTAATGTAATACATGAGGTTTTTGTGAAGTATTACTTGCGATATTTCCTTTACCTTATTGTATTTATTAGATTTTCCTCCTTGCATGCGGGCTCTTATGATGAGTTTTTCATGGCGCTGCAAGCCGATGACCCGCGTACCGTCAGCCAGCTTTTAGCCCGCGGTTTTGACGCAAATACCCGCGATCCTCAGGGTCTGCATCCCTTGATTTTGGCCATCCGGCAGCCGTCTCCGGCGGTTTTGTCGCTGTTGTTGCAGGCGCCGGGTTTGCAGACCGAGGCGCGCAATCGCAATGACGAGAGTCCGCTCATGCTGGCAGCGCTTGCGGGCATGACCGACGTTTGCCGGCGCCTGATCGCCAAGGATGCCGATGTCAACAAACCCGGCTGGACGCCGCTGCATTACGCCGCGTCGGGCGGCCACGCCGAGATTGTGCAATTACTGCTGGACCATGCGGCCTACATAGACGCGCAATCGCCCAACCAGACCACGCCGCTCATGATGGCGGCGATGTACGGAAACACGCCCACCGTAAGGGCCTTGCTAGACGCCGGTGCCGACGCCAGCCTGAAAAACCAGAAAGGCATGACGACGCTTGATTTCGCCCGCGAAGCGGGCCGCCAGGGTGCCGTAGAGCTGTTGGAGCGCCACCTGAAAGCCCTGCCTGCACGGTAATTCCTAATTTATACGATGTATATTATGTTAATAAAACCAAACGGAGCGCCACAAGCGCTTTCCCCTATGGTTTAGAGATGCCCCCAGGCGATCAGCACTTCGGTGCCGTCGAGCATGAGGTCCACCTTGGCGCCCACCGGCAGCAAGACCTTGGTTGGCACGTGGCCCATCGGCAAGCCAGTGAGCACAGGAATATCTAACTGGCTGCGAATCCACTGCACCACACTGGACAAACGAAAGCCACGGTCGTTGGGCAACACATTCATCCCGGTGAACTGACCCAGAACCAGCGCCTTTTGGCCGGCCAACACGCCGCTGTGCAGCAACTGCGTCAGCATGCGCTCCAGGCGGTACGGATGTTCGCCCACGTCTTCGAGGAACAAAATGCCTTTGCGCGGCTTGGGGAAATACGGTGTGCCCAGCATGGACGTCAAAACCGTCAAATTGCCGCCCCACAAGGTGGCGCCATGGATTTCCTGGGCAGGCACGGCGTCCGCGCGCGGCATACGCCAGCCAACGCCCTCGCCTTGGGCTTTCGCCAAATCGTCAAAACAGGCGTGCATGATCTCGTCGGGCTCATCGGCACGGCCAAAATCTTCGCCAACAGCGGGGCCTTGCCAGGTAATGCTGCCGGTTTTGGCCATCACCGCCAGTTGCAACGCGGTGAAGTCGCTGAACCCGACAAAGTCGGTGCCCGAGGCGATGGCCGACTCCAGCGCAGCGTATGGCAGGCCTGGCAAAAGCCGGGTGAGCCCGTAGCCGCCGCGCGAAATCATGGCGATATCTGCGCCGCTGGCCGCCGCGCGGCTGATGGCAGCAATACGGGTGGCATCGTCGCCGGCAAAGCGCTGGTGGCGGCTCAGGGTGTCGGCGTCGAGCTCGACTTCATGGCCCAAGGCGCGCAGGCGCTTGACGCCACGCTGAAAAGACGCCTTGTCCTCAATGGCACTGGAGGGGGAATAAATATAAATATGGCTCATGGAGAGATTATCCGCGCCCTGCCAGGTCGGCAAAAAACGGTACCGCCGTCTGGGCAATTTGGGCGCCATGCTCCTGCACAAAATGCCCGGCCTCTGGAAGCAGCATGACGTGCTCGCAGCCACGAATCTGGCTCTGCAGAGCCCGCATCACCGGCTCGCCCAGGACAGGGTCTTGCTGGCCAATGGCCATCATGCTGCGCCCTGCCCAACTGTTTTGCCAGAAATCGCGCGCCCTACGCGACACATCGGCGCCCGGACTGTCAGCAAACTCCGGCACCCTATTCGGGAACACGCGCAGCGCGGCGCGGTGGCCGGCATCCGGGAAAGGCGCGTTATAGGCCTGCCATTGGCTCTCGGGCATCTGCGGGTTGCCCCGGGCAAACAGGCGGCCCACGTCAAATTCGGGGTTCTTGCCGCACCAGGCGCGCCATGCCAAAAAGCCGGGCGAAAGCGGAGCGTCGCCGCCAGCGAGCATGGTGTTCATGGCCAGCAGGCCGACATAGCGCTGCGGCGCTTCCATTGGCAGCGTCAGGCCAAAAATGCCGCCCCAGTCTTGCACCACCAGCACGATATGGCGCAAATCCAGACGCTCGATGAACTGCAGAAGCACCTCGCGGTGGAATGCAAACTGGTGCGCGCCCTCTTTTTTGGGCTTGTCGCTCTTGCCGAAGCCAATCAAATCGGGCGCTACCACGCGGTGGCCCGCTTGGGTGAATGGCGCAATCATGTGCCGGTACAAATAGCTCCAGGCCGGGTTGCCATGCAGGCACAGGTAGGTAAGACCGGCGTCCGCCGGCCCCTCGTCCAGGTAATGCATGCGCAGGCCTTGCAGCGCAGGCAAGTCGGAAAGGTAGTTGGGCTGCCAAGGGTAATCGGGCAAATTGTCAAACCGGGCCTCGGGCGTGCGCAGGGCGTCTTCGCGCAAGGGCTTGTCGTTGGCGCGGCGGGGCTTGAAGAACTCCTGGAGGACGGCCGCGCACTCCCGCGCCAGCACCCCGCCCTGCACTGCGGTTTGGTGGTTGATGGCCGGCATGGCAAACAAATTGAGTAATGAGCCCGCCGCCCCTGCCCGGCTGTCGGCCGCCCCATAAACCACTCTGTCCAGGCGCGCATGCAGCAAGGCACCACTGCACATGGCGCAGGGCTCCAGCGTGACAAAGAGCTCACAGCCGTCTAGGCGGTAGTTGCCCAGCACCTGGGCGGCAGCGCGCAGCGCGACCACCTCGGCGTGCGCGCTGGGGTCGTGGTCGCGGATGCAACGATTGTGGCCGGTGGCGATCAACTGGCCGTCTTTAACCACCACGGCGCCGACGGGCACCTCGCCGGCTTGGGCGGCTTGGGTGGCCTGTTGCAGGGCGAGGTGCATCCAGTGAATGTCTTGCATGCGGGGTGTGGACATGGTTTACATCTTTAAGGACTCGCCGGGGCACCTGGTGTCATCGCGCTCCTCAGTGCGAAAGCACAAGTATGACTACTTCTCCGGGAGGAAAACTTTGCCATGAGGATCTCGTTAAAGGCTGAGAATGATCTATAAATTGCTGCTGGAGTAATATATAAGCCAATCATTTACATAAATAAAATTATTTATACTTAATACTAACGCACAAAAAAAGAAAGCGAAATAAACGGGTTGCGACATATTTATATTTGCATATAATTTTTGCGCAAGTTTTAAGAAAAAATCAGAGCTTATGAATAAATTTAATCGTAGAACTGTTACACGTTGTGATGGATTAGCGCAACTTACAAAGCAACTCTAGTTGATACCAGTTCTCTTTCATAAAAGCACCCAAAGCATTCTTTTCAATATCTATCTCATTCGGATTTTTTCCATTAATTCCGAATTCTTTAGCCATTTCTATAGGCAATGCCGCTTCAATAACTTCAACCCCATAGCGGCCAATAACTAGACGTTGGAATTTTCCACCTTCAGTTTTTCCATTTTGCCAGCGACGTCCATCCCAAAAAACATAACACAGAGAATTAACTTCCTCTATGCTTTTAATTGTTTTACTATTATTTGCTTGAGTTGGAGTTTGGGCAGATAAAGGAACATCTGACGATTCAGGCGAAGAAGTAGAAGAATTATGAAAAGTTGAACTTGTCTTTAGGTTAGATGTTGACGAATCATAAAGCGCATACCCTACAAGCACGACTATTCCTAATATAGCCAACTTTTCAACCCCGCTGAATGAAGACCAAAATAATTTCGGCTCAGTAACAACCGCATTAGGTTTTTCTTCAATACGGACAGCAAAATCATCTACAACAGTATTGTTGATTTGTTGTAAGTCAGTAGATCGAATCTTAATATAATGAGCTTTAGTCTTACCATCGTCACCCTCGGTAATTGCCATTGCCCTCGCCCAAGTAGCCTCGTGTCTATTACTATTCAACTCGCGTGACGCTTGCTCCCAAAAAATATCATCAATCGAAGAGCCACCAGCAAATGACGCAGAAGTTGAACTTCCGTGCTGCTGTCCTTTAAAAAACTGGTACAGAAAATATGTGGTTCCCATACTTAAGAAAGCTATGATAAGCAATCCCAAAGGCGTGACATTAACGTATCTTTTTGCGTCAGAAGCAGAAAATAAGAGACCTGCGAGCGCGACAGAGAAAGCGGCAGCTTGGAACCACAGCATAATTTTCTGTAGAGAAACAAGCGCGTCGCTGTCTCTTTTGTACATCTTCCAAGCCGTGTAGCCCCAGTACCAAATTCCAAATCCAACGCTCTTTGAGGCACTAATAGTACCGCCAGTAATGACGACGAATATCATCAATATTGACAACAAAAAGACAGATTGGTAGCTTGTACTCATTGGCATCTTATTGGAAGACATTTTTACCTCTCTTACACCTTAGAAGTGTAGATACTCCGAAAAGCTTTCATAGCACGCGTATCTTCAATATTAAGCAATTCGGAATTGCCAAGCGCTCTAGCAATCATAAAAAAAGCGTCAAGCTCAGCGATAGCAAAGTCATCCTCAAGCTTGTTACTTGCGTGTTTTAAGTTATTTCTGACGTTATTTAAGAAATTAATTCGATCTTCTTGCTTGTCAAAAATAGCTCGCAACGGCGGTAGAGATGCGATTTTCTCGACTGAGTTTTGGATACAGTCTCGCGTAAGCATCGCACCAAAAATTTCCTCTGCGGCGCCAGCAAGAGTAATGGAAGCAACCAGACGTCTGTCGAAGTAGGCAGCTATGGCAGCATCCATCTGCAGTTTCGCCATCTCTACTTTGCTGACGGTGATCTCGGCTTCGTCAAATATGGGCTCTTCGTCGTCGTTAAATGAGTGTTTTTTGAGAGGCATATGGGGCTGCGAGTTGCTACGATTTTGAGTAGCTACAGCTTTGTGTAGCTTTACGTATAACTTTAACTTCGCAGACCTCAAAAATCAACAGCCTAACGATTTTTGAAACTTTTGCGAAAGTAAAAAATATATATAAATCAACTACTTACGTTCAAAAAGTCACTCCCATTCGATCGTCGCCGGCGGTTTGCTCGACACGTCATAGGTCACCCGGTTAATGCCGCGCACTTCGTTAATGATGCGGCCCGACACCTTTTTGAGCAGCGCATACGGCAGTTCTGCCCAGTCGGCGGTCATGAAGTCGCTGGTTTGCACGGCGCGCAGGGCTACGACGTAGTCGTAGGTGCGGCCGTCTCCCATCACGCCCACGCTTTTGACTGGTAAGAACACGGCAAATGCCTGCGAGGTCAGCGCGTACCAGCTTTTGCCGTTGGCCGGGTCATGGAAATTGCGCAGCTCTTCGATAAAGATGGCGTCTGCGCGGCGCAGCAAGTCGGCGTATTCTTTTTTCACCTCGCCCAGTATGCGCACGCCCAGGCCCGGGCCGGGGAAGGGGTGGCGGTAAACCATGTCGGCGGGCAGGCCCAGCGCCACGCCGAGTTCGCGCACTTCGTCTTTAAACAGTTCGCGCAGGGGCTCCAGCAGCTTGAGGCCCAGTTGCTCGGGCAGTCCGCCCACGTTGTGGTGGCTTTTGATGGTGACGGCTTTTTTGCTTTTGGCGCCGCCGGACTCGATCACGTCGGGGTAAATCGTGCCCTGGGCCAGGAAAGTAGCGCCTTTGACCAGCCCATTGGCACCGCCCTGCCCGGCTTTGAGGCGCGCAGCTTCGGCCTTAAAGACGTCCACAAACAAGCCGCCAATGATTTTGCGCTTGGCCTCGGGCTCGGATACACCGGCCAGCTTGCCCAAAAACAGCTCCGCCGCGTCGACGCGCACCACTTTGGCGTGCAGCTTGCCGACAAACATCTGCATGACCGCGTCGCCTTCATCGAGGCGCAGCAGGCCGTGGTCCACGAAAACGCAGGTCAGCTGGTCGCCAATGGCGCGGTGAATCAAGGCAGCCGCTACCGACGAGTCCACGCCGCCCGACAAGCCCAAAATCACCTCTTCGTCGCCCACCTGGCGGCGAATCGCCTCCACCGCTTCTTGCACATAGTCGCCCATCACCCAGTCGGCACGCGCCTGGCAGATGTCCAGCACAAAGCGCTGCAGCAGCGCCTGGCCCTGCACGGTGTGCGTCACTTCGGGGTGAAACTGCAGGCCGTAAAAGCGCCGGGCCTCGTCGGCCATACCGGCAATCGGGCAGCTGGGCGTGCTGGCCATCAACTTAAAGCCCGCCGGCATGGCGGTGACTTTGTCGCCGTGGCTCATCCAAACCTTGAGCATGCCGTGGCCCTCGGGCGTGGTGAAGTCCTCAATGCCTTGCAGCAAAGCCGTATGGCCATGCGCGCGCACCTCGGCGTAGCCAAACTCGCGCGTGCTGCCGCTTTGCACCTGGCCGCCCAGTTGCTGCGCCATGGTTTGCATGCCGTAACAAATGCCCAGCACCGGAATGCCCAGCTCAAACACGGTTTGGGGCGCTTTGTCCGTCTCTTCCTCGTAGGCGCTGGCGTGGCTGCCCGACAGGATGATGCCCTTGAGCTTGCCGCTGGCGGCGTAGTCGCGCAGCCAGGCCTCGCTGACGTCGCAGGGGTGGACTTCGCAAAACACATGTGCCTCGCGCACACGCCGGGCAATGAGCTGGGTCACCTGGGAGCCAAAGTCCAGGATCAGGATGGTGTCGTGGGTCATGGGGAGCGGCGCAGTGTGTCGGCAGGCGACTTAGTCGGAGCGGTAATTGGGAGCTTCTTTGGTGATTTGCACGTCGTGCACATGGCTCTCGCGGATGCCGGCCGAGGTGATTTCCACAAACTCGGCTTTGTTTTGCATGTCGCCAATGCTGGCGCAGCCGCAGTAGCCCATGCTGGCGCGCAAACCGCCGGACATCTGGAACACGATGGACACCATGGAGCCTTTGTAGGGCACGCGCCCTTCAATGCCTTCGGGCACGAGCTTGTCGGCGTTGGGGTTGCCGGTGCTCGATTCTTGGAAGTAGCGGTCCGCGCTGCCTTGCTGCATGGCGCCAATACTGCCCATGCCCCGGTAGCTTTTGTAGCTGCGGCCCTGAAAGAGCACGATCTCGCCAGGCGCCTCTTCGGTGCCGGCGAACACGCCGCCCATCATCACCGTGCTGGCGCCCGCGGCAATGGCCTTGGCGATGTCGCCGCTGTAGCGGATGCCACCGTCGGCAATCAGCGGCACGCCGGTGCCGCGCAAGGCGGTGGCCACGCTGTCGACCGCCATGATTTGGGGCACGCCCACGCCCGCGACGATGCGGGTGGTGCAAATCGAGCCGGGGCCAATGCCGACCTTGACCGCGTCCGCACCCGCCTCGACCAGCGCCAAAGCGGCCGCGCCAGTGGCAATATTGCCGCCAACCACGTCAACCTGCGGGTAGTTGTCTTTGACCCAGCGCACGCGGTCGATCACGCCTTTGCTGTGGCCGTGCGCGGTGTCCACCACGATGGCGTCCACGCCTGCGCGCACCAGCGCCTCGACGCGCTCCTCGGTGCCCTCGCCCACACCCACGGCTGCGCCCACGCGCAGTTTGCCGAATGCATCGCGGGCGGCGTTGGGAAAGCTGGTTTGCTTGGTAATGTCTTTGACGGTGATCAGGCCTTTGAGCTCAAAGGCTTCGTTCACCACCAAAAGCCGCTCCAGGCGGTGCTTATTTAATAGGGCTTTTGCCGCCTCCAAGGTCGTGCCGTCGGGCACGGTCACCAGACGCTCGCGCGGCGTCATGATGGCGCTGACGGGCTGGTCGTAGCGTGTCTCAAAGCGCAAATCGCGCCCCGTCACGATGCCCACCACCTTGCCGCCATCGCACACCGGAAAGCCCGAGACGCCCAGCTGGTCGGACAGTGCAATGACCTCGCGCACCGTGAAATGGGGGGTAATGACCACCGGATCGCGCAAAACACCAGATTCGTAGCGTTTAACTTTGGCCACCTGCGCGGCCTGCTCGGCCACCGTCAGGTTTTTGTGCACGATGCCCATGCCGCCCTCCTGGGCGATGGCAATAGCCAGCCGGGCCTCGGTCACCGTGTCCATGGCGGCAGAGACCAGGGGCAGATTCAGGGCGATGTTGCGGGAAAACTGGGTGGCGAGAGAGGTGTCCTTGGGCAGGACCTGGGAGTACGCTGGCACCAACAACACATCGTCGAAGGTGAGCGCTTTGCCAAGAAGGCGCATGTGAAGGCTCCAAATAAACGATTGTACCTGCGTGCTTTTGCCTAGTAGCCGGCCTTGGCGCCGGGCCGGCGCTGGGCAAAAAGCCCGGCGGACTTGGCGCCCTGGCGCACAAAACGCTCGCGCCGGGCCACTTTGGGGTCCACCCGCAGCGGCCGGTACCACTCGACGCGGTCTTGGGCGCGCAAAACCGTCTCTGGCGGGCAGCGCTGGCCCCAAATACCGCACTGCAGCGCCGCCAATGCCTGCGCTGGCACGTCCAGCGCCTGCGCCAAGGCCGGCAAAGCGCTTTGTACGGTGCTGCCCTGCGGGATGGCCAGCTCGGCATGGCGCACATCCCGCGCGCTGGGGCTGTAGACCGCCACCACCGTGATGGTGGCGCCGGGCTGGCGCTCAGGGCTCGCCATAAACCTGCAGGGCCCGCTTCACAAAAGCTTCGACCAAGGTATTGGCAATCTTGTCAAACACCGGGCCGACCAGGGCGCTCAGGGCGACGCTGTCAAAACCGTAGTGCAAGGACAGCTCCACCTTGCTGGCCTGTTGCGTGCCGTCGCCTACCGGCAAAAATTGCCAGCTGCCTTCTAACTGGGAAAAAGGGCCTTTGACCAGCTGCAGGTCTACGCGCTGGTCTGGGACATGGGTGTTGCGGGTGACAAAGCTTTGGCGCACGCCGGCAAAGAAGATGCCTACTTCGGCCGTCATGCCGTCGGGCGTCTGGCTGAGCACGGCGGCGCGGTCGCACCAGGGAAGAAACTCGGGGTAGCGCGCCACGTCGGTCACCAGGGCATACATTTGCGCGGGGCTGTACCACAGCAGAACGGACTTGTGAACGGTTTTCATAGAATGGGGCTTGCGCGCGGATTGTAGTGAAGGCCCCCAGGGCCGCACCGCAGCCCTGCCGCCCCCCTTCTCCCGAGCGCCATGGCCAAAAAACCCGATACCGCAGCCCGCATTGCTGATAACAAAAAAGCGGCTTTCAACTATTTTTTCGAAGAACGCTTTGAAGCCGGCTTGGTACTCGAGGGCTGGGAGGTTAAATCGCTGCGCGAAGGCAAGGTGCAACTGACCGACGGCTATGTGGTGGTGCGCAACGGCGAGTTGTTCCTGATCGGCCTGCAAATCCACCCCTTAAACACGGCGTCCACCCACATCAGCCCGGACAAAATCCGCACCCGCAAGCTGCTGATGCACAAGGCCGAAATCAAGCGACTGATCGGCAAAGTGGACCAAAAGGGCTACACCTTGGTGCCCATCAACCTGCATTGGAAAGCGGGCAAGATCAAATGCGATATCGCGCTGGCCAAGGGCAAAGCCGAGCACGACAAGCGCGACACCATCAAGGACCGCGAAGGCAAGCGCGAAGTCGAGCGCGCCATGAAGGTGCACCACCGCTAGGCGCGGCGGGCTAAATCAGGATCAGACCCCGGCTCAGGCCAGGTCTTTGAGCGGATGGGCAAATGCCGGCCAGGGGCTGGCAAAAAACGGCGCCACCATGTCGGGCTGCACGTCCTCGATGCGCGAGGGATTCCAGCGTGGCTGCTGGTCTTTGTCCACCACCAGGGCACGGATGCCTTCCACCGTGTCGGTGGCTGCGCCGCTGCGGCCCAGGTGGGCGGCGTGAAAGCAGTGGCGCACCATGTCGCGCTCCATGCGCAAGTCCTCGGCGAGCGTCATGCCTGCGGCGCGGCGCACATGCTCTAGGGCCACATGCAGCATCAAGGGCGAACGCTTGCGTAAACCAGCCAAAGTGGCTTGCGCCCACGGGTCGGGGTCGGCCTGCAAGGAGGCACAAATCGCCGCTACGGTGGACTCGGAAAAATGCTTATCGATCTGTGCGCCCTCCTCACCTGCCGCGTGGACCGGCGCGTCGGTAGGTGCGTGCTGGGCGATCCAGGCTTGCAGCGTGGCTTTTTCAAAGTTGGGTAATGCGGGCAGCGCATCCCAAGCGGCTTGCTGTTGGGCTGCGTCAATCCAATGGTCGGCCAGGCCCAGGGCGATGGCCTGGGCAGCCGGGATGGCTTGGCCCGTCATGGCCAGCCAGGCGCCGCTTGCGCCAGGGCAGCGGCTCAGAAAATAACCGCCACCGACATCGGCAAACAAGCCGATCAGCGTCTCGGGCATGGCCATTTTGGTGTTGGCCGTGACCAGGCGGTGGCTGGCACCTTGGCACAAGCCCATACCGCCCCCGTAAACGATGCCGTCCAAGAAAGTGATGAAAGGCTTGCCCAACTGGTGCGTTAGGTGGTTGAGTGCGTATTCCTCGGTGAAAAAATCTTCCAGCCTGGGATCACCGGCCAGGGCGGCTTCATGGAAAAAGCGGATGTCGCCGCCAGCGCAAAACTGGCCGAAGGGGCCGTTCTTGTCGCTGCCGCGCAAAGCGACAGCGGCAATAGACGAGTCCGCCTGCCATTGGCGCAGTGTGCCCAACAGGGCGCGCACCATGTCCAGGCTTAGCGCATTGAGCGCCTTGGGCCGCGCCAGGGTGATCATTCCCACCCCTTGGCGCACCTCGGTGTGCACAAACTCCGACATCAGCGCCTCCGCCTAAACTGCCCGATTACAAGCCGCGACCGGCTTTCTTGCGCTCGTGCTCTTTCAAGAAGCGCTTGCGCAGACGCACGCTCTTGGGCGTGATTTCGACCAGTTCGTCGTCCTCGATGAATTCGACGCCATATTCCAGATTCAGGTCGATGGGCGGCGTGATTTTGATGGCGTCTTCCTTGCCCGAGACGCGGAAGTTGGTCAGCTGCTTGGTACGCGTGGCGTTGACCACCAGATCGTTGTCGCGGTTGTGGATGCCCACAATCATGCCCTCGTACACCGGGTCGTTGGCGCGTACAAACATGCGGCCGCGGTCATCGAGTTTGCCCAGCGCGTAGGTGAAGATTTCACCATCGTCCATGGAGATAAGCACCCCATTTTTGCGCCCGCCGATATCGCCTTTGTGCGGCTCGTAGCTGTCAAAAATATTAGAAATCAGGCCAGAGCCCCGGGTTAAGTTCAGGAATTCATTGGTAAAACCGATCAGGCCACGCGCCGGGATGCGGTACTCCAGACGCACCCTTCCGCGTCCGTCGGGCTCCATATTGACCAGCTCGCCCTTGCGCTCGCCCAGGGCCTGCATGACGCCGCCTTGGTGGGTTTCTTCAATGTCGGCGGTGACCATCTCGATAGGCTCATGGCGCTCGCCGTTGATGTCGCGAAACACCACGCGCGGCTTGGAGACGGCCATTTCGTAGCCTTCACGGCGCATGTTTTCCAGCAAGATGGTCAAGTGCAACTCGCCGCGGCCGGCGACTTCAAAAATGCCTTCCTCGTCGGTCTCTTTGACGCGCAGGGCCACGTTGTGCTGTAGCTCTTTTTGCAGGCGGTCCCACAGTTGGCGGCTGGTGACGTATTTGCCCTCGCGCCCGGCCAGGGGCGAGGTGTTCACGCAAAAGTTCATGATCAGCGTCGGCTCGTCAATCTTGAGCATCGGCATGGACGCTGGGCGTAGTGGGTCGGTCACGGTCACGCCAATGCCCAGATCGGCGATGCCGTTGATCAGCACAATTTCGCCCGGCCCCGCTTCGGTAACCTGCACCCGGTCCAGGCCCTGGAAAGTCAGCACTTGGTTAATGCGTCCTTTGACGGAAGGGCCGTCCTCGCCCGACATCACCAGCACGTCCTGGCCGGCCTTGATGGTGCCCGCGCTGATGCGGCCCACGCCGATACGGCCTACAAACGTGGAGAAATCCAACGCCGAAATTTGCAACTGCAGTGCCGCGTCCGGGTCGCCGTTTTGGGCGGGGACGTGGCTCAGGATGGTGTTGAACAAGGCGGACATGTCCGGGCCCCACTGTTCGCCGGCGGCGCCCTGCTCCATCGAGGTCCAGCCATTGATGCCCGAGGCATACACCACCGGGAAATCCAGCTGCTCGTCATTGGCGCCTAGTTTGTCAAACAAGTCAAAAGCGGCGTTGACGACCATGTCGGGGTCAGAGCCGGGTTTGTCCACTTTATTGACCACGACGATGGGCTTGAGGCCCAGCGCCAAGGCTTTTTTGGTCACAAAACGGGTTTGCGGCATCGGGCCTTCTTGCGCGTCGATCAGCAAAACCACACCGTCCACCATGGACAAAGCGCGCTCCACTTCGCCGCCAAAGTCCGCGTGTCCCGGGGTGTCAACGATGTTGATATGGGTGCCCATCCAGCTGACGGCGCAGTTTTTGGCCAAGATGGTAATGCCGCGCTCGCGCTCGATGGCGTTGTTGTCCATCACGGTGTCTACGACTTTTTCGTGGTCGGCAAAAGTGCCCGACTGGCGCAACAACTGGTCCACCATCGTGGTTTTGCCGTGGTCAACGTGCGCGATGATCGCAATATTGCGGATTTGTTTACTGCTCATGGTTTTCTTTCTTTCTTCAAACGCAAAATCAAAAATATCAAATAAGGGCGGCCGCACCACTTTGGGCGTGGACTTGGGCGATGTCGATCGGGCTAAGCAAGCGGGTCGGTATCAATTCACCGGCCTTCACATGCGCTGTCCCCAGGAGTGCGGGCGGATCGCTGGCATACACGGCTACCTGCTCGGCGTCGGGCCAACCACCCCGGCGGCGCACGCCGCTCAGAAACCGTCCCGCATTTTCGCTGTCCAATGTGATGCTTGTGTGCCTGGGCAGCAGTGCGTCCACCGGCAGCAGGCTTTGCAAACGCTGCGCGTCACTCATGGCCTCCAGGGCCTCTAGGCTGTGGCAGGGACCGATCTCAAAATCGCCCGTCTGGATGCGGCGCAAGGCGCTCAGGTGCGCGCCGCAGCCCAGGGCCTGGCCAATGTCTTCGCCCAGGGTGCGGATGTAAGTGCCTTTGCTGCAAGCCACTTCCAGGCGCAGGCTGGGCTCCTCGCCCTCTAATTGCGCCGCTAGCAGCGTGATGCGGGAAATCGTCACCTGGCGGGCCGCGCGCTCTACCTCGATGCCGGCCCGGGCGTATTCGTACAGGGCTTTGCCGTCTTTTTTGAGGGCGCTGTGCATAGGCGGCACCTGCGCAATCGGACCGGTAAAGCGCGCAAGAACCTGCTCCACCTGGCCCAAAGTGACGTCCACCGGGCGGGTTTGCAGCACATCACCCTCGGCGTCGGCCGTGCTGGTGGTCACGCCCAGGCGCAAGGTGGTTTGGTATGTTTTGTCTGCGTCCAGGTGCATCTGGCTGAATTTGGTGGCTGCGCCAAAGCACAGTGGCAAAACACCGGTGGCCAGCGGGTCCAATGTGCCGGTGTGGCCTGCTTTTTCGGCGCGCAAAAGCCATTTGGCTTTTTGCAAAGCCTGGTTACTAGACCAACCCAGCGGTTTGTCCAGTAGCAGCACCCCATGCACGGGGCGCCTTGCAACCCGTGCACGTGGCGCGTTCATGGTGGTTAGTCTTCCTTGGCCCGCGAGGACACGGCGCGGGCAATCAGCGCGTTCATGTCGGCGGCCCGCTCGGTCGTGCGGTCAAATAAAAAATGCAGCGTGGGCACGGTGTGGATATGCAAGCGCTTGAACAGGCCCGCGCGCAAAAAGCCGGCAGCCTGGTTCAGGCCTTCGGCACATTGCACCGGGTCGCCCACCAAGAGGCTGAAGTAGACCTTGGCGTGCGCATAGTCGGGGGTGACCTCGACCGACTGGATGGTCACCATCCCCACCCTGGGGTCCTTGAGCTCGCGCGCGATCAGCTCGGTCAGATCGCGCTGGATCTGATCGGCCACGCGAAAACCGCGGTTGGGGGTGGAGGACTTTTTGCGCATGCCAAGGTGGCCGCTTAAATAGTGCGGGCGATTTCCTTGATCTCGAAGAATTCCAGCTGGTCGCCCACGGCGATGTCGTTGTAATTCTTGAGTTTGATACCGCACTCAAAGCCTTCTTTGACTTCGCGCACATCGTCTTTCATGCGCTTGAGTGAGTCCAGCTCGCCGGTGTAGACCACCACGTTGTCGCGCAGCAGGCGGAAATGCGCGCTGCGGTTGACAAAGCCGCCGGTGACCATACAGCCGGCCACAGTGCCGATCTTGGAGGCCACGAACACGGTGCGGATCTCGGCAAAGCCGATGACTTCCTCGCGTTTTTCAGGCGCCAACATGCCCGACATGGCGGCTTTGAGCTCGTCCACCGCGTCGTAAATGATGTTGTAGTAATGGATATCGACACCATTGCCCTCGGCCAGCTTGCGGGCACCGGCATCGGCGCGCACATTAAAGCCGATCACAACGGCCTTGGATGCGATCGCCAAATTGATATCCGACTCGCTGATGCCGCCCACGGCGGAGTACACCATCTGGATCTTGACCTCTTCGGTCGAGAGCTTGAGCAGCGAGGCAGCCAGCGCCTCTTGCGAGCCCTGCACATCGGCTTTGACGATGATAGGCAAGGTCTTGATATCGCCGCCCGACATGTCGCTGAACATGTTTTCCAGCTTGGCCGCTTGTTGCTTGGCTAACTTGGTATTGCGGAACTTGCCGGCGCGGTAGGTGGCGATTTCGCGCGCGCGGCGCTCGTCGGACATCACCATGAACTCGTCGCCTGCTTGGGGCACCTCGGTCAGACCCTGGATTTCCACTGGAATAGAAGGACCGGCTTCCTTGATGGGCTTGCCGTTTTCGTCCAGCATCGCGCGCACACGGCCAAAGGTTTGTCCAGCCAGCACCACGTCGCCAGTTTTGAGCGTACCCGATTGCACCAGCACGGTAGCCACCGGTCCGCGTCCTTTGTCCAGGCGCGCCTCAATCACCAGGCCTTTGGCCATGGCCTCGACGGGCGCACGCAGCTCCAGCACCTCGGCCTGCAGCAGCACTTGTTCTAGCAAATCGTCAATGCCCTGGCCGGTCTTGGCCGAGACAGAGACAAAGGGTGAATCTCCACCGAACTCCTCGGGCACCACTTCCTCGACCACCAGCTCGTTTTTCACGCGCTCGGGGTTGGAATCGGGCTTGTCAATCTTGTTGATCGCCACCACGATAGGCACGCCTGCCGCCTTGGCATGTTTGATCGCTTCCTTGGTCTGGGGCATGACGCCGTCGTCGGCAGCCACCACCAAAATCACGATGTCAGTGGCCTTGGCACCACGCGCACGCATGGCGGTAAAGGCCTCGTGTCCCGGCGTATCCAAGAACGAGACCATGCCGCGCGGTGTTTTCACGTGGTAGGCACCAATATGCTGGGTGATGCCACCGGCTTCGCCCGACGCCACTTTGGCGCGGCGGATGTAGTCCAACAGCGAGGTCTTGCCGTGGTCCACGTGGCCCATGACGGTCACCACCGGCGCGCGCGGCAGCGATTCGGCCTGAGAATGCTCCTCCTCGTCCGTGAAGGCCTCCGGGTCGTCCAGCGCGGCAATCACGGCGGTGTGGCCCAACTCTTCCACCACGATCATGGCGGTATCTTGGTCCAGCGGCTGGTTGATGGTGACCATCTGGCCCAGCTTCATCAACTGCTTGATGACTTCGGATGCCTTAATGGCCATCTTGTGCGCCAGTTCAGCCACGGTAATGGTCTCGGGCACGTGCACTTCCAACACCCGGAATTCCGGTGTCGGTGCGGGGCCGTGGTCTTCGCGGTCGCGGTCACCGCCGCGCTTGCCACGGGGTCCGGCGCGCCAGTTGGTCGAGCGGCCGGTACCGGCGCCCGTGTCACCCCGGGTTTTGAGTTCTTTCTTTTTGGCAGGATCGCCGGCCCAGCTGCTCGACAGCTTGGCCGATTTGACCTCTTTGCCCGTGCCCGACGCGCCACCTGCACCAGCCGGTTTGGCGCCTTTGGCAACCGTAGAGCCGGCTGCAGGTTTGTGCAGCGTGCCTTTGATAGCACCCTTGGCGTCAACGGCCGGCTTGGGCTCTTCTTTCTTGGGAGCCACGGCCACCTTGTTGGGCGTGGACATCATCATCCGAATGGCTGCGGCCTCGGCCTCGGCCTTGCGGCGGCGATCGCCCAGATCGGCAGCGCGTTTGCTTTCTTCCAGGGCCGCCTCTTTGGAGACTTTTTCCGCCTGGGCGGCAGACGCTTCGCGGGCCGCTTGGGCCGCCAATTGGGCTTCTAAAGCAGCCTGCGCGGCAGCGGCCGCGTCAGCCGCTTCTTTTTCTACGGTCTTGGCCGATTTGCGCCCCTTGGCAGGTGCGGCAGAGGCATCGCCATCGGCTGGGGGTTGCTGAGCCGCCAGCGCGTCGGCGGCGGCTTTTTCGTTGGCAGCGCGGGTTTTGGCTTCTTGCTCTTCACGGGCCTGGCGGCGTTGCGCCAACTCCTCTTCTTGGCGGCGCAGAAACTCGGCCTGATGACGCGCTTCTTCCTCACGGCGGACCAATTCAGCTTCGTCGATTACCGACACCGGTGCCGAGGCAGGTGCGGGCGCTGCTGTAGCAGCCTCATTTTGGAATTGGCTCTCGGGCACGGCCTCCGAACCATCGTCGCGGCGCACAAAAGTGCGCTTTTTACGCACTTCCACCTGGATCGTGCGGGCTTTGCCACTGGCATCGGCCTGTTTGATCTCGGTCGTTTGCTTCTTGACCAAGGTGATTTTCTTGCGCTCTGCGCCCGCGCCCCCATGGGCGCTTTGCAGATGGCTGAGCAGCTTGTGCTTGTCAGCGTCAGTCAAAACATCGCTGGCGGAGGTTTTTTGCACCCCCGCAGCGCTCAGTTGCTCGAGCAGGGTGGCGGTAGATTTTTTGAGTTCACTGGCAAACTCGGCGACGGTCGTACTGGACATTTAGCGGGTAACCTTTCATGGCCGTGACTCTTGAGCAGCTGCGTCATCGGTAAACCAATGTTCGCGCGCCTTCATGATCAGGGCAGTGGCTTCGTCCGTGGACTGGCCGGTGATTTCTGTAAGTTCGTCAGTAGCAAGATCGGCCAAGTCGTCCAGGGTTTTGACCCCGTTTTCTGCCAGCTTGGCAATGTGCTCGGTGCTCAGGCCTTCGAGGTCGCGCAGGTCTTGCGAGACGCCTGCAGCGCTTTCTTCCCGGGCAATTTCCATAGTCAGCAATGCGTCTTTGGCACGGGTGCGCAGTTCGTGCACCGTGTCTTCGTCAAAGCTCTCGATTTCCAGCATCTCTTGCAGCGGCACGTAAGCCACTTCTTCCAGGCTGGTAAAGCCCTCGGCAATCAGGATGTCGGCGATTTCCTCATCCACATCGAGCTTGTCCATGAACAGGCGGCGGCCCGAGTCGGTCTCGACGGCCAGCTTTTGCGCCGATTCGGCCGCGTCCATGATGTTGATTTTCCAGCCGGTCAGCTCCGAGGCCAAGCGCACATTTTGGCCGCCGCGCCCGATGGCGATAGCCAGGTTCTCCTCGTCCACCACCACGTCCATGGCATGGCGCTCTTCGTCAACCACGATGGAGGACACGTTGGCCGGAGCCAAGGCGCCAATCACAAACTGCGCTGGGTCCTCGCTCCACAGCACGATGTCCACGCGTTCGCCGGCCAGTTCGTTGGTCACGCCGTTGACGCGGGTCCCGCGAACACCCACACAGGTGCCGATGGGGTCGACCCGCTTGTCGTGCGACAACACCGCGATTTTGGCCCGCGAGCCGGGGTCGCGTGCGCAGGACTTGATCTCCAGCAGGCCTTGCTCAATTTCAGGAACTTCCTGGCGGAACAGCTCGATCATGAAGTCCGGCGCCGAGCGCGAAAGCACAATCGGTGCGCCACGCAGCGTCAGATCCACTTCCATGATCATGGCGCGCACGCGGTCGCCAATGCGCAGGTTTTCCTTGGGAATCATCTCGGTGCGACGCAAACGGCCTTCGACGCGGCCGCTCTCGACAATGATGTCGCCCTTGTCCATGCGCTTGACCGTACCGACAAAAATATTGTCGCCACGGGACATGAAGTCGTTGAGCAGCATTTCGCGCTCAGCGTCACGGATTTTTTGCAAAATGACTTGCTTGGCCGCCATCGCGCCGATACGGCCAATGGGCACGGACTCGATAGGCTCTTCGATGTACTCGTCGACCTCGATATCGGGGATTTGCTCTTTGGCTTCAAAGAGCAAGATTTCCTGGTCAGGCAACTGCAGGCCGGCCTCGTCGGGAACAACGTGCCAGCGGCGGAAGGTTTCGTAGTTGCCCGAGTCGCGGTCCAGCGCCACGCGGATGTCCACGTCGCCTTCGTACAGCTTCTTGGTGGCCTGGGCCAAGGCGGCCTCCACGGCACCCAGAACCACATCACGCTCCACGTTTTTCTCACGGGAGATCGCCTCTACCAACATTAATAATTCGCGATTCATGCCTTGACTCTCCTGACAACTCGTCTTAAAAAATGATCCATCTTCCGGTTACCGGCGCCTTAGGGCGCCGCGCCAGCCAACTGCTCGGGGGCGGTATCGCTACCGGGGCCCTGAGCGCGGCCTTTAAAACTCACAATCGGCGCTAAGCGCGCGTCTCTCAATTCATCTAGCGTAAAACGCATGGCCTGCAAAGGTGCAGGCACCCGCTTTTTGCCAGGCTTTTGCCCCGGTTTGAGCGCCGGCGCGTCCGACCACACAATTTGCCAGCCCGATTCGCCTGGGGCAACGCGCTCCAGGGTGCCGCGAAACTTTTTGCGGTTCGCATTAACCTGCCCCGCCGCATCGGCCCCGATGGGCACGCGCAAGGTGATATCAATCACCTGCCCCACAAAACGCTCAAAATCTGCCGCATGCCGCAAAGGCCGGTCGATGCCGGGCGAGGAAACCTCTAGCCGCCGGTAATCCACCGCATCCACTTCCAAGGCAAATTGCAACTGGCGGGTCACCTTTTCGCAATCTTCTACCGTCACAAACTGCTCGGTTTGCACCGCGCCCGCCGGTGCTTGTACCCAGGGCAAATCAATCGTCACGCGCAACAGGCCGCCGGCCGAGCGATCGATCTCCACCAGGTCGTAGCCCAGTCCGTCGACAATTTGCTTCACGATGTCCTGCAAAGCCACTTTTTGCTGCCCGCTTTCCAAGGTGTGTCGGGCTCAATTAGCCCGGTTCAAAAAACAATAGACCAAAAAAAACGGGCGGTAGTAACCCGCCCGTTTGGTCGTGAAGCTCGCATTGTAACGGAATTTCGGCTGATTTCCGCCTTCAACAGTGCGCAAAACGCTGGCCGCACCATTCTGGGGCGGGGCGCGATGCAGCTTGAAGCCCGGACCATCGCACCCGAGGGCGCCGGAAGGCGAATTCACAAGGGTTTTCACTAGCCCCCAGCCTCCAGCGGACGCTCATAATGGAAAGGCTTTCGCTTACAAATATATTCGTTGGAGATTCAAAATGCAGGTTCATCTGAAGGTAAATCAGCGCGCGCTCACCGTAGACGTCCCCCCCCATACCCTCCTCGTGCAAGTACTGCGTGAGCATTTGCACCTGACCGGCACCCACGTCGGCTGCGACACCGCCCAGTGCGGCGCCTGCACCGTCCTCAAAGACGGGCAAGCGGTCAAGTCCTGCAATATGCTGGCTGCCCAAGCCGATGGCTGTGAAATCACCACCATCGAGGGCCTGGCCGCCGCCGACGGCACCATGCACCCCATGCAGGCGGCCTTTAAAGAGTGCCACGGCCTGCAGTGCGGCTTTTGCACCCCCGGCATGGTTCTGAGTTCCATCGACCTGTGCAACAAGCACCCCCACGCCAGCGGCGAGGAAATCCGCGCCAATCTCGAGGGCAATCTGTGCCGCTGCACCGGCTACCAAAACATCGTCAAAGCGGTGCAGCAAGGTGCTGCCGCCATGGCCTCGTCTTAAACCAATTTAGGAGCAAGCAATATGGGTGCCTCAGATTTCTCGAACCTGCCGCATATCGGCGAATCCGTCCGCCGCAAGGAGGACTACCGTTTCCTGACCGGCGCAGGCCAGTACACCGATGACATCACCATGCCGGCGCAAAGCTATGCGGTGTTTGTGCGCAGCCCGCATGCGCATGCGATTATCAAGAGCATAGACATCAGCGCTGCGTCCACCATGCCGGGTGTGGTGCGCATCTTTATCGGCAAGGACTTAGAGGGCAAGATGGGCGGCCTGCCCTGCGGCTGGCTGATCAACAACCCCGACGGCAGCCCCATGAATGAGCCGCCCCACCCCGTGCTGGCCCTGGGTAAAGCGCGCCACGTGGGCGATCAGGTCGCGATGGTGATCGCCGACACCCTGGAGCAGGCCAAAAACGCCGCCGAGGCGGTGCAAGTGGACTACGAAGTGCTCGAATCGGTCACCGACGTGCGCGACGCCGCCACCGGCCCCCAGTTGCACGATGCGGCCCCAAATAACAAGTGCTACAAATGGGTCCTGGGTGACAAAGGCAATGTGGACGCCGCATTTGCCAATGCCGCCCACGTGACCAAGCTGGACTTGATCAACAACCGCCTGGTGCCCAACGCCATGGAGCCTCGCGTAGCCATTGGCAATTACAGCCGCGCTACAGAAGAGTATGTTTTGTACGTCTCCAACCAAAATCCGCACGTGGAGCGCCTGTTGATGACCGCTTTTGTGCTGGGCCTGCCCGAGCACAAGGTGCGCGTCATTGCCCCGGACGTGGGCGGTGGCTTTGGCTCCAAAATTTTCCTGTATGCCGAAGACGTGGCCCTGACCTGGGCGTCCAAGGAGATCAACCGCAGCATCAAATGGACCTGCGAGCGCTCGGAGTCTTTCCTGACCGACGCCCATGGCCGCGACCACGTGAGCCACGCCGAAATGGCCATGGACAAAGATGGCAAGTTTCTGGGCATGCGCGTGCACACGCACGCCAATCTGGGCGCCTACCTGTCGACGTTCTCCACCGCTGTGCCAACGATTTTGTACGCCACCTTGCTGGCCGGCCAGTACACCTGCCCTCAGATTTACGTGGAGGTAGACGCCTGGTTTACCAATACCTCGCCGGTAGACGCCTACCGTGGCGCGGGCCGCCCCGAAGCCACCTACTTGGTTGAACGCCTGGTGAGCCGCTGCGGCTGGGAGATGGGCCTCTCGCAGGACGAGATCCGCAAACGCAACTTCATCAACACCTGGCCCTACCAAACGCCCGTCGCGCTGCTGTACGACATCGGCGACTACCGTGGGTGCATGGACAAGGCCCAGGACATGGCCGACGTCGCTGGCTTTGAGGCCCGTAAGACGGCCAGCGCGGCCAAAGGCTTGTTGCGCGGGATGGGCTATTCGAGCTACATCGAGGCCTGCGGTATCGCGCCTAGCAACATCGCCGGCGCCCTTGGCGCGAGAGCCGGTCTGTTTGAGTGCGGCGAAATCCGCGTGCACCCGACCGGCAGTGTGACGGTATTTACCGGCTCGCACAGCCATGGCCAGGGCCACGAGACCACGTTTGCCCAAGTGGTAGCAGCGCGTTTGGGCGTCGCGGTTGACGCGGTCGATGTGGTGCATGGCGATACCGGGCGCGTACCTTTTGGTATGGGCACCTACGGCTCACGCTCTATCTCGGTGGGTGGCGCTGCCATCATGAGGGCCTTGGACAAAATCGAGACTAAGGCCAAGAAAATCGCTGCCCATTTGATGGAGGCCAGCGATGTGGACGTGGAGTTTGCCAACGGCGAGTTCACGGTCAAAGGCACGGACAAAAAAGTCACCTTTGGCCAGGTCGCGTTGACAGCCTATGTCCCGCACAACTACCCGCTGGACAAGCTCGAGCCCGGACTGAACGAGACGGCCTTCTACGACCCGACTAACTTCACCTTCCCCGCAGGCACTTATATCTGCGAGGTGGAGATCGACCCCGCCACCGGCGTGACGCGCGTGGACAAGTTCACCGCGGTCGACGACTTTGGCACCATCATCAACCCCATGATTGTCGAAGGCCAGGTCCATGGCGGTTTGGTGCAAGGCATTGGCCAGGCGCTGATGGAAAACTGCGTGTACGACCGGCAAACCGGCCAGCTGCTCACCGGCTCCTTCATGGACTACGCCATGCCGCGCGCCGATGACTTTCCGGAGTTCAAGATCGGCAACATCTGCACCCCGTGCACCCACAACCCGCTGGGCACCAAAGGCTGCGGCGAGGCCGGTGCGATTGGCTCGCCACCGGCGGTCATCAATGCCGTGCTGGACGCGCTGCACGGCCTGGGCGTCAAGGAATTTGACATGCCCGCCACACCCCACCGTGTGTGGGAAGCCATCCAGGCGGCCAAAGCCTAAAGCAGCAAAGGAGTTCACACATGTATGCATTCACACTCGACCGGCCCGCATCGTTGGCTGAGGCTCTGAAGTCGATGGCCTCGGGCGCGCAAGTGCTCGCCGGCGGTCAAACCCTGCTGCCCTCTATGAAAATGCGCCTCTCTCAGCCCGGCCATATCGCCGATCTGGGGGGCGTTAAAGAACTGGCGGGCATCGAACCCAACGGCAAGGCCGTGGTGATCGGCGCCATGACCCGACACATGGACGTGGCCAGTAGCAACACCGTCAAGTCCATGATCCCGGCGCTGGCCGACCTGGCCTCGCACATCGGCGACCGTCAAGTGCGTGCCATGGGCACCCTGGGCGGCTCGGTGGCCAATAACGACCCCTCGGCCTGCTACCCCAGCGCGGTGCTCGGCCTGGGCGCGACAGTGCACACCGACAAGCGGCGCATCGAAGCCGATGACTTCTTCTTGGGCATGTTTACCACCGCCTTGGAGCCGGGCGAGCTAATCACCGCGATCAGCTTTCCGCAGCCCAAGACCGCCTGCTACATGAAGTTTGTGCAAGCGGCATCTCGGTTTGCCTTGGTGGGCGTGTTTCTGGCCCAAACGGAGCACGGCGTGCGTGTGGCCGTTACCGGCGCAGCCCAAGGCGTTTTCCGCCACAAGGGCTTGGAAGACGCGCTCAACAAGAGCTTTACGGTGGCCTCTGCTGCCTCGGTACCTGTAGACGCCGACGGCCTCAATGCCGATATCCATGCCAGCGCGGCCTACCGGGCCAACCTGATCAGCGTGCTGACGCAGCGCGCTGTGGCACACTGCCTGGCCTGACCGGCCAGCGGCTTTCGGGCCGTCATGCACTGGGCCCCGTGCTAAAAACGCGGGGCCATTTTTATGGACGCACGCCATGAACCTCTTCCCCACCATTGACGCCCTGATTGACGCGCTGCGCCAATGCGGCTATTTCGCCGACCGGCGCCTGGCGACCGCCGTTTTTTTGGCGCTGAAGTTGGAACGGCCCCTGCTGTTGGAAGGGGAACCGGGCGTGGGCAAAACCGAATTGGCCAAGGCCTTGGCCAAAGCCATGCAACGCCAACTGCTGCGCTTGCAGTGCTACGACGGTTTGGAGCAGCGCGAAGCCCTCTACGAATGGAACTATGCAGCCCAACTGCTGCACATGCGCGCCGCCCAAAACCAGGGCGAGGCGACCCAGGGTGCATCGCTGGCGGTAGACCAGGTCGAGCGCGAGGTCTACCAGGAGCGTTACCTGATTCGCCGCCCCTTGCTGCAGGCGCTGCAGGCGCCCGCGCCCGGCGCGGTGCTGCTGATCGACGAGGTTGACCGCGCCGACGAGCCTTTTGAGGCCTTTTTGCTGGAATACCTGGGCGAATACCAAGTCAGTATTCCCGAAATCGGCACCGTCAGCGCAGCCTTCAAGCCGGTCACTATCCTCACCAGCAACCGCACCCGCGAGCTCAATGACGCGGTCAAGCGCCGCTGCCTTTACCATTGGCTGGACTACCCCGAGCGCGACCGCGAGCTGGAAATCATCAGTGCGCAGGTGCCCGGCGCCTCGGCCCATTTGGCCAGCCAGGTGGCTGACGTGGTCAACCGTCTGCGCGGTCAGCCTTTTTCTAATGCCTTCCAGCGCGCGCCGGGCATCGCCGAAAGCGTGGAGTGGGCCAAGGCCCTGGTCGCCCTGGACACCCTGGACCTGGACCCGGAAGTCATGCGCGACACCGCCGGCATCATGTTCAAGCAGCGCGAAGACGTGGCCGCCCTCACCCGCACGCTGGCCCAAGCCATCCTGACCCCGCCCGAAGAAGCCCCATGATCCTGGGTGATGCGCGCACCGGCAAGCTGGCGGGCAATCTGGCCGCCTTCGGGCGCACTTTGCGCCGCGCCGGCGTGCAGCTAGACAGCGCCCGCATCGGGCTCAGCGCGCAAGCGGCCCTGGAGGTAGGCCTGTCCAACCGGCAGGACTTGAGCGCCGCCCTGGAGGCCGTGCTGGTCAGCCGCGAGCAGGACCGCATGGTGTTTCGCGAGCTGTTTGACGCTTTTTTCCGCGACCCCAATATGGCGCACAAGCTGCTGTCGCAAATGCTGCCCAGCGCCGAAGGCAAGGCCGAACCTAGCAAACGCCGACCGCGCGTGCGTGAGGCCTTGTCGCCCCCCAAAATCCGTGGCCCGCAGGCCCGAGCTTCGGCCCAGGACCAAAAACTCGACTTTGATGCCGCCATGACCGCCAGCGACGTGCACCGCCTGCGCCATGCCGATTTCAGTGCCATGTCTGCCAGCGAGTACCGCCTGGTCGAGCGCCTGGCCCGCGACATCCCCCTGCCCTTGCCCCAGCACGCCAGCCGCCGCCTGCAGCCCGGAGCGCGCGGCGCGCGCCTGCACTGGTCTGGCGTGATGCGTGCCGCCGTGCGCCTCGGCGGCGAAACCCTGCATTTGCCCAAGCGCCAGCGGCGCCAGCAGCCGCTGCCCCTGTTGATCTTGGTGGACGTATCGGGCTCTATGGAGCGCTACGCCCGCCTGCTCCTGGCTTTTTTGCATGCCGCCACGCACAAACACCCCCGGCGCGCGGTGTTTGCCTTTGGCACCCAACTTACCGACCTGAGCACCGCGTTCAGGCTGGCCGACACCGACGCCATGCTCGCCCAGGCCAATGCACTGATCGCAGATTTTGCGGGCGGCACCCAGCTCGGTCAGTCTCTGGAAAGCTTGCGCACGCACCATGCGCGCACTTTGGTGGGGCGCCGGACGATGGTTTTGGTCATTACCGACGGCCTGGATACCGGCGAGCCGCAAGTATTGGCCAAGGAGTTGGACTGGCTGAGGCTGCACACCAGGCGCATACTGTGGCTCAACCCGCTGCTGCGCTTTGATGGCTATGCCCCTTTGGCCCAAGGCGCACAAGTGCTTAACCAGGCGGCGCACGGCATGGTCGCCATCCATAACCTGACCAAACTGGAAGACCTGGCCAGCAGCCTGGCGCGCTTGATGCGGCATTGAACAGGGTCGCCCGGTGGCGCCGCAACCGACAATAGACGATTCACGAAAGGATTCACCATGGAAATGCAAGGCAGCCGCGAACTGGCCATTACCCAACAACAGGCCTGGGACGCGCTTAACGACCCGGAGGTACTCAAGCAATGCATCCCCGGTTGCGATAAGGTCGAAGCCCAGGGGCCGGACGCTTTCGCGATTGGCATGGCGCTCAAAATCGGGCCGGTGGCGGCCAAGTTCACCGGCAAGATCACCCTCTCGGACGTCAACCCGCCGCACAGCTACACCATCAGCTTCGAAGGCCAGGGTGGCCCGGCCGGTTTTGGCAAAGGCAATGCCAAAGTGCTGCTCAGCCCCCATGGCAGCGGCAACACGCTAAGCTACGAGGTACACGCTTCGGTCGGCGGCAAAGTCGCGCAAATGGGCCAACGGTTGATTGACGGCGTGGCCAAGTCCATGGCGGAGGACTTCTTCAAGCGCTTTGACCTGGCCATGCAGGCCCGCTACCCCGAAGCCTATGCGGTGGCCGCACCTGCAGAGGCGGTAGCGGCACCAGACAGCTCAGAGCCTGCCACCAGCCGCAACGCCCTATGGGCCGTTTTGGCGGCCGCTGTGGTGCTGGGCGTCTATCTGTGGGTACGCTAAACCTGCGTGCGACAATTGGTTTTTCGATCAACCCACTAACTCAGGGCGTGTAAAGACATGGGCTTTTTAACTGGCAAAAAACTACTCATCACCGGCGTGTTGTCCAACCGCTCCATCGCCTACGGCATCGCCAAGGCCTGCCACGCCCAAGGCGCCGAGCTGGCCTTTAGCTATGTGGGCGAGCGTTTTAAGGACCGGATTACCGAGTTTGCTGCCGAGTTCAATTCCAGCCTGGTGTTTGATTGCGATGTGGGCGACGACGCGCAAATTGACAAATTGTTTGCCGACCTTTCGGCGCACTGGCCGCAGTTTGATGGCTTTGTACACGCCATCGGCTTTGCCCCACGTGAGGCGATTGCCGGCAATTTTTTGGAAGGCATCAGCCGCGAGGCCTATCGCATTGCCCACGACATCAGCGCCTACAGCTTCCCGGCCATGGCCAAAGCGGCCTTGCCGCATCTGCGCCCCGGCGCGGCGCTGCTAACCTTGAGCTACCTGGGCGCCGACCGCATCATTCCCAACTACAACACCATGGGCCTGGCCAAAGCCTCGTTAGAAGCCTCGGTGCGCTACCTCGCCGAAGCCGTGGGGCCCAAAGGCATCCGGGTGAACGGCATCAGCGCCGGACCGATCAAGACGCTGGCGGCCAGTGGCATCAAAGACTTTGGCAAGCTGCTCAAAATGGTGGCCGACGCCTCGCCCATTCGGCGCAATGTCACCATCGACGACGTTGGCAATATGGCCGCCTTCCTGCTCAGCGATCTTGCATCGGGTGTGACTGCCGAAATTACGTTTGTGGACGGCGGCTACAACAAAACCATGGGCGTGCTCACCGAATAGGGTGGCCCCTAGTCGCGCACGCAGTCTGCGTAATAGCGCGTCTTGCCGTCCTCGCCCTCTTCCTCCACCAGGCCGTGGATGTCGGTTTCAAAACCGGGGCACAAGGCGTTGAACTCGCGGGCAAATTTCAGGTAGTCGACGATTTTCTTGTTAAAGACTTCGCCCGGAATGAGCAGCGGAATACCGGGCGGGTACGGCGTCACCAGACCGACGGTAACGCGGCCTTCCAGATGGTCAATCTCCACGCGCTCGGTTTTGCGCAGCGCAATGTGGGCGTAGGCGTCGCTGGGCTTCATCGCCGGGGTCAGGTCGCTCAGGTACATCTCGGTGGTTAAGCGAGCGATATCGTATTTGGCATAGAGCTCGTGCACATGCTGGCACAGGTCAGCCAGGCCCATTTTTTCGTAGCGCGGGTGTTTTTGTACAAACTCGGGCAGCACGCGCCACATGGGCTGGTTCTTGGCGTAATCGTCCTTGAACTGCTGCAGCGCGGTCAGCATGCTGTTCCAGCGGCCCTTGGTAATGCCGATGGTGAACATGATGAAAAAGCTATACAGGCCGGTTTTCTCCACCACCACGCCGTGCTCGGCTAAAAACTTGGTCACGATGCTGGCCGGAATGCCGCCTTTTTTGGCAAATTTGCCGTTCAAGTCCATGCCCGGCGTCACGATGGTCGCCTTGATCGGGTCCAGCATATTGAAGCCGGCGGCCATCTTGCCAAAGCCGTGCCAATTGACGCCCGCCTTGGCTTTGGCCGACTCGCCTTTGATGATCCAGTTGTCCGCACGGCCAATGCCTTCCTCGGCAATCTGGTCCGGCCCCCAGACCTTGAACCACCAGTCCTGGCCGTATTCCTCGTCCACTTTGCGCATGGCACGGCGAAAGTCCAGTGCCTCCACAATGCTCTCTTCCACCAAGGCGGTGCCGCCGGGCGGCTCCATCATGGCGGCGGCCACGTCGCAGCTGGCGATGATGCTGTACTGCGGGCTGGTGCTGGTGTGCATCAGGTAGGCTTCGTTGAACAAATGCTTGTCCAGCTTGACGGTTTGCGAGTCCTGCACCAGCACATGGCTGGCCTGGCTGATACCGGCCAGCAGCTTGTGAATCGATTGCGTGGAATACACCATGGCCTCTTTGGGACGCTTGCGCTTTTTGCCCATGGCATGGTAGGTTCCGTAAAACGGGTGGAAGGCGGCATGGGGTAGCCAGGCCTCGTCAAAGTGGATGTTCTCCACATAGCCGTCCAGCAGGTTCTTGACCGTCTCGGTGTTGTAGAGCACGCCGTCGTAGGTGGATTGCGTGAGGGTCAGCACGCGCGGCTTGATGGTTTTGACATCCACCTCGCCCAAATGCTCCTTGACCAGCGGGTTGGCCTTGATCTTGGCGCGAATAGCCGCCGGCTCGAATTCCTCTTTGGGAATGGGGCCGATGATGCCAAAGTGGTTGCGCGTAGGCTTCAAAAACACCGGGATAGCCCCGGTCATGATGATGGCGTGCAAGATGGACTTGTGGCAATTGCGGTCCACTACCACGATGTCATTGGGCGCTACCGTGTGGTGCCAGACCATTTTGTTGCTGGTGCTGGTGCCGTTGGTGACAAAAAAGCAGTGGTCGGCATTAAAGATACGCGCCGCATTGCGCTCAGAGGCGGCCACGGGGCCGGTGTGGTCCAGCAACTGGCCTAGCTCTTCCACCGCATTGCACACGTCGGCGCGCAACATGTTTTCGCCGAAAAACTGGTGGAACATTTGGCCCACCGGGCTTTTTAAAAATGCCACGCCGCCGGAGTGACCAGGGCAGTGCCAGGAATAAGAGCCGTCCTCGGCGTAGTCCAGCAGCGCCTTGAAAAACGGCGGTTGTACGCCCTCTAGGTAACTCTTGGCTTCGCGGATGATGTGGCGCGCCACAAATTCGGGCGTGTCCTCAAACATATGGATGAAGCCATGCAGCTCGCGCAAGATGTCGTTGGGAATGTGGCGGCTGGTCTTGGTCTCGCCGTAGACATAAATCGGCACATCCAGGTTTTTGCGGCGCACCTCTTCGATGAAATTGCGCAGGTTCAGCACGGCAGGGTCCAGGTCCGGGCCGGGGGTGAACTCTTCGTCGTCGATCGACAAAATAAAGGCGCTGGCCCGGCTTTGCTGCTGGGCAAACTGGCTCAGGTCGCCGTAGCTGGTGACGCCCAGTACCTCAAAGCCCTCGGACTCGATGGCCTGCGCCAAGGCGCGGATGCCCAGGCCCGAGGTGTTCTCGGACCGGAAATCTTCATCAATGATGATGATGGGAAAGCGAAACTTCATTGCAGGGGCTCCGGCGCAGGCCAATAATCAAAAAGAGGCGCAAGTGTAAGGATTTATTGTTTCAGGTCAGGGCTTTTTGGCAGCGAAAGCGGACAATCGGGGCTTGGGGCGGGTCAACAGGGGGGAAATTGCCATGGAACAGACGACTTTTTGGTGGGTTTTGGCAGGTTTGACGGTCGCCGCCGAGCTGGCGGTCGGAAGTTTTTACCTGCTGATGTTGGCGCTGGGGATGGCTGCGGCGGCCATCGCCGCCCAATTGGGCGCGGCGCTCACGGCGCAAATTGTGGCGGCGGCCGTGGTCGGCGGCGCCTCCGTGGTGCTGTGGCGCCGCTGGAAGCTACGCCAGGGTGCCGAACCGCAGGCCCAGTCCAACCCCAACGTGAATTTGGATATCGGCGGCCTGGTCCAGGTCAGCGCCTGGCAGAGCGACGGTAGCGCGCAAGTTCATTACCGGGGCGCGCAGTGGAGCGCTCTACTGCGCCCGGGCGCGGAGCCCGAACCGGGCGAACACCGTGTTGTAGAAATGCTGGGCAGCCGCCTGGTCCTTGAAAAAACCTAAGGGAGAAAAGCTATGGAAATCGCAGTGGTTGTTTTACTGATCGCGGTGATCTTTATCACCCAGTCCATCAAAGTCGTGCCGCAGCAGCACGCCTGGGTCATCGAGCGCCTAGGCAAATACCATGGCACGCTCACGCCGGGCCTCAATTTTTTGGTGCCTTTTATTGACCGGGTGGCCTACAAACATGTGCTCAAAGAAATCCCCTTGGACATCGCCAGCCAGGTTTGCATCACCCGGGACAACACGCAGTTGCAAGTGGACGGCATCTTGTATTTTCAGGTGACCGACGCGATGCGCGCCAGCTACGGCTCGTCCAACTACCTGGTGGCTATTTCGCAGCTGGCGCAGACCTCGCTGCGTTCGGTCATCGGCAAGCTGGAGCTGGATAAAACCTTTGAAGAACGCGGCCTGATTAACGGCCAAGTGGTCGCAGCCATTGACGAGGCGGCGCTCAACTGGGGCGTCAAAGTGCTTCGCTACGAGATCAAAGACCTGACGCCGCCCAAGGAAATTTTGCACGCCATGCAGCAGCAAATTACTGCCGAACGCGAAAAACGCGCCTTGATCGCCGCCTCCGAGGGCCGCCGCCAGGAGCAAATCAACATTGCTACCGGAGAGCGCGAGGCCTTCATCGCCCGCTCCGAAGGCGAAAAACAAGCCGTGATCAACAAAGCCGAAGGCGAGGCGGCCTCTATCACCGCGGTGGCCAACGCCACGGCGCAGGCTATCGAGCGTATCGCGGCGGCCATCCAGCAGCCAGGCGGCGACATGGCCGTGCAGCTCAAAGTAGCCGAAAAAGCGGTCGAGGCCTACAGCCGCGTGGCGGGCGACGCGACCACCACCTTGATCGTGCCCAGCTCCATGGGCGAGGTCTCAGCACTTATCGCCTCGGCGATGAAGATGGTCCAGGCGGGCAAATAATCGCCACCCTAAGCTAGGTGCGCAGCCTAAGCGCCCCTGGCGCCGAAAACACGGGCCCTGAGCCTGCCCATGAAGTGCTCCAAGTCGTCCATCACGGTAAACACCGAGGGAATCACCAGCAAGCTCAGGACGGTGGAGGTCATCAGGCCGCCAATCACCGCCACGGCCATGGGGCTTCGGAAGCTGCCATCGGCCGCACCCAGCTCCACGGCCAGTGGCACCATGCCGGCGCCCATGGCGATGGTGGTCATCACAATCGGGCGGGCGCGCTTGTGGCAGGCGTCGATGAGCGCGTCAAAACGGCTCATGGGCGCACGCGCCGGCTGGCCATCGCTGCCATCATGGCCACGGCGCGCCAAGATGGCGTACTCCACCAACAAAATCGAGTTCTTAGTGGCAATGCCCATCAACATGATCAGGCCGATCAAAGAAGGCATAGAAAAACTCTTATCGGCAATCAGCAGGCCCACAAAGGCCCCACCCAGTGAAAGGGGCAAGGCCGCCAAGATGGTAAACGGGTGCAAAAAGTCCTTGAACAGCAAGACCAGCACGATATAAATACACAGCACGCCGGTCAGCATGGCCAGGGCGAAACTGGCAAACAACTCGCCCATCACTTCAGCGTCACCCAGTGTGAGTTGCTTGACGCCCGCGGGCAAGTTCTTCACGCTGGGCAGTTTGTCCACGGCGGCGGCCACGTCGCCCAAAGGTGCGCCCGAAAGCTCCACGTCGAAAGTGATATTGCGGCTGCGGTTGAGGCGGTCAATTACCGCCGGGCCGCCGGTGGTTTCCATGGTTGCCACCTGGCTGAGCATGACCGGGCCGCGCGCGCCGGGCACCGTGAGCCGGCCAAGCAAGTCCAGGTCCTGGCGGGCGCTGTCTTGCAGCTTGACGACGATGGGCACCTGGCGCTGGCTGAGGTTGAGCTTGGCTACGTTGTTGTCATAGTCACCCACGGTGGCGATGCGCAAGGTCTCGCCAATAGCCGCGCTGGTCACGCCCAGTTCGGCCGCACGCATGAAATCGGGGCGCACCGCAATCTCGGAGCGGACCAGGCTGGCGCTGGAAGTAATGCTGCCCAACCCGGGGATGGTGCGTAAATCGCGCTCGACCGCTGCCGCTGCAGTGGCCAAGGCTTGCGGGTCTTCGCCGGTAAGGACGAGCTGGTACTTTTCGCCCGAACCGCCCAACCCCACTTTGCTGCGCACGCCCGGCAATTCGGACATGGCCGCACGGATATGGTTTTCAATCAACTGCTTGCGCGGCCGCTTGCCGCGCTCGCTGAGCAAAACCGTCAGCGTGGCCTTGCGCACTTCGGCCGCACCCGAGGAGGCAAAGGGGTCGGAGCCGGCGGCCCCGCCACCGACCGTGGTGTACACGCTTTGGATGTGTTCCACGGTGCTAAGCAAATGGCGCGCGGCTTCGGCCGCGTCGCGGGTTTGGGCCAGGGTGGAGCCGGGCGGCAGCTCCAGGTAGATTTGGGTTTGCGAGTTATCGTCCGGCGGAATAAAACCGGTGGGCAGCAAGGGAATGAGCATCACCGAGCCCACAAAAAACGCGGCCGCCGCCGCCATAGTGATCCAGCGGTGCGCCAGCGCCCAACGGCTGGCGCGCAGATAACCAGCCATCCAAAACGGCTCGGTATGCGCTTTGGGGCTGCGCTGCATGATGTAGGCGGCCATCATGGGCGTAAGCACACGGGCCACCACCAACGAGGCAAACACCGCCAGTGCGGCCGTCCAGCCAAACTGCTTAAAAAACTTACCCGGTATGCCCGACATAAAAGCCGTGGGCAAGAACACGGCAATCAGCGTAAAGGTGGTGGCGATAACGGCCAAACCGATCTCGTCGGCCGCCTCCATGGCCGCTTGGTAAGGCGTCTTGCCCATATTGAGGTGGCGCTCGATGTTCTCCACCTCGACGATGGCGTCATCTACCAAGACGCCAATCACCAGAGACAGCGCCAGCAAAGTCACGGTATTGATCGTGAAACCCAAAAACGCCATGCCGATGAAGGCTGGAATGGCCGACAAGGGCAAGGCCACCGCAGCGACCAAGGTGGAGCGCCAATTGCCCAAAAACAGCCACACCACAATCACCGCCAACAACGCACCTTCGTACAGCATGGTCATCGAGGCCTCAAATTCCTCGGCCACGGGCTGCACAAAATCAAAAGCCTGGGTGATCTCCAGGTCCGGGTGCTGGGCTTTGAGCTCTTGCAGCGCCGCCTGCACGGCCGCGCCCACCTCAATTTCGCTGGCGCCTTTGCTGCGGGTGACTTCAAATCCCACCACCGGCACGCCATTGAGCATGGCCAAAGCCCGTGGCTCGGCCACCGTGTCTTTGACCGCTGCGACGTCGCTCAGGCGCAGGCGCGCGCCCTTGGGCAGACCCAGCTCCAGATCGGCCAGCGCCGCCGCCGTGGGTACGGTGGCCACCGTGCGCATGGGTTGTTCGCTGCCAGCCAAGTCGGCCCGCCCGCCTGCGCTTTCGGTTTGCACCTGGCGCAACTGGCGCGAAATATCGGCCGCCGTGCCGCCCAGGCTTTGCAGCTTGAGCGGATCAAGCGCCACCTCGATCTGCCGCGTCACACCGCCGACGCGGTTGACCGAACCCACGCCTTTGACCCCCAGCAGGCGGCGCGCTACGGTGTTGTCCACCAACCAGCTTAGCGCCTCATCGTCCATGCTGGCTGCGCGCACCGTGAAGGCCAAAATCGGCGCGCCTGACAGGTTGACCTTGCTGATGACCGGGTCGCGCACATCAGCCGGCAGATCGGAGCGCACGCCCTGAACGGCCGAGCGCACATCGTCCACCGCCTCTTGGGTGGCTTTTTCCAGGCGAAACTCGGCCGTAATGGTGACGCCGCCGTCTTGCAACTTGGTGTAAATGTTTTTCAGGCCCTGCAAGGGGGCGATGGCGTTTTCAATCTTGCGCGCCACCTCGGTTTCCAGTTGCGCAGGGGCAGCGCCGGGCAGCGCGGCAGACACCACCACGGTGGGCAATTCCAAATCGGGAAACTGCTGCACCTTCATGGCCTTAAAGGCTAGCAGCCCGGCAAATGTGAGCATCACAAAGAGCATCACCGCCGGAATCGGATTTTTGATGGACCAGGCCGAAACGTTCATCGCCCTGTTCCTTATTTCGATGCTGCGCTGGCGGGCGCGACAGGCGCGCCAGGCTTGGCGCTTTCAACGACTTTGACCAGATCGCCGTCGGCCAAAAAACTGCCGCCGCTGGCCACAATTTTGTCGTCGGCTTGCATGCCCGCCAGTATCTCGATGGCCTCACCCAGCACGCGGCCAGTCTGCACCTTGACCTGGCTGACCCGGTTGTCGGCGCCAGCGCGGTACACATAGCTAAAGCCATCGCGCACCACCACAGCGGTTTGCGGCACGGTCAGCGCGCTCGAGCTTCCCAGCGTGAACTCGCCTCGGGCGTACATGCCGGGTTTGAAGGCGCCCGCAGCGCTGCTCCCCACGGGGCCCAGCACGTCCACATACACCAGGCCATTGCGGGTTTCGGTATCGACCGTGGGCGCAACCACCCTTACCCGGCCCTGCCGCTGGGCGCCACCCGGGGCTGTCAGCAGCACCGGCATGCCTAGCGCAATACGGCCCATCTCGGCCGCAGTCACCTCGCCGCGCCATTCGAGGCGCCCTTGGCGAATCAGCTTGAACAATTCGCTGCCTGCACCGGCCACTGCGCCGACGGTGGCGCTGCGCGCCGAAATAATGCCGTTATCGGGCGCCAGCACCTGGGTGTGCTTGAGGCGCAGCAACTGCGCATCCAATTGGGCTTTGGCCGAATCGACGCGCGCTTTGGCCACTTGCTCTTGCGTCAGGTACTGGCTTACCTGCTGGGCGCTTAAAGCGCCGCTGCCTTGTACGGCGCGGGCGCGCTCGGCGTTGGCAGCGGCATCGGCGGCCGTGGCCTGGGCTTCGGCGAGGGCGGCGCGCGCCAAAGCCACATCGGCTTGCACGCTGTCGGCGGCAAAAGTAGCCAGCAACTGCCCTTTTTGCACGCTGTCGCCCACACCGGCATGCAGTTCAGCAATACGCAATCCATTGGACTCTGCGCCCACACTGGCCTCTTGCCAGGCGGCTACGCCACCGTTGGCGGCCAGTTTCAGGGGTGCGGTGCTGCGCTTGGCCTGCACCAGCGACACGGTGAGCGCAGCCTTGGGTGCGGGCTTGGGCGCGTCGGCGGCAAGGCTGGGCGTTGCCAGCCCACCAAGAAGGGCCAGGCCAGTCACCACAAAGGGAAGGCTTAAGGGAAAGGCTAAAGAGCGGTTCATGGTTTGTACGCTTGTCTTAAAAAAAGAAAAATGCGGAAAAAAGCAGCGGCCCTTGCGGGCGCTAGGGCTGGGCGGGTTCAAAGCCTCCGCCCAATGCGCGGTACAAGGCCACCCAGGCCAGCTTGCTTTGCAACTGCAGCGAGCGCCGGGCCGACTCCGCGGCCCAGGCGGCGCGGCGTGCCTCTTGCAGCTCTAGGTCGTTGGCCAGCCCTTGCTGCTGGCGCGCTTGGCTTGCCCCAAGGGCTGCGGCGTAGCTTTGCTGCACCAGGGCCGCGTCTTTTTCGCGCTCCTGCAGGCTTTGCAGTCGGACCAGCGCTTCCTCGACTTCACGCACCGCCTGGCGCACATTGGCCTGGTAGGCCAGCACCGCACTTTGGTAGGCCGCTTGCGAGGCGCCCAGCGCTGCTTCGCGCTGGCCAGCGTCATACAAAGGCATGCTCAGGGCCAGGGGTCCGAAAGACCAGGTGCTGAGGTCCTGATCCTGGCCGCCGCTGCTCACGCGCAGGGCGCCGATGGAGCCGTTCAGGCTCAATCGCGGCAGACGCTGGGCCATGGCATGGCCCACGGCGGCGGCGGCAACCAGCACGTTGCGCTCGGCGCTAAAGACATCTGGGCGCTGCGCCAGGGTCTGGGCCGGCACTTTCGCGACGGCCGGTGGGGTAAATGGGGTGGTGGGGGCAGGCGCTGCCAACCGACGGCGCAGGTCCTCCTCGGGCAGCGCGCTCAGGCCGACCAAGGCCTTGGTATCGGCGTCGCACTGCGCCGACTGCTGGGACAGGCGCGCCCGGCTCTCTGCGGCGGCCGCCTGAGCCAGCCCCGCTTGCGCGTTGCTGAGGAAGCCGGCCTCCCGGCTCAGGCCACTTAGTCGTGCGGACTCTTGCTGCGAATCCGCGTCTTGGCGGGCCAGCGATTGCAATTGGCGGCAAGTGCGCAGCGCAAAATACAGTTGCGCCACCTCGGCGGCCACACTGACGCGCGCATCATGCCACTGGGCTTGGCTGCTTTGCACCTGGGCGCTGGCCGCCTCGCTGACGGCGCGGTTGGCGCCCACCAAATCCAACTCCCAGGACGCCATGATGGCGCCCTGCTGCGTGGTGGCGCTGGGTGTGCCAGGCTGCGTCAGGCCCCGCGATGCGCTGGCTTGGGCGCTCAGGCCTGGCAAAAGGGCCGCGTTGGCTTGGGCTTGGCTCGCGCGGGCCGCAGCAATGCGCGCATAGGCCTGCGCCACCGTCGGGCTGGCGCTTTGGGCTGCATCGATCAGTTCCAGCAGCAGCGGATCGCCCTGCTTTTGCCACCACTGCGACAACTGGGCCACCCCACCCTCGTGCGGCAGCGGCGCCTGCCATGCAGAGGGCGCCAAAGCAGGCACCTGCGCAGGCGGCAATGGCACCTGCAAGGTGCCGCAGGCGGTCAGCGTACTGAACGACGCCCCTACCAGGCAAAAAAGAAATATTCGGTGCAAATGGGATGGCATAGAGTCAATGACGCACTAAAGGGGCTTGGGCACTTGTACTTGCAGCGGTGCTTGCAGATTTGGCAAGAGCCTGACTGTAAGTCGGACAGTAAAAAAGCCCAAGCAAATAAATTCGCTTGGGCTCTCATTCTGGCGGAGAAGGCGGGATTCGAACCCGCGGAGGGTTTTACCCCTCGCACGCTTTCCAGGCGTGTGACTTAAACCACTCATCCACCTCTCCAGAACCCGCAATTTTACCCTGAGATTGGGGACGCCCCGGCTCAGCGCTTGCGCGCGTCGTGGTTTGTCAGTGAAAAACCGCGCGCTCCGTAGTCCTTCCAGCGCCCGCGCGCCAGGCGCAGTGCGTCCTCGTCGGCGCCGACCAGCTCAATCAGGCGGGTGCGCGCATGCGGATCGTCCGGGATCTGGGCGCCCAGGTTGACCAAAATCGCCTCTTGCGCGCAATCGGCAGGTACGTGTTCGGCCAGCAGCACCGGGCTGCGATCGCGCAGCGCGGCGGGCGCGTCGGCCCGGGCGTGCGCAAAAAAGCTGGTTTGCTCAAAGTCCCACAAGGCTTTGTCCAGCGCCGCCAGGGTGTCCGGCTCGCCTACCACCAGCGCTTTGGCGCCCGAGGCCACTGCTTTGCGCAGCAGCCGGCAGGCGTAGCCCACCCGGTCGTCAATGCCGATGTGAAAGGCGACCTGCGTCACTTGGCGTGGGCTTGGGCCAGCAAGAACTCCACCAGCAGCCCCACTGGGCGGCCGGTCGCGCCTTTTTGGGCGCCACTTTTCCACGCGCTGCCGGCGATATCCAGGTGCGCCCAAGGGTATTTGTCCGCAAAACGCTGCAAAAACTTGGCGGCGGTGACCGATCCGGCGGCGCGTCCGGCCACATTGGCCACGTCGGCAAAATTGGTTTTCAGGCCTTCGGCGTATTCCTCGTCCAGGGGCATGCGCCAGCACAGGTCTTGCGAGCGATCGCCCGCCTCGCTGAGCGACTGCGCCAGCGCGTCCTGGGATGCAAACATGCCGCTGCGCACCGCGCCCAAGGCGATGACACAAGCACCCGTCAGAGTGGCGATGTCCACCACCGCACTGGGCTTGAAGCGCTCGGCATAAGTGAGCGCGTCGCACAAAATCAGGCGGCCTTCGGCGTCGGTGTTGAGGATTTCGATGGTCTGGCCGCTCATGCTGGTGACCACGTCACCGGGCTTGACGGCTTTACCGTTGATCAGGTTCTCGCAGGCAGCGATCAGGCCCACCACATTGATGGCCGGCTTGAGCAAGGCCAGTGTCTTGAAGGTGCCCAGCACACTGGCGGCGCCAGACATGTCAAATTTCATCTCGTCCATGTCGGGCGCGGGCTTGATGGAGATGCCGCCGCTGTCAAAAGTGATGCCCTTGCCCACCAGCACCGTGGGCGCTTTGGTCTTGGCAGCGCCGTTGTAGCGCAGAACAATAAAGCGCAGCGGCTGATCCGATCCTTGGGCCACGGCCATAAACGAGCCCATGCCCAGCTTGGCCACCTCTTTGGGGCCGAGCACCGTGCAATCGATTTTGGGGTGTTTGGCCAGGTCCTGGGCCGCGCTTCCTAAATGCTTGGGCGTCGCCAAATTGCCGGGGCGGTTGGCCCATTCCTTGGCCAGCTCTACGCCGCTGACGATGGCGACGGCGCGGTCAAACGTGGATTTGGTCTCGGCGGCATTGCGCGCGCCAATCAAAACGCGTTGTACGGTACGCGGCTGGGGCTTGGACTTGCTAAAGGTGTAGGTATAAGTGGCATCGGCCACCGCCAGCACCGCAGCGCGCACCGCGTCCTCTTGCGCCGGGGCGGCAAAGCAAACACACAAGCGCTTCAAATTGGCCGATTTGGCCACGCCCAGCGCAGCCACCAACGCGCTGCGCACTTCGCGGGCGCTGCCCTCGCCTACGCTGGCCAGGACCACCCGAACGCCGGCCGCCTGCAGAGGGCGGTACAGACTCAAAACCTTACCCACGCCGGTTTCCAGGTCGCCCGATTTGAGGGCGCCGCCAACCAGCTGGGACAAATCATCCTTGGCGGCTTTGAAGGATTTGGGCACCAAAAGCACCAAAACATCGCATTTTTCGTCGGCCGCAGCGACTAAATCCATCGCTTTGAGTTCAAAGTTCATAATTACGCCTTTCAGAAGCGCCCATGTTATTCCATTCTTCCGTCCGCAAGGAGCTTGCCCGCACCTTTGGCGCCACCTTGGTCGTGCTGGTGACGGTGGTGATGACAACGACCGTCATCCGCACGCTCAGCGAGGCGACGCGGGGTGTTTTCAACCCCTCGGACGTGCTCATCGTGATGGGCTACACCGTGCTGTCGCAGCTCCCGACGATTTTGTCGCTCAGCCTGTTTATTGGCATCGTCAGCGTCCTTACCCGCATGTACCGGGACAGCGAAATGGTCATTTGGCTAGGTAGCGGCCAAGGCATCGCCTCCTTGCTGCGGCCGCTGTTGCGCTTTGCCTGGCCGATTTTTGTGGTTATTTCGGTGCTGGCCTTTGTGGTTTTGCCCTGGGCCTTTGGCCGCATCGAGGATTTGCGCGACCAGTATGAAAAGCGCGGCGATATCGCCCGCGTCGAGCCCGGCCAGTTCCAGGAGTCGGCCAACGGCGACCGGGTTTTCTTCATCGACAAAGACAGCCAGGACAAGCAAGCGGGCCTGCACGTGTTTTTGGTCACCCGCGAGGCAGGCGTGCAAACAGTCACCTCGGCCGAGCGCGGCACCGTGAAATCAGCCGACGGCAGCAAATACCTGGTGCTGGAAAACGGCCAGCGCCTGGAAAAACGCCTGGACAGCTACGACAGCGTGCTCAGCGGCTTTGCCCGCTACACCGTCCGCCTGGGCCCGGACACGCCCAGCGCGCGCAACTTTTCGCCCACCAGCACCATGACGGTCCTGGAATTGTTGGCCCAGCCGACCGCCTTTCATTTGGCGGAGCTGGCCTGGCGCATGGGCCTGTGTCTGGCGGCGGTCAATCTGGTGTTTTTGGGGCTGGCGGTATCGGGCTTTAATCCCCGTGTGGGGCGGGTGCGCAACCTGGTGTTTGCGTTTTTGGCCTTTGTGGTCTATTTCAACCTGCTGGTAATGGGCAAAAACTGGATTGAAGCGGGCCAAATATCAGCGCTGGGGCAATTAGCGGCCTTGCACGGCGGGGTGTTTGCGCTCAGCGTGCTGTGGCTCACTGCCCGCCAGCAACATTGGTCGCTGGCCGTATGGCGCCCCACGCCCAGCAAAGACAGCCGATGAAAACCCTGCGCAAGCTGCTGTACGCCGAAGTCCTGGTTGCGGTAACCGCCGTGACCCTGGCTTTCATCAGCCTGTTTTTCTTCTTCGATTTTGTCGACGAACTCAATGCGGTGGGTCGCGAGCAGGCGTCGGGCTACTCGGTGGCCCAGGCGCTGATTTACGTCTCGCTCATGATCCCGAACCATGTCTACGAGCTGCTGCCCATTGCGGTGCTGATTGGCAGCATTTTTGTCATGGCGCGCTTGGCGCAGAGTTCGGAGTTCACTATTTTGCGCACCAGTGGATTGGGCCCTTGGCAAGCCTTGCGAGCGCTGCTGCTGCTGGGCCTGGTGTTTGTCGCCGTCACTTTTGCGGTGGGCGACTACCTGGCGCCCTTGGCGGACAAATCGGCGCAAATGCTCAAAGCGCGCTTTCAGGGCCACCTCACGGTGGGCAAAACCGGCGCCTGGATCAAGGAAAAACAGACCTACAGCACTTTTTCCGTCAATGTCGGCGCGCTCGACGCAGACGGCACGATGCGCGATATCCGTATTTTCGAGCTGGACAACCAAGGCCGCATCGTCTCGGTGGCCCAGGCCAAGCAAGCGCAGTTCGGGCCGGCGCAGTCCTGGTTGTTGCAGGACGTGGTGCGTACCGAGTACAGCGGCGGCACCCAAGCGGGCGCCTACGCCACCACCGTGCGCCAGGCCAGTTTTACCTGGCTCAACCAAATCAGCGCGGAAATGGTCGCTTCGGCCCTGTTGCGCCCCGACCGCATGGGAACCATTGACCTGTTTCAGTACGTGCGCCACCTGGAGTTCAACGGGCAGGCGGCGCAAAAGTATGAAATCCAGTTTTGGAAAAAGGTTTTCTATCCTTTAAGTTGCCTAGTCATGATGATGCTGGCCCTGCCCTTTGCCTATATGCACTTTCGCACCAGCGGAACGACCTCCATGGTGTTTGTCGGCGTCATGGCGGGCATCAGCTTTGTGCTGCTGAACAATGTGATGGGCGACCTAGGCTATCTGCGCGCCTGGCAACCCTGGTTTACCGCCGCCCTGCCCGGCCTGATTTATTCCCTGATTTCGCTGGCCACCTTTGGCTGGCTGGTGGTACGCCAATGAGCAACTTTGGAATTGTTTTATTCGCCCACGGCTCGCGCGACCCGCTGTGGCACCGCCCGATGCTGGCCTTGGCGCAACTGCTGCGCGAGCGGCAAAGCGGCGCGCCCGTTGCCTGCGCCTACCTGGAGCTGAGCACGCCGGACCTGCAAACCGCCTGCGCGGCGCTGCTGGAGCAGCCTTTGGCTGAGATCCGCATCATTCCGTTGTTTCTGGGCGTGGGCAAGCACGCGCGGGAAGATTTGCCATTGCTGGCCGAGCAACTGCGCCAGCGCTGGCCCGGCACTGTCTTCAGCTTGCGGCCCGCTGTCGGCGAGGACCCGCGCCTGTTGCAAACCCTGGCGGACATCGCGCTGGACGCCCACTGAAAGCCGATTACTGACGTTTTGAAGCATAATGAATGACTTCTATAGCTCAAATTCGTTATGAACCTTCACCAATTCCGGTTCGTCCAAGAAGCCGTACGCCGTAACCTGAACCTGACCGAGGCAGCCAAGGCTTTGCACACCTCGCAGCCCGGCGTCTCCAAGGCCATTATTGAGTTGGAGGACGAGCTGGGCATCGAAATCTTCGCCCGCCACGGCAAACGCCTCAAACGCGTGACCGAGCCAGGACAGCATGTGCTCAAAAGCATCGATCTGATCCTGCGCGAGGTGGGTAATCTCAAGCGCATTGGCGACCAGTTCAGCCAGGAAGACAGCGGCACCTTGTCCATTGCCACCACCCACACCCAGGCGCGCTATGTGCTGCCGCAAAAGGTGGCGGCGCTGCGTGCGAGTTTTCCCAAGGTCAATATCAGCCTGCACCAAGGCGCGCCCGACCAGGTGGCGCGCATGGTGATCGACGAAGTGGCCGAGATCGGCATCGCCACCGAATCGCTGGCGGCCTATACCGAGCTGGTCACCCTGCCGTGCTACCAATGGCAGCACATGCTGGTCATGCCCACCGACCATCCGCTGGCGGGCAAGTCGCGCATTACGCTGCAAGACGTGGCCGAGTTGCCCATCATCACCTACCACCCTTCGTTCACGGGCCGCACCAAGATTGACGCCGCCTTTGCTGCGCACAAGCTGGAGCCGCGCATTGCACTGGAGGCCATCGACTCGGACGTGATTACCACCTATGTGCGCCTGGGCCTGGGCATCGGCATTGCCGCGGAAATGGCGGTGCGCGACATCCAGGAAGACGGCGGTGTGGGCGGCCTGGTGGTGCGGCCTGCCGGCCATTTGTTTGGCCAAAACACCGCCCGCGTGGCCTTTAAACGCAGTGCGTATTTGCGCAATTTTGTGTACACATTTGCCGAGTTGCTCAGCGCGCAGCTCACCCGCCAGACCGTGGAGCGCGCCATGGCCGGGCATTTGAATGACACGGATCTGTAAAGTCCACGGTTTTTGCCATGCCCCGCCCTGAACCCGCCACCCTACCCAGCCCCGCGCTGCGCAGCCGCCTGCCCGAGGTGGGCACCACCATCTTCACGGTGATGTCGGCCTTGGCCGCCGAGCACCAGGCGGTCAATTTGGGCCAAGGCTTCCCCGACTTTGCCTGCGATCCAGCGCTCCTGGACGCGGTCAGCCAGGCCATGCAGCAAGGCCACAACCAGTACCCGCCGATGCCCGGCATCCTGCCGCTGCGCCAGGCGGTGGCCGACAAACTGGAGCGTCTGTACGGCCACAGCTACCGCCCGGCCGACGAGATCACCATTACCGCCGGTGCGACGCAGGCGATTCTTTCGATCATCTTGGCCGTGGTGCATCCGGGCGATGAGGTCGTGGTGCTAGAGCCCTGCTACGACAGCTACCTGCCCAATATCGCCCTGGCCGGCGGCGTGGCCGTACGCGTGCCGCTGACGCCGGGAAGCTTTCGGCCCGACTTTGACAAGATTGCCGCAGCCATTTCGCCGCGCACGCGCTGCATCATCATCAACACGCCGCACAACCCCAGCGCCACGATTTGGACCGAGGCCGAGATGCGCCAATTGCAAGACCTGCTGGCGCCCACCGATGTGCTGGTCATCAGCGACGAGGTCTACGAACACATGGTTTATGACGGCGCGGCGCACCACAGCGCTGCCCGCTATCCAGGCCTGGCGGCGCGCAGCTTTATCGTCTCGAGCTTTGGCAAGACCTACCACGTCACCGGCTGGAAGGTGGGCTTTGTGGCCGCGCCTGCGCCCCTAACAGCCGAGCTGCGCAAGGTGCACCAGTTCAATGTCTTTACTGTGAACACGCCGGCGCAACACGGCTTGGCCGCCTATATGAAAGAGCCGGCCAATTACCTGCAACTGCCCGCCTTCTACCAGGCCAAGCGCGACCTGTTTCGGGCCGGCTTGGCCCAAACCCGGTTTCGCTTGCTGCCCAGCGAAGGCACGTTTTTCCAATGCGCAGATATCTCGCAGATCAGCACGCTTAGCGAGGCCGACTTTTGTCGCTGGCTGACCACCGAAATCGGCGTGACGGCCATCCCAATGTCTGCGTTTTACCGCGATGGCTTTGACCAACACGTAGTGCGCTTTTGCTTTGCCAAAGAAGACGCCACCCTGCAAAAAGCCCTGCAACGATTAGCCCAACTCTGAGAACCCTTGTATGTCACTACTCCCCATCACCGTTCACACCGAGCACTTTGCCACCGCCCCCCAGATCGCCCCCTCGGACATGGCGGCCATTGCCGCACAAGGCTTTGTGACCGTCATTAACAACCGCCCCGATGGCGAAGGCGGCCCCGAGCAGCCCAGCTCGCAAGCCATGGCCCAAGCCGCCCAGGCAGCGGGCTTGGCGTACCACTATCTGCCGGTTATCAGCGGGCAGGTCACGGCCGAGCAAGTCACCGCTTTTGCGGCTGTGGTGGCCGATTCCAAAGGCCCGGTGCTGGCCTTTTGCCGCAGCGGTGCGCGCTCGACCAATATGTGGCGCATGGGCCTGTAAGCCCGGCTTGGTGCGCTTATTGCTCGCCTTAGAGCGCCGCTATGCGTCCAACTGCGCCCAGGCTTTTTCCAGGCGCTTGACGCTCACCGGCTGGGGCGTGCGCAGCTCTTGCGCGAAGAAACTCACGCGCAGCTCTTCCAGCAGCCAGCGAAACTCGGCCATGCGCTCGTCACTCACGCCTTTGCGCTCGGCCACCAAACGCCAGTAACGCTGCTCAAGCGGCCGCAACTCGGCGACGCGGGCCGCATCGCGGGCCGGATCGGCGCGGTATTTGTCCAGACGCAACGTGATGGCTTGCAGGTAGCGCGCCACATGCTGCAGGCGCAGCCAAGGCGTAGCCAGCAAAAACCGCTTGGGCACCAGGCGCTGCAACTGGGCACTGGCATCTTCCACCGCCGGCGCGGCGTTTTTGCTGTCCTTGAGCTTGCGGGCGGCGGTTTGGTACTCCAACAAAATCACCAGCGCCATGCGCGCAACTTCGTTGGCGATCAGGGTCAGCCGGCCGCGGCCTTCCTCCAAACGCCGGGCAAAAGCGGCCGCATCGGTGGGCAGCGGCTCCAGCAAAAATGCGCGCTCCAGCGCCAGGCTGATGATCTGGGCTTTGAGCTCCTCCACGGTGCCGCCCACGGCGCCTGCGCCGTCGAGCTTGCCTAGTTGCATGTAGGCGACGCCCATTTTTTGCAGGTCGGGGATGTTTTTTTCCAGGTACTTGAGCGCTTCTTTCAGTTGCAGGGCAAACAGTCGCACCAAACCACTTTTATGTTTGGCAGCGGCCGCCTGCGGCTCGTCAAACACCTCCAGCGTGACGGCGTCGCCCGCATCGACCAAGGCCGGAAACCCCACCAGCGACTGCGCACCTTTGCGAATCTCCAGCAATTCAGGCAATTCGCCAAAAGTCCAGGCGGTGTAGCGTTGCTCGGCCTGGGCGGGCGGCGTGGTCTCTGCCTTGGCGTTTTTGCCTGGGCCGCTTGCCGTGTTGGCCGGTGCCTTGGCCACTTGCGCCTTGGGCGCGGGAGCGCTTTGTGGCGGCACGGTTTGGCTCAGCTTGAGCGCCGCCAGCGCCTGGAAAGCGCCGCGCGCCTGCGAACCCCATTGGGCTTTGAGCGCGGCCAAGTTGCGCCCCTGCCCCAGCTGGCGGCCATGCTCGTCAAGCACCCGAAAATTCATGAAAAAGTGCGGCGTCAGCATGTCCGGCTTGATGTCGGCGCGCACGATGTCCAGCGAAGTTTCCTCGCGCACCAGCTTGAGGAGCGCGTCCAGCAAGCTGCCGGCGCCAAAACGCTCGGGCGCATTGAGGGCCAGGGCCATGCGCGAAGCCGTCTCAGGCAGGGGCACCAGGCGCGAGCGCGGTCGTTGGTGCAAAGTTTTCAATAACGCCTGCACTTTGTCCTTGAGCATGCCGGGCACCAGCCATTCACAGCGCTCCTCGTTGACCTGGTTGAGCACAAAGAGCGGGACGGTCACCGTCAGCCCGTCACGCGGATCGCCGGGCTCGTGCAGGTAGGTGGCCAAACAATCGACGCCGCCTAGGCGCACCGTCTTGGGGAACTGGCTGCTGGTAATGCCCGCCGCTTCATGGCGCATCAGCGCCTCGCGGGTGAGTACCAAAAGCTGCGGGTTGGGCTTGACGGCTTCGCGGTACCAGCGCTCAAAGCTGTAGCCGCTGCACACATCGGCGGGCAACTGCTGCTCGTAGAAGGCGTAAATCAGCGCGTCATCGACCAGCACGTCCTGGCGGCGGGCTTTGTGCTCTAGCTCTTCGACCTGGCGGATTTGCTTGTGGTTGGCAGCCAAAAAGGGCAGCGCGGTTTCCCATTGGCCATCGACCAGGGCCTCGCGGATGAAAATCTCGCGCGCGCCGGGCAGGTCCACGCGGCTGTACTGCACGCGTCGGCCGTTGTAGACCACGATGCCGTACAGCGTGGCGCGCTCCAGGGCCAGCACTTCGGCGGCTTTTTTCTCCCAATGGGGATCGAGCAACTGCTTTTTGAGCAAATGCCCGCCCACTTGTTCGATCCACTGCGGCTCGATGGCGGCAATGCCCCGACCAAAAAGCCGGGTAGTTTCTACCAACTCGGCCGCAATAATCCAGCGACCCGGCTTCTTGGCCAAATGCGCGCCTGGGTGCGGAAAAAACTTGATGCTGCGCGCCCCCAGGTACTCGCCTTGAGAGCCCTCGGTGTCCAGCTTGCAGCCCACATTGCCCAAGAGGCCCGCCAGCATGGACAGATGCAATTGCTCATACGACGCAGGCGCGGTATTGATACGCCACTTGTGCTCCGCCACCACGGTTAGCAACTGGCTATGGATATCTTTCCACTCGCGCAAGCGGCGCACATTGATAAAGTTTTGCCGCAGCAGCTGCTCGTATTGCCGGTTGCTCAGCTTGTGGGCGCCGCTGACCTCGGCTTTATCGCCACGCGCAGCAGCAATCCATTTCCACAGCTTGAGGTAGCCGGAAAACTCGCTTTTCTCGTCGTCAAACTTGGCGTGCGCCTGGTCGGCCTGGGTCTGGGCGTCTATGGGCCGGTCGCGCACGTCCTGCACGCTGAGTGCCGAGGCGATAACCAGCACTTCGTCCAGGGCCTCGCGCTTGCGGGCCTCCAAAATCATGCGGCCTACGCGCGGATCGAGCGGCAGGCGCGCCAGTTCCTGGCCCAAAGGCGTGAGCGTGTTGGCCTCGTCCACCGCGCCGAGTTCGAGCAGCAGCTGGTAGCCATCGGCAATCGCCCGGCCCGAGGGGCGCTCTAAAAACGGGAAATCCTCTACCGCGCCCAAGCGCAGCGACTTCATACGCAAAATCACGCCCGCCAGCGAAGAGCGCAGGATTTCCGGGTCGGTAAAGCGCTCGCGTCCGGCAAAATCTTTTTCGTCGTACAAGCGGATGCACACGCCTTCGGCCACGCGGCCGCAGCGCCCGGCGCGCTGGTTGGCCGAACTTTGGCTGATGGGCTCGACCAAAAGCTGCTCCACCTTGCTGCGAAAGCTGTAGCGTTTGATACGCGCCGTTCCGGCGTCAATCACATAGCGGATGCCTGGCACGGTGAGCGAGGTCTCGGCCACATTGGTGGCCAGCACAATGCGCCGGCCGGTGTGGCCTTCAAAAATGCGGTCCTGCTCGGCTTGGCTTAGGCGCGCAAACAAGGGCAGCACCTCGCAGCTGCGCATGACCGGCTGGTGGCTGAGGTGGCGGCGCAAGTGGTCGGCGGCCTCGCGGATCTCGCGCTCGCCGGGCAGGAACACCAAAATATCGCCGCCCACCCCGCCGCGCCACAGTTCGTCCACGCCATCAGCAATCGCGTCATTGAGGTCGTATTCGCGGCTTTCTTCAAATGGGCGGTAGCGCTGCTCGACGGCAAACATGCGGCCCGAGACCATGATGACGGGCGCCGGTGTGAGGGTTTTGGCATCCGCGTTGCCTTGCAGCGTGGCAAAGTGGTCGGCAAAACGCTGGGCGTCGATGGTGGCCGAGGTCACGATGACCTTCAGGTCAGGCCGCCGGGGCAGAATCTGGCGCAAGTAGCCCAACAAAAAGTCGATGTTCAGGCTGCGCTCGTGCGCCTCGTCGATGATCAGGGTGTCGTAGGCCTGCAACAGCGGGTCGGTCTGGGTCTCGGCCAGCAAAATACCGTCGGTCATCAGCTTGACCGAGGCGTCACGGCTCAATCGGTCCTGAAACCGCACCTTGAAACCCACCACCTCGCCCAGCGGCGTATGCAGTTCCTCGGCGATGCGTTTGGCCACGCTGCTGGCGGCAATGCGTCGGGGCTGGGTGTGGCCAATGAGCTTGCCGCGCGGGGCAGGCTTGCCATTGGGCAGGACCTTGGGGTAGTTGCACAGACCGCGCCCCATGGCCAGGGCGATTTTGGGCAGCTGCGTAGTTTTGCCCGAGCCGGTTTCGCCGCACACGATGATGACCTGGTGGCGTTCGAGCAAAGCCATAATTTCCTCGCGCTTGCCCGAGACCGGCAGCGAGGCCGGAAACTCAATTCGCAAAGGGGTGGAGGGCAAAGACGGGGCGGACACAAAGGGGCTGGGGACTACAGAGCAGCGTATTATCCCAGCCATGAGCTCCGTGTTTAACTTCACCTTCGTGCCCTGGTTCCGGTCCGTGGCGCCCTATATCCACAAGTTTCGCAACCAAACCTTTGTGGTGGGCATCGCTGGCGAGGCCATTGCCGCTGGAAAACTCCCCCATCTGGCCCAGGACCTGGCCATGATCCAGGCCATGGGCGTGAAGATCGTGCTGGTCTACGGTTTTCGCCCCCAGGTGAATGAACAATTGCAGGCCAAGGGCCACGCGCCCAAGTATTCGCATGGCATCCGCATTACCGACGAGGTGGCCCTCGATTGCGCCCAAGAGGCCGCCGGACAGCTGCGCTACGAAATCGAAGCGGCCTTCAGCCAGGGCCTGCCCAACACGCCGATGGCCGATTCGACGGTGCGGGTCATCAGCGGCAACTTCCTGACCGCGCGCCCGGTCGGCATCGTGGACGGCGTGGATTTCCAGCATTCGGGCGTGGTGCGCAAGGTCGATACCGCCGGTATCACCAAAGTCCTGGACATGGGCGCGATGCTGCTGCAGTCGCCTTTTGGCTTCTCGCCCACCGGCGAGGCTTTTAATCTGACCATGGAAGAGGTGGCCACTTCGGTCGCCACCGCCTTGCAAGTCGATAAGTTGATATTCCTGACCGAAGTACCGGGTTTGCGGCTGCGCCCGCTCGAGCCTGCCAGCGAGGACAACCCGATCGACACCGAGCTGCCGCTGGCCGCTGCCGAGCAATTGCTCGCTGGACTGCCGCGAGCCGAGCGCCCGGGCGACGTAGGCTTTTACTTGCAGCACTGCGTACAGGCCTGCAAGGCCGGTGTGGAGCGCAGCCACATCCTGCCCTACGCGGTGGACGGCGCTATCTTGCTGGAGGTCTATGTGCACGATGGCATTGGCACCATGATCGTGGACGAAAAGCTCGAAAGCCTGCGTGAGGCCGAGGAAAACGACGTGGGCGGCATCCTTAAACTGATCGCGCCTTTTGAGAACGACGGCACCCTGGTCAAGCGCAGCCGCACCGAGATCGAGCGCGAAGTGGGCAGCTACACGGTGATCGCGCACGACGGCGTCATCTTTGCCTGCGCCGCACTCATGCCCTACCCCGAAGCACGCACCGGTGAAATGGCGGCACTGACCGTATCGCCCGACGTGCAGGGCCAGGGTGACGGCGAGCGCGTGCTCAAACGCATTGAACAGCGGGCCAAAGCGGCCGGATTGGAAAGTATTTTTGTGCTCACCACGCGCACGACGCACTGGTTTTTAAAGCGGGGCTTTGTGTTGATGGACCCGGACTGGCTGCCCGAGGCGCGCAAACGCAAATACAACTGGGACCGTAAAAGCCAGGTGCTGGTCAAAAAACTCAGCGCCTGAGAGACGCCGCTTGTCAGTGCGCCAGTGCTGGTGCCTGACGCACCTTGCGCCCCTGGCGCCAGACCAACAGCGCAGCACCTATACCGCAGGCGCAAAAGCAGATGAATGACCAATTGGCGATCGATCCGCCCAAAAAGGTCCAATCCACCGCAGAGCAGTCGCCGCTGCCTTTGAACACCATGGGAATGACCCGCTGCAGCGGGAAGGCCTCGATCATGCCGTAGAGGTCGCGCCCGCAGGTGAACACCTCGGGCGGATACCACTGCAGCCAGCTCTGGCGCGCCGCCACGAAGGCCCCGGCGCCAGCCAACACCACGATAACGCCGCCCAAAACCACAGCCGCGCGCCGCGCAGGCCAAATGGCAGCGGCCAAGGCCAACAAAGCCACCAGCACAAACAAATAGCGCTGCACGATGCACATCGGGCAAGGCTCCAGGCCTATCTCATGCTGCAAATACAGGCCAAAAGCCAGCAGGCCGATGCAGGTCAGCGCCATCAGGGCGTAGACACGGCGGGGGTAGGAATCAAGAATCTGGAACAAGTGGCGCACTAAACATCTCCCGCCAACGCCCATGCGCTGGCGCCTTGATTATCCGCCCACCACGACGGGCCAGAGCCCTTTGCGCATAAGATTGCGCCTTTTCTCTGACCCACTTTTTCTGTATAGGTACGCTCGCATGGCACGCACAGTTCACTGCATCAAACTCGGCACCGAGGCCGAGGGCCTGGATTTCCCGCCCTATCCCGGCGATTTGGGCAAGCGCATCTGGGAGAGTGTCAGCAAGGAGGCCTGGGCCGCCTGGCTCAAGCACCAGACCATGCTGGTCAACGAGAACCGCCTGAACCTGGCCGACGCCCGCGCCCGCCAATACCTGGCGCGCCAAATGGAAAACCACTTTTTTGGTGCCGGTGCCGACGCGGCGCAAGGCTACGTCCCGCCCAGCGCCTGAGCGCCTGCACGCTACCGACGGCCGTGGCGCCATCGGCCCGCAGCATTTTGGACACCCATTGGGGTGACGGCAGCACGTTTTTGCAGCAATGGCGGCAGTGGCTGGCCGAGCCCCCATCCGAGCGCCCGCGCATGCTGCATTACGTGGCGTTGGTGCACCTGACCGACCTCGATAAACCGGTGGCGGGCGACGACCCGCAAGCCCACGCGCTGCGCGAGGCCTTGCACCAGGCCTTTGGTGCGCCTGGTCCTGGTGCCGGCCATTACCGTATTTGCCTACAAGGCGGCTTGCTGCAGCTGACCTGGTGCGTGGGCCCGCCCGACGCCTCTTTGCCGGAGCTGCGCATGCAGGCGGACCGCGTTTTACTGCGCGCCATGCCCCCGCCCAGCGCCCCCGCATGGGCCTGGTTCGGGCGCTTGTGCAAAGCAGGCGCCCAACTGCAGTGGACGCCGCCGCATGGCGGCATGGCCAGCGATGCCCCCAAAGCTCCGCCTGCGCCCTGGCAGGCAAGCAGCGCCACGTGTTGGACGTATGCGCCGCCCTGGCCACTGCGCCGCAGCCGCCAGCAGACTCGCACGGTATGGGCCCGGCCCCAGCGCTGCACCGTGGTAGGTGCAGGCTTGAGCGGTGCCACCACCGCCCAGGCCCTGGCTCTGCGGGGCTGGCAGGTGCAGGTTCTCGAGGCGGGCGCGCAGCCCGGCGCAGGCGCCTCGGGCGTACCGGCCGGTTTGGTCAGCGCGCAGCGCAGCCAAGACGATGCGCCGCAATCACTATGGACGACGCGCGGTGCGGCGCTGATGCGCCAATGGGTCGCCAACAGCTTGCTTGAGGGGCGCGATTGGCAGCCCAGCGGCGCAAGCCTGCTGCTGGCCGAGGCAAAGCTTGCAGCGTCGACCACGCCTTGGAACCCGCAGGCTTTTTGGATGCGTCCGGGCGCCTGGATCGCAAGCTGCTTGGCGAGCGAGGGCATTGCCCTGCGCTGCCATGCACGCGTTGCCCAACTGGTACAAAGCGAAGGCCTGTGGTGCGCACTCGATGGCGCCGGGGCCCTGCTGGCCGAATCCGAGCTGGTGGTGTTGTGCAACGCGGCAGACGGCGCGCGCCTGTTGCGCACGCCTGCGCTGGCCTGCACGCCGGCTCTGCAAGCGCTGGCGGAACGTTTGCAAGGCCGCCATGGCAGCGTGAGCCTGGGGCCCGCTGCGGGTCTGGCGGGTTTGCCAGCGCATCCGGTGCACGGCGCTGGGCATTTCCTGCCGGCCCTACCCGCGCCAGGCGGCCTGCGCTGGTTGGCAGGTGCGGGGTTCGCGCAATATGCAGGCGCCGACCCCGCCGCCGAACATGCCGACAACATCACCCGCGTAGGCCACATGCTGCCCGAGGTGGCCGACGCATTGCACGCACAAGCCCAGGCCGGCTTGCTGGAACTGTGGCAAGGCGAGCGCTGCACCTCGCCCGACCGCCTGCCCTTGATCGGAGCGGTGGCCGCAGCGCCTGCGGCAGGGCTGTGGGTGCACCTGGCCATGGGCTCGCGCGGGCTGAGTGTGGCGGCTTTGGGGGCGGCCTGGTTGGCTGCGTGCATCATGGGCGAGCCCTGGCCCATGGAGGCGCGGCTGGCGCGTTATGTTGATGCCCAGCGCCTAGAGCGCAAACTACCTCCGACCGGCAACAACAGCGAGTCGGCGTCTTAGTCCAGCGGCTTGCCCAGGGCCGCGGGCGCCACGGCACGGCCTACAAAACCGGCCAGCAGCACCACGGTCAAAAGGTAAGGCAGCGCCTGGATCGCCTGCACCGGCACCGCACCCACGCCGGGCAGTTCCAGCCCTTGCAGGCGCATGGCGACGGCGTCCAGCAGGCCAAAGAGCAAACAGGCCCACAGCGTGGGCCAGGGCAGCCAGCGCCCGAATATCAGCGCGGCCAGGGCCATAAAGCCGCGTCCGGCCGTCATGTGCGGCGAAAAACTCGCGCTTTGGGCCAACACCAAATAGCTGCCAGCCAGGCCGCACAGCAAGCCATTGAGCCCCAGCGCCACGTAGCGCAAGCGGCGCACCGAGACGCCGGCCACCTCCACCATGTCCGGGTTCTCGCCAGCGGCCCGCAAGCGCAGCCCCAAGCGGGTTCGATAGAGCAAAAACCATACGGCCGGCACCAGAGCGTAGGCGACATACACCAGCAGGTTATGGCCCAAGAGCGCCTGCCCAATGACCGGCCCCAGCCAAGGCAGCGGCGCGATGGCCTGCACCCCGCTGACCCAATGCGCCTGAATACGCACCTCGACCGGCAGCGCAGGCGTCTGCCCGCCCTGCCCAAACCAGGCAATGCCCAGCACCACGGTGAGGCCTGCCGCAATGATGTTGATAGCCACGCCCGAGACCACCTGGTCGCCCGGGTAGCTCACACAGGCCAGACCGTGCAACCAGGACAGCATGACAGCCACGCCCATAGCGGCCACCAAGGCCAGGGCCGTGGAGCCCGTGGCTGCACCGGCCGCACCGGCGGCGAAGGCGGCAAACAGCATCTTGCCCTCCAGGCCGATATCGACCACGCCAGAGCGCTCGGACAAAAGACCGGCCAGCGCGCACAACACCAGCGGCGTGGCCAGCCGCACGCCCGAGCCCAGCACCGAGGCAAGCATCAGCTCATCCATGGGCAGCCTCCGGCAACAAAGCGCGCACTAGGCGGGCCAAAGGCGCCGCCAGCACGTAGCTCATCGCACCCGAAAAAAGCACCACAAAGCCCTGGAGCATCACCACCATGTCGCGGCTAAAGCCGGGCACCTCGAACGCCACTTCGGCCCCGCCCTGGAACAGCGCGCCAAACAAAATACTGGCCAGCACAATGCCCAGCGGATGGTTGCGGCCCATCAACGCCACCGCAATGCCGGTAAATCCGGCCCCGGCCACAAACTCCAGCACCAGCTTGCCGCTGACACCGGCCACCTCGTTCATGCCCACCATGGCCGCCAGCGCACCCGAAATGGCCATGGCCTGCACCACTTGGCGGCGTGGGTTGATACCGGCATAGGCCGCCGCGCCCGGGCTCGAACCGACGGCGCGCAAACGGTAGCCGCTCAGGCTGTGCCACAGAAAAAAATACACCGCCACTGCGCACATCAGCGCCAAAAGCAAGCTGGCGTTGAGTGGCGAGCCCGGCCAATCCAAGCCCGCCAAGGCCAGCAATTCGCGCGCGGACCACAGGTGCGCTGAGGCAGCAAAAGCCGCACTCTCAATGGCCACATTGCCCGGCGCCCGCAGGCGGTTGACCAGCAGGTACACCAGCAATGCGCTGGCCAAAAAATTAAACATGATGGTCGTAATCACCACATGGCTGCCCCGGTAGGCCTGCAAATAGCCCGGCACAGCCGCCCAGACCATGCCAAACAGCATGCCCGAGAGCAGCATCAAGGGCAGCATGGCCCAGCCGGGCAACACCGGGCCCAGCCACAAAGCCACCAAGGCGGCGCCCAGCCCGCCCAAAGTGGCCTGACCCTCGCCACCGATATTGAACAGACCGGCATGAAAAGCCACGGCGACGGCCAGTCCGGTAAAGATAAAGCTGGTGGCGTAATACAGCGTGTAACTCAGGCCCCGCGCGCTACCAAAAGCGCCGTCGATCAGCGCGGCAAGCACCTGCGTCGGGTTTTGCCCGACCAAGGCCACCACGCCGCCCGAGGCCAGCAACGCGATGGCCAGGCACACCACCGGCAGCAACGCCACATCGGCCCAGCGCGGCAAAGTGGCCGGTGCACTCATACGCCGGCTCCGGCCATCAAGAGGCCCAAACGCTCTTGCGAACACTCGGCGATGGCTAAATTGCCAGTAATACGCCCGTGGTACATCACCAACACGCGGTCCGACAGAGCCAGTATTTCGTCCAGTTCGCTGGACACCACCAGCACCGCACAACCGGCCTCGCGCATGGCGCGCAGTTGCCCGTAAATTAATTCAATGGCGCCGATGTCCACACCGCGCGTGGGCTGGCCTACGAGCAGCACACGCGGGTTTTGGCCCAGCTCGCGCGCCAGCACCAGCTTTTGCTGGTTGCCGCCGGAGAACTTGCGGCTGGCCAGCTTGGCTTTGCGCGGGCGCACGTCAAAGCGCTCCATCATGGCCTCGGTGGCGCGGCGCATGGCGCCTGCGCGCATCCAGCCCCGCCGGCAGTACTGCACCAGCGACTCGTAGCCCAAGACGGCTGATTCCCAGGCCGGAAAGTCCATCACCATGGCGCGGGCATGGCGGTCCTCGGGCACATGGGCTAAGCCGATGTCGCGGGCACTAAACGGGTCGAGCCAGGCGTCGGGGGCAAATGTGCGCCCCAGCACCTGCAAGGTGCCGCCATCGGGCGCGGCCAAGCCCGAAAGCACGTCGAGCAACTCGCTTTGGCCATTGCCTGAGACCCCGGCGATACCCACGATTTCGCCCGCATGCAATTGCAAATCAATACCCGAGAGGCGCAGCACACCGGCACCATCGCGCATAGCCAAGCCGCTGGCCTGCAGCACGGGTGCGGCCTGCGCGGCTGGGGGCGCATTGGCCGCTGGGCGCTCGAGTTGTACTTTGCGCCCAACCATGGCCTGGGCCAGGGCCTCGACGCTGGCTGCGCGCACCGGCATGTCCGCCACCACCCGCCCAGCGCGCATGACGGTGACCTGGTCGCACAGCGCCATGACTTCTTTGAGCTTGTGGGTAATCAAAATGACGGTGCTGCCCTGGGCGCGCAATTGGCGCAGCACGGTAAAGAGCTGGTCGGCCTCTTGGGGCGTGAGCACGGCGGTCGGTTCGTCCAGAATCAGGATGCGCGCGCCCCGGTACAGGGCTTTGAGGATCTCCAGGCGCTGGCGGTCGCCCACCGACAGATCGGCCACCGCGCTGTCCAGCGGCACGCGCAGGCCGGTGCTTTCCATTAATTCTTGCAGGCGCTGGCGTACCGGCGCGCTAGCTTGGGGCAAATACCAGTGCGGCTCGGCGCCCAGCATGACGTTTTCCAGCGCGCTCAGGGTGTCGACCAGCATAAAGTGCTGGTGCACCATGCCGATGCCGCAGCCGATGGCGTCATCCGCATGGGCGATGCGCACGGTGCGCCCAAACACGTCAATGCTGCCACTGTCAGCAGGATGCAGGCCATACAGCACCGACATGAGCGTGCTCTTGCCGGCGCCGTTCTCGCCAATCAGGCCGTGCAGCGTGCCCTGAGACACCGTGAGGTGGACGTCGACATTGGCCAGTACGTCGCCAAAACGCTTATGGATGCCCGCCATGCGCAAAGCCGGCGGGCCCGCGGGCGCCAAAAGCGCCGCGTCGTCCTCGGGGTTTACAGCTTGCAAGCGTTATCGGCCATGTAATCGGCCACTTTGATCTTGCCGCTGATGATGTCGGCCTTGGCGGCGTCCACTTTTTTCTTCATGTCGGCGCTGACCAGCTTGGCGTTGTGCTCGTCCAAGGCCACATCCACGCCACCTTCTTTAAGACCCATCACCGTCAGGCCAGGCTTGTGGGCCATGGCGACGTTGTAGACGGCCACGTCCACACGCTTGAGCATGGAAGTGAGCATGGTGCCTGGTTGCAGGTGGTTTTGGTTGGAGTCCACACCGATGGCCAGTTTGCCCGCGTCTTTTGCCGCTTGGTACACGCCCACACCGGTGCCGCCCGCCGCAGCAAACACCACGTCCACGCCCTGGGCGAACTGGGCTTTGGCCAGTTCACCGCCACGGGTGGGGTCATTCCAGGCGGCGCCGGTGGTACCGGTCATATTGGCGCTGACGCCGGCCTTGGGGTTGGCATGCAGCGCGCCTTGGCGGTAGCCGCACTCAAATTTGCGAATCAGCGGAATGTCCATGCCGCCGACAAACCCGACTTTGCCGGTTTTGCTGGCCATAGAGGCCATCACGCCGACCAAGAAGCTGCCCTCTTGCTCTTTAAACACCACGGATTGCACATTGGGCGCATCCACCACCATATCAATGATGGCAAATTGCAGTTTGGGAAACTCTTTGGCTACTTTTTCAATACTCGAAGCCTGGGAAAAGCCCACGCCAATAATCGGGCTGGCGCCTTTTTCGGCCATGCGGCGCACGGCTTGTTCGCGCTGCGATTCGTTGGCGATTTCAAACTCGAGGTATTTCTTGCCAGTCTCTTTGCTCCAGCGCTGAATGCCGGTGTAAGCGGCTTCATTAAAAGATTTATCGAATTTGCCGCCCATGTCGTAAATCACTGCGGGGTCGGCCCAGGCGGGGGCTGCCAAAACGCAGGCCAATAAGGGCACTGCTGCGCGGGAAATGAGTGAATTACGCATAAATAAAGCTTCCTGATAAAAGGGTGGAGAAAACAGGGCGATCTAAACCGGACTCATTATCATTGTGCATGAAGCAGGCCGCCCGACCGCCGTCCAGGGTGCAAAAAATTTTCGCCGCATTCGCCCGGCGCCGCGGCCCTTGCCCATCCTCTACACTTGTCCCAAGACTGCGTTGGCCCAGCCCGGGCTGCCCGCACCGCTTTGATTTACAAAGGGATATTTCGCCATGGTGCTCGTCGCCGGATCTGCCAATTTGGACTTCGTGGTGCGTGCTGCGCACATTCCTGCGCCGGGTGAGACCGTGATGGGCCACAGCGTGCAGTCCTTTGCTGGCGGCAAGGGCGCCAACCAGGCCGTAGCCAGCGCCCGGGCGGGCGGCGTGCGCACCGAGATGGTGCTCGCCTTGGGCCGAGACAGCCACGCCGATTTTCTGAAAACCTCGCTCCGGTCGGCCGGCGTGGGCCTGCACTTGCACGAAAGCGCCAAACAGACCACCGGCACGGCCTTTATCTGCGTCGCGGACAACGCGGAAAACGCCATCACCGTCGCGCCCGGCGCCAACAACGACCTGCAGGTGCAGCATTTGCCCTCTCTGGCAGGCTTTAGCCATTTGCTGATGCAGCTAGAGACCCCATTGCCTACGGTTACCGCCTGCGCTGCGGCAGCCAAGGCGGCGGGCCTCACGGTAGTGCTCAATGCCGCGCCGGCGTACCCCTTGGCGCCTGCGTTGCTGGCTTTGGTCGATATCCTGATCGTCAATGAGGGCGAGTTGCGCAGCCTGGCCCCCGGGGCGGGCAGTGTGGCGCAGGCCATGCAGGCCCTGCCCTGCGCGGCCGTGGTCGTGACCTTGGGCGCCCAGGGCAGCGCGGCGCGGTTTGGTGAACAGTGGTTTTTTCAGCCCGGCTTTGCAATCCAGGCGCTTGACACCACAGGCGCCGGCGACACTTTTTGCGGCATGCTGGTGGCCCAACTTTCCCAGGGCATGCCGCCCGCGCAGGCGCTGCAGCGGGCCAATGCCGCCGCCGCACTGGCTTGCACGGCCATGGGCGCGCAAGCCAGCATCCCCACGCAGGCGGCGGTTGCCGCATTTTTGCAGTCGCTAGGCCCCGAAGATTTGGCGGCGGTCACGCGTTTGCGCGACGCCTGCCACCTGCCACCACACGAATAAACACCATGAGCTATCCCCCCCAGCGGCGGCACGCCGTCATTTACGATACCGACCCGGGCGTGGACGATGCCATGGCGCTGTACTACGCGCTGGCGCATCCGGACATTGACTTGCTTGGAGTGACCACAACTTTTGGCAATGTGACGGTCGACCAGGCCGCCACCAATGCGCTGTACTTGCTGGCCTTGGCCGGGCGCGCCGACATTCCGGTAACGCGCGGCGTAGCCGCACCTTTGGTCAAGCCCGGCGAAGCACCGCCCGCGCACATTCATGGTGCCGATGGCCTGGGCAATCTGCCTGAGCGCCAGCCTTTTGACAACCGCCTTGATCCGCGCAGCTCGGCCCAATTTATCGTGGACATGGCTCGGGCCCGGCCCGGCGAGATCACACTGGTGCCGGTAGGCCCCTTGGGCAACCTGGCCCTGGCCTTGGACATGGAGCCACGCCTGCCCCAGCTATTGCGCGCCGTGGTGCTGATGGGCGGGGCGGTGCTGGAGCCGGGCAACGTCTCGCCCGTGGCCGAAGCCAATATCTGGAATGACCCGCATGCTGCGGACAAGGTGTTTTGCGCCGGCTTTGACCTCACCATGGTGGGCCTGGATGTGACGCACCAAGTGATCTTGCCGGTGTCTCTTTTTGCAGACATGGCGGCCCACCACCAGCGCCCGGCCATGCACACCTTGCACCATGCAGTTGATTTTTATGCCGGTTTTTATAGTGGCCTGTATCCGCATGTGGCCGAGATACATGGCTGTTTTGGCCATGATGTGCTGGCCTTTGTGGCCCTGACCGACCCGCAGCTTTTTGAATATGAGAGCGGCGCAGTGCGCGTGGCCGTCGATGGCTTGGCCCAGGGCCAAACCATGCTGCGGCGCAAGTCCATCAGCTACCCGCAAAGCGGTTGGGAAGGCCCACCCAGCCGCGCTTGCATGCAAGTGCAGGCCCAAGCCTGCAAAGACCTGATTAAATCCACCCTTTTGCGCGATTGGATCCGCCCATGACAAGCCAGCTTCCGGTGATTGATTTCGCAGCGGCCGACGCGCCACAGGCCTTTACCCGCAGCTTGCACAACACCGGCTTTGCCGTCTTGCGCAACCATCCGCTGGCCTATGCCATGGTGCAGGGCATTTACGCCGAATGGGCCGAGTTTTTCCGCAGCGAGGCCAAGCACGCCTACGACTACGACCGCCAAACCCATGCCGGCTATTTCTCCCCCGCTATTTCAGAGACCGCTAAGGGCCAAAAGCAGCGCGATTTAAAAGAGTTTTTCCATGTGTACCCCTGGGGCCCCTTTCCCCGGGAGGTTTCCCAGGCGGCCCTGCACTATTACCAAGAAGCCAATGCGCTGGCGCAAACCCTGCTGCGCTGGGTTGACGCGCATTCGCCGCCCGAGGTGCGCGCGCTGTATTCCATGGACCTGCCCGACATGCTGCAAGGCAGCGAGCACACGCTGCTGCGGGTGCTGCACTACCCGCCCCTGCGCGGCGACGAGGTCCCGCAGGCAGTGCGTGCCGCAGCCCACACCGACATCAATTTACTGACGCTTTTGCCCGCTGCTACCGAGCCAGGCTTGCAAATTCTGGCTAAAGAAGGCCACTGGATCGATGTGCCCTGCGACCACGGCCTCTTGATCGTCAATATTGGCGACATGCTGGCCGAGGCCTCGGGCCAGTATTTCCCCTCGACGGTGCACCAGGTGCTCAATCCGGTGGGGGGCGACCGCAGCAAGTCGCGCATCTCTTTGCCGCTGTTTTTGCATCCCCGGCGCGATGTGCGCTTGTCCGAGCGCTATACCGTGGGCAGCTACTTTGACGAGCGTTTGCGCGAATTGCGGGCGCTGGACCCGGCTTAATACGATTTTTCGTATATATAAATAGCGAATATTTAGTTTTCGAAATAAGGGTTTTCGCCTAGAGTCGCGCAACCTTTAGCTTTGCGCGGCCTGCCCCTGGGGTGCTTGCGGCCGCCCTGACCATGTACCAATACACCGAGTTTGACCGCCAATTTGTCCAGGCGCGCGCCGCCCAATACCGCGACCAACTGACCCGCAACCAGGCCGGTACGCTGGCGGACGACGATTTCCGGCCCCTGCGCCTGCAAAACGGCTGGTATGTGCAGCGCTATGCGCCCATGCTGCGCGTGGCCGTGCCCTATGGCGAGCTCAACAGCGCCCAGTTGCGGGTGCTGGCCCAGGTGGCAGCGCAATACGACACGCCCGAGCCCCAGGTCATCGCCCACGCCCAGCACAGCCAGGACCAGATCGGCAACGGCATCGCGCCCCCGCTGGTGAGCAATACCGGCCATTTCACCACCCGCCAAAACGTGCAGTTCAACTGGATTCCCTTGGCCAAAAGCGCCGATGTGATGGATTTGCTGGCCAGCGTGAACTTGCACGGCATCCAGACCAGTGGCAACTGCATCCGCAATATCACCAGCGACGAGCGCGCCGGGATCGCCGTGGACGAGGTGGTCGATCCGCGCCCCTACGCCGAAGTGCTGCGCCAATGGAGCACCTTGCACCCTGAATTCGCCTACCTGCCGCGCAAATTCAAAATTGCGATTACCGGCTCGGTGGAAGACCGCGCCGCCATCGCCTGGCACGACGTTGGCTTACGCGTGCTGCGCAATGCCGCAGGCGCGGTTGGCTTTCAGGTACTGGTGGGCGGCGGCATGGGGCGCACCCCGGTGATTGCCAGCGAAATCCGCGCGTTTTTGCCCTGGAACCAGATCATCAATTACCTCGAAGCCATTGTGCGCGTGTACAACGCCTGGGGCCGGCGCGACAACCTATACAAAGCGCGGATCAAAATTTTGGTCAAAGCCGAAGGCCAGCGCTACTTTGACGAGGTCGAGGCCGAGTACCAGCGCATCCTGGCTTTCGGCGCGCAGCACACGATTCCGCAGACCGAATTGGACCGCGTGAGCGCCTGTTTTGTGGCCCCGGCGCTCGATACCGTGCCGCAAGCGGTGCAAGCCCAGGCCGAGCGCGCGCTCAGCGCCATGGTGCAGGCGCAACCGGCGTTTGGCCGCTGGCTGAGCCAAAACGTGGCCGCCCACAAAAACCCCGGCCTGCGCGCAGTGACGCTGTCCTACAAGCGCTTGGGCCAGGCCCCGGGCGATGCGACAGCCGACCAACTGCAAACGGCCGCTGTTCTGGCCGACCGTTTTTCAGCGGGCGAAGTGCGCGTCAACCACGACCAAAACCTGGTGCTGCCCTGGGTGCGTGTGGACCAGTTGATATCGCTGTGGCAGGCCGCCACCGAGGCTGGTGTGGCCCGCGCCAATATCCATCTGCTCAGCGACATGATTGCTTGCCCCGGCGGCGACTATTGCGCGTTGGCTAATGCCCGCTCGCTGCCCATCGCGGCGGCCATTACCGAACGCTACCAGGACCTGGATGAGCTCTTTGACCTGGGCGAGATTGATCTGCACATCAGCGGCTGCATCAACTCTTGCGGCCACCACCACAGCGGCCACATTGGTATTTTGGGCGTTGATAAGGACGGCCAAGAGTGGTACCAGGTCACATTGGGTGGCTCGGACGGCTCGGACTTGGGTGGCCCAGCGCGCCCCGGCAAAGTGGTCGGCCCATCGTTTGCGGCAGCGGAGGTGGTGGACGTGATCGAGGCCGTTCTTGACGTTTACAAAGACCAGCGTGATGCGGGCGAAAACTTTATCGACACCCTGCAGCGCGTCGGCTTTGACCCCTTTAAAACCGCTGCCAACGCCGCCCGCTACGCCACAGCGCGCGCCGCAGCCTAATTTGCGGCTTTGTACCGCGCGTATTTGACGGAGTCCGCCCATGGCCACGACCTTGAACATCTTGAGCGCTGACGAGGGCGCATCCCCCGACGCGCCGGCCACGCTGGCGCTGCCCAATGACGCCGAAGTCCAAGGGTTGGACTTGGGCGGCATTGTGCGCGTGGTGCTCACCTTCCCCAAATTCACCGACGGCCGCGCCTTTAGCCAGGCCCATGCGCTACGCCGGGCGGGTTTTGCCGGCGATATCCAGGCCCAAGGCGACGTTTTGATCGACCAATTGCTGCAAATGCAGCGCAGTGGTTTCTCCAGCGCCGTGCTGCGCGCTGACCAAGACGCAGCCCATGGCGCGCGCCTTTGGGGGCATTTTTCAGGCTTTTATCAGGGCGACGTGCAGGGCGCGCCCCGCTTTGCCCAGACCGCCTGAAAGCCCTGCCCCGGCCGGGCTTGGCGATTGCCAATAAAATCAGGGCTTGGCCGCAAACTTGGGCTGCCCCTTACCGTACTGCTAATTTCATGACCCATACTGTTACCGAAGCCTGCATCAAGTGCAAATACACCGATTGCGTGGACGTGTGCCCCGTCGATTGCTTCCGCGAAGGCCCCAATTTCCTCACGATTGACCCCGACGAGTGCATCGACTGCGCTGTGTGCATCCCCGAGTGCCCGGTCAATGCCATTTACGCCGAAGAAGATGTGCCGCACGACCAGCGCCACATGACCGCGCTCAACGCAGAGCTGGCCAAGCTGCCCACCTGGAAGAGCATTACCAAACGCAAGGCGCCCTTGCCGGACGCCGAGGAATGGAAAGACAAAACCGACAAGCTCTCTGAGCTGATTCGCTGACCGGGAGTCGGTCTTTGCCAGCCCATACCCTGCAAACCGACGCGCTGGTCATCGGTGCGGGCCCGGTGGGGCTGTTTCAGGTATTCCAACTAGGCCTGCAAGGCGTGCACGCGCAAGTGGTGGACGCCTTGCCCGAGGTCGGCGGCCAATGCGTCGCTCTTTACGCCGACAAGCCGATTTACGATATTCCTGCGGTCAAGGTCTGTACCGGGCGGGAATTGGTGCAAAACCTTGTGTCGCAGACCGCGCCCTTCACGCCGGGCATGCACCTGAACCAAACCCTAGAAACCCTGGAGCGCCAAGCCGATGGGCGCTTTTTGGCGACCAGCTCGGCCGGTCTCACCGTGCTAGCGCGCACCGTTTTCATTGCAGGTGGCGTGGGTGCGTTTGCGGCGCGGCGCCTGCATTTGCCGGGGCTGGAAGTTTTTGAAGGCAAGCAAGTGCATTACCGCCTAACGCCCGGCCAGGCGGCGCAAACCAAAAATGCCATCGTGATAGGCGCAGAGCAGCAGGCCCTGGAGGCGGCCATTGCTTTGTGCCAAGGCCCGGCGGCCAACGTAAGCCTGGTGCACCGGCGCGATGCGCTGCATGGAGATGCGCAGACGCTGGCCCAGATTGCCGCGCTGCGGGCCAGCGGCCGGCTGCGCTTTGTGGCGGCGCAGGCCTGTGGCTTTGGCGGCAAGTCTCGGCTGCACAGCTTGCGGGTGATAGACAGTGACGAGCAGGAAATCAGCCTCAAAGCCGACGGGGTCTGGGTATTTTTGGGCGTTTCGCCCAAGCTCGGCCCGCTGGCCGATTGGGGCTTGGACATGGAGCGCAAGCACTTGCGCGTAGACCCGGCCAGTTTTTCGACCAGCGTGCCCGGCATTTTCGCGGTGGGCGATATTAACCACTATCCGGGCAAGAAAAAGCTGATCGTGTGCGGCTTTCATGAGGCCACCCTGGCCGCTTTCGCAGCCATGGAGTTTATTCGTCCAGGGCAGGCGCTGCCGCTGCAATACACCACGACCAGCTCCGAGCTGCATCGCAGGCTCGGTGTAGCCAAGTAATACTAGCCGGCCGCCATGGCGCGGGATATTCGGTACGCGCTTGCCATCGAGTTATTCGGTGAGCGGCGCAGGCAAAGCGCCAAACGTTTCGCCTATGCCGCCTACAATTTGTAATATGCCACCATGCGGTGCCATTCAATACAACATCAATAAGGAAAATCACGTGAACTTAATAGACACAATGCATTGGCGCTACGCGACCAAAAAAATGGATCCGTCGAAAGTCCTTGCCCCGGAAAAATTAGAACGTATTTTGGAAGCCATTCGTTTAGCCCCAACATCGAGTGGACTGCAGCCCTATGAGCTGCTGGTGGTTAGTAACCGCGAATTATTGGCACGCATTCAGCCAATAGCATTTAATCAAGGTCAAATTACCGAGTGCTCGCACTTATTGGTATTTGCCGCTTGGGACGATTACACCCCTGAGCGCATCAATCGCATGTTTGATTTGACCAACCAAGAGCGTGGCTTTACCAGCGAGGGCTGGGAAAACTACCGAAAAATGCTGCTCAGCACCTACCCCTCACGCGGCCCAGAAATCAATTTTCAGCACGCCGCGCGACAGGCCTATATCGGCCTGACAGCCGGTTTGATCGCGGCCGCATGCGAAGAAGTGGACTCGACGCCCATGGAGGGCTTCGATTCGGCCGCCCTGGACAAACTCTTGGGTCTGTCGGACAAAGGCTTGCGCAGCGCCGTCATCATGACCCTGGGCTACCGCGACACGGCCAACGACTGGCTGGTCAATCTCAAAAAGGTTCGTCGCGCACGGGCTGATTTCATTCACGAAGTGGCCTAGAGCACGTCTACCAACGGAGGCCGCCCTCGCCTGCGGCCAAGGGCGCCGGGGCTGGCTAAAGTACATCCGAAACTTTGCTATACTTGCGCGCTGATCGGATCGCACCGCAAGGTGCCATTCGGTTAGCCAATCAACCGAACACATTCCTCGATAGCTCAGTCGGTAGAGCGCCGGACTGTTAAGTCCGCAGAAATACAAAAATACCCGTTTTTAATATTAAAAATACCTTGTAAATCAAGTATTTACAGGGCGCTTTTTAAGTGAATTTTCAATTACACGGTTATTACACGAATAAACCGTGGGTCTCTCATATTGTGGAAAGTTGCAATATGCAACAAATTGAGTGAACCGAGTGAAAACTTTTGCACCTGCTGACGCTGCTAAACGGAGTCGAACTTTTCACTTTGAGAATTTAGTTGGGATCAACTTTCCCCCAAAAAGTCTGGCGACGAATAGAACACTGCAAAAGTCCGTCCAAGTTGATGGGACTCTCAAACCCAACGGTTGCCCAGCAATACAGGTCGAAACTACATTTGTGCAATAAGTCCACGTGCCACCTGGAGCTACCCAAAATTTCTCGATTGCTAAGGCTGCGCGACTTTTGAGGAATCACATGACGTACGAATTGACAATTGCACCAGGCACTTTTCTAAACACCAAGGTAATCAAGCGCGTCAATGTGGCGGGAATTGAATTAGACGAATCGTTTTTATCAGAATTAGTAGCAAAGCACCTTAGAGACTTTCAATCCAAGGGCCGGCCAAAGTTCTCAGATGCGTATCGGATCTATATGGCCGAAAACCCGTCGGCCAAGAGACGGAAATTTGCCAATAATGCACTGCAGTATTTTAGTGAATTTACCATCTTGAATGGAGATCTCTTTCTAGATGAGCTGCGCCACAGTCACATCACGCATTACCGCGATCACTTATTGGCACGAGGCCTGCATCCAAACAGCGTGCGAAAGCACAACAACATACTGAATGCTATGGTCAATATGGCATTCAAGCATCTAGACATTGATAAGCTCAGCCCCTTCAGGAGTCTTCATATCAGTGGCGAAGGTGAAAATACACGCCCGATCCCATTGATCACAACAGAGTTACTGCTGGACATCAAAGAGTTCTTGCTGCAGCGCCCTACTCCCGCAAAGTTAATCGGCCTAATTCAACTGAATACCGGATTAAGGATTTCTGAGCCGACTTTAGCTCGTCTTGACGACTTAGTTTTGGATCATGAGATCCCTCACATTTGGGTAAGGAAGAACGAACTTACCGATCGGAAGACTAAGGCCAGTCTACGTTCAATCCCGCTTTTAGGTGTATCCCTATATGCCGCAAAGGAACTTCACAGGATAGCAAAAAGGCAGCATTCCGACTGGTTGGCGCCTGGTTATGCCAAAGAATTTGGGGGGTGTTCTTGTTCGGCAATATCGAACAAGAATCTAAAACCATTCGGTTTTAGAAGCCACCTTTTTAGGCATGCCTTCATCGATCGCCTGAAGGGATGTAACGATATCCCTTTGCCGCTGGCGGAGAGCATTACAGGGCATGGGCGCAATGTAAGCGATTTCGCCGTGTACGGTAGCGTGGGCTACACCTTGGAGCAAAAGGCGCAAATTATCAGCAAAATCTTGCTATAATCTGAGACTAGCAGAGCGTGGGATCAACCTCATAGAGGTAAGATCCGCTAGCACGATTCTTGCTCAAAAACCGAACACATTCCTCGATAGCTCAGTCGGTAGAGCGCCGGACTGTTAATCCGTAGGTCCCTGGTTCGAGCCCAGGTCGAGGAGCCAAAACCCCCTTTAAAAACAACGACTTAGCCCGTTGTTTTTATTTGAATTATCAATTACACGGTTATTACACGTTTTATGTGTATGCCGCTGGTTGATTTTTCAGTAAGACGATAGTACATTGCGCTTATGCGCACTCCTAGCAGCGAAACCATTGTTGTTAAGCCTGAACTGATCAGGCTTGTACGTCGCGTTGATAGCAAGAAGTGGCAAGTCCACTACAAGCTAGACGGTATCAAGACTTGGTTTAGACAAAGTACCGATACCGCCGATGTGAAAGCTGCTACTGCTATTGCCGAGCGCATGTGGATGAAGGCCACCTTTGACCACGAGGCGGGCCGACCAGTTATCAGCAAGAAATTCAAGCCAGTAGCGGAGATGGTGCTGCACAGACTGGATGCTGAAATCAAAGCTGGAACTGCCCGTCCCAGCACCAAGGACTATGTTTCAGCCATACGCCTATACCTAATCCCTTTCTATGGCGCCTACAACATAGATGGCATTAAGCCCGCTGTTATCTCTGAGTTCCACACCTGGCGCAGCATCAAAGTCGGCCGTGAACTGTCAGGCAGCGCGCAAAATAACCACAACGCAGCACTAAACCTGATTTTTGACGAAGCCATTGAGCGCGGCTTCATGACCGAGTATCAACGCCCGGCTACCAAGAACACCGGCACAGACAGTGACCGTCGGGCAGAATTCAGCCACGAGGAGCTAGAAGTGATGATGGGCTACGCGCCCACTTTCATCACCCATGCCCGCACTAGCCGCACCAGAATGATCCGGGAACTGCTAGCTATCTACGTACCGTTCATGGCTGCCACGGGCATGCGCGCTGGCACCGAGGCTGAGTTCTTGGAGTGGCGCCACATTGATGTGGAAATTCGTGATAACCAGCCCATCCTGCACTTTAGGCTACAGCGGGGCAAACGGGGAGCAAGGAACTTTGTCGCCCACCACAGCTGCTGGCTATTGCTCGAGCGCTTACGCCAGTTGAGCCCAGACTTGGTAGACCTTACTTTGGAAGAGGTACTAAAGAAACGGGTGGCCAAACCCCTTTTCCGGCTATCCGATGGCTCAGTACCAGATAACTGGAACAAACCCTTTAGGCAGTGGTTGGAAGATACTGAGTTGCTGAACTGCCCAGTGACCGGCAAAGAGAGAAGCCTATACAGCTTACGGCACTACTATGCCACGCAGCGTTTGTTGGAAGGTATTCCTATTCACGATCTAGCTGAGCAGATGGGCACCTCTGTACTGATGATCACCAAGCACTACAGCCATTTGACGCCGTTGATGAAAGCCAAACAGTTTGCTGGCGTTGTGGACCCGCAGGCATCAGGTCAGGCCGCGCAGATCAGGTCGATCATGGCAGCCCAAATGGCTAACAACAACATCATGAGCCTGGTACAGATGGGTACCGGTTTGGTCATGCCCTTGGCTGCGCAGAGCCAGGAATTGACCGACGACTTTGAGCGGCGACTCAAAGATCAGCGCAAACTGGCTGCCTAAGCCCACCTTTGAACGATGGACCAACCTAGCCTGCCCTCACGACTGAAAAATCAAACCATGAGCGCCCTCCTCACCCAGTACTTTGAGAACTACGCCGAAGGCAGCATTGCCAGGATGAAGGCTGCCAAATTAGCCCTCAGCTACTACGAGCGCATCAAGGCACGCCTGCTCAAGAAGGAAGATCTCAGCAGCGAATTGCCCATCATCAAGAAAGTGGGCCCCGAGGGAACTATGACCGTGGTCCAGGCCGCCATCGCGGACTATCGCGGCCAAGTTGCCAGCGCATGGGAAATGAACCCAAAGCTGCGCGAAGTAGGCAAATACAAATGCTCTCTAATTGTTAAAGATCGCGAGCACCTGCCCAGGGCCGATGTCTCCTACCAATTCAAAAGTGCCGCCGGCACGGTCAAAGTCCGAATCACTAGCGCTGGCGAGACTTTTAAATTGAACCTGGACGCAGGTAAAAACCCCATGGCTGCGCAATTGGCTTGCATTGAATTAGAAAAACAGTTGACTTTGATCGCCTTAAGCAGCTAACAGGGTCAACCAATGTAAAGTTTCTTACTTTGTGGCCTTAAATGCTCATGTATAGAGTTCAACTACTTGGATTCCCTTTATGTCTAGCATAGCCGCCATTTCTGCCACCCATACCCCCGTTGCAACTACTCAAGCGCCTCCCGTACGCGCCACAGATGCCGATGGAGATAATGACGGCACACAGGCTAAAGTTGCAAAACCTGCACCAGCTCAAGCAATTGCTCCTGCTACTGCCACCAAAGGCAACAGCGTAAACAACTACGCCTAAGGCTAAGGAAGGCTTGATCAATAGGTCCTAAGGGGCCTATTTTTTTGAGGGCTAGGCAAAGAAAATTTGTTCAACCATGAGTTCAAAGCCTAAGCACTTCCACAATATAGGCATCGCAAATCTCATCTATAAATCTATTGGTACAGCTGCCGTGTAAATCGTCAAAAGCGGAGCTGAGCTGCATATCGTAGACCCTGTCCAAGTTTTCGAAGTGCTTGCCCTTGCGGCAGGCTTGATTGAATTTAGCCTCTGCCCGAAGCAAAACCAAATTTGCATGTTCAATAGCGTGGTCAAGTTCCTTGCAGGCAAGCAAGATGTCAAACGCAGCGTTTTTCCATGCCGTCTTGCCCTTGGGATCTAGGTCAATACGAAATCGCGCTGCCTGCTTCTTAGCCAATTCCTTGGCCTCTTTAGATCGTTCAGGCAAGGCATGAAAGCGTTCGTCGCTGAGGCCATCAGTGCCTACGGCAGCAGCAATTTCACAAGCAATGGCGCCGTCACTTCCGGGAATCGTTGACACTGGGTTTTGTGGATCATTGTTAAATACTAAAAATTTAGTCATGGAATTTCTTTAAATAAATCAGGATCAAAGCCAAAAAGAGGACCTATGTGTACTCGTCATCAAGTATTTGATATGCAAAAAGTTCAGACAATTTATCGGATACATAAAATGCTGCACCTATGTCAAAGTGATCGAATGCGTGCTCAACCGGTTGAATTAATAGCTTAGGCAATTCTTGACAATGCGCACTGGTCGCAATGGCATCGTTATAGGCAATCATGGCATTGGCAATGGCAAAGTATGCTTGGTCAACTTGTTGTTCAACCCTATCGGCACATCTTGATATGGCCTGCAATTCTTGCGTCCAAATTGCAGCGCTTTTATCGTCAAGCTCTAATGAGAATTTAGCCGTGTCCCTTAGCATCGCTAAGGTCGCATCGGGACTATCTGCCAGGCATGCCAAGAAATAGTCTTTGGGCATCCGCTGCATTGAAATAGTATTTGCAATTTCACAGGCCAGATGCTCCGGGCTCCCCGGCCTATTAGTTTGGTTGACTCCGAGAGCATTTATGAATACTAAATACTTTGGCATAAATTTTTCCTAAAAGGTGTAAGCGCTGAGAACCAGGGCCAACTAGACCCTAGGTCCACAATCCCATTCAGACCATGTGCGCGTCAACTACATCTGTGACAGACTCAGCATCAGCCTCCTCTGTCACTTTGTCTTTGACTTCTTTGGCTGTTCTCCAACGATAGCGGTTATGCCAATAAGTAAGCGCTTCGTTGGCTTGCTTGAGTGCCGCATCTCCGTAAAACTCAAACATTCGAGACAATGACGAGATATCAATATCGGTCACTGAGGGATCTGAAAGTCCGCCGTCTCTTATTTGCTTGGCACGATCATCTAAAGTCTTTGGCCAACTACGACATTCAAAACGCATTCGACATACTTGGCCACGGTTTCTAAGTAATTTACCCAGTTCAGAAACTGCTTCATTCGTGAGGTTGAAAGCGGCCACAATGTGTGCTGAATATTTGAGCGTCATGAACAAGTCAGCATGCACATCTGGAACCGTGATGAACACGTCAGATCCCACCCTGTTTTGAAACCAGGGATCCTGCTCATCACCAGGGTTTCGCATGATATGAATCAATGACTCAATCTTGTTGCACAGTTCGGAGTGGTGGCCGTGGCTACGATAGTATTTGCCATCTGGAATTTTCAACAACCGTTTCATTTCAGCAAGTTTGGGTAACTCACTGTCAAACTGAGCTGTAAAAAGGATCACCGTAGCTTTCCCATAGGGTCCAAGGGTATGGCTCATGGCTAGACCTCATTAACTTCTGATACATCCATTTCAATGACCGCCGTCTGCTTGTACTTCATGGGTTTGGCTAATTGGCGCAGCATTTCTTGCCGAAATCCCTCGGGTTGGCTTTCGTCCATGGATAACTTGCGCTTAAAGTTGCGCAGTCCCCGCTCCAGCACATAGGGGTCATTGGGAAGGTCTTTGCCAATAAAGCGCAGCAAGTTGTCCTCGTAGCTGCGACCCAGGTCGTTGGCGGTGACCATCTTGTATTCGGCGTCCCCCACGTGATGAGCCACAAACACGCAGAATTCCGAAACATTGGCGTCGTCGGTCTTTTCTGTGTCATGCGCTACTACGGAACCCTCATAGGTAAATGACTGCTTGGAGGCTTGACCGACCAGGGTGAAGTACTCACGCATGAGTTCCATCCGTTCTTTGCTGTTCTTTTCGCCGCCTTTCTTGGCTAGTTGGTTTGCCTCGGTGTCCTGGATTTTCGTAATACCGCCTCTGCGACTTATATAGGCCGGTAACTCTTCTGCTGGTAGGTTTTCCTGGCGGGCGACTTCCAGGACCTTGGTATAGCGACTGGAGGCCACTTTATCCTGACGAACAACAAAGCGCACCACCGCAGCCATGGGAGTGACGTTGGTCTGTAATTTGATTTCGTGGTTATCTTTGAGGTCTTTGCGTATGGCAGCCACGATCTTTGCCGCTTGGTCGTTTTCCTCAATGCGCAAGGCCAGGTTGTAAATCGATGCCAAAAGCTCATAAAGCGCCTGATGCCCGCGCTGCACCACCTCTTTTTCGTATTTGATGCCCAACTCGAACAGGTCGGAGCTTTCTTTCATGAACTTTTCTACCTCGACCTGCTCCCGGGTCTTAGCCGTAGTTCGCACCGTTTTAGTGCTTTTACTGCTGGTGACTACAAAGTCGCTGAGGTCAAAGGAGTCCAGGTCTATCTCGGGCGCGGAATTGGCCAGTGCTGGAAGGTTGCCGCCATTGGGCAGTGGTGGATTGGAGCCATGACGGATGGCGCCGTTAGACATTTGCATGATGTGTTCCTTGGGTAAGTGGTCAGCAGCGACATTGCTGCTGAGTGGGAGACTAAAAGCCTTACGTGTTAAGTGACACGCCATGGTTTCTTGCTTAACATTTTTTTTCACGTTGGAGATTTTTCGGTGAAAAAAATGACAAGGAGACCGGCATGCACCCCCCTACCCTGGCTACGCACGCGCTTGAGAACTTCAACACCAGCCTGTACTTTTGGTGGCTGGCCATGCTGCGTTGCAGCAAGGACTATTGGTGGATTTGCAGGCAAGGCGGCAGGTGTGAAGACGCTAGGCTTGTCAGAATTTGGGAGATGTTTGGGGATATACACACCGCAGGCAGCGTTCTGCCCTGGTGGCAAACCAGGGGTACTAACCTGTTTGATTCACCACAGGTAGAGATGGAATTTGTAACCCGCCTGATCGGCCAATTGGTTCTTGTGACAGACAAAAACCTAGCCAAGGCGATGCCGGACATGCTTTGCCTAGCTATCCCCAAGCAAATGACATCGCAAGACCTGCTGTTGATCATTGCACAAGCCTGGGATTTGGCCCGCGTGCGCGGTGAGCACTATAACAAGGGGGCGCCATTCAAGCTCAGTTCCGTGGCTAACAAAAGTGCAGCGCTGGTGATCAGTGCCTATCGCCTTAGCCTGCTGCAGGTAGCTGTGGATCATGCGGTACGAGGCGATGAAATGTACCAATGGGGCAGCTATGAAATGGGCCTGCATCTGCGCGTTTCTCCAAAAAGCAAACCGCGTAATCGGGATACCTTGACCAGTGCTAGAAAGAAGCAGGCCAATATCCGCACCATCTACAGCCAGCACAAAAAGGCAGCCGCTGACTTGATCGCCAATGTAGAGATCGGCATATTCCCCTGCAAGGATCCAGTGCCCCATGTGCGGCGATGGACTGACCGGCAGCAGCGCGAACTTGACCATGCGGTGCAATCGGGCGCTTGGCAAAACGCTGCATGGTTACAAAGAGAGCACGCATTCATGCTGCCCCAAAGCAGCTTTTGGCAAGACGGCGGATATAGGCTAACGGCGCGTGAGCAGGCCATCGGCATGATTGATGACTTTTCGCAGTTGCGGATGCCATTTTTGGAGCCCAAGCGCAAACGAAAGTCAAAGGCAAATTCGCATCTTGATGAGTGACTAAACACACCAACGCAGGCAGAAATCTATGAATAGATTCTTAGCTATGCCTGCCTGGTGCCGGTCCACTGGTTCAAAAAATCCCCCAAATTTCACCCATAAACCCCCTTTTTCTGGGGGTTTCGTTCGAATTCAGTGGGATTTATTTCCATTTCCCACGCCGCTTGTTTGCGGATTTTCATAGGCCTGGTTTTGATGTTGCGGGCTAAATACTTGTATGAGACTGAGCGAAATCACCGGCCCCAAGACACCAGATCAACTGCGCATGGATACCCTGCGGGCTACGCAAAAGCGCGCCAGTAATGCGGTCAAAATGGAGCGTAATCGCCAGAAGGTTCAAAGTGCGCAAAAGGCGATTCAACAACTGCGCGCCCCCAAGCTGACCACCCTGGAGCCCATCAAACCCATGGGTTCGCACTAAACCGGCTCAGTCATCCTGCTCTGCCCACCAGGCTTCGCTATAGGTCGCCGCCCTGCCCTCGTAATAGGCCTTGGCATAGGCTTCCTCCTGCTTGATCCATTCCTCGTGGGCTTTTTCATAGGCCGCAGCATCAAGGCTTTTGGGCTCGTAGCGCAAGTGCTCCTTGGGGCTGAGGCTCCAGTAGGGATTGCCTGTTTCCTTTTGCATCCGGTCTTCGATCAGCCACTTCAAGTCTGCACCCAGGCGGCGTTTGAAGAATATGGCGTCATGGACATTTGCCAGGGGCACTCGATCGTGCTCAGCGGCAACTTGGCGCACCACGTCCATGACCTGCGTTTCGCCATGCTGGTAAAGGTAGGCCACGACCTTGGCCTTGGCTGGTCTCCCACTGGCGCCTGTCAGCAGGGAATCCTTGAGCAGTTGCGGCTCATGGCGCTGGACTAGATCAACCAGGTAGTCATCTAGCGTGTTTTGCTCCCGGATGAATGCTTGGACGCTGGAGTCATTTAGGAATCTGTCCCTGTCCTCGGTGTTTTTGAGAATATGGACCAAAGCCGGGTTGGTCCACTGCCCTGCTTGGTTCTGCCAGCCACGGCTGTGCGCTCGGGCGCCAAAGCTGATGGCGGTAAAGGCCTGCTTGAGCAGTTTGTTCTGCAATTCGGCCTGCGTTTTATCCACATTGGCAAAGGTAAAGGCCCGCACCGTGCGCATGAAGTCCGCCTTGTCTTCCAGGTAGGTCAGAGTTGTGGGGAAGACTTTGCGCACGTCTTGATTGATGCCATGGTGGGCTATGCAGTGGCGGGCCCAGCCCATTTTCCAGGCCACTACGCTGCTTCGTATGTCGTACTCCCAGCAATTACCCAGCATGGCGCGGCGCAATTCTCTGTTGACGCTTTGCACGCTAATGCCCTCATAGTACATGCGTCCAAACTCACTGGGCTTTTTGCGCTGGTAAAACACCCCCTTGGTGAGTTTTGCCACGGTCAGGATGATCTTGGCTTGGCGCAGGTACAGGGCTTTGCGCGCCGAATTGATCAAGGTGGCCTGGGTGCTGAGCCACAGCATGTAGGCTTTGACCGATGTGATATCCACTGGCACTGGGTCAAAGACGGCATGGGTTTGCGCATGCGTCCAGTCAAAACGGTAGTCTGGGTACAGCATGTCAAAGAGGCGGTAGTTGGCCTTGGCATCGCCGTCCAGGTACTGGTCAATGTCGCTGTCCGTTTGGGCCGTGCGCATGGCATGCTCAATGTTGGCCAGGCCATTGGTCATGGCCGCCAGGTGGGTCAGCCGTACCTCAGAGACTGCGCCGGTCAGGTTAGAGCCCAGGGTCACGGCCTGAACCAGTTCCAAGTTTTGCGATTTGAGCCAGGCATGCAGTCGAATGCGATTGGGTCCTATCTGGCCTCCCTGTGCGGCCAGTTGTTTCAGGGGTAATGAGTACAGGTTGAGCTTGCGCTGTAGGGGAGTTTGCCCCCGCTGAAGGGCATCGAAAATCATTTGCTCCAGGGCGCGGATGTATTTATCCAGGTAACGACTGGCTGAGCCAGCGGGTTTAGGAAACGCCTGGCTAAGCCTCTGGTAGATCGATTTATGCGGTGTTATGGTGATCATGGGGCGTCCTTTGGCGCAGCCTGAAAATCGTGCTTTTTCCTTTTATTTAGCTTCTTTCTAAAGATTCAGCCTCGGAAAAAAGTGCACACCCTTATAGTAGTTAGGTCAGGTTCAAATGGGAATACCCAGGTGCCATTGGGGTGTCATTAAGGATGCCGTAGGCAGTCAATTCCTTGTTCTTCGTGTCAGAGATGATCATCCGGACAAAGCAGAAAGTTCAACGCAATAAGTGATACGCATGTTAAAAACTATTCGAAACCTATTAATTTTCATAGTCGCGCTCTTGGTAATCAGCGTGATCGCCGTGTGGGCGCCTGATCGTCCGGTGGAGGAATTGACTAGCCGATGGGCGCCGCCGCCGTCCCAATTTGTCGCAGTTGACGGCATGAGTGTGCATTTGCGTGACGAAGGCCCAAGAGATGACTCGGAGCCCATCATCCTTTTGCATGGAACTGGTGCCAGTTTGCACACTTGGGATGCTTGGGCGCAAGCACTGAATTACAAGCACCGTGTGATACGTGTGGATTTGCCAGGGTTTGGCCTTACTGGACCAACCACGGATGGCAACTACCAAATGTCCGCTTACACCCATTTCATGCGGTCTTTGATGGACACACTGCAAATCAAGCGTGCGGTTTTAGCGGGAAATTCATTCGGTGGAGATGTCAGCTGGCAAACCGCTGTTGCCTACCCAGACCGGGTTTCACGGTTGATATTGGTCGACTCTTCAGGGTATGCCACCACAGCGGCATCCGTCCCCATCGCCTTCAAACTTGCTCAAATGCCAGTGCTCAGCCGCCTGCTCGGCAACATCTTGCCTCGAAGAGTCGTGGAATCAAGTGTTCGAAACGTCTACGCAGATCCCGCCAAGGTCACTCCCGAGTTAGTTGATCGCTATTACGACTTGGCCCTACGCGCAGGCAATAGAAAGGCAATAACCGCAAGGTTCGCTCAAAACAAGCCTGGCCAAAATGAATCAGCGATCAAACAGGTAATGGTGCCAACCTTGATCATCTGGGGCGCCCTTGACCGGCTAATCACGCCGGACAATGCTGAAAAGTTTCATCGCGATATCGCTGGTAGTCAGCTCATTGTTTTTGAAAAGCTGGGCCATGTGGGACACGAGGAAGACCCCGTAGCGACCGTGGCTGCCGTTCAAACTTTCCTGGGTCAATAATGCCTGGTGCTCTTGCTAATTTAGGCTGGGCCAGACGTTGGAGTCCTCGGTAAAGCAAGTGATTTCTTCATAAATCTGCACAGTCTCTTTTAATTTAAATTGCTCATGCTAAGTCCCGCGTAGCTAATGGCTCAACTTGTGATCATTCCTCTTCAGTAAATAGCTGCAGAGAGTTAAAAACGCGGCTTCAAATGGACCTTCTAGCGTAAAAGCCCCGCCTTGACCTTAAGTCATGTCAATAATAGTTTTGAGTGACTATTGGGAACATGGGTTACGGAATTAGGTCTACCGCTGGCCGCACTGGGATTTCGCCTTCACAGTTGAGATATTGAGACAGCTGAATCATTATTCGGTGTCAGACTTTACAGAATATCTAAAACTTCAGAAAGAGATTTCGCTTCGAAGTTCGGGGGGTCACCGATTTCCTCGAATGGATGCGCAAGCCGATTTACCCAAAAAACGTCAAAGCCGTACCATTTGGCAGCGAGTGCGTCCCAGGCATTGCTGGAAACAAAAAGTACTTCCTGTTTAGTAACGGGAAATTGTTTTAGCAGGAGCTCATAGGCCTGTGGCGCCGTTTTAAATAGCCGTACATCCTCCACCGAGACAACCTGATCTAAATAAGGGGTCAAACCATTTGCGGCGACTACCGTAGACAACATCTCCCGACTGCCGTTGGATAAGATGGCCGTTGACAGACCCTTGGCTTTGATGGCTTGCAAGACCGCCAAACTGTCAGAGAATCCGGTGAGTTTGGCGTACTGGTCCATCAGGCGTTGCTCATAGCCTGCATTTAGCGGCAAGTCCAAGCGCTTGCAGCAATAACGCAAGGAGCGCAGGGTCAATTCCCAAAATGGAAGGTAGTGCCGACTCCCATTGGGGTTGGGATCGCTCATGGTGACCAGGCGCGTGTATTCAATTTGCCGGTCACGCCACATCAATGCTAGAGCTTGGCCATGGCCAGGGAATAGTTCTTCGGCTAACTGACCCATGGAGTACACGTCGAACAGCGTCCCGTAGGCATCAAATGCTATCAACTTATACATACGATCCTTCTTTTGAATATACAAGTACTTGGAACTTAGATACTGTTTACTAGACGCTGGTTTTGCGGAAACAGAAATTTACGTGCATCAGCGTCCATTTCGGCTTTGAAGCTATGGCGACTCTTCAAGGTTTCAGCACGTTGGGCAGCTGGCCTTGCGTTGATTTGGTCCAGCAGACGCTTCACATGGGGATACTCTGTCCATGTGGCGTCCCCGGTACCAAGTACATATGGCAACATCCGAGCCCATCCCCAAAATGCCATGTCAACCACGGTGTATTGTTCGCCGACCATGAATGTACGCTCGCAAAGGTGCTTTTCCAGAATTTTCCAGTGGCGGTTTGCCTCATAGTCGTAGCGATTGAGGGCGTAAGTCTTGGGCTCCGGTGCTACGTGTCGGAAATGCACGGATTGCCCGGAAAACGGGCCGATTCCGCTTGCAATGAACATGAGCCATGAAAGTGTCTCCGCGCGCTCAGGGCTTGCCATGTCCAAACAAATAAATTGCTTTTCCCGGTCAGCCAGGAACAGCAAGATGGCATTGCTGTCAAAAACCGTTACATCGCCATCAACGATAGCCGGTACTTTAGCGTTGGGATTGATAGCTACGAATTCTGTAGCGAATTGTTGACCCTGCCTGGTATCCACCGGTATAGCCTCATACGACAAACCTAGCTCTTCGAGCAAAAGGGCAATCTTCATGGGGTTAGGGGCGGTGTTGTAAAAGAATTTAAGCATGTGCTCTCCAGCCAAGTTGGTTTGTGTTTTGGTCGGTTACATTCTAGGGAAACTTAACTTCAATCTGAATAAAAATTCAGAGCTAGATACCTTTATTCAAGTAGATTGAATACATTTGAATGAACCCACTGAATCCAAAAAAACTATTGTTGACTAAATGGACAGCTGTTACCCCGTTGGCTAAACAAAAGCATTATCTTGTTAGCCGGGTGATCAAACCAGACATGCCCACAGATCCCATTGAATTGGTAGAAATTGAATCAGTATTCTCCAAAGCAACTCAAATCATCCAATGGCGAGATCTGCAAGACGATGGCGTCTGACTACAGGGCTGGGTGTAATAAACATATCCAAACCAATCACACGCCAATGGCGACTATTTCGGCCAAATAAGATGGAGCTTACGGACAGAAAAAATTGAGCCAGAATCTTTCATATAAGGGAGAGATTACGAGATTGTGAAGTTGGCTTCTTGTATCCTGACTTCACTTCCCTCGCCTGTAAAAGCTCAGCACTGAATGGCACCATGAAGTCATTAATTACGCCCTTACCTTCGATCCAGTCTTGGTACCGTTCAGTTGGCAATATGGCCACCATGCGTTTTTCGTCAGAGGGTTTGTGGAACTGATTCATCAAAGGGTGCGCATCAGCATTGATAGTTAGCATTGTGAAGCTGTGTAACAAGCCGCCTTTGGGATCCTTCCAACTTGACCACAAACCTGCAATTGCGATTGGACTCCCATCTACATGCTCTATCCTCGTGGCAATGGCACTACCGCTGCGCCAGTCCGGTTCATAGAAGGCATCAACAGGAATGATGCAACGTTGGTTGCGCCGAAAAGCATCTCTAAAACTTGGCTTTTGAGCGGCGGATTCGCTACGGCAGTTATATGTGCTTTTGGCAATCTTGGTGTCAGTGGACCAGTGCGGAACCAGTCCGAATATGCCGTTGACAGCCTGCGCCATGCGCACAGCCTCGTCTCCAGCGTCCGCATGGGGATGCTTGCAGATGAACGCGCCTAGGTAGCCCGGCCACATGTCAAGCTTACCGTCCTCAACAGGCGGCTGCACCGAGAAAACCTTTAGGAATTTCTCTCGCTCTTTAAGGGCTTGGTAATGGCTACACACGGTGGTCCTTACTTGATGTGATTATACTGTATAAATGTACAGCCTTCAGTCATTCGACACTCCGATCCTTGCCTCGACTATTCCTTTAGAGGTATCACTCGTTCGTGGCCATGTGCAGGCCGGTTTCCCGTCCCCTGCAGAAGATTTAGGCGCGCAGCGCATTGATTTGGCACAGTTACTCATTAAACACTCGCAGGCGACGTATTTTTTGCGTGCTAGCGGCCACTCCATGACCGAAGTAGGCATATTTGATGGCGACATTTTGGTGGTGGACCGGGCCATCAAACCACGCAACGCGCATATCGTGGTCGCGATCGTAGACGGAGACTTTACCGTAAAGGTGTTGAGCCAGCGCGTGGGGCGCATCAAACTCAAATCTGCCAACCCCACCTACCCTGACATCACCCCTAAGGACGGACAAACGATTGAGATTTGGGGTGTAGTTACCAGCACGATAAAGCAATTCAACGTTTGACAGGAGGATGTGGTGTACGCGCTGGTTGATGGAAATAACTTTTATGTGAGCTGCGAACGCATCTTTCGGCCAAGTCTGAACGGTATTCCAGCGGTAGTACTCAGCAATAACGACGGTTGTGCCATCGCACGGTCCAACGAGGCTAAATCTCTAGGTATCAAGATGGGGGCACCGTGGTTTCAGATCAAGCATCTAGCCGAGTCTGAAGGTTTGGTGGCTCTTTCGGCCAATTTTGCCCTTTATGGTGATATTAGCGACAGAATGATGAGCCTAGCGGCCGGATTAGGGCCATCGCAAGAGATTTACTCAATTGACGAGTCTTTCATCGGGCTCGAGGGCGTTCGAGGCGACTTAGTGGAGCGCAGTCATAAGATCCGGTCACGTATCCTGCAATGGACAGGAATCCCTTGTGGCATCGGAATCGGGAAAACCAAGACACTTGCAAAACTAGCCAATCATATTGCCAAGACCGCTGAGCGAAAGCCAGGGATATATCCATCGCATTTAGCTCAAGTTTGCAATCTAGAGGTGCTCTCGGCCATTGAAAGACAGCGGGTATTTGAGGCAACTGAGGTTGGTGAGGTCTGGGGTATCGGACGACGCATTAGTAAACAACTCACTGATGGAGGCATTAAGACTGTACAGGACCTGGTTGATATGGACGCTGCCACCATTCGCCGAGGGTGGTCAGTGGTGCTTGAGCGAACAGTTCGTGAACTTCAGGGTATTCAGTGTATCGGGCTTGATGACGCACCTAGCCCCAAGAAAGAGATTGCCTGCACACGCTCCTTCGGACATGCCGTTACAGAGCTATCTGACCTGACTCAGGCGGTCACTGAATTTGCCAGTCGTGCTGCGGAAAAGGCGCGCAAGCAGTACTCACTTGCCGGTGACGTGATGGTCTTCATCCGCACCAGTCCCTTTCGCAAAGACCCACAGTACAGCCGATCCATTGTCGTGCCATTACGCAGACCGACGGCGGATACAGGCGCTATCGTGCAGGCCACGAGTTTAGGGCTGCAGGCTATTTACTGCCAAGGTTTCAAATATGCCAAAGCCGGGGTCATGCTGCTGGACCTGCAGCCTGACTCCGTAGTTCAAGGCGAACTCGATCTGGATGAGAATGATTCCCATGCCGACATAGCCGAAAAGGCACGCCTGATGTCAGCACTAGATACCATCAATAAGCGCTACGGACGTGGAACCATGAAGATGGCCAGCGCGGGACTCGATGGTGACCGCCGTGTGTGGTCCATGCGGCAAGAGCGAAAAACGCCCGCGTACACCACCAACTGGGCAGACATTCCGATTGCCAGAGCTTGATTAAGATTGCAGTATGGGCCGTATCAGACGCTTACTTCAACAGGAACGAGATGTGGTTACACAGACTGACCTGATTTGCCCTTTGTGCGACCGGGTAATACCGAACAGCCAGCGAGACGCCCATCATCTGATACCAAAGTCTAAAGGCGGCCGACAAACGCAATACCTGCATCGGATCTGCCATCGCCAAATTCATGCTTTATTCACCGAGACCGAATTAGTCAAACAATTTAATTCAGTTGAGGCGCTGCTTGCGCACCCTGGCATCCAGCGCTTTGTGGCCTGGGTAAAAACTAAGCCTACAGATTTAATGGAACGAACCCGTAAAAGTCAGAGGCTCAGGATCAAGTAATAGTGCATTTTTACAGTTGGATTTTGGTTACTCAACACGACGACACTAGCCATCGCAACTACATAAATCTGCACACCCTTATAGTAGTAACGTCAGGTGCAACTGGGAATACCCAGGTGCCATTGGAGTAATCCAAATGAATGCCGTAGGCAGCCAGACCTTGTCCTTGGCATGCTCTTCAGCCCGGGCTAAATACTTGCATGCAAACTTTCCAAGCCAGTGTGCGCGTGCATGTCGATGGCCGCAGCCAAATAGTTCAAACCCAAGTAAGAGCACCTAATTCCAACGACGCACGCTGGTTGCTATGGGCACAGTTCGGTTTTCACAGCATCACCAGCGGCCCCAGTCAGGTCAAAAATTAATCGACGTCCTAATTAAGGACAAGGACCAGGTTAATCAGAATTTTGCAAAAAGTCCAATAAACTCTGCCAATGAAAAATTTTCTTGTGGCCGTATCTGTAACCCTGGTATTTCTAAACACAGCCTTTGCCCAGCGCATGTATGACGGCAGTGGTCACCAGATCGGCCGCGTGGATAGTGAGCGCTACTACGACGGATCCGGTCATCAGATTGGGCGTGTGGATGGCGATCGAATTTATGACGGCTCCGGTCGGCAACTAGGACGCATAGAAGGTGAGCGCATCTACAACGCGTCAGGCAGCCAAATCGGTCGCATTGATGGTGAGCGTCTTTACAGCGACTCGGGATCGCAAATAGGCCGCATAGATGGAGAACGGATTTACGATGGCTCTGGACATCAGATTGGACGTGCAGATGGCCTGCGCCGGATGCAGATCATCGTGTACTTTTACTTTTTTATGTGATCAGCACTCAATGGGCAGCATCGATTCGCGGCGCGCGCCATTGCCAAAGCAAAACCAATTTTCGGTTATGAACCGCGCAATCGCGCAAGTAAAGGTTGATCAGACTTTGGTACGGGTTGCGAGCGCACCGTAGTGAAATCGTAATCTTTTAGCATCGTGCGTCGAGGTCATCATGTCACTCAACAGCCAGCTCAACTTTGCACCCAACACGTGAGGCCAATGTAATGAGCATATCGAGGCTGAACTTTTCAGTCTTACCGGTCAAAAGGTCACTCACCCTGCTTTGAGCTACTCCAAAGCGTTCAGCAACTTGAGCTTGAGTCCAACCTTCTGATTGGACAAAAAGGCGAAGGTGATCTATCAACTCCGCTCGCATCTCCATAACTCTGGCCTGCGCTAAATCACTCACCCACCAACTCCATAGCTAACTCGCGGGGGTTATCTGTGCGTTCGCTCACATCAAGCATTTCAATGCCAAGCACTTTGCCTTCGAGGTCATAGTCAAACACAACACCAGGTCGAATTTCTTCACTCTCAGCCACAGTGCCTGCACGCAAGCGGATATACATGGCATCGGCTTGCTGGTCGTATTCAATTTTCATAGCGAGACTCCATACTTTTCAAACTTGCTTGTTGCCATCACAGTGACGACCAACACAACCACGTCACCTTCACTGATAACTCGAAGTAGCTGCTTGTTACCAGATCTTTCAATAAAACCTTGCGACTCAATTCGGCCATGTGCTGCGGGTATTTGCCGAATGGGGTTTTTCACCGTTGCCTCAACCTCCTCTTGGCTTATACCTCGCTCAGCCATGCGAGCTAGAGCATGTTTTGTATAGGTAATGGTCATATTTCTATTATATAACTACTTTTATACATCCGCAAAATTCACTTCAATACTCACTGGGCAGCATGGTCACCCAGTGATCACCGTCCCAGCAGGCGTAGAGAGTGATCTCCCCAATGGGAAAGTCTGTGTAGGGAATCGTTTGACGGGCGTACTCCTTGCCATTGCCGTCTTCATAGACCATGACCGCTACCCTGCCCTGCACCACGACCCTGACCAGTACGAACCAGTCATCGGCGCCTATTTCGTCCAGGTGACTGGCAACTGCATCCATGATCCACCAGCACTGCGCGCGCTCACTTAAGTAGCGGGTGCCATCTGTCAGCAGGTGCCTGCGTCCAATGCGGTGATATTGCAGTGTGCCGGTAAATTGAGCCAGGCTGCTGTGATCTAAGCCCAGCGCTGCCAATTGATCTTGTGTTTTCATGTGCTGCAGGTGTTGTTGTACACGTGCAGTGTTGTTTCAGATACCCTAAAGGACAACCGGTAACCCGGCAATTTGGCGGGTTTCTGATAACTGTTTTAAGGGATTTTGGCGCGCATGCTCAGGGTGTCTACCGGCTAAGTTCAGGTAAAGCCTGAGGTTTGAGCAGTCTGGGCCAAATTCCCTGGTTTTGCAAAGCTAGTACCGCAGCACAGACCAAAAATCAGCGCTAAAACCGTTGAAATTTGGGTCAAATACGACGCCCGAATACGCTGTGTGCTGACGCGACCGATCGCCGCTTAAACGGGTGTTTTGAGCATAAACCGGCCGTGGGCACTGAAAGAGTGCCCTGCCCGCCAAGAAATATATGAAAAATCGCAATTTCCATGATTTCGGCAAGAAGTCGTTGATTTCATTGATGAAAAAAACCACTAAAAAGTTATCCACAGCCAGTGCATTTTTGGCTTTTTCTGCTCGGTAACCCGCCAATTTGGCGGGTTTCAGGTTGTCCAGATAAATATGTGAAAACACAATGCATTCATTGCAGACACAATATTTCGAGGACAAACGCTATGGCCCAGGCTAGAACACTAAGCGCAGCAGAATTTGAACAACTGCTGGCACACATTGACACGCGCAAGTACGCTGTGCGTAACCGCTGCATGATGCTGCTCACACATTGGGCCGGCCTCAGAATTGGCGAAGTAGCTTGCCTGCGCTGGAGCGATGTGGTCACGCCGGACGGCGCGGTCAAGGCGGAGATCCGGCTGCTGCCCGACATGACCAAGGGACGCCACCCGCGTACGGTCTTCATCAATGGGAGGCTGCGTGAGGAATTGGAAACCTACGCAGCCATCACGCGCTGTGTGGATCGGCGTTATCCACTTTTTGCCAGCCAGAAAAGCGTGCAGGAGGGATTCAGCGCCAACAGCCTGGCACAGACCTTCGCCCTGCTCTATGCCGGTGCTGGGCTTGCCGGAGCCAGCAGCCATAGTGGACGTCGTACTTTTCTAACCTCATTGGCCAACAAAGGTACGGCCATACACATTCTCAAAACCCTGGCCGGGCACCGAAATATTGCTACGACCGCCGCCTATCTTCACAGTAGTCCTGCGCAGTTGAGGGCTGCGGTGGAATTGGCTATTTTGGAAAATTGATCGATCAATGTTCAATTTTTTGAACGAGTCCAGTACCAAGAAATGAAAAACGACGTCAAACTCCCAAATAGTTGCTCAATTCAGGGGCACTCAGCAGCGTAGCTCCGCTGCCTTGAAGGACAAGCTGCCCCTTTTGCAGCACCAGCGCGTGATCCGCGCGCTCCAATACTTTGCGGTAGTCGCGGTCGACGATCAAGGTAGCAATGCCGCTGGCGCGGATTTCGCCAATCACGCGCCAAATCTCAGCAACGATCAGCGGAGCTAGGCCTTCGGTCGCTTCGTCAAGCACCATCAGCTCGGGGTGGGTCATGAGCGCCCGGCCAATAGACAACATTTGCTGTTCACCACCAGAGAGCTGGGCACCCAGGTTTTTCAAGCGCTCGCAAAGGCGAGGGAAAGTAGACAGCACACGGTCCAAAGGCCAATCACAGCGTCCGTCGCGGCCTACGCGGGCGGCCATCTGTAGGTTTTCCAGCACCGAAAGATTGGGAAAAACACCCCGACCTTCCGGTACATAGGCCACGCCCAGACGGGCCACCGCATGAGGCATGCTATTTGAGGCATCGACGCCAAAAAAATGAATCTCTCCACTTCGCTGCGCCACATGCCCTAACAGCGTGCGGATTAGTGTTGACTTACCCATGCCATTACGACCGAGCAATCCCACCGTCTGACCACGCTCAATGCGCAAATCAATGCCATGCAGAATGTGACTAGATCCATACCAGGCATGCACGCCCTTGGCATCCAATATAAGCTCTTCAGTCATATCAGTGTTCTCCCAAATAGGCAACCCGTACCTCGGCACTGTTGCGTACGAAGTCTGGGCTACCCGAGGCGATCACGCCGCCATTGACCATCACAGTAATGCAATCGGCCACACGAAATACCGCATCCATATCGTGCTCAATGAGCAAAATTGCATGCGTAGTTTTTAATGACGTCAAGAGCGCGAGCATGCGTTCGGTTTCTTCTGCACCCATACCGGCCAGGGGCTCGTCTAACAACAGCACCTGCGGCGATGTCGCTAGGCACATGGCGATTTCCAATTGGCGTTTTTGCCCATGCGAGAGCAGACCAGCTTCGCGCTCCAGCACCTCACTGAGACCACTGCGCTCGGCACTAGTCTTTGCTGCTGCACTGCTGACGGGACAGCGGCGGGCATCTTGCCAAAAGGCTAAGGGCTTTTGCGCCGCAGCTTGTGCAGCTAGACGACAATTTTCAAGTACCGTAAAGGTTGGATAAATGGTGTTGCGTTGATAACTTCGGCCCAGCCCTGCACGAGCGCGTCGAGGCTGTGTCCATCGCGTTACGTTCTGACCCAGCAGCTCCACGCTGCCAGAGGACGGTGGAATTTCGCCCGACAAAATGTTTATCAACGTTGACTTACCAGCGCCGTTAGTGCCGATAACAGCATGTACCGTGCCACGCGCCACATCAATCGACACGTCGTTCAAAGCTAGTAAACCGCCCCATCGGCGGCTGATATTTTTACCACGCAGAAGAAATTTAGTTTCTGCCATGTTTGCCTCCGGGGTTGTAAAGACCGCCCAACGCAGCGCCGCTTAAACGCGTGGCAATTTGCCCTGGCACGCCCACCAAACCCTTAGGCAATAAAGCTACGCTGGTAATGATGGTGCAACCCAGACCCAAATGCCAGTGTTTGGCAAACTCGCCAAAAATCGCTTCTGACTTAAAGAACTCCTGCAGCAACGCGAACGCAAACGCTCCTATCAAGGCGCCGCGCAAATGCCCCAACCCTCCCAAAATCACAATAATGAGTACTTCACCCGAGATATGCCAGCTCATGAGTTCAGGATTCACAAATCCATCCTTGACGGCAAACAAAAAGCCCGCCAGCCCAGACAATGCACCCGAAATTACAAAAGCCGCTAGTTTGTAGGGGTAGGTCGAAAAGCCGGTGGCCCGCATACGCTGCTCATTGACTCGTATACCGGCCAACGCCCTACCAAATCGGGAGCGGCCCAGCAATGCTAAAAAAACAAAGCTTCCCAAAAGGCAGGTCAACGTAAACTGATAAAGCACCAGCGGCCTATCTAGGTCGAGCCAGTCGCCCACCGTAGGCTTGATCAGAAGATAAATCCCGTCCGTGCCTCCGCCCAAGGGCGTATCGTGCACCACGTAATAAGCCATCTGGGCAAACGCCAAGGTGACCATAATGAAATACACGCCCTTGGTACGCAAAGAGAGCGCACCTACCATCAGCGCGTAGATGCCAGCCAGCAACATAGAGGCCGGCAGCAGCAACAACACGTTGCCTGCTCGGTCTGATGGCGACAGCAAAACCGCCGAATAGGCGCCTATCCCTAAAAACGCTGCCTGCCCAAAACAAACCAGACCGGTGGTTCCTACCAACAACTCCAGGCTGAGCGCAAAAATAGCAAACACCATGATTTTGGTCGCTAAGTCTAGTCCATACTGACCCGACATGGAGGGCAAAACCGCCAGCACCATAAATGCGAAGGCGACGAAAAGTAGTTTGGAATAATTCATCAATTAGCCTTTGAACGCTTAGCCCGCTTTGAACAGCCCGTCCGGTTTCCATAACAGGATAAGTGCCATCAATACATACACCAATACGCCTGCTGCCGAAGGCAGCAGCACCTTACCAAAGGTGTCCACAAATCCTATTAACAGGGATGCAAACAACGCCCCTCGAATCGAGCCAATGCCACCAATCACTACCACGACAAAACAAATGATCAGCACGGTGCTGCCCATTCCCGGATAAACCGAAGACACCGGCGCAGCCACCATACCTGCCAGCACTGCAATGGCTACACCTGCAGCAAACACCACTCGGTACAAGAATTTAATATCAATACCCAGCGACTGCACCATCTCGCGGTTGGTACTGCCTGCGCGGATCATCATTCCGAGACGGGTGCGCGTAAACACCCCATACATGCACAGCGCTAAGGTCAGGCACACAGCGGAAATAAATAGACGGTAGACCGGGTAAGTCATCATGTCGCCAAGTGCAATGCTTCCACTCAAAAGATCAGGCGGCGGCACGCCGTGCACCTCATCCCCCACCGCAAGGCTTCGCAACTCTTCAAAAACAAGAATCAATCCATAGGTCATTAAAACCTGCTGAAGATGTTCACGCTCATACAAAAAACTGAAAAACGCCCACTCCAGAAAATAGCCAAACAACACGGCTACCACCACACCTACCAGCAATGTGGCAAAAAAACCACCGCCTATGGTGGCGCCCACCACGGGGGCAAGGCTATATGCCAGGTAAGCACCTACCATATAAAAACTTCCATGCGCCAAGTTAATGACACCCATAATGCCGAAAATTAGCGTCAGACCCGAGGCCACTAAAAACAGCAGCAGTCCGTACTGAAGCGCATTGAGGCATTGGATTAAAAAAGTCATCAAGTCCATGGTGTTGGCAAAGAATGCAGTGTGGCACCTGGGCGCTGCGCAAGCGCTGCCCCAGGTGCTGGGGTTAAATTAACAAACTAAAGCTAGGGCTTAGAGCTTGCAGCCACGTGCGGGGTCGTCGAGTTTGGCGCTCGCGATACCCACTTTTTTGTTTTCTTTGGTTCCCACCTGCCGCAAGTAAAAGTCTTGCACTGGGTTGTGGGCCTTTGAAATGGTGAAAGGACCGCGTGGGCTGTCAATAGTGGCTTTCGTCAAGGCCGCCGAAATTTCGGCTGCCTTGCTGGCGTCCCCTTTGGTTGCATTCAAGCCGATGGCCAACATTTGGGCTGCGTCATAGCCCTGCACCGCATATACATCCGGTTGAAGCTTGTATGTCTTTGCGTAGCTTAGACGAAAACCGTTGTCGCGTTTGGTATCCAAGCTATCGGCGTAATGCAGCGCAGTAAACAGCCCGTCGGCATCGGCTCCCTGGGCATCCAGTGTCCCATCGGTCAGAAATCCCGAGCCATACAAAGGTATAGTCTTTTTCAGACCCGCTGCCGCGTAGTCCTTGACAAACTTGACCGCGCCACCACCGGCAAAGAACGTGAATACCGCGTCTGGCTTGGCCGCGGCGATTTCAGTTAAAAGTCCCTGGAACTCGACGTTGGGGAAAGGAAGACTCAGCTCCTTTACAACGGTACCGCCGCCTTTGACAAAGCTCTCTTTAAAGCCGCGCACCGTTTCGTCACCTGCAGCGTATTTCCAAGTGATAGTGACTACTTTCTTGATGCCCTTTTTAGCCATCACCTCGCCCATTGCGTAGCCGGGTTGCCAGTTGGAAAACGAGCTGCGGAAAATGTTTTGTGCGCACATGGCGCCGGTCACTGCATCGGCACCGGCGTTGGGCACGATCAGCAAGGTACCGCTTTCCTTGGCCGCTTTGGCCATGGCCATGGCCACGCCTGAGTGGACAGTACCAATCAGCACGTCCACCTGGTCTCGTTTGATGAGCTTATTCACGTTATCGGTGGCCTTGGATGGGTCAGACTCGTCGTCAACCTTGAAGTATTCCACCTCACGCCCCGCTATCTTTCCACCAAGCTCAGTAATATGCTGACGAAATCCGTTTTCAATTGCGGCACCCAAAGCGGCATAGGTGCCGGTATAGGGCAGCATGAGACCCACTTTGAGTTTATTGGCCGTTTGTGCCGTTGCCATGGATGCAGCCATCGTGGTGATGGCGAGCACCTGGGTACTACGAATAGCTAAGGTAGTTAGGGAAATGGTCATTGCGTGTCTCCTTCGTTTTGGTTTAAAAAATCACAAATTGCTGCGATCAGCACCTGTGGCTGGTCGCGATGCGGGGAATGTCCACAGGATGCAAGTTCCAACATACGTGCCTTTGGCAAGGCGCGGCCAATGCTGCGAATTTGTTCCAAAGAGCCGTACTCATCGTTCAGTCCCTGGACTGCGAGCACGGGGCAGTCAATGTGCGGGATTCGGTCAACAATGGACCAGTCTCTAAAGGCAGGGTCCAGCCAAGCGTTGCTCCAGGCTCGGAAAATCGGTTTTGGCGCTTGGTGGTATCGCTCTAAGCGCATCAACAGCCCGGTTGCAATTGCGGGCGCCTGCAGCGCAGCGATACTGCTTACCGTAAGGTCCTCGACAAAGGTATGGGGGGCCAATGCCACCACCCCCGTCACATGGCTACTAAATACCGAGGCATAAATTAGTGCAATCGACGCGCCGTCGCTATGGCCGATTAGCCAGAGCGCTTGTGCTTGCGGATCGACCCCTAAGGCGGCCAGTGCGGCGGGCAACACCTCGAGTGCCTGCCGTTCCAAAAAATCACTGCCCCAACGTGAACCGTCTGCCAGCGGCGTAGATTGACCGTATCCAGGGCGCGAAATCACCAAGCCGCAGCACGGCGCGGCAACACACAATTGCTGCGGAAAATCTTTCCACATCGCCAGCGAGCCCAAGCCTTCATGCAAAAACACCATGAGCGGTCTCTCTACATGTCTGGCCTGTGCGTTCAACCACTGTGTTTCCAGCGACACGCGCTGGCCCGCCCAGTCGATAACAGTCTGCCGTGGGGAGGCATTGACCGAAGTCATGGGTTTTGCAGCGCGCGCTCACGCAACTTGTAGCGCTGAATCTTGCCCGTCGCAGTTTTGGGTAACTCGTCTAAAAATTCGATCACACGCGGGTATTTGTAGGGTGCTAGACGCTCTTTGACAAACGCCTTCAGGTCCTCGGCCTGCAAGACCATGCCGGGTTTGCACACTACGTAGGCGCGAGTCTTCATTAGCCCGTCGGCATCGGGGGCACCAATCACTGCGGCCTCAAGCACACTGGGGTGTTGCGCTAAGGTGGACTCCACCTCAAAAGGTGAAACATAGATCCCACTGACCTTGAGCATGTCGTCACTGCGACCGCTGTAGGTATAGCTTCCATCCTCGTTGCGCACATATTTGTCGCCACTTCGGGTCCATGCGCCCTGGAAGGTATCGCAGGACTTCTCTCGATTACCCCAATACATCAGCGCGGAACTGGGTCCCTGAATAAACAAATCCCCCACCTCTCCGTCAGCCACATTGTGGCCCTCATCGTCGCGCAAGGACAAGTTGTAACCCGGCACTGGCCAGCCCGTGGTGCCATAGCGCACCCGGTCCGGCAGATTGGATAGGTAAATGTGCAGCATCTCGGTCGAACCAATGCCATCCACAATGTCTATACCAAAGTGCGCCCGAAAACGCTGCCCTAGCTCGCTGGGCAACGCCTCACCAGCAGAAGACACCAAGCGCAGGCGGACCTCTTCTTTTGCGGGCAGCGCCGGGGCCACCAGCATGCCCGCAAATCCTGTAGGCGCGCCAAAAAATACGGTTGGCTTGTGACCGCCCGCCCCGCCACGCCAGCGCTTGAATACGGCGTCTGGGGTGGGCCGCTCGGCCATCAGTAAGGTGGTGGCGCCCACGCTTAGCGGAAAGCTCAGTGCGTTGCCCAGACCGTAGGCAAAAAACAATTTGGCCGCAGAGAAGCACACGTCGTGTTCGGTCAGTTCCAGCACCTTCTGGCCGTACAAAACAGCCGTCCAGTAGGGGTTGATGTGGCTGTGAACCGTCCCCTTGGGGCGACCAGTAGAGCCCGATGAAAATAGCCAAAAGCCAGGATCATCGGCGCCCGTAAGTGCACACTGGCGTACCGGTACGTGAGAAGCCAAGAATTCATCCATCGCCAACACGCCTGGGGGCAGTAGTCCTGTTGGCGACGACACCACAATCTGGCGAACCTCATGGCCGCCGCTGGTGTCCGCCAGCGCCATGCCCTGCTGCAACACAGGCAACAACGCATGGGACACCAGCGCCACCTGGGCCCGGCTTTTTTGCAACATGTAGGCGTAGTCTTCAGCCGTAAGTAGCGTATTTACCGCAACGGGGACGATTCCAGCATACATGGCGCCCAAGAAGCTGCTAGGCCAGTCGTTGCAATCATGCATGAGCAAGAGCACCCGCTCTTCACGGTGCACGCCGCAGCCGATCAAGGCACCGGCCACGGCGCGAATTCGGTCCGCCAGCGCACCATAGCTCTGACTGCCTTCGTCATCCACGATAGCCAGTTTTTCAGGTCGCTGGGCATTGCAGTCCATCAAGTACTGCGCAAAATTGAAGTAGGCGCTGTTCGGGCCCATGGCAGTGGTGTTTGGCATCGTATTTTTTCCTCAGGTGGCAGGTTTTGTGTCGCTGGCGAGCAAGAAGTTCAACACATCCGTGCTGGCCTGCACTGCGCTGCGGCGGTGGTAAAAACCTAGAGCCCGCAGGCCACCAAGTTCCTCGCCTCCCCCGGCCCGACCAGGACCTCCGTGCAAAGACTGCGGCATGACGTTGCCGTGGCCGGTATGGGATGCAGCCACATCAGGAGAGATGCTGTGCACACGGCCATGGGTGTCGGCCAAGGCCAAAGCCGCATCGGCCAAGGCCTTCGGCTCGCTACCATAGATGGACGCTACCAGTGAGCCTTGCCCTCGCCGAATGAGTTCTAGGGCGTGCGCTTCGCTGCGATAAGGCACCAAAGTCGCCACCGGGCCAAATACTTCCATGGCGTGCACCACATCGGCTGCATCGGCATTGCGCGTTCCCAGCAAGGTGGGGCCGACACAGCAGGCAATCGCCGGGTCGGCGTCCACCAAGGGCACACTGGCACCATCGAACAGGGTGTCTGCTTGGGTTTTGAGTTGCTGCAGGCCCTGGCGCACAGCATGCATTTGCGCACGATTTACCAACGCACCCATACGCACCGACGCATTACGCGGATTACCTACCGTGGTATCCGCCAAGCGTGCGCCGATCGCTTGGGCTGCAGCGTCATACAAGGCCTCGGGCACGAAGATGCGGCGAATGGCGGTGCACTTCTGACCTGACTTAACAGTCATCTCGCGGGCTACCTCCTTAACCAACAATCCAAAGGCGGCACTATTGGCGTCCTCGTGGGGCAATAGATAGGCTGAGTTCAGACTGTCAGCCTCAATGTTGACCCGCACTGAGCGCTGGGAAACGGCAGCATGCAGACGCACTTGGTGGGCAGTTTCGGCTGAACCGGTAAAAGACAGTACATCCAGCGGTTGCAAAGCGTCCAACAGGCCCGCAGAGCTGCCACAGATAACGGACAAGGCACCTGGGGGGAAAATGCCGGCGTTGACTACGTCTTGCACCATGCGCTGTGTTAGCCATGCGGTGGCGGTACCGGGCTTGACAATGACGGGAACGCCCGACAGCAGCGCTGGCGCCGCCTTTTCCCACAGACCCCAGGACGGAAAGTTAAACGCATTGATCAAAAGCGCCACACCCCGCGTAGGCACCAAAACATGCTGCGACTGAAATAGCGGATCTTTGCCCAGACGCACTCGGTCGGCGTCCACCAGATGCTGGCGATCGCCTAGCGATTCGCCCAGCTTGGCGTAGGTGCCTAGAGTGAAGATGCCACCATCGATATCTACCGCCGAGTCGTTTTTTACCGTGCCGCTGTTGGCAGTGGCAATTTCGTAGTAAGCATCACGGTTAGCCTGCAGCACCTTAACGGCAGCGCTCAACAAAGCAGCGCGCTCCCGGTAATTGAGCGCCCGCAGCGCTGCACCGCCTGTCTCACGGGCAAATGAGAAACCTGCCGCCAAGTCCAGGCCAGAGGCATCCACTCGCACCAGCGGGGTGCCCAGGACGGGATCAACCAGCGTACTGCCCGTGCCTGCGCCATGCGACCACCGGCCGCCAAAGTAATTAGGGAGAAGTTCGATCATGGAGGAGTCTTTTCGGTTTGAAAGGAAATTAGTGGGCCCATCACCGGGTAAAGGTGATTTCGCCCTGAGGTAGCAAATACAACACCAAGGCGCGGCCGTGCGTCACAGTGGGGCTATGGGCCGATCCGGGCGGGCAGACCATCCAGCCCGCAGGGTGACCATCAAACTGGGCCTCCCCTGCGATGGGCATGATCAGATCAATCTCGCCCAGGGGATGCGTATGGTGCGGACCCGCCATGTTTTCCATATCCACCACATCCACGGAAAAGCCTTGCAACTCCTCGGTTGCCTTGAAGATACGTCCATAGCGCAGCCCTCCCGCCTCGCGGTTGCACAACCAGCCTTCCGCCGCGCCACGTTGGCAATCAGCCTGCAGCGTTGCATAGGTGTTGCTGGCTACGCCATGCTCTCGGTTGAGCCAAGCGGCCAGTTCGGCGTTCAAGGCCCGGCCCGCTAAGGGAGCGCACAGTTGCACAAGGTGTTCGCGAAACTGGGCAATGGAAGAAGTAAATGGCATGTGTACCGGTCCTTGTAGCTTGTGAATTTTGAGATAATGAATTATTCTGCACATGAAAGATAAATTGAACCGAGCACTATGTCAAGCACTATATTGCATATATCAGGGTTAACACCGAGTCCCTCCGTCGATGACGGGGAGTCGCTCGCCCCCCCCAAACATCCGTTTTTGGTCGCTATCGGGGGGCGCGTGAGTGCTCTGCGAGCGCGTCGGGGCATGACGCGCAAGGCACTCGCGTTGGCCGCAGACGTATCTGAGCGCCACTTGGCCAATATGGAATACGGGTTGGGCAATGCCTCGGCCCTGGTGTTGCTGCAGGTGGCCAATGCCCTGCAATGCACCGTAAGCGAACTTATCGGGGATGTCACCACTTCCTCACCAGAGTGGCTAATGATTCGTGAGATGTTGGAACAGCGTGATGACTCCACGCTGCAAAAAGTGCGTATCGCCATTGGGGAACTGCTTGGCACCGGAGGCGGCAACGCCACTTTGAGTCCGCGGGTTGCACTGATTGGCTTGCGCGGGGCCGGCAAATCGACGCTCGGTCAAATGCTGGCGCAAGACCTTGGATTCCCCTTCGTGGAACTTAGCCACGAAATTGAGAAGTTTGCAGGTTGCAGTGTGGCCGAAATCCAGGGACTTTATGGGGTGAGCGCATACCGCAGGTACGAGCGCAGGGCACTGGAAGATAGCATTCAAATTTACCCCGAAGCGGTGATTGCAACGCCAGGCGGTCTGGTCTCCGACCCGGCTAGCTTCAACCTTCTGCTATCACACTGCACTACCGTGTGGCTACAGGCGGACCCGGAGGACCACATGCGCCGCGTCACGGCGCAGGGCGACATGCGCCCCATGGCGGCCAGCAAAGAGGCTATGGAAGACCTTAAGGGCATTCTGGCGGGCCGTGCCCCTTTCTATTCCAAAGCGCAGCTGCGTGTAAACACCAGCACACAGCCCCTGGAAAATACCTTTGAACTGTTGCGCCAGACCGTGCGTCAAGGACTCCAACTCCCGATTTAAAAAAAATGTAAAAAAATGCTTGACCTACCGAAAAAACATGCATTATGATGCCTTATCTTTAAAAAATGCATTTTTATGCATATCCAATAGGAGCATCGCATGTCAGCATCGGATACCGTCAGCTACGAAACCCAGCCCGCCCAGTACAAACATTGGAAACTCAGCTTTGATGGCGCGATCGCCACACTCAAAGCCGACTTTGACGAAAACGCAGGGCTTCGCCCCGGCTACAAACTCAAGCTCAACAGCTACGACCTAGGGGTAGACATTGAACTCAACGATGCCATCCAACGCATTCGGTTTGAACACCCCGAAGTGCGCACGGTAGTTGTGACCAGCGCCAAAGACAAGGTGTTTTGCTCAGGCGCCAATATCTTTATGCTGGGTGTCAGCAGTCATGCATGGAAAGTGAATTTCTGTAAGTTCACCAACGAAACCCGCAATGGCCTCGAAGACTCATCAGCACACAGTGGTCTGAAATTCTTGGCGGCAGTCAATGGCGCCTGCGCTGGTGGCGGCTACGAACTGGCACTGGCCTGTGATGAAATCATCCTGGTTGACGATCGCTCCAGCGCCGTGAGCCTGCCCGAAGTGCCACTTTTGGGCGTCTTGCCTGGCACAGGAGGCTTGACGCGGGTGACCGATAAACGCAAAGTGCGCCACGATCTGGCAGACCTGTTTTGCACCAGTGTCGAAGGCGTGCGTGGTAAAAAAGCTGTCGAATGGCGCTTGGTCGACGAAACCGTGCGCCCCGCCGAATTTGCCGCTCGCGTCCAGGCCCGTGCATTGGAACTAGCGGCCCAAAGCGACCGTCCAGCCAACGGCAAAGGTGTCCCACTGACTCCCCTGCAACGCAGCCACCAAGGCGATGCGCTGCATTACAGCCATGTCAAAGTTGATATTGACCGTGCCAAGCGCACCGCCATATTTACGGTACGCGCTCCCAGCGGCGTGCAGCCCACCAGCCTTGCCGACATAGAAGCGGCGGGCTCCGCCTGGTACCCGCTGGTCATGGCTCGCGAACTTGAAGACGCGATTTTGTTAATGCGCACGAACGAAAACGACATTGGCACCTGGCTCATCAAAACCCAGGGCGATGCCGCCGCAGTTCTAGCCATGGACGCCACATTGCTGGCCCACAAAGACCACTGGCTGGTGCGTGAAACCATTGGCTTATTGCGCCGCACTTTGAGCCGACTCGATGTGTCTTCGCGCAGTCTGTTTGCACTGATTGAGACTGGCTCATGTTTTGCCGGCACCTTTTTAGAGTTGGCACTGGCCTGCGACCGCAGCTACCAACTTATGCTGCCGGACGACGAAGCGGCGTCCCCGCGCATCACTGTGGGAGATTCCAACTTCACGCTGTACCCTATGGCTACCAATCAGACCCGTTTGGTGCGACGTTTTTATGGCGAACCAAAGACGCTAGATGCGATTGCCGCCGTCCGGGGGCAGCCATTAGACGCCGATGCCGCCTTTGCGCTGGGCTTGATCACCTCCAACCCGGACGACATCGACTGGACTGACGAGGTACGCATTGCCATCGAAGAACGCGTCTCGATGTCGCCTGACGCCCTGACCGGTATGGAAGCCAATTTGCGCTTTAACGGCGTGGAAACCATGGCTACCCGCGTATTTGGTCGCCTGACCGCATGGCAAAACTGGATTTTTCAACGACCCAACGCGGTCGGAGAAAAAGGCGCACTCAAGGTCTACGGCAAAGGCGAGCGAGCTGCCTTTGACTGGAACCGCGTCTGAAACCCATTGACCCTGATTTTTTGTATTAACCACCAAAGCCACGGAGTTTTATATGACATTCATGAATTACAGCGACAAGATCCCTAATAACGTCAACCTGAGCGAAGACCGCACACTGCAACGTGCGCTGGAGCAATGGCAGCCTAACTTTTTGAGTTGGTGGGACGACATGGGCCCCACAGGAAGCACCGATTCCGAGGTCTATTTGCGCACTGCCGTGAGCGTTGACCCGCAAGGCTGGGCGCAGTTTGGTCACGTCAAAATGCGCGATTACCGCTGGGGCGTGTTTTTAAATCCCGGTGAAGCGGACCGCAAAATTCATTTCGGTGACCACAAAGGTGAGGCCGCCTGGCAAGACGTTCCTGGCGAGTACCGCGCCAATTTGCGCCGCATCATCGTGACCCAGGGGGATACTGAGCCCGCATCCGTCGAGCAGCAGCGTCACCTAGGACTGACTGCGCCCAGCATGTACGACTTGCGCAACCTCTACCAGATCAACGTGGAAGAAGGCCGCCATCTCTGGGCCATGGTGTACTTGTTGCACAAGCATTTCGGCCGTGATGGCCGTGAAGAAGGCGAGGCTTTGCTGGAGCGCCGCAGTGGCCAGGAAAACAACCCCCGTATCCTTCAAGCCTTTAATGAAGAGACGCCCGATTGGCTGAGCTTTTTTATGTTCACCTATTTCACGGACCGTGACGGCAAGTTCCAGCTTTGCGCCTTGGCAGAGAGCAGCTTTGACCCGCTGGCACGCACCACCAAGTTCATGCTTACCGAAGAGGCGCACCATATGTTTGTGGGCGAATCTGGCATCAGTCGGGTGATCAGCCGCACCTGTTCGGCCATGAACGAGCTCAAGACCGACGATGTGCGTGCCCTGCGCGCCGCTGGAGTGATTGACCTGCCCACCATCCAGCGCTACCTGAACTTCCACTTCAGTGTGACGATTGACCTGTTTGGCGCTGACGAGTCAAGCAACGCCGCCACCTTCTACTCCACAGGACTCAAAGGGCGTTACGAAGAAGGTAAGCGCACCGACGACCACATTCTCAAGAACCAAACCTACCGCGTACTGGCTGTCCAGGACGGCAATCTGGTCGAGCGGGAAGTCCCCATGCTCAATGCCCTGAACGAAGTGCTGCGCGACGACTACATCAAAGATTCGGTTGGCGGCGTAGATCGCTGGAACAAGGTCATCGAAAAAGCAGGCATTGGCTTGCGTCTGAAGGTGCCGCACAAGGCCTTCCACCGCAATATTGGCGCGCTGGCGGCGGCTAAAGTGTCGCCTGAAGGTCGTATGGTATCGCAGTCTGAATGGAATGCCCAGGTCGACAACTGGCTGCCCTCTGGGGGCGACCGTGCCTTTGTCGCCAGCCTCATGGGCCGCGTGGTGGAGCCGGGCAAATTTGCCAACTGGATCGCACCCCCAGTGATGGGTATCAATCGCCAAAGCGTGGACTTCGACTACGTGCGCTTTAACTAATTAAGTCAGTCTTGCGAAACCAGGAGCCCCCAAGTGACAATGCAGCCGTCTGAATTAATCCAGCAGCATCTCATTGACCCTGAGATCTGCATCCGCTGCAACACTTGCGAGGCGATATGTCCGGAAGGTGCCATCACCCATGATTCGCGCAATTACGTGGTCGATGCGGAAAAATGCAACGCTTGCATGGCCTGCATTGGTCCCTGCCCTACCGGCTCCATAGATAACTGGCGCACGGTGCTGCGAAGTCAGGCCTACCCTCCAGGGGTTCAGCTGCTGTGGGACGAACTGCCAGCTGAACTGCCACCCGAGCGATTGGTGGCAGATCCTGCTGGCATTGCTCCCGTATCAGCAGCGCAGGCGGTCGCTACGCCCAATGCGATGGCCACGGCAGCGCCAGCCGCCAACCCCTTAGTGGGCGCCACGCTTCCTCCCTGGTCGGCAGCGCACGCCTATACCCAGCTTTACGGCCCCAAAGCCGCACAAAAAAGCATTCGCGCCACGGTAAGCGGCAACGTTCGTGTCACGGCAGCAGGGCGTGACTACGACACCCACCACATCGTGCTGGATTTTGCCAAGATGCCTTTCCCCGTGTTGGAAGGCCAGTCGATCGGCATCTTGCCCCCCGGCTCGGACGCCCATGGGCGCGCTCATCATGCCCGGCAATACTCCGTCTCGAGCCCCCGCAACGGCGAGCGCCCCGGTTACAACAATCTGTCACTCACGGTCAAGCGCGTACTGCAAGACAGCCACGGCAAGCCGGTGCGCGGCGTGGCGTCTAACTTCCTGTGCGACCTGTCGGTGGGCGATTCGGTAGAAGTGATAGGACCGTTTGGCAACTCTTTCCTTATGCCCAACCACCCGCGCTCTAAGATTGTGATGATTTGTACCGGCACTGGCAGCGCACCCATGCGTGCCATGACGGAATGGCGCCGACGACTGCGCGCGTCAGGCAAGTTTGACGGCGGCAGGCTGATGCTGTTTTTTGGTGCACGAACACAAGAAGAACTGCCCTATTTCGGTCCGTTGCAAAACTTACCCAAAGACTTTATCGACAGCAACTTTGCTTTCTCACGTGCCAGCGGCCAGCCCAAGCGCTATGTACAAGACCTAATCCGCGAGCGCGCTGCAGATGTGGCACCGCTGCTGTCCGATCCGGACAGTTTTTTCTACGTCTGCGGCCTTAAGAGCATGGAAGAAGGTGTAGTTCTGGCTTTGCGCGATGTTGCACAAAACGCCGGCATGGACTGGAGCCAGCTCTGCGCCGACCTACAGCAACAAGGGCGACTGCACCTGGAAACCTACTGATGAGAGCAGTTACCGCTATTTTTGAAACGCTGCAGGTCAGCCACCCCCGACCGGGTGTGACCCAGATTACCATGGCGCGTCCGGGCGTATTCAACGCTTTTGACGAGACCATGATCGGCGAGCTAGACGCCGCTTTTACCCAAGCTGCGCGTGACGACAGCGTACGCGTCATTGTTTTGGCAGGTCAAGGCAAACACTTCAGTGCCGGTGCGGATCTCAAATGGATGCAGCGTTCCAGCACGGCCAGCTTGGAATGGAATGTGGCCGATGCCCGGCGTTTTGCTGCCATGCTGGCGCGTATCCAAAGCTGCCCCAAGCCTACCCTGGCGCGCATTCAGGGTTCTGCCTTAGGAGGCGGTGTTGGCCTGTGCTGCGCCTGCGACCTGGCGATCGCCGCTGACGATGCAGCGTTCTCCGTGAGCGAGGCCCGTTTCGGCATCTTGCCAGCCGTTATTTCACCCTATTTGGTGGCGGCGGTTGGGAAGCGCTGGGCACAATTTTTGGCTCTCACAGCTACCCGTGTTAGCGCAGCCCAGGCATTGTCCATGGGCATGGTGCACGAACTGGCTACCTTGGAACAACTCGACACTGCTGTGGATACCCGCGTCACTGAGTTGCTGGCTGCAGCACCCGGCGCACAGCGGGAAATCAAACAACTTTTTTCACAATTAACACTAGGCACCATGGACCCCGCAACGATCGAGCTCACCGCACAAACCATCAGCCGGGTGCGCGCCACAGACGAGGCCCGCGCGGGCTTTACTGCATTTTTTGAGAAGCGCCCTGCCCCATGGGTGAGTCCGTCATGAGCGGCCAACTTCCCGTCCAAAAACGCATCGTACTGGTAGTGGGCGCCGGCATTATGGGCACTGGCATCGCCCAAGTGGCAGCACAGACCGGGCATTCGGTATGGCTCTTCGATACGCGCGAAGGTGCCGCCCAAGGCGCCCTTGAAAAGCTGCGCAACAGTCTGGCCTCCTTGGTTACCAAGGGCAAGATGACAGACCTAGACGCGCAAGCGCTGTTGGCCAACATTGTTCCGGTAGCTCGCCTGCAAGATGCAGCCAGCAGTAGCTTGGTGATAGAAGCGATTGTGGAACAAGCGCAAGCCAAACGGGCCTTATGGCAACAGCTCGAAGACATTGTGGGTGCTGACTGCGTATTTGCCAGTAATACCTCATCCATTTCGATCACGGCCATGGCCCAAGGACTTCGACACCCCGAACGTCTGGTCGGCATGCACTTCTTTAATCCGGTTCCTCTGATGAAGTTGGTCGAGGTGGTATCGGGCCTGCACACCGCGCCACATATTGCTGCGGACATATTTACCCTGGCCCAAACCTGGGGCAAGGTGGCGGTACATGCGCGCTCCACACCCGGCTTTATCGTCAACCGGATTGCACGCCCCTATTACGCTGAAACCCTGGCGCTGCTGCAAGAACAATGCACCAGCCCGGTAGTGGTAGATGCCTGCCTTAAAGCCATTGGTTTTCGTATGGGACCCTGCGAACTGATGGACCTGATAGGCCACGATACCAATTTTGCAGTGACAGAGTCGGTCTACCAAGCCAACTTTTTTGATAAGCGCTATATGCCTTCGCTCCTGCAGCGTGAGCTAGTGGACGGTGGTCTGCTAGGCCGAAAGTCCGGACGCGGCATTTACGACTATGCCGGGAGCGCAATCAAACCGCAGCTGGTAGCAACACCAAACGCAAATTTTCCTGTGGCTAAAGGCGTGCAGCTGCACGGCAGCGACCCGCGCATCGACGCATGGGCATCGCGCTTGACGACCGCAGGCATATCCTTTATCCATCAACGCAACAGCGACTGGATCGGCTTGTCCACCCCGACCTTGCAGCTGCGCCAGACCGATGGCCGCACTGCCTCCAGCTTAGGCGCGAACGTGGCAGTGTTTGATATGGCCTTTACCACCGAGGGTTCACATGCACTGGCCTGGGCTCCGTCGGCGCGCGCCAGCAGCGCATGCGCCGCAGAGGCTCAAGCATGGCTCAGCGCGTTGGCCTACCAGCCGCAGCAAGTGGCTGATCAATGCGCGCTGATTGTTGCGCGCACTGTGGCTATGCTAATTAATGAAGCGGCAGATGCGGTCCAACAAGGCGTGTGCACCGTAGAAGGCGCCAACCAGGCGATGAAGCTGGGCGTCAACTATCCCGCAGGACCTTTTGACTGGCTTGCCGCTTGGAGCGCCCAGGGCGTCATCCAGGTTCTGGAAGCATTGGACGCTCAGTACCGCGGTGAGCGCTACCGCGTGAGCCCCTGGCTACGCCAGCAAGCCTACGCGGCAATGGACGAGGTCTAAGTTCGCGCACAAGCGTGCCCGCCCTGCGCCTTTGCCTAAAGCGAATTTAAGGAATATTGCATGAAAGCCGTTTTGTTATGAACTCCGCTGCAACCAACCAGGCCTATATTTGCGACGCCATTCGCACCCCCTTTGGCCGATACGGCGGCGCACTATCGTCGGTTCGGGCAGACGACCTGGCAGCCATTCCGATTCGGGCGCTGATGGCACGTAACCCGCAAGTGGACTGGGCAGCGGTGGATGATGTGCTCTTGGGATGCGCCAACCAGGCTGGTGAGGACAACCGCAACGTGGCCCGCATGGCCGCACTGTTAGCCGGGCTTCCACAAGAGGTACCCGGCGCCACCATCAACCGCCTTTGCGGTTCAAGCCTCGACGCGGTGGGCAGCGCAGCGCGCGCCATCAAAAGCGGCGAGGCTCACCTCATCATTGCCGGCGGCGTGGAAAGCATGAGTCGAGCCCCATTTGTCATGCCCAAAGCGGATGCCGCTTTCAGTCGCAGTAATACCGTGTTTGACACGACCATCGGGTGGCGCTTTGTCAATCCACTCATGAAAGCAAACTATGGCGTGGACTCCATGCCCGAGACCGCCGAAAACGTTGCGCAACAATTTGGTATCGAACGCCAAGCCCAAGACCTGATGGCGCTGCGCTCACAAATCAACGCCCTGCGTGCTCAGCAAGACGGCAGCCTGGATGCCGAAATCATCCCCGTGTCAATTGCTCAGCGCAAAGGCGAGCCCCTATTGGTGAAGCAAGACGAACACCCGCGCAGTACTACGCTGCAGGCTTTGGCTAGCCTAAAAGGCATCGTTACACCGGGCGGCAGCGTTACTGCTGGCAATGCATCAGGGGTGAACGACGGGGCGTGTGCGCTGTTGCTGGCCAGTCAATCCGCTATCCATCAACACAGCCTTTTACCTCGCGCCCGTGTGGTGGGTATGGCCACAGCTGGCCTGGCGCCCCGCATCATGGGCTTTGGCCCCACCCCAGCTACGCGTAAGGTATTGACCCAAATCGGCTTGACGCTGGCAGACATGGATGTGATCGAAATCAACGAAGCCTTTGCCGCTCAAGGCCTTGCCGTACTGCGGGACTTGGATCTGGCAGATGACGATGCACGCGTCAACCCCAACGGCGGTGCCATAGCCCTGGGCCACCCCTTGGGCGCCAGCGGTGCCCGCCTAGTAACCACGGCGATTAACCAGCTGCACCGCATCGGCGGTCGCTATGCACTGTGCACCATGTGCATCGGTGTGGGACAAGGGATCGCCCTGGTGGTGGAGCGCGTCTGATAAGCCTTTAAAAAATGCTACCAGGCTTAGCTTGAACATTGAAGTGCCCGACGGCTACTTGTAGGTTCATGGGCTTGGCAATGATGTCAGCCACCATATCGGCAGTGATTGCAGACAGCGTCCACCCCAGGTGGCCATGTCCGGTGTTGTAGAACACATTGGATAAATGGCCTCTGCCCACTTTGGGCATCATATTGGGCATCATGGGCCGCAATCCTGCCCAGGGCACCACGGAGCGGGTGTCGATTTTTGGGAAGCAGCGTTGCACCCATTGCACTAGCGGTGCAATCCGGTCTGCGCGTATATCGCGGTTATAGCCATTGAATTCAGCCGTTCCAGCCACCCGGAAACGGTCTAGGCCCAAGCGGCTCGTTACCAATTTAGTCTCATCATCCAAAAGGCTTACCGTAGGGGCCCCAGCTTGGCTTTCAGGGTCCTGCAGGTTTACCGTAATCGAGTAGCCCTTGACCGGATAAATATTGACGCGGTCGCCCAATTGCTCTGCGAACTGCCGACTTGCGACACCCGCGCAGACAACTACGCCATCAAAAGTGTGAACGCAGGGCCTGGCATCGCTGTGTCTCACCGTGATGACGGCCTGTCGGTCGTTGCTGCTAACAGAGATAACGTCCTGGTCGTAAAGCGTGCTGACCCCCAAACGCGCAGCCGCCTTGGCTAAGCCGTGGGTAAATTTGTGTATGTCTCCAGTCGAATCACTATCGGTAAAGTAGCCGCCGTAATAATCGCCGGCCAGCGTCGGTTCAATCGCCTTCATCTCCTCAGGCGTCACGGCACAACGCGCCAGCCCACCTTGCGCCAGCAGTTGGCTTACTTTGCCTGCATGGTCAAACCCTTTTTTATCGCGATAAATATGCAATATTCCTTGCTTTTTCAGATCAAAGTCAATGCCTTCTGCCTCTGCCCAGGCAAACAAATATTGGCGCGCAGCAATGGCTAAGCGCGCTGTCTCTATGGTATTTTTTTCGTAGTGCGGCATAGCCCCAATAAATTCGGCGAACCATGAAAGCTTGTGCCAACTGGGCTTGGGGTTGACCAATAAAGGCGCATCGTTTTTTAGCATCCACTTCATGCCCTTCAAAATAGTAGACCAATGGGTCCACACCTCGGCGTTGGACGCAGACAACTGTCCACCATTAGCAAACGAAGTTTCCATGGCTGCATAGCGATGGCGCTCAAATAAAGTGACGGAAAAGCCACGTATAGCTAAAGCGTAGGCAGTTGTCACGCCGGTGATGCCGCCACCTACTACTGCGATTGTTTTCATACTCAGGTCTTTCACAACGTCATGGGTTGAGCCATGCCACAAGACGTGTGCATGGCGCCCCTTCTGTTTGGAACCTGAGAGATTCATTGCAAGCCTGTTGCAATTTGCTCCTGCGGTGGTTTGACGGACGAAAACGGCAAACGCTCTTCAGAATGTGCTGTGTCATCGGTCCTTTTGCCTGAGAGTTTCCGGGGCGGTTGCTCCTTCGGCGTCGCTCCCAAGAGCAATCTCTCCCGATGCCACTGGTTAAAACATTTAATGTGTGAAAAATTTCCTTACTAAGCTCACCCAATAGTTAGCGCCGATCAGGATATTGTCATCATTGAAATCGTAGCCAGGGTTATGCACCATGCAAGCACCAGCGGATTCGCCGTCGCCATTACCGATTAAAAAATAGCTCCCAGGCACTTGCTCCAACATGAAGGCAAAATCTTCGCTACCAGTGAGCGCCGGCCCGTGCAGCGTAACGCGGTCTGCACCAAAGGTGTCAACAGCCACTTGGCGCGCAAAATTGGTTTCTTTTACTGTATTGACCAGCACGCAGTAACCTGGTTTCCACACTACCTCAGCGCGCACCCCAAAACTATCTGCCTGTGCTTCAACCAGGGCCTTGATGCGTTGTTCCAGCAGGGTGCGCACTTGCGGTGTAAGTGCCCGTACGCTTAGCTCCAAGGTGGCCATAGCGGGGATGACGTTATTTGCCTGACCCGAGTGCATGGCGCCCACGGTCACTACGGCGGTATCGAGTGGATCTACATTGCGCGACACCACGGTTTGTAAAGCCATTACGATGCTTGCAGCCGCAACCAATGGATCGGCAGCACGGTGTGGCATCGCCCCATGACCGCCTGTGCCATGTACCTTAATCGTGACGTAGTCGCTGGAGGCCATGGCGGGCCCGTCGCGAAAGACAAAGTGGCCCGCAGGCACCCCTGGCATGTTGTGCATGGCAAATACCGCGTCGCAGGGGAAGCGCGCAAACAGCCCGTCTTGCATCATGCGCAAGGCCCCGCCGCCACCTTCTTCGGCAGGCTGAAATATCAGATGCAGTGTGCCGGTGAAGTCGGCGTCTTGCGCCAAGGCATGTGCTGCCGCCAACAACATGGCCGTATGGCCATCGTGACCGCAGGCATGCATACGCCCGGGTACTTGGCTGGCCCAGTCGAGCCCGGTTTGCTCTTGAATGGGCAGTGCGTCCATATCTGCGCGCAGGCCTACGCTTCTATCTGAATTGCCGCGCTTCATGGTGCCCACCACCCCCGTGCCGCCAAGGCCACGGTGCACCTCGTAGCCCCAGGCCGCTAATTTGGCAGCGACTAGTTCCGAGGTTTGATGCTCTTCAAAGGCTAACTCAGGATGGCGATGGATATCGCGCCGCAGTTGAATAAATTCACCTACCCGTGCAGCTAGCGCATGGCGCAAATACGTCATTTCACTGTGGCTGTAGGTTAATCGACTTGGCAATGGCGCGGAACTGAACCGTGCCATCGGCATAGGCTTTGGCCGCGGCTTGTAGGGACAGAGGTTTTACTACCAACTGGTTGTTGGCTTCCAAGCCGCTGTGCACGGCGGGGTCGTTCAATGCATCACTAATGGCCTTGTGTACCACTTGCACAATCGGCTCGGGCGTGTCTTTTTTCACAAAATAGCCTGTCCATATATTGAAGGTGAAATTCCTCAACGACTTACTTTCACTAATGGCCGGGTACTCTTTGACCGACTCCAGTCGCTCGCTGTTGAGCATGGCCAAGACCTTGAGCTTGCCCTGTTTTTGCATTTCTTCATAGGCCTTGCCAAAGGGGGCCAAGAAGATATCCACTTGTCCGCCCAGCAAGTCTTGGTTCGCAGGCGCAGCACCTTTATAGGGTATGTGCGTCATCGGAATGTTGGTGGTTTTAGATAAGTGTTCGCCCAGCAAATGGTAGAACGAGCCAGGGCCCACACTGGCATAGCTAACAGGGCGTCCTGCCTGCGCTTCTTTGCGGGCGTAATCCAAAAACTCGTCTACGGAATTGACCGGCAAGTCTTTGCGAACGAGAAAACCAATTTGCGCGGTAGAAATCATTTGCACCAAGCGGAAATCCTCACTCTTGAACTTGATTGCCGATATGGCCAGCGGCGCCAGAATCAGCTCGTTGGGTGAGCCTTGGAAGATGATTTGCCCGTCCGCAGGCGCATTCAGGACTTTTTGCGCAGCAATAGACCCACTGGCGCCACCAAGGTTTTCAACAATTACCGTTTGCCCGAAATTTTTGGACAATGCATTGTTGACTGTGCGAGCGATGATGTCCGACAAGCCGCCAGCCGGATAGGGCACCATGATGGAGACCGGCTTGCTGGGATAGGCGTCTGCCGCACAGGCTGGCGCCGGGGCAACAAGGCTGATGAGAGTGGTAATCAGACCAACTAAATGGATTCGTGCAAGCGACATGTCTAGCTTCTCCTGTTGAATTGGCCACATCCTAAGAATTGCCAGGAATGATGTCCAATGCATAATTTTTTGATTTACTATAATTTATATGCATATATAAAAATTTCCATGACACTCGTCCAATTGCGGCATTTTTTGGTATTAGCCCAGCTTGGCTCCTTTAGTAAGGCGTCGGAAAAGCTGCACCTGACCCAACCTGCCCTGACACGCAGCATTCAGTCTTTGGAGGAGGAGTTGGGTCAGCCCTTGTTCGATCGCGTAGGCCGCAAAAGTGAGCTCACCGCCTTCGGTCGGCATATCGTGGACCAGGCGCGCACCCTGGTTGATGGGGCCAACAACTTAAAACAAAGCGGGCAACAATTGCTAGGCGGCCAGTCGGGGACCGTTACGCTTGGTTTGGGTTCAGGTCCGGGAGCCTTATTGATGACGCCTTTGTTGACATTTATGGCGTCCACTTATCCAAAAGCACATCTACACATCGCCAGAGGCAGTACCGCCGCGCTGGTGCAAGCGCTGCGCGACCGCACGCTCGATGCGCTAGTGCTGGACATACGCTCTCTCAGCCCATCCAGTGATTTGTTGGTAGAAACTTTGTGCGAAATGTCGGGAGCATTTATGTGCCGTAAAGACCATCCACTAGCCATGATTCGAGAGGTAACGCTACAAATGGTTCAAGCCTACCCAGTAGCTTCAACACCCTTGAGCGATGAAGTGGCGCGCATTCTGGTAGACCGCTACGGCCCTGACGCGCATCCAGACGTCATGGTTAATTTGCGCTGTGAGGAATTACCCAGCTTGGTAGAAGTTGCGCGCTCCACCGATGCAATTGTCGTGGCTGTTAGATCGCTCGCGCCAGATTTGGTGGCAATCAAGATGTCCCCGCAACTTAATGCAAGTGCCAAGTTCGGGTGGGTATCACTGAGATCCAGGAGCGAGTCACCCCTGTGTAGCCTCCTACGTACTCGAGTGAAAACAATTTTGCTGGGATAAGCTTGGGCGAGGGGGATGCACCTGTAATTAAAGATGTTTCATGAAGATTGCCCCATCGCAACCACATGCACCACCCTCACTATGTAAATGCTAACTGGCGGTCTGCCCGGTAGCGAGCGACACCAACGATCCAATCCGAGTGAAATCACCCTCGCCCACTTGATTTTTCAATTTGACCTGAGTGAAAATGGAGCAAAAAACCAGTTTGTTACATAATGCAACAAAATTGACTGTTACACGATTTATTACACGTTCAATTTTTACTTATATAAATTATTGATTTATATAGGCATTTCAGAAACCTAGTTTTCTGTTAATCCGTAGGTCCCTGGTTCGAGCCCAGGTCGAGGAGCCATCCCCCTGTAAAAACGACGACTTAGTACGTTGTTTTTATTTCAATTTTCAATTACACGCTTCTTGCACCTTATATACGTCGACCATTGGTTGATTGTTCAGTAAGACGAAAGCATTTTGCGCTTATGCGCACTCCTGAGGCGCATAAGCGCGCCCAGACATCCAGTGCTTTGTTGCCAAGGATTCACAAGAGCAATGAAGCCACGGTACATCTTTCTCTACACACCAAGTTCAAACACTTCAAGATCGCTATAAACCGCCTCCAGCGGTGCCATCTGCCGAAATCCAATATGCCCACTGCCTGTAGTGGGATGCAAACTGTTGTCGACGCCCTTGAATATAGACAGGTCGTTTATGAAAAATTCGACTACGCGAGCCCTTTTGACGATGCGCATTTTGTAGGGTGGAGTGGCATCTTCAACGTTGGGGATGGGATCCGCTCCGCGCATTAGCAACTGAAAGCCAGGTGCACGACGCAGCACGCATTCATGGAACGCGCGCTCCGATGGGTAGCGTCGCCGGAAATAGGCAATTTGCAAAGCAGATACATCCGACTTGGTGTACTGGTCATACTCGCCCTTACGCTTGGCGAGGCGTTCGTCGAAAAGCGATACGAACTGTCCCTGGAGTAGGCCCTGCGCAGCAAAGAACATTACACACAGGCCCGGCTCAGCCAGAGGACTGAAATTCCAGCGGATTTCTATCTGATCAGGAAATACCTCCGGGCACCACAGTACGAAATTGGACTCCTGGCCCAGTGTGGGTGATAAGGAATTCTTGAGCCGCATACCTTGTGCAGTAGCCTGAACGAGTGCAGCGCCTTCCAATCGAAAGCCATGCAGGTCCTGGTCTGTGCGCAGGGGGTTGAAGTAGATCCGCTTTTGCGGGGTCCCCGAGCTAGGGCCTGTAGCGGTCTGGGCCAACGCCTGCCCGGTAAGGCCAGCCGCTGAACCGGCCAGTAGTATGGTGCGTAGATACTCGCGCCTGTCCATTAGCGATGGCGCCGCCGACGCTGGGCACACCAACTCGGGCTCTTTAGATTTGGACATAGCCAGCCCTGGCCGCCGCGCATTCAGAGGTAAAACGTAATAGACATGAGTCCACCCCTGTTACACCCTTAAACATCGGGAGAGTCCAGGCATCGGCATCTGCGACAACTTTCATGGGGTTCGGTGCGGCGTTACAGAAGAATTTAAACATGTTAGTAGGAACGTCAAAACGAGATAGCCACCGGCACATTAACCTCCGCCCAAATCCGTGTCAACACGGGCTTGATGATTGCCGTGAAGTCCAGGTAAGCTTGTGGATAAAAATGCAATTTGTCTGCACGGTAGAGTTCCAGCTTGGGATGGCCATTGACATCCACCAGTGCAGGATTGATATCAATAAAGGTGTGATACGGCGTCCTGGAAACATAGGCACGTACCAGGGCGTTGTAGTGATCCACCTTATCCCAAAGTTCGACGCGATCCGGCGATCGGGTTGTCGACACAAAAATCAGGCGCGTCCCCGGATACCGGCTCTGCACCTGCTCAGAAAACTGGCGAAAGCGACTGAAGATCACCTCCGGTGAGTCCTGATTGGCCTTGATGTCGTTGCTACCGCAATAGTAAACAATGATTTTTGGCTCATAGGTCGGTACGAGTTGTTCGAAACGCGCCAATTGATCCGCAACACGCGAACCGCCAAAAGCGCGATTCAAGACGGGCAGCGGCGCCATTTGTTCGGAGACGTCGGCCCAGAGCCGAAAGATACTACTGCCCACCAATAAAATTCCGCCCTTGGCAACAGGCTTGGCTTGGTCCGCCTCGGCAAAACTCTTGAATGCTGGTTCATATCTCTCCAAACGCTGCACCGAATTGTCAACGGCGAAGGCGATCGCCGGAGAGGCCAACATGATGAGAAGAACTAAGCGGAATTTATTCATACAGTAAAAAAACAGGTAAGCATTGCGCCCAGAAAACATTGGCGGAGTATTTGCATATCGCACAAAGAAGTTCCTTGATGATAAGAAAGTCACCCGCTGGTGATTATCGCAATGGCGCCAGGAAAATGTAACCACAGGCATAAAAAGAATAAATGCCATTTATTTCCATAGGCACCGTCGTCATAACAGGTCACCGAAAACTGTTCATGTAGTTGCCATGGCGGTATTCAAGAGCCCTTGCTGATCCATACTCGCTGGGCAGCAGCGTAGATCCAAGCTGATGCGCTATTGGAATTAGGTGGTCAACATGACAAAGCAACAATAAGATCAGGATTAACAATGTCAATTTACTGAACGGCATACTGACCAAAACTGATAACCTTCCCCGCTCCAGCCTAAAAACAACCGATTTATTTAAATCCATTAAAATTACAGAAGTATTTTTAATAACTATGCCGATATTAAAAGTAATCTTAACTTTTTAACACCGCAGGAAACCTCATGAAATTCTTCAATAACGCAGAGACACCATGGAACGAGCTGGAAGATGGCATTCGCCGCAAGGTGGTTGGACATACGCCGCAACTCATGTCCGTAATCATGGAATTTGACAAAGGCGCAGTGGGCACTCCGCACTCGCATGAAATACATGACCAGATTGCCTACGTTATCGCCGGTTCATTTGAGGCCATTATTGACGGAAAAGTTCGCATACTTAAAGTGGGAGATGCTTTTATTGCACCGCACCACACGAGTCACGGCGTAACTGCCTTAGAGGAAAAAAGCATGTTGCTCGATCAGTTTTCTCCCATAAGAGAAGACTACTTAACATGAAAGTACAAAGACTCCGTGCTACTTTAGGACCCTGGGCACTGTGCTTGATAGTGCAAGCTGCCTCGGCGGGCGATCGCCCCAATGGTGTGGTCGGTAACACTTTATGTCTCAATGCGGACCCCAAAGGGGTACTTGGCACTTATGCCCTTATCGAAAGTGTGTTGGGAACCGGCGCAGTTGAAGCACCAAGTGATGGTGTAAGCGTACCGAACCGCCCCCACATTATTTCAATGCCTGAAGACAGCTTTGTAGGCCCTTATTTTTCTTTTTTGGCCAATGAGCCCAACGATGTCAACCTTGATCGCCTGACCCTTTCAGAGGGGGGCGATAGGTCACGAACAGAGATCAAAATTGCACCCAGCGCTGGCGGAGTGCATCAACCGTTTAAAGCCAGGGAAGGCGACACCTTCGTATACACATGGCGCTTCAAAATTAGCACTGATATGAAGTTTTCGCCCAGTTTTACGCATCTTCATCAAATTAAGGCTTATGGTGGTAATTTTTCAGATTCACCACTTATTACCTTTACGCCGCTGTCCAATGGGCTAATGGAGATTCGTTACTTAGGCAATGGAAAAACTAATTCAGCAACCTACCAAAAAATCTATACCGTTGAATTATCCCAACTCAGGGGCCAATGGTTGGATGTGCGCGAACAAATCACTTTTTTAAATACGGCTGGGCGCTATCAACTAAGCATTATTGACCAACATGGACGACAAGTTGTTGCAGTTGATCAATCCGGGCTAGAACTTTGGCGGCAAGGCGCGGACCATATTCGACCCAAATGGGGTATCTATAGGAGACACCATTCGACCCTCAATCAGAATGTAGACGATTCTGTGGACTTTGCGAATTTTGGAATAACCAGAGGTATGCAACCTGATTCTTCATGCCGTTAACTATTGGCAACCTGGTTTTCCTATTTGCCTTAGGGTTCTTGCCCTGCATCACTTAAATGACCATTGCTGCCTTGACCTAGAACCAGCCGTATGAACATCTCACCTATAAGACAATGGATTGTCTTGCTAATTTCATTTCCCCTTCTGTGCTTTGGCCAAGCTCCAGAGGTGGTTGACATTCCAAGTGCTGATGGAAATTTAATTAAGGCACAAATTCTGCACCCTGTCGGGATGTCAAACCACCAATCTCGGCCTGTTGTAGTCGCTCTTCATGGATGTGGCGGTCTCTACACGACGATTGGCGTGAATCAAGGAAAATTGAATCCAAGGCATTCTGGGATGGCTCAATTGATTACAGACCATGGATATTCAATTGTTTTCCCTGACAGTTTCACATCCAGGGGTGAAACCAGTTTGTGCTCCCAGAAATTTGATGTACGTAAAATTAAACAATCACACAGATCGGATGACGTAGATGGTGTTTTACATTGGCTGTCGTCACAAAGCTGGGCAGACACCTCAAAGATCGCTTTACTTGGTTGGTCACTAGGCGGTACTACGGTCTTGGTAAGTACAGATGGAAACAGAGAAACAGTTATATCTAGAAAAATTCAACCGAGCGTTGCAATTGCCTTTTATCCAGGATGTTCCGATGCACTGAAGTCTCACTATCGCCCACATGTTCCTTTGGCCATGATGATCGCAGAACTCGATGACTGGACACCGCCACAACCATGTATTGAATTAGCCAAAGAAACAGGTTCAGAGCTGTATGTTTACCCTGACAGTTACCATGATTTTGACAACCCCGTAGGGAGTGTGCGAATAAGAACTGATGTGGCAAACGGCGTGAATCCTGGAGGAGGTGTCCATGTTGGGCGAAATCCCCAAACTGGGCCTCAATCATGGGAGCAATTACTGGTGATTTTGCGAAAAATATGGCAATAATTCCAGTATATAAATTTGGCGATGCTTTCACCAAAAACCACCTTGATGTTTGTGTATGAAACATATACAAACAGCTTCATAGCTACCTTCTTGAACCGATTTTTATGAAAACTTCAATAACTTGCGGGTCAGCGCTTGGCGCAGCCGCACTATCCGAAGGATGCATCTCCCGCATTATTGAAATGGCTTGGGAAGACAGAACTGCATTTGAAGCGATAGAGGCGCAATTCGACTTGAATGAATCCGGGGTGATTGATCTAATGCGCCGAAACCTCAAGCCCTCTTCTTTCCGGATATGGCGAAAAAGAGTGACCGGACGACACACCAAGCACGTCGCGCTACGCGGTGCCGTTTTTCTACGTCACCGCGCCACCCATACGCGGCCATAGTGGTTGGCAGTTTGACACCGCAACGCGCACTGGTGTGGTTCAAGCGTGATCTGCGGGTGCATGACCATGCACCCCTGGTTGCCGCTAGTGCTTTCGCGGATGCGCTGGCCATTTTTATCATCGAACCTGAGTGGCTCAGCAGCCCAGATTGTGATGCCAGCCATGTCGACTTCGCGCTGACCTGTCTTGCTGAGTTGCGCATAGCCCTGGCAGAACGCGGCCTGCCCTTGCTGGTGCGCGTGGGCTCTGCGGTCCCGGTGCTAGCACAACTTCACAATGAACTGGCGTTTACACACATGCTCAGCCACGGGGAGACCGGGGCCGCTTGGTCTTACGCGCGGGACCGCCATGTCGCCCGCTGGTGCGCATCAACACGCATAAATTGGCAGCAATTCAGCCAGAACGGTGTTGTACGCGGTTTGCGCAACCGTGCGGGATGGGCCAAACGCTGGCAAGCGCGTATGGACGCGCCCCTGCACCTGTTAAAAAATAAATTTTGCGCAACTCTGTCACTGGATCAGCCAGCGCTGCCAACGATAGTGAGCCTGGGGCTGTTACCCCACGGAAAAACTTTGCAATCTGCGGGTGAAAAAGCCGCAAGGCGCACCCTCAGCAGCTTTGTGAAGGTTCGCGGCTATGGGTATCGAAAGGCACTCTCCAGCCCTCTGAGTGCTGAAGAGGGGTGCAGCCGCCTGAGTCCCCATTTGGCGTTTGGAACCATTTCTCTGCGCACCGTACACCAAGCTACCGAGTTGGCTATTGGCAATACCCCTGAGCGGGAACTGTCGTATGCGCTACGCGGCTTTGCTGGACGACTACGCTGGCACAGTCATTTCATGCAAAAGCTTGAAAATGAGCCCGACATCGAGTTTCATAATTTCGCCCGCGTGTGCGATGGTTTGCGCGAGGATGCATTTAACAACAATCATTTCGAAGCCTGGTGCGCAGGCCAAACCGGCTATCCCATGGTGGATGCCTGCATGCGTTCGCTCAAAGCCACAGGTTGGCTGAACTTTCGCATGCGGGCCATGCTGGTGAGCTTTGCTAGCTACCATCTATGGCTGCACTGGCGACAAACCGGATCATTTTTGGCGCGTCAATTTCTAGACTATGAGCCAGGTATTCACTGGAGTCAGATGCAGATGCAAAGCGGCACCACGGGTACCAACACGCTGCGTATTTATTCCCCCACCAAGCAAGCGCTAGACCAAGATCCGCAAGGCCTGTTCATTCGTCGCTGGGTACCCGAACTCACCAAAGTTCCCCTGCCCTATCTGGCCGAACCGTGGAAGATGGATCCGAGCGTACAGCGTATGGCCGCGTGCATGATCGGCGTTGACTATCCGCTACCCATCGTTGACGACAAGGCAGCCATGCGAGCCGCTAAAGACCGAATGTACGGTTTACGTAAAACACCCCAGTCCAAGATGGAGGCTGAGGATGTGCAAGACCGGCATGGGTCCCGAAAGAGCGGACTACCTAATTCTGGCCAAGGTCGAAGGCCCAAAACGTCCAGGAAAACCCCGCAGGCCTCACAACAAGCTGACTTGTTCGCCTAGGAAATAAGCAGTCATCACGAACAGTGCGACAACACCAAAATCCATACCTAGACAAATGGTCTCGTAAAAATCTATTTTTCTTGGGGCTTAGATAAATTACCTATCTAAATGAAAGAGATTGAGGTTCAAAGCAATGGACAAGGGCTGGCGGCAATTCAGGGGCTTGCCTGCGCAGGTAGCCTCTGATGAAGGGTCCGGCTTTCCAAGGCTTTGTGTATCCACTCCAGATTGCATTTCCAATGATGTGTGGCTCGGATTCTGCAAAATCAATCAGCACCACCGCTGGCAATAACTCCACAAATTCAGCCTCAGCCAGACCCCATTTTCCCATGGACCAGACACCCGCAAGGCGAACTGATTGGGACTGGGGCGGACTATAAGCTTGAATAAGCCGGGTCGCTATTTGATACTTTTCATCGGCAGGCTGCAGCCGAACAACACCATCGCAATTTCTTGATATTCGGTTCCATTGATCACTAGCACTACCTGCCAGGTCAATTTCGCGCCCATCTAAGACCAAGAGGATTCCGTTATCGCGCGATGTCCAGCCAATATGCGACCCTGCGACCACCAAAAACACAAGAAGTAGAACGGAAAGCGAGGTGCACCTCTTCATAACAAGAAAGTAATCATGAGAGCGAAGGAAGATTAATCCTGCGCGCTACCTTCTGCAGCGGAAGAATCAAGATTTTCCTGGCTTGGTGCTAATTCCTGATCCAGGGGTTTCTGAAAGCACATTTTTTGCCCATCCCACCGTTGCCCACACCAGCATTCACCTTGCGAATTGATAATGCAAGTACCCGTTCCGCAACAACGAGGATCTTCACTCATGGAATCTCCTTAAAATTTCTTGATTGAGGCGATGAGATCTCATTGTAGAGGCCTAGCCTGCCACTGCGAGCAATCACGGCACCAGTCATTTCGTGGCGGCCATTGCCTGTGTATGCTCCAGTTTCAAACTATTGCTCCAGCAATCTTGCGCAGGCGCCTTTGGTTCGCAAGCGAACTGACTTGCTCCCGGAAATTCTTTAATGTCAGGACCTTCGGGCATTTGTAGCCACGAAATCACTCACACTAAGGAAACTCCGCGTTATATATTGTGATGGTTAAAAATACTGGTCGGCTGTAAATGCCCTATTGCGCATGCCAAGTTGCATCAAATAGTGCAGCACAGCGGTTCGCCAGTCTGTACGGTGCAACACCCAAAAGCGCCTATCTAGCAATCGCTTTTTGACCTGACTTGTTCAGTGGGACGCTTGGCCGAGATGCCCAGTGAGGGCGGGTGCGAGATTCTGAATCGATGACCACCATGTAACGGCCCTGCCATGGCACGGCTTGGCGATCTGGCAGCAACACGCGCATGGCTTTACCTTCCTTTAGCGCGCTCTCGTATTCCAAATCCAAGATACCGTAGTGGTCTAAAAAATGGTTCAAACTGGTGGGGATGCGTATGCACCCCTCTGATGCCACAGTCCCTAAGCGCCCTTCCAGCCGAACCGGGTCCGTCGCATGCATTGCCAGTCGCATACGACTGATGCCACCGTTTCCCCACCCCCGCTCGGCCAATTGCCATCCACAGTCATACACGCGCATACCCCGCACGCCGTAGCCGCGGATATGGTTCTCGTTGTAAGCACCAGTTGCACGGTAGTCCGGGTTGTGCGGTGCGTGCAAAAATATTCCCGTGGGCGTTATGAAGTGTTCGAAACCCTCGGGCTTGCCCGTGGATACCGACGTCGCTCCGATCCAATGCCATTTCCTCGGCGCATTGAAAAGCAACAAAAATGCCGCTTGAACCGAAGGACTTCGGTCTACCAGCAAGAACATTTGGGGCGTCAGTTCGACAATGCCTGATTGCGTCAGTGCGCGTTCCAACAGCTTGATGTAGCGAGCTTGGTCTGCCAAGGGCAGCGCAAGTCGATGGTCCACTTGGCGTGCAAATTGGTATTGCAGTTCGGCGATAGCAGAATCCGATGCACGTGCCGTTTGGCATACCAGCAGCCCACCGGAGATCACCAGACTCTGAATCCCGCGCAGGCAGACAAGCAACAGGCGCTGCCTGTCGCTTTTTTGCGCAATCAATAGTAGTAGCGGGCGCCTAGCACCGTCGAGCTCACACGCTCGACGCCAGTCGATGGGTACTTCACAAAGTGTTCGGCATACAGCAAGGTCGCGCTCCACTGCGCAGTGACTGCCAACTCACCGCCAATGCCGTAGGACCAGTCAAAACCGCGCTCGCTGCCCGCAAAACTGCTGTTGGCGGCGTTGGTGGAAACATCTGTGCGGCTGTAACTTGTGCCAACCTTGCCCAATAAATTGAAGCTCTGGCTCAGCGGCATGCGTCCGAGCATGCTCAGGGTAATAGCGTCTACCTTGGTATTGCCGCCGTAGCGCGTGACGGAACCAAAGTCGGCGTATCCAACCTCAAACCCATAATTTTGGCCTGCCAGGTAATGGCCCATGGCGATACCGTAGGCCTGCCCTTGTTGCTGTCCGCCTAACACGCCAAATGCGGTAATGGGACGCGAGAGGTCAGAAGTGCCGGCATTCAATGCAATATAGGTACCGGTAGGAACGACAGAATGGGGCGTCGCATTGTTTTGCGCCTGAGCCGCCGTACTGGCCAGCAGCACGGTCACGCACAGCGCCAGCACTCGGAGGGGTTTGTGAGCCGTCTGGCATACGTAGGGTTTGGAACTTGTGGAGTTTCGTTGATTGCGTGACATGGTTTACCTTGATATACAAATTTTTGAACACCCGGCGACTATGTGCCATGGGGCGTCATTTATCTGTACGTCAGCGCGCACAATCAAATTTGAAAAGTGCGTCGCTTAGGTGCCTGCGCTGCACTTATGAACGTGGCTTGGTATTTTGCGGGTCATACAAGGCAGCATAACCAACTGCCTGCACAGTAACCGGATACACGTCCGCAAAGTACTGCACCTGCAACTCGCACCCCACTTGGCAATACTCGTAAGGCAGGTAGGCCAGCGCGATGTTTTTGCCCAGCGTCGGACCAAAGGCAATGCTCGTGGTGTAAGAACGCCGCCCTTGGGAGTCGATCAGGCTGTTGCCAGTCTTTGGGTCCATCACCGGGAGATTGCCCACCGGGTATCGCGCCACGCCCTCGCTGTCCAGGTTATGCGTCATCACCAAGGTGCATAAATACGCGGGCTGGTGCTCGCGCTCGCGAAACTGCATATGGGCTTCTTTGCCATGGAAATCTGCCGCTTTGACCTTGGGGCGAGCCAAGTCTGCTTCAAACAGGTTGTATTCGGTCAGCAAATCACCGTTTTGCAAACGCAAGCTTTTTTCCATGCGGCGGCTGTTGGCGTAGGTTTCCACGCCTACCGGAGTGACACCCAGGGCGTACAAAGCGTCCCACAGGGCCAGCCCGTCGTCGTATTTGAAGTGCAGCTCCCAGCCCTGCTCGCCCACATAGGAAATCCGAAACGCCAAGACAGGCACGCCTTGGATGGTCAAATTGCGCAGGGCGGCAAACGGGAAAGCCTCATTCGTCCATTGGTCTGGCTCGTCGGCAATCTTTTGGATCGTGGCCCGTGCGTTCGGACCCCACACGCCCAGGCAGCCGTATTCGGTAGTCGTGTCGGTGATCTTGACATTGGCGCCCCGGTCTTGCGCCATGCGGCGTACCCAGGTCAGGTCGCGGTGGCCCGCATCGGCGCCGTCCACAATACGGTAATGGTTCTGCCCTAAACGCAAAACCGTCAGGTCGGCGCGCACGCCGCCTTTGGCATCTAAGAAGTGCGTGTACACGCCCTTGCCTACCGGCGTGTCACCACCCACTTTGGCCACACAAATGTATTCCAGCAAGTCGGCAGCGTCCGGGCCTTCGACGTCGAACTCTGCAAAGTGAGAGACGTTAATCATGCCCACGTCTTCGGTCATCTTCAGGTGTTCTGCGTTAGATACGCGCCAGAAATGGCGGTTATCCCATTCATTGGCGCGCACCGGCACCTTGTCGCCATACACGGCCAGAAGGTGCTCGTTGCTGGCGTAGCCATGGGCCCGTTCCCAGCCCGACAGCTCCATAAAGTAGGCTCCCAGCGCCTTTTCCCGCTCGTAAAACGGGCTCTTGAAAATGCCGCGCCCGGCGCTATACGGTTCGCGGTTATGCACGGGCGGGTTGTAAATCTTGAAAGCGCCTTCGTAGCAACGGTCGTGGATGTACTGCTCTTCTTGCTGGTACGGGTAAAAACGGGCCACATCAATACGCGCGTGGTCCAGGTGCGTATGCCCGTCCGTCATCCAGTCGGCCACCAGTTTGCCTACGCCGGGGGCGTCTTTCACCCAAACCGCTTCCGCATACCAAAGGCCCCGCACTTTGGAGGACTCGCCGATCGAGGGGTTGCCATCGGTGGTGACCTGCAAAAGTCCGTTGAACGAATATTTATCGTCATACCCCAGCTCGGCCAAAATCGGTGTGAGCTCCATCGCCCGCTCCAGGGGCGCCATGATTTGCTCGAGCTCCAGATCGCGCTGCGAGGGCGAGAGGCGCGCCTCTTCCTTCTCCAACAAATCACGCGGATGGCACATACGGGGGTTTTTCTCTTCGTAATAGCCCCACTCGATCTGACCGCCTTCGGGCGTCTTGGGGTCCCCCGTGTCGCGCAAGTAGGCCGAGTTGCCCTGGTCACGCAAAAGCGGATAGCCAATATCTTTGCCCGTCCCTGCAAATTCCAGGTAGGGTTTGAAAAAAGTCAGCGGATGGTCGACCGGCATGATGGGCAAATCTTCGCCCGCCATGCCCGCAATCAGGCGGCCCCACAAGCCCGCGCAAACCACCACGTACTGCGCGGCAATAAAACCTTTGGTGGTTTCCACACCCTCAATACGTCCGTTTTCGATGCGCAAACCAGTGCAAGCCGTATTGGCAAAGGACTGCAACTTGCCCGAAGCCACTGCCGCGTCCACCAATTCACCGGCCACCATTTGCGAGCGCGGTTTGACCAAGCCCGCATCGGGGTCCCACAAGGCGCCCTGAATCATGTTCTCTTCGAGCAGTGGAAACTTGGCTTTGGCCTGGGCCGGCGTAATCATTTCCACCCGGTTGCCAAAGGCCTTGCCCGATGCGACACGGCGCTTGAGTTCGACCATGCGCTCGTCATCGCCCACGCGCGCCACTTCGAGCCCACCGATACGTTCGTAGCGGCCCATCTTGTCGTAAAAGTCGATGCTGTACTTGGTGGTGAAAATCGTCATCTGATCGTGCATTGTGTTGAAGCAAAAATCAGAGGCGTGCGCCGTGGAGCCCACGTCTGTGGGGATGGCCGATTTATCAATGCCGACAATATCGTCCCAGCCGCGCTCGATCAGGTGGTGCGCCACCGAGGCACCAACGATGCCGCCTTGGCCAATAATGACGACCTTGGCTCGTTCAGGGAATTTGGCCATTTTGCGCTTGCTCCTAGGGAAAATTGGGGGTCTTTAAGTATCTATCCAGTGTATTGAGGCACCGCGACTTGTGCGATTCAATTGCGACAAAAAATTACGCAATGTCGCCAGTGATCGGCGCCTAAAACAGGGATAACTGGGGCGGCTTCAGCAGGTAATCCACGACATACTGCAAAAGCATGCGGTGGTGCCTATTTTGGTGCCATTGCGGCTGCATGTATTTTTTGGTGTACCAGTGCGCCTGGCTCTCCAAATGGCAGCCTACCAGGCCAATATTGCCCTGCACAATAGCCATGGGATCGCCATTGGCATAGCTTGCTACCGTATCAAACTGCCCGCCGGTAAATGTCGGGCCATCGTAAAAATACATGCGCTCGTCCTGCCCGCGCCAAGTCACCGGCGCGGTGGTTCCGTAGGAGGAGCGGATATCCGCCTTAGGGCGCTTGATATATTGCACGCACCGGGTGGTTTTGAGTAAATTGAAATAATAAGCATCGGCCCAATACGCGCCCATGCAAATGCCCAGGTATTTCCCACCGCGCCGTAAAAAAGCGCGAATATCCGGCAAATTGGGTTTGAGAATGCTGCGAAATGTGGTCGCCTCGCCGTTTCCGCCCGGAAAAACCACCAAATCGACATCGTCAAAAAACCCCTCCTGCACCTTGTGGCGCGTAAACAACTTGACATGGACCATGGGCGACAAGGCGGCAATCACGCCGTTGACGGAGTCGGTGGAACAGGTCGGATGGTGCAAAAAAACGGCGACGGTGCTCTTCATGGGCCTTATTTTCCCCGCTGGCGCCCATTAGGGCAGCAAAACCAAGGGTTATTTGCAATAAATTTACTGAAAACGCCTTTAGAGGTCTCAAAATGAGACCAATTATCACCAACGGGGCCCAACGTGTTTGAACGTTTTACCAAAGCCAGTGCCCTCGAATCGGCGCAAAAATCCGCCTTCAGCCTCATGTCGGAGCGAGGCGAGGCCAACGCACGCGGCGCGGCCACCAAGCTGGTAACTCACTTTAAATCCTTGGACAAGGCCGACCAGCTCCGGTTTTTTGAGTTTCTCGCCAAGCAATTCAGCCCGGACCCCAGCGCCGTGCTCGATGCCGCACAGCGCTATTCGGAAAAAGCCGATGACGACAGCCTGATCCATTTATTTAAAACCGTAGAGCCCCCGCGCCAGGAATTGCTCCGCCGACTCAACCGCGCGCCAGACGGCACCCAGACCATTGTCCGCATGCGCGAGCGCCTGCTAGAACATGCCAGAACCAAATCAGGCTTGTGGGCAGTGGATGCCGATATGCAACATTTGCTGGGGTCCTGGTTTAACCCGGGGTTTTTGGAGCTGCACGAAATTACCTGGTCCTCACCAGCGCAATTATTGGAAAAAATCATCCACCATGAGTCGGTCCACGCCATCGACGGCTGGGACGATTTGCGCCGTCGACTCCAGCCCGATCGCCGCTGCTATGCATTTTTTCATCCCCAGCTCCCCGGCGAGCCGCTGATATTTGTGGAGGTCGCGCTGGTCGGCGCCATTGCCAAAGAAGTGGGGCCCCTCTTGGACAAAAAGTCCGAAGCACTCGAAGCCAAGAAGTTTAAGACAGCGATTTTCTACAGTATCAGCAACTGCCAACCCGGCTTAAAGGGCGTTAATTTAGGCAATTTCCTGATTAAACGGGTTGCCGAAAAAATCCTGCAAGAAATACCCAGCGTGAAGACCTTTTGCACTTTGTCGCCGGTACCCGGTTTCAACCGCTGGCTGGACGCCTTGCCCAGCACGCTCAGCGCGGCGCAATTGGCGGACAAAAAGGACAAAATTGCCGCAGCCACCAAGGTTTTGATGCCCGAAGGCGAGACCTGGAGCAAAAAAGCCGCCGCCGGCTGGCAACCCGCTGCGGCCTCGGCCGAGGAAAAGGCCGCGCTGATGCGTTTGTGCTTTGTCTATTTGTCCAAACAGGTTCACAGCGCTGCGGGCGATTCCGTAGCCAAGTTCCACTTGGCCAATGGCGCTGAACTGCACAATATCAATTGGGCGGCAGATTTGTCAAAAAAAGGCATCGCGCAGTCGAGCGCGATTATGGTGAATTACCTTTACGAGCTCGGCGATATAGAGGCCAACCACGAGAAATTCCTCAAAAAATCCGTGGTGTATTCCAAATCTTTGGACCGACTCTTTTGAGGGCTTGCCTTGCCCCAAAAAACAAAAACCCCGGGAAATCATAGATTTACCGAGGTTTGTAGTTGGTAGGCGCAATTGGACTCGAACCAACGACCCCCACCATGTCAAGGTGGTGCTCTAACCAGCTGAGCTATGCGCCTGAAATTCTGCGTCGAAGTATAGCAGCACTCTTTGCACCCCGGCCGAGCGCGCACCGCAATGAGGCGGCCAAGTGCCATGCTTGGGCGATAATTGGGCCACAGGCGGGAGGCCATTGGGCCATCGCAACCCTGGCACTTTTTATTCATTTTTACCGGAGTTTTTCATGGAAATCGCAGGCAAAGTCTTTATCGTTACCGGTGGCGCCTCGGGTTTGGGCGAAGGTACGGCCCGCATGCTGGCCGCCAAGGGCGGCGTGGTGGTCATCGCCGACATGCAGGCCGACAAGGGCGAGGCAATTGCCAAGGAAATCGGCGGCGCCTTCGTGCGCTGTGACGTCAGCAGCGAGGCCGATGGCCAGGCGGTCGTAGCCAAAGCCGTATCCATGGGCAAACTCATGGGCCTGGTCAACTGCGCGGGCATTGCCCCGGCCGAGAAAACAGTGGGCAAGAACGGCGCGCATGGCCTCGCTTTGTTCAACAAGTGCATCACCGTCAATTTGGTAGGCTCGTTCAACATGATCCGCCTGGCGGCTGACGCCATGTGCAAAAACGAACCCGAGTCCACCGGTGAGCGCGGCGTGATGATTTCCACCGCCTCGGTAGCTGCCTATGACGGCCAAATTGGCCAGGCGGCCTACAGCGCCTCCAAAGGCGGCATCGTGGGCATGACGCTGCCCATCGCACGGGACTTGGCGCGCAATGGCATCCGCAACATGACAATTGCCCCTGGCATTTTCGGCACGCCCATGCTTTTTGGCATGCCCAAAGAGGTGCAAGACGCCCTGGCTGCCAATGTGCCCTTCCCTTCCCGCCTAGGCACGCCGCAGGATTACGCGAAGCTGGCCCAGCACATCATCGAAAACGAGATGCTTAACGGCGAGGTCATCCGTTTGGACGGTGCGATTCGTCTCGCGCCTCGCTAAGCTCAAGGTTTGCCGCGGCACCCAGCGCGGCCTTGAATTGCACCCACACCGACCACTTTTTACGAGAACCCCATGACTTCACAAGAAATCCTGGCCCAGTTTGGCCCCCGCGAATCGATGGAATACGACGTTGTCGTCGTAGGCGGCGGCCCCGGTGGCCTGTCTACCGCGATCCGGATCAAGCAACGGGCTGCGGCCAGCGGTAAAGAGGTCTCCGTGGTGGTTCTGGAAAAAGGCTCGGAGCCTGGCGCCCATATTTTGTCGGGCGCCATCATGGATCCCAAGGCGCTGACCGAACTGTTCCCGGACTGGAAGGAGCGCGGCGCGCCACTTAACCAGCCGGTGACGGACGACGCCATCATGTTCTTTAGCGAAAAAGGGGCGTTTCGCATGCCCAATTTTTTGCTGCCGCCTTTTGCCGACAACCATGGCAATTACATCGTCAGCCTGGGCAATGTCACGCGCTGGCTCGCGGAGCAAGCCGAGGCCTTGGGCGTGGAAATCTTCCCCGGCTTTACTGCCGCTGAAGTGCTCTACGACGACAAAGGTGCAGTCAAGGGCGTGGCGACGGGCAATATGGGTGTGACCAAGGACGGCACTCCGGGCGACAGCTTTCAACTGGGCATGGAGTTGCTGGGCAAATACACCATCTTTGCCGAAGGTGCGCGCGGCCACCTGGGCAAGCAAGTGATTGCCAAATACCAATTGGACGCCGGCAGAGATCCGCAAAGCTTTGGCATCGGCATCAAAGAAGTGTGGGAAATCGACCCTGCGCGCCACCAGCCTGGCTTTGTCATGCATTCGGCCGGATGGCCCATGGACGAAATGACCTACGGCGGCGCCTTCCTCTACCACTTGGAGGGCAACAAAGTGGCCATGGGCTTTATTACCGGCCTGGGCTACACCAACCCTTACCTGAGCCCGTTTGAAGAATTCCAGCGCTGGAAGACCCATCCCAATGTGCGCTGGTATCTGGAGGGCGATGCGTCCAAGGGCATCGCGCACGGCAAGCGCATTTCGTATGGCGCGCGCGCCATCAACGCCAGTGGCATCAATTCTTTGCCCAAGACCGTGTTCCCCGGCGGTGCGCTGATCGGCTGCGATGCCGGGTTCCTGAACGTCAGTCGCATCAAAGGCAGCCACGCCGCCATCAAAACGGGCATGCTCGCAGGCGAAGCTGCCTACGAGGCCGTCGTGGCCGGGCGTGCGCACGACGAGCTGAGCGCCTACCCCGCCGCTTTCCAGACCAGCTGGCTGCACGCAGAGTTGCACAAAGACCGCAACTTCAAAAACTGGTTCAAAAAAGGCCTGACGGTGGCCACCATGATGAACGGCCTGGAGCAGTTTGTGCTGCGCGGCCATATCCCCTGGACGCTGCACCGCGACAAGCCCGACCATGTGATGCTCAAGCCCGCGGCCCAGTGCACGCCCATCGTGTACCCCAAGCCAGACGGAAAAATCACTTTCGACCGCCTGAGCAGCGTGTTCATCAGCAACACCAACCACGAAGAAAACCAACCCGCGCACCTGACACTGAAAGACGCGTCGGTGCCGGTCAACGTCAACCTCAAAACCTACGCCGGCCCGGAGTCGCGCTACTGCCCGGCGGGCGTTTATGAGTACGTCAAGAACGACGACAACACCGACCGCCTGCAGATCAACGCCCAAAACTGCGTGCACTGCAAGACCTGCGATATCAAAGACCCGACGCAAAACATTGTTTGGGTGACTCCCGAGGGCGGCGGCGGACCCAATTACGCCGGCATGTGAGCCCGCAGCCCATCAAGGTGCTCAGCGTCATCCCGCCGATGACGCAGCTCAACACGCCTTACCCCTCTACCGCCTATCTGACCGGCTTTCTGCGCTCGCAGGGCGTGGAGGCGGTGCAGGAGGACCTGGCCTTGGGTCTGGTGTTGGCCGTTTTGACGCCCCAAGCGCTGGGGCAAGTGCGTTCCCTGGCGAGCGCCCTGCCCGCCAAGGCGCGTAGCCACAGCGTGCAGCATTTTTTGCAAGAATTTGCAGGCTATGAAAGTACAATTTCCCCGGTCATCGCGTTTTTGCAGGGCCGCGACTCCACCCTGAGCCACCGCATCGCCGGGCGCGGCTTTCTGCCCGAGGGACCGCGCTTTGCTGCCCTGGACGCCTACGGCGACGACGATGCGCCCGACCCGCTGGCCTGGGCCTTTGGCGCGCTAGGACAAAACGACCGGGCGCGGCACCTGGCCACGCTGTACCTCAACGACTTGGCCGACGTCCTGCGTGACGCGGTAGACCCCCGCTTTGCCTTTGTGCGCTATGGCGAATCACTGGCCGCCAGCGCACCGAGCTTTGATGCGCTGGCCCAGGCGCTGGCCGCGCCGCCCAATTTGCTCGATACGCTGCTGCAGGACCTGGCACTGGCGGCCTTCAAAAAACACCAGCCCGGGCTTTTGGTCCTGTCGGTGCCTTTCCCTGGCGCGGTGTATGGGGCGTTGCGCATTGCCCAGGCTATCAAGCGCCACCACCCAGACGTGCGCATTGCCCTGGGCGGAGGCTACGTCAACACCGAATTGCGCGAACTCCAGGAACCCCGGCTGTTCGACTTTGTCGATTTTGTCTGCCTCGATGCCGGCGAGCGCCCGCTTCTGGCGCTGCTGGAGCACTTGCAGGGCGCCCGTTCTACAGAACGCTTGGTGCGCACCTTTGTGCGCGACCCGGCCAGCGGCACCGTACGCCTGATGCGCTGGCAAGAGCCCGACATTGCCTTCGAAGATGTGGGCACACCCACCTGGGACGGACTGCCGCTGGATCAGTACCTGTCTCTGCTGGACATGCTCAACCCCATGCACCGCCTGTGGAGCGATGGGCGCTGGAATAAGCTGACTATCGCGCAAGGCTGCTACTGGAAGAAATGCAGTTTTTGTGACGTCAGCCTCGATTACATCGGGCGTTACGAAACCGCGACAGCGCAAACCCTGGTTGACCGTATAGAAGCCATCGTCGCGGAGACGGGCCAAACCGGTTTTCATTTTGTCGACGAGGCCGCGCCGCCCAAAATGCTCAAAGCTTTGGCGCAGGAATTGTTGCGCCGCAAAGTACATATTTCGTGGTGGGGCAATATCCGTTTTGAAAAAAGCTTTACGCCTGAATTGGCGGAGTTATTGGCCCAAAGCGGTTGCATTGCGATTTCGGGCGGTCTGGAAGTGGCCTCGGACCGCTTGCTGGCGCTCATGAAAAAAGGCGTGACGGTCGCGCAGGTGGCGCGTGTGAGCAAGGGTTTTGCCGATGCCGGGGTCCTGGTACACGCGTATTTGATGTACGGCTTCCCGACGCAAACCGTGCAAGAAACCGTGGACTCGCTGGAGTATGTGCGGCAGTTATTTGAAAACGGCTGTATTCAAAGCGGATTTTTCCACCGCTTTACCTGCACCGTCCATTCCCCCGTCGGCCTGGACCCTGCGGCCTACGGTGTGGTGCGCACGGACCTGCCGTTTGAAGGCTTCGCCAAAAATGATGTGGGGTTTACCGACGCCACCGGCACCGACCATGCGCAACTAGGTGCCGGTTTGAAAAAAGCGATTTACAACTTCATGCACGGCCTGGGCTTGGATGAAGATATCCGCAGCTGGTTTGATTTGGAGGGGCCCTGCCCCAAAAGCCGTATCAAGCGCAATACCATCGCCCGGGCACTGGCGCACGCACCCGACACTGCTTAATACGTACGACGCAGCTCCAGCCAGGCCGAGGTGCGCGTGGCATTGGAATACGCCAAAGGGGCGGGAACCGTGCCACTGGCCCAGGCCATACTCAGGCTGGCCTGCCAGCCACTGGGATGCTGCCAATCCAGGCCCAGGCCCCAGCCGCTGATGGCAAATTCATTATCCAAAGCTTGCCAAGGTTTTTGGTTGATTTTGGCCTGCCCATAATCCCAGAACACCCGCGACTGCCACAGACCTCCAGAAGGCGCGTCGCTTGCAATGGGTAGCCCATAGCGCCATTGCAAGGACAGCAGCTGGCCCGTATCGCCGTTCAACACCCCGGTTTCATAGGCGCGCACACCCGAGGGCCCGCCCAGCGTAAATTTCTGCGAACCATCTAAATTGGTGTTGGCCCATTGGCCGCTCCAGGCGAGGGACAAACTCCCGACAGGTCCCAGGGCGTGTTCGGCCTGCAGTTTCACGTTGATATACCCGTAATCGCCGGCAATATGCGCGCCGGTGCTGTCCACCACCGCAGCCTGCGCGTCCACCCAGCGCGTATTGCCCCCATGCCAGCCCAGCGTGAGCCCCGCCCTGGCAGCGCCTGCTGGTAGCTGGTTTATTTCGGTATGCACTTCCAAAGCGGCCGCATCGATACGACGCGCGGTATTGGTATTGCTTACTTCGATACTGTCGCGCAAAGCATAGCTGTCCAGTTGCGCGCGCACTTTGACAGAGGCCGCCGAGCTCCGGAACACATCATATTGAGCCCACACGCCCGACTGCTGGGCACTGCCGCCGGCCACCAAACTGCTGGCGGCGTCACCCAACTGATATTCAAATTTCGACACCGACCATCCAAGCGAGACAGCGGGTTGAATAAAGGGCGTCTCATAACTAAAGCGCGCATTTGCCAGCATAGGGCCTGAGGTGACAATTCCGATACTCGCAGTGTCCCCCCGCGCCAATGGATTGAAGAATTGCTGATACCAACCCACGCGATTGCGCCCGGTGTAGGCATTGCCTTGGTTATCCGTATGCAAGCTGCCTGCGCTCGTTTCGCCGGGGCTCAGAACCACCTCCAAGTCGCTCGTCCCGAAAAGCGTGCCAGGACGCAAACTGGCCTGCGTCTGAATGCCGGGCACACTGGCGAGGTAACTGGCCGCCTTATCCAAGGTGTCTCCGCGAATTACTGAACCTGGCTGGAGCTCACTTAAATACATCGCAACCAAGCCGTCAGACAGCGTGCTTTTGTTGTGAACCTGCACGGCGCCCCACCTGGCTTCAATAATCTCCACCCTTACTGCACCGGATTCATCTAAGGCTTGCTCTGGCAAAACCGCCTGCACCAGCGGAAACCCTTGCGCACGGTACAGCGCGCTCAATTGCGCCAACGGCTCCTGCAACTCTTCAATGCTCAAGCGCTTACCAAGCCAGGGCTGCATGGATTTCAACAGCGTTTCGGTCGGCAACAGGGTGTTGCCCGATATTTTCCACGCAGACACCTGGACACGCAAAGCGGCGGCGTCCTGCGTGGCAAGTTCCGCCGCGCTGGCGAGCCCCGTACCGAGTAATGCGGCCAGGGCCAAGCTATACAAGCGCAAAAATACTAAAACAGTTTTAATTTTCATAGTGCAGTACGTGCACGCCTACCCAAAAGCGCATGCCGTGGGGGCGTTTCCAACAGAGTAATGAGGTGCGCTTAGAGCGATTCGGCCTTCGAACAAGCGGACAGGCTTCCCGCATTGGCTGCAACACGCGGCGCGGGAACTTCGAATAAACCCGACCTGGCCCCGCAGGGAACCTTGGCATTGAAAGCCAGTGACGCAGGTAGGCTTGGAGTCAAATTCTCTCGAATTTCGGCTTGCAAAGACACCCGGGGCTTGACCGTGAGAATTGCGTTCTGCGTACTGATCAAATAATTGCTGTTAGACACCGCGCTGGCGTCGATGACATACAGCCCCGGGCCCGACTGCACATTGGCCACAGTGCCCAGACTGCCGCTGAACCGGTCTGCGCCGACCAAGCCGCGGCTGCTGCCCATGCCCGCGGCGAGCACCTCATAAGTCAAGAGCGGGTTGGGGTCGCCGTAGGTTTTACTGGCCTGATTCGCAACAATCGTGATGGGCCGCTGCCCTATGCTGAGCGCACCGTCCACAAAATTGCTGAAGTCATAGTTGCTGGCCGACAAACTGCCGATGCTTGCGCTGATGGTGTAACTGCCCACGCCGCTGATCTGGGTGGCGCTGGTGCTCAGGCTGGCTGCGCCAGAAACGCCGGAACTGGCCAGATTCTCGCCATTGACAAAGCCGCTCAGCGTGGCAGACAGCGCCGGGTTGGC